>NZ_CP096659.1:0-715980 GCF_023238205.1 Halorussus limi
GCGCCGAGCGTCACCGCTCTCGGTAGGGGAACCCTCAATACGGACGAGCGACGAGAGTGTGTCATGAACGCGAAGGGTTCGGCCGCAGTCGAACTCACCGTACAGGGCGCAGAGAAGCGCGACGCGGGCCGGGGAATCGCACGAATCCCCGAGTCGGCCCGGTCGGCGCTCGGCGTCCTCAGCGGCGACACCGTCGTCGTAGAGGGCGAACGCGACACCGTGGTCAAGGTGTGGCCGGCGGGCACCGACGTTCAGCGCGGCGTCCTCCAAGTGGACGGCGAGACGCGGGCCAACGCCGGAGTCAGCATCGGCGACACCGTGACCGTCCGCCAGATTTCGGTGGCGGACGCCGAATCGGTCGCGCTCGCGCCGACCGCGACGTTCGACGAGGACGACCGCGAGACGCTCGAAGCGGCGCTCAAGCGCACGCTCCGGGACCGACCGGTCAAGGAGGGCGAGCGCGTCCGCATCGAACGCCTCGGCGACGCCGGGACGTTCCACGTCGGGGGCACCGACCCCGACGGCGTGGTCCGCGTGACCGACGACACCGACGTCACGGTAGCGGTGTCGGGCGGGTCCGGCGGGTCGCGGCCGAACGTCGGGTCCGGGTCGGGAAGCGTCTCGATACCTATCGGCGGCGACGGCGGCGACGGCGACGACGGCGACCAGACCCCTCAGAAACCCACGGGCGCGACCTACGAGGACATCGGCGGCCTCGAAGAGGAACTCCGGCGGGTCCGCGAGATGGTCGAACTCCCCCTCTCGAACCCCGCGCTGTTCCGGCGACTCGGCATCGACCCGCCCAAGGGCGTCCTGCTGTACGGCCCGCCCGGCACCGGGAAGACGATGATAGCGAAGGCGGTCGCCAACGAGGTGGACGCCCACTTCGTCACGGTCTCGGGTCCCGAAATAATGAGCAAGTACAAGGGCGAGAGCGAGGAGCGCCTGCGGGAGGTGTTCGAGCAGGCCCGCGAGAACGCCCCGACCATCGTGTTCTTCGACGAGATAGACGCCATCGCGGGCGAACGCGACGAGGACAGCGACGTGGAGAACCGCGTCGTCGCCCAGATGCTCTCGCTGATGGACGGACTGGAGTCCCGGGGCGAGGTCGTGGTCATCGGCGCGACCAACCGGGTGGACGCCATCGACCCGGCGCTCCGCCGGGGCGGGCGGTTCGACCGCGAGATAGAAATCGGGGTGCCCGGCGAGGCGGGCCGCCGCGAGATTCTCGACGTACACACCCGCGGGATGCCGCTGGCCGACGACGCCGACCTCGACAGACTCGCGGCCAGCACCCACGGGTTCGTCGGCGCGGACCTCCACGCGCTCTCGACCGAGGCCGCGATGGCGGCGCTCCGGCGGGCGCGCGACGCCGGGGCCGACGAGGAGGCCCTGATGGAGGTCGAAGTCACCCGCGAGGACTTCGAGACGGCGATGGCCTCGGTGGACCCCTCGGCGATGCGGGAGTTCGTCGCCGAGTCGCCCGAAATCGACTTCTCCGCGGTCGGCGACTTGGAGGAGGCCAAGCAGACGCTGACCGAGGCCGTCGAGTGGCCGCTGGCGTATCGCAATCTCTTCGAGCAGACCAACACCGAACCGCCGGCGGGCATCCTTCTACACGGTCCGCCCGGCACCGGGAAAACCCTCCTCGCGCGGGCCTTGGCGGGCGAGAGCGACGTAAACTTCATCCACGTCGACGGCCCGGAACTGCTCGACCGCTACGTCGGCGAGTCCGAGAAGGCGGTCCGGGAGATATTCGACCGCGCCCGACAGGCGAGTCCCGCAATCGTGTTCTTCGACGAGATAGACTCCATCGCGGGCGAGCGCGGGTCCGGGATGGGCGGCGGCGCGGAGGTCTCCGAGCGCGTGGTCTCCCAACTGCTGACCGAGATGGACGGTCTCACGGAGAACCCCAATCTGGTCGTGCTGGCCGCGACCAACCGCCGGGACGCGCTGGACCGCGCGCTCCTTCGACCCGGCCGGTTCGAGGAGCAAATCGAGGTGCCCGCGCCCGACGAGGCGGGCCGCCGCGCGATTCTCTCGGTCCACGCCGACGACAAACCGCTCGGCGACGACGTGGACTTGGACGAACTCGCCGCCGAGTTGGAGGGGTACACCGGTGCAGATTTGGAGGCGGTCGTCCGCGACGCCTCGATGCGGGCGATTCGGGAGGCCGCCGAGGCGTGGGGCGTCGAACAGGCCGACGAGAACGCCGACGAGATAGAAATCGGCAGGAAGCACTTCGACGCCGCCGTCGAGAAGGTCCGACCGTCGGTAAACTGAGGAGAGCAAGCCGAGTCGGTTCGCCCGACTGCGCGCCGTTTCAGCCAGCCGAACTGTTTTCAGCGCAGTGCGACACCCCGTAGGAACTCGACCACGACGGCGAGGCGACGAAGCTCGTCCGGTACTGAGCGCCGGCCTTTACCTTACCGCTCGTGGTATCACGCGGCGTGAACGCGACTACCGCTCTCCGACCGCGAAGGGGACTCGCGCTCCCCCTGCTCGTCCTCGCAGTCCCGACGCTGTATCTGGTCTATCGGGACGCCAGAATCGGCTGCCCGCCGGGCCGGACGTGTCTGGAACTCGCCCACCTCGGCTACGCCGCGGCGGGACTGGCGGCGGGGTATCTCGTCGCCAGCGGCGCGCTCGCGGTCGCAGACGAGAGTGCGCTGGTCGAGCGGTCGGCCCTCGCCCGCCTCGCGCTCCGGCCCGGCGACTCCACGCTCGCGGTCCTCGGCGTCTACTTCGGCGGTCTCGTGACGTACCTGCTCGCGTCGGCCGCGACGACGATTCCGGGGTGGCTCGACCTCGCGCTGACGCCGGTCGGACTCGTCGTCGGCCTCCCGGTCGTGATTGCCTACGCCGCGATGACGATGGTCGGGAACGCGCTCGGGCGCGAACCCTCGCTGGCGTTCCAACTCGGCGTCGTCCTCGCCGGTCTCGCGGTGACCGGCGCGTGGCTGTTCGTGCTGGCGACCGGGACCGCGAGCCTGCTCGGGTCGCTATCGCCCGTGAAAGTCGGTTCGCGGTAGACGGTCGCCGGCGATTCAGGGAAATCGGTCGGCCGCTCGCGGGAGTCGGTCGGCGGTTTGCGGAAGTCGGTGGGCGGCGGTTCGGGAACAAGGTTCAAGCATGGCTACCGGCTAACGTGAGGTGGTGGGGAATGAATGGATATCTCCGATGCGGTTACGACCGAATACGTGGACGTGAATCCCGGCACGAGACTGGGAAAGCTCCGAGGACTGTTCGACGAGGACCGAGGCCTCGACGCCATCATCGTTCGCGGCGAGGGGAAGTTCGACGGACTGGTCACTCGCAAGGAACTGGTGAGTTCGCACCGCAACCCCGACTCGAAGGCCCAGTCGGTGGTGCGACAACCGCCCAAGATAGAGCGGACCGAGGACGTGCGCGAGACAGCGCGACTGATGGTCGAGAACGGGGTGAAACTGCTCCCGGTGTTCGAAGACGGCGTGTTCCAGGGAGTCGTGACGGCGACCGGCCTCTTGGAGATGGTTCACGACAACCTCGCCGCGCTCGACGTGTCCGACGTGTACACGTCGGAACTGCTCACGGTCGACCCCGACGATAATCTCGGCGAGGTCATCAACCTGATTCGGACTCACAGGTTCACCCGCGTCCCGGTCGTGGACGACGGCGAGGCGGTCGGCATGATAAGCCTCTTCGACCTCGTGGACTTCACGACCCGGAAGAACAAGCAAGAGCAGGGCGGGAACAGCGACGCCACCGACTCGTTCGGCGGCGGCGTCTCCAAGAGTCAGGGCCGCACCCACGGCGGGTGGGGCGAACGCTCGGGGTTCGAGGCCCGCCTGCTGGACCTGCCGGCCCGCGACGTGATGAACTCGCCGGTCGCCACCATCACGCCCGACGCGGGACTCGACGAGGCGCTCGACGCGATGCTGGAGAAGAACTACTCGTCGCTGGTCGTCGTGCCCGAGGAGTTCTCCGAACCCGCGGGCATCGTGACCGAGACCGACCTGCTCCGGGCGCTGACCTGGACCGAGGACGAGACGTACGACGTGCAGGTGTTCGGCGTCGACCTCATGGACGACCTCTCGCGCGAGGACGTCGCCGACCGCATCGAGGAGATAGACGGGAAGTACCAGAAGATGGACGTGCTCGAAGCCAACGTGGTGTTCCACCGCCACAAGGAGAAACTCCGGGGCACCCCGCTCCTGCAGGCGACGATTCGGCTGTTCACCGACGAGGGACTGTTCTCCGGCACCGGCGAAGGGTACGGCGCGCGGGCGTCGTTCGACGAGGCCGCGGACATCCTCGAAGAGAACACGCTGTCGGACAAAGAGCGGAAGTCGCCCAGAAGCCAGATGAAAAACGAGCACGAGCGGACTGCGGAACTACTCCAGTGGTGGAGCGTCGGCGAAGCGGCCGAGGAGTAGGCGAGTCGGGGCGCGTCGGCCGACGACCGTCCCGAATCGGCGACCGATATCGCGCGTTCGAGATATGTAAAAAAGCGGTTTGAGCTTACGGAAGCTCCTTTGAAATGCCCCCGAAACGGGGAGGTATGAACCGACGCGAGTTCCTCCATCGCGGTAGCGCGGTAACGGCCGTGGCCGGTCTCGCCGGCTGTGTGGGCAGTTCTGCGAGCGGGTCGAACCCCGACGAGACCGATACGACTACCGACTCCGAGACGACCACGGACTCCGAGAAGTTCTCCGGCGTCCGGTCCGCCGACGACGACCCGTTCCGGACGATTTCGGTCGGCGACCGCGAGTCGGTCGCCTTCCCCGACAACAACCGGTCCCGCGGCGTGCGCGTCTGGAACGCCGCCGAGGAGGCCCGGAGAATCGACGTGCAGGTCGCGAAGAGCGCGACGATTCTGGTCGACCGGACCGTGGAGTTCGCGGCCGACGCCTACCTCGAACTCGCGCTGAACGAACCCGCCGACTACGACGTTACGGTGGGTCTCGCCGACGGCGAGACCACCACCGTCAGCATCGAGCGGAGCCAGTTCGACTGCAATCAGGCCGGAACCGACGTTGGCGTCATGCCCGACGGTCGGGTCGAGTCGATGTCGATGTCCACCGCGATGGCGTGTCCCGGCCCGAGCGTCGCCGACAGCGCGCTCTCTGTGGGAACCGGCGAGTGCGGCAAGGCCCACAGCGCGACCGTCGCGTTCGAGGGCGAGGCGGTCCGAGTCGACGGGAGAGTGAAGACGCCGACGCCCCAGTCCGACCTCGAACTCGCCGCCGCGACCTACGACCGGGACAGCGACGCGCTGACCGTCCGGGTCCGCGACGCCGGAAGCGGTTCGACGGTCGGGACCCAGTGCATCGGCGAGGTTCCCTACGAGGCGACCGTGAACTTCGACCACGCGCTCCCGGCGGCGGTCGTCGTCGTCCACGAGAGCATGGACGAGACCGTCGAGGTGGCGCGAACGGAGCGGTAGCCCTACCCCGACAGCCGAATCCGACCGCCGAGGACCGAGTTCACCACCGCGCCGACGAGGACGACAGCGCCCGCGAAGTAGAGCCACGTCAGCAGGAGCAACACCGCGCCGATGACGCCGTAGGCCTGATACCGCGCGGCGTTGGAGAGGTAGAGTTGGAAGAGAGCGTGGAGGACGACCCACCCGACCCCTGCGACGACCGCGCCGGGCACCGCCTCGCGGACGGTCATCTCGACCGGCGGCATGACGTAGTACAGCGGCAGGAACGCGACGACGAGGGCCGCGGCCAGCGCCAGATTGCCGAGGACGTTCCGGTAAGGCACGTCCACGACCACGGAAGGCGACCGCAGGGCGTACCCGACCGCGACCACCAGACCGACCGCGAGGCCGACCAGACCGATAGTCACCGCGCCGTCCACGAGTTGTCTGGCGAGCGAGAGGTCGCGCTCGGTGCCGTACGCCTCAGCGAACGCGATGTCGAGGCCGCGAAACAGTTTGAACGCGCTCCACGCCACGGTGACGACCCCGACGAGTCCCGCGCCGGTTCGTCCGGTCGAGTTGGTGAGCGCTCGCTGGAGGACGCGCTCGCCCGACGCGGACAGCGAACCCGCGACCTGTTGGACGACCAAGTTGGCGAAGGCCCGCCCGCCGACGACGCTACCGAGGACGACGACCAGCAGCGCCAGCGGAATCAGCGAGACGAAGGCGTAGTAGGCGACGCTCGCTGCCAGAAACGTGACGTTCCGGTCGCGGGCGACGTCGAAGACGCGTCTGACGCGACTCCGGGAGGTTGCCATGAGTGTAACGGGACACGCCGGCCAACAGTAAAGGAGACACGGCCGGAGTCGGCGTTCTCGCCCGCGCGGACCGCTCACTGGGTCGTCGTCTCGCCGGGGACCGGGGTCGTCTCGGGCGGGTCGGCCGCCTCGATGGTGAGTCGGTTCAGGCCGTCGCACGGTTCGGCCGTGGCCACGCGGTACCACGCGCCGAGTTGTATCTCGGGCAACTGCCCGCCCGCCGCAGTTGTCGTCGCTTGGCCCGCCGCCGTGGTCTCCTGACCCGCCGCGGTGGTCGTCTGGTCCTGCATCGCGGCCTCGGTGGTGGTCTCGCCGGCGGGCGTCGTCTCCGTCATCCCGGCCGCCTCGGTGGTCGTCTGAAGCAGGTCCTCGGCGAGCGCCTGCTGCGGTGCCAGCAGGCCGCGGAAACCGACGTCGGCGTCCGCCCGGAACGTCCGGACGATGAACAGTTGGTACTCCTCGGACTGGCCGCCGAGGCAGGCCGCCGGAACCGACTCGGTGGCCGGTTGTCCGAAGGGGTCGCGCGGTCGGAACCGGACCCGGAACAGGTCGCCGTCTTCGAGGCTGAAACTGAAGACGCCCGTACCGCCCTCTCCCTGCGCCTGCGTCGTCCCCTGTGTCGTCGTCTCCTGCGCCGAGGCACCGTTCAGCGAGAGGCCCGCGACTCCGAGCAGGCCCGCGGTCGCACCGGCTTTGAGCAGGTCGCGTCGTCGTGGTGAGTTGCTGTCGTCCGCCATGCCCGGACGCCCGCCGTCGCTCGACTTATACCGCGGCGGCCGTTCACGCGGGGAGTCGGGACATAACGTCGGGGAATCCGCGTTACGCCGAGGAAATCTCGATTACGACCGAAAAGCCGTGAGGTAGTCCCCGGAGAACGGGTTGCCTCGGGCGCACCGGACCGCGCCCGCGACCGGTCGCGCGGTCGCGTTCAGCGAGAGTCGGCGGGTTCGAGCGCGGTCGTCGGCGGTTCAGTCGGTTCGAGAACCAACTGCGAGAGGCTATCGCATTTCGACATCGACGCGACTCGGTACCACTCTCCGACCCGCACCGTGAGTCGCTCGCCACCGGGCGTTGTTTCGGTCTCGGAAGGAGTCGTCTCGGCCTCCGGCGTCGTCTCGGTTGCCGGAGTGGTCGTCTCGGTTGCGGGAGCAGTCGTCTCGGCATCGGACCCGGGCGTCGTCGTAGTCGTCTCGTCCTGAACCGCGGCCTCGGTCGCCGTGGAGTCGGTCGTGGTAGTCGTCTCGTTCGCAGGTCCGGAGGTCTCTGTCGCGGCCGTCTCGTTCGCCGCACTCGTCTCGTCCGGCGCGGTCGTCCCCGTCGTCTCCGTGGTGGTCGTCTCTGTCGTGGTCGTTTCGTCAGTGGTCGTCTCCGTCGCGGTCGTCGTATCCTCGCCGGTCGTCGTTCCGGTGGTCGCGGTCTCCGAGACCTGCTGGGCGACGAACAGTCCCTCGTACCCGAGTTGGATTCCGCCTCGCCGTGCCCGGACGACGAACGTCGAGAACTCCCGCGGCCCGCCGTCGAGACAGGTCGCGGGAATCGTCTCGGTCACGGGGTCGCCCTCCGGGGTGCGCAGTCGGGACTGCACGCGGAAGACGTCGCCCTGTTGTAGACCGTAACTGAAGGCGAACTCGCTCGCCGAGTCTCCCGTAGTCGTCTGCTGGCCTGTCGTCGTCTGCTGGTCCGTGGTCGCCTGCCCTTCCGCCGATACGTCGCTCGCCGACCATCCGAACGCGACCAGTCCCGCGGCGGCGCTCGCTCGAAGCAGGTCGCGGCGACGCGGCGATTCGCCGTCTACCATGCCGTCACTCCGTCGGAGTGGAAGTTATAGTGTTCCGACCGTTCAACCGTTTAGGCGCGCTCGCGCCGGATAATTCGCGTTACGACGCGGTAACGGAGCGTTCCCCCTCAGTCCCAGAACGACTGGGTGCGGGCGTACTGGCGCTCCTGTTCCAAGATGTCCCGGTAGAAGTCGTCCTCGTTCTCGCGCAACTTGGCGATGATGCGGGCCGCGTTCTGCGGGCCGACGCCGCGGGCCGCCAGCGCGACGACCGCCCGCTTGCCGTGGCTCTGGACGAGGTTTGCGGCCTTGTAGGCGCGCTCGGTCATCTTCTCCTGCTCGTCGTCCTTCTCCGGGGCGCGGACCGCCTTCACCACCTCGTCGGCCCACGGGTTGAGCGCCGCGATGCGGGTCGAGTCGCACTCGGGACAACTCGGCTGGTCGCGGACCCGCCGGACCGGCTTCTTGCGCTTCCAGTCCTCGCAGTGGAGGCACAACAGGATGACCTCGTCGTCGCGAATCCGGTCTTTGACCGTCTGGATGACGCTGGCGTCGGCGTTCTCGGGCGCGAGCAGTTCCCGGCCCGACGAGCGCCCGCCCGACCCGACCGGGGTGCGACCGCCGGTAGTCACGACCTCGATTTCGCCCGCCCGGACCCGCCGGAGAACGTCGCTGGCGGCCTCGACCGCGAGGTCGTCGTGGAACACCTCGCGGACCGCCTCGTCGTACATCGGCGTGTCTTCGAGCGCGGCCATCAGGCGGCTTATCTGCGGCCCGCCCGCGTTGCCCTCCCACTTGCGGAGCGCACCGAACTTCGCGGCGACCTGCGAGAGTTTGAACTTGAGCGTGTCCGAGTGCTTGAGGCTCAACTCGATGATGGCCTCAACGTGGTCGGGGTCGGTCTCTTCGAGGACCGCCGCGACCTCTTGGCCGTTGACCTTCGCGGGCACGTCCAACTCGATGCGGTAGGGGTCCACCTCCAGTCCGACCGACGACCCCGTGCGCTGGCCCACGAGCGACGAGAGGACCCGACCGAGCGTCTCGTTGACCTTGTGGCCGAAGCACGCGTTGACGACTACGGTGTTGGCGGCGTGTTCGACGACGATTCGGTCCGCGGTCGGGAGCGGGGCCTCGGTCTCGGCGTGGCGGTCGAGTTGCGAGAGCGCCTCGCTCGCGGTGTACTCGTCGGTCGGGTAGCGGTTCGTGAACTCCCTCGCGACGCCCTCGCGGGGCGCGCCGCGCTCGAACTGCGGTCCCGCGACGGCGCGCATCTCGCCGACCTCTTGGGCCACGTCGTAGGGCACCGGAATCTCCTCGCCGACCCACGAGGGAATCTCGCCGCCGGGGTCCTCGATGGGCGAGACCTTGACCGTCTCCTCGTCGTCGTCGACCTCCGTAATCCGCCACATCTCGCCGCGTTGGACGAAGATTTCGCCGGGTTGGGCGAAGTTGACGACGAACCGCTCGTCGAGCGTGCCGACCTGCGACCCCGACGCGATGTCCTCGACGGTGTACTTCTGCTCGTCGGGAATCATCGAGAGGTTGGCGTAGAAGTACTGCCACGTCTGACTCGACTTCTCCAGTCGGTCCTCCTCCTCGTCGAGCCAAACCAGCCGGTTCCCCTTCAACTCGCGGCAGACCGCCTTGAACTGCGACTTCGAGAGGTCCCGGAAGGGGTAGGCCCGCGTGACGATGTCGTAGGCCCGCATCGCCGAGAGGTCGCCGAAGTCCATCACGAGACCGACTATCTGGTTGGCCACCGTGTCCAGACTCCCGTCGTGAATCTCGGCGTCCTCAACGTCGCCGTCCTTCGCGCGGCGGGCGATGGCGAGGGCTTCGAGGGTGTCGTCGGGGTGTTTGGTGAGTATCGTGCCGTGAGAGACCTGCTCGCTCCGGTGACCCGCGCGCCCTACGCGCTGGAGCAGGCGCGCGACCTCTCGGGGACTGGAGTACTGGACCACGTGGTCGATGCGGCCCACGTCGATGCCCAACTCCATCGAGGAGGTACAGAGCAGGGCGTCGAGTTTCCCGGCCTTGAACCGGTCTTCCACGTCGATTCTGGCCTCCTTCGACAGCGACCCGTGGTGGACGCCGACGTTGGCGTCGAGTTTCTTGAACCGCGAACCGAGCGCCTCGGCGGTCTGGCGCGTGTTGACGAATATCAGCGTCGAGTCGTGGTCCTCGACCACCTCCAGAATCGCCCGGACGTGGCTGGCGACCGACTCGTCGGTGACGAGTTCGCCCGCGAGTCGCTCGTCCTCGTCGGTAATCTCGGGTTCGCGGACCCCGAACTCGACCTTGCTCCCTACGTCCACCTCCACGATTTCGCACTCGTCGCCGCCGGTCAGGAAGCGTCCGACCTCGCCGGGGTCGCCGACCGTCGCCGACAGGCCGACCCGCTGGAAGTCGCCCGCGAGTTCGCGCAGACGCTCCAGTCCGACTGTCAGTTGCGCGCCGCGCTTGGCGCTGGCGAGTTCGTGGACTTCGTCTACCACGACGTGATGCACGTCTTCGAGGGCCTTCCGAAGCTTCGACCCGGTCAGCATCGCCTGCAGCGTCTCCGGCGTCGTCACCAGCACGTCGGGCGGGTCGTTGGCCTGCTTCTGGCGCTGGTAGTCGGTGGTGTCGCCGTGGCGCACGTCCACGTCCAAGTCGAGTTCCTCGCCCCACCACTCCAGTCGCTGGCGCATGTCCCGGTTCAGCGCGCGGAGCGGAGTGACGTACAGCGCCGAGATGCCGAATCGGGGACCGTCCTCGGCCTGATTCTCCGCTATCGCGTCGAACACCGGCAGCATCGCGGTCTCGGTCTTGCCCGTCCCGGTCGGCGCGATGACCAGTGCGTCTTCGCCCCGAGCGAGCGGCGGGATGGCCCGGCGCTGTGGCTCGGTCGGCGTCGAGAATCCGCGCTCGGAGAGCGCCGCCCGCACCTGCTCGCCGAGTTGTGCGAAGGCCGCAGAACCCGCGGCCCGTTGGTCGCTCATTGGTCGTTTTTAGCTGTTAGAGGGTGATAAGCGCGTCGCCTCCGAATATCGAGAGGTCGGCCGAGAGGGGTTTCTGGCCACCGTGGTTATGGCGTCGGGTACCGTCGTCGAATCAGTGCGGGACACGAACGAGTCCGAACCGAGTACCGACGGGAGCGCCGGACGCGACGGCGTGTTCACCACCGACGACGCGGTCGAACTCTACACCGACCGAATAGAGGACCCGACGCTGTTCCCCCAAGAGCGCAAGATAGTCGAGCGGTACTTCGCCGACTCGTCGGGGTCGGTGTTGGACGTCGGCTGTGGCGTCGGCCGGGTCTCCTCGCTCCTCCACGAGCGGGGGTTCGACGTGACCGGCATCGACGTGAGCGAACCGCTGGTCGAGAAGGCGCGGTCGCTGTTCCCCGACGTCGAGTTCCGCGTCGAGGACGTGAGGGACACCGAGTTCGACGCCGAGTCGTTCGACTACGCCGTGTTCTCCTACTACGGGCTGGACTACCTCCTGCCGAAAGTCGAGCGAGTGGCGGCGCTCAGGGAACTGTACCGGGTCCTGAAACCCGCCGGAATCGTCGCCTTCTCCTCGCACAACAGTTGGTCCCCTCTGGTGCCGCTGTCGGCCAGCGACCTCCGACGCGCGATAGGTGACGTCGGCGACTTCTACAAGAAGCGGCGGAACCACGAGCGACTCTTCTCCAGATACAAGTTCGAGACGGTTCCGCTCGGGGAACTGGAGGTCTACCTGTCGAACCCGGTCCACCAGTGGCTCCAACTCCGGAAGTGCGGGTTCACGTTGCTCGACGTCGTCGGCGAACGAGACGGCGTCGCCCGGTTCTTCGAACGCGACACCCACTACGTCGCGAAGAAGTAGACTCCGCGGAGGCTTCGACCGCCGGCGAACGTTTTTCTCCGCGAGCGTCGAAGCGGTTGCATGGAGACCCACGTTCACTTCCGAGAGACACAGTGGTTCGACCAGCCGTGGCTCTGGGGTCTGTTAGCTCTCCGCGCGCTCGCCGACCTCGTCGCCCTCGCGCGCCGGAAGCGCGGCCTCGGCGAGACCGCCCGCCGACTCGCGGCGCTCGGAGCGGTCGCGCTCTTCCTCCGGGTCGCGCGCCTCGACACCGAAGTCCGCGACGACGGACTCTACGTCAAGTTCGTTCCGGTCCACCGGTCGGCGAAACGCGTGCCCTTCTCGGACCTCGCGGACGTGCAAGAGACCGGCTACAGCCCTCTCCGCTACGGCGGGTGGGGACTGCGCTGGACGCCGGGCGGGACGGCCTACGCAGTGCGCGGGACCGGCGGCGTCCGGTTCGAGCGCACCGGCGGCACGTCGCTGGTCGTGGGGTCCGAGCGGCCAGACGAACTCGTCGCCGCGGTCCAAGAAGCGAGCGAACGGGAAGTGTGAGCGAGACGGACGCCTCCGCAGAACGGTGAGCGTCGTGGGCAGTCGAGGCGTCAGACGGTCCGATAGTCGCCCAGTCGCGTCCCGTCGAGCAGGTACGCCTGCCCGTCGGCCAACCCGTCGGGGAGGAACGGCGCCAGAAACTCCTGTCCCGCGACGTTGACCCACGTCTTGCCCACGAGGTCGTTGAACGCGGGGAAGACGACGAGTTCCGCGCCGGGCCGGACCGACCCCTCGCGGTCGGCGAAGGCCTCGGCGGCCAGCGACCCTCGGAGCCAGACGCGCTCGACCCGGCTTCCGCCGACCTCGTCCTCCAGTCGGACCGCGGGGTGTTCGTGGCCGACGCAGGCGACTTCGCTGTCGAGGACTTCGGGCGCGGGCCACGTGTGGCCGTGCGCGAACCCCACGTCGCCGAGTCGAACCCCCGCGCCGTCGGTGACGTCGAGGTCGGCCCACGACTCTATCGCGCCGTCGTGGTTGCCCTTGACGAGCGTCGCGGCGACGCCGCGCTCGTCTAAGCGTTCCAGCAGGACCTCTATCTCGCCGCGCTCGGCCCCGCCGGGGTCTCCGATGGCGTGCATCAGGTCGCCCAGGAAGACGACGCGGTCGGCGTCGGTTCGGGTGACGAGCGCGAGCAGTCGCTCGCGGCGCTCGCTCGCGCGGCTATCGAGCGAGACGCCCTCTGCCCGGAGCGCCTGCTCGATGCCCGCGTGGAAGTCGGCGACCACCAGCGCGCGCTCGCCGCCTAACTCGGCGAGCGCGGCCGGTTCGCCGGGAACCGGCTCCACGAGGCTCATCAGATGGGCTTGAGCGTCTCCTCGCCAGACTCGTAGCACCGGCCGGCCATCAGCGCGGCTTCGAGCGCGTCCTCCACGTCGGCGGGCGTCACGTCGTAGTCCTGCACGACGGCGGCCAGCAGGGTCTCGCGCTCGACGCCGTCGCCGTCGTTCAGTTCGCGCATCTGGTCCATCACGGTGTCTTCGAGGTTCGCGGGCGCTTCGGCCTCCTCGCCGCCCGCCTCCTCGTCGCTGTCAGCAGCCTCGCCCTCGTCGCCTTCGTCCGCAATCTCGTTTTCGGCGATGGACGCGCCGGGCGCTTCCGCGGCCGCCGAAGCGCCGCCCGCGGGAGCCTCGTCGTCGGTGTTCACGACCTCCTCGGTGCCGCCCGACGCGGACTCCACGTCCTGTAGCTCGTCGGTATCGACTTCCTCGGCGGTCGGGTCGGCGGGTTCGCCCGCGTTGGGTTCGTCGTCGTCCAGTTCGGTCTCGCGCTCGGTCGTCGGTTCGTCGGGACCCCGTTCGGGGTCCGGACTCGGGGCGTCCATCTCCGACTCGCCGGGGCTCTCGACCTCGGACCCAGAGGAGAACTCGAGACCGTACTCCTCCTCGACCTGCTCGCGCTCCTCGTCGTCGAACTCGTACATCTCGTCGCCGGCGCCCGCGGTGCCGATGTCCGGCCCCTCGTCGTCGCCGTCGGTCTCGGGCGCGAACTCCTCGTCGGTCGAGGTGTCCTGCTCGGACTCGACGGTCGGCGGGTCGTCGGTGCCGATTTCGTCCTGTAGCTCCGCGGCGTCCTCGGCGTCCTCGACCGTGCCGGTGGGGGCGTCGCCGAGGCCGTCGTCCGCGGTCGTCTCGGTCTCTTCGGTCGTCTCGGTCCCCGGTTCCGGAGCGTCGCCGAGGTCCTCGTCGGCGGTCGCCGTCGATTCCGGGGCGTCGCCGAGGCCGGACTCGGTATCGGTCGATTCGGTGGGGGCGGCGGTTTCGGTCGCTTCCGTCGATTCGGTCGCCTCCGCGGTTTCGGTCGCTTCCGGGGACTCTGCGGTCTCGGTCGCGTCGGCGGCGCCAGCCGATTCGGGCGACTCGGTCGCGACAGACCCCTCGGGCGCGCTCGCACCGGTTTCGAGGTCGGAGAGGTCGCCCGCCTCGGCGTCGGTCAGCGAGTAGTCGAGGTCTACGCCCACTTCGTCGCCGCCCTCGTCGGGCGCGAGTTCGAGCGGTCCCACGTCGTCGGCGTCTATCTCGCCCGCGACGACGCGGGCTGAGTCGACGGCGAGGTCCCAGACGTCCGCGAGGTAGGCCCTCGTCGTGCCGTAGTGGTCGAGCGCGAGCGGGATTCCCGCCGCGAGGCCCGAGTCCACGCCGTTGGCTTCCAGCGCCTCGCGGAGCGGGTCGCCGCGCTCGCCCGAGTCGAGGGCGTCGGCGAACGTCGAGACCCGCGAGAGGGTCTGCTCGGCGGTCTGGACCACCCAGCGGTCGCGGGTGTCGGCGTCCACGCGGTTGATGGACTCGGGCCGAATCGAGGTGAACACGCGGTCGGAGTCCTCCGGCTGGAAGGTCCGTGCTTTGCCCGTGACCGCGACGAACGCGGGCGGGGACGCGTTCTCCAAGAAGGCCATCTCGTCGGGTTGGTACTGCCCGGCGTAGAGGACGAACGCGCCGGTCGGGTCCACGACCCGCGCCCGGAGCACGTCGTCGCTGACCTGTTCGACCTCGGTCAGGACCCCGACCACGAACAGGCGGTTGATGCGCGCGCCGGTCGGCGTGACCACGTAGTTGGGCGCGCGCTCCTCGTCGCTCTCGGAGTAGTCGAAGTCCGAGTCGTCGTACTCCGCGGCGAAGACGCGCCACGCGACTTCGCGGCGGCCCGCGCCGCCTTGGTTGTCGTCACGGTCACCGTTTCCGTCGCCGTTGGAACTCATTCGGCCACCTCCGCGAGCAGCGCGTCGGCGCGGTCGGCGGGCGCGTCCTCGGAGCGCTCGAACTCGGTCACTTCGAGGTTCGCGCCGTAGTCGTCGACCGAGAGGTTCCCCCGGACGCGGTACTCGTGGCCGACGACCCGGTCGCGGATGGAGTCGGCGACGACCTCCTTGTCCATCGCCTCGCGGGCCTGAGCCTTGGCGTCCTCCACGTCACCGCCGTAGACCTCCTCGGTGCGCTCGTCGTCGAGGACCGCGGTCACGGTCCCGGTGCCGTCGTCGATAATCGCCTTCACGCGCAGGTCGTCCTGCCCGTCCACGTCGCCGTGACTCCGGCACTGGCCGTTCTGGACGACGCGGCCGCACTCGGGACACCGCTCGATGAGGCCCGAACCGTCGCGGACCGCCACGACGCTCCCGACGACCTCCACGTCGTACGCGCCGCCGGTCTCGACGGCGTCGCGGACGGTCATCCGGGTGCCGGTGTCGCTTATCGCCAGTTCGCGGTCGAGCGGCGACACCTCGGTGAACTCCGAGAGGTTGACCGAGGGGACGCCCCGGAACTCCCGGACGTAGACGTCTTCGAGTCGCATCGTCGCGCCCTCGGCGACTTCGGGGCGGGCCTCCCAGTCGGTGAACGGGAGGCGGGCCGACTCGTCGGCGAGGACGCCGCTCTTGATTTCGGTCTCGCCGTCGCGCCCGTCGATGGTCTTGGTCTCGCAGTCGACCACTTCGACTTCGAGGTCGATGCCCCGGTCGCCGGGTTCGAGGGCCGCGAGGTCCGAATCGCCGCCGACGGGGTAGGGAACCTCGATGTCGTCCTCGAAGGCGACGTTCGTGCTCTCGCCGAGGTTCAGTTCGGGTTCGCCCTCCCACTCGCGGACGCCGGCGTTGCCCGCGGTGATGGTGTCGCCCGCCGAGAGGCCGAAGTCCTCCCACGCGGTGTACGAGATTTTCCCGGTGTCGTCGGCGAGTTCGCCCTCGCGGATGACCTGCTCGTTGCCCTGATACCGAATCGAGCGCGTGCCGACCGTCAGCACCTTCGCGGTGACGGTGACGTTGCTGTCCTCGGTCGAGATGTCGGCGACGTCGGCCCGCGAGGGTTCGCTCGAACCCCCGCCGCCGTCGCCGTACTTCCGCCTGAGGCTCTGTTTGGCCTCGTCCACGGGGACGCTGTACTCCACTAAGTTCTCGAGGTCCGCCTTGACCTCCTGCTTGTCGACGCCGAGGTCGGAGGCGAGATCCTCGGCATGGTCGTCCAAACTCATCAGTGGGACTTTGCCCGGACGGATTAAAAGTGTTCGTCACGGGAACCGACGGTCGCGTCCGGTCACTCGCGGCGAACCGGCCACTGGAACGTCACCGGGAGCGAGACGTTCCGGAACTCCAAGACCGCCCACGCGACCACCGTCAGCGCGAGCAGGACCGCGACCGCGGCGTCGCTCAGACCCATCCAGACCGGGAGGACGAACGAAATGCTGTTGGTGACTTTCCGGGGCGTGTACCCGGCGAAGGAGGGCGCTTCGGACCCGTTGACGAGCGAGGCGGTGTCGCGCGAGTCGAGGTTCGCCGCGGCGGCGCTCGGCCCGCCCTCGCTCTCGTCGCCCGTGCCGAGGCGTTCGAGTTCGTAGGGCGCGTAGAACTCCGCGCTCCAGACCACCGCGCCGGTCTCGTTGACCTCCAGCACGCGGTGGGCGTTGGTGTCGGCGATGAGGGTGTTGCCGTTCGGGAGGCGGTCGGCGTCGCGGGGCCACTTCATCTCCTCGTCGGTCCAGACCCACGTCCGGTTCCACCGGCCGTCCTCTCGCTGGTACTCGACGACGCGGTCGTTGAGCGAGTCGGCGACGACGACCGCCGGGCCGCCCTCGGACTCGGGGATGTAGTCGGGGTTGTGCTGCTCGTAGAGGATGCCATGGGAACCGTCGGCGCCGAGCGTCCAGTTCTCCTGCACGCCGGTCTGCTTGTCCACGAAGACCACCGAGTCCTGATTCCGGAGACTGGTCATGATTCGTCCGTCGTCGAGTCGCTCCACGTCGTTGAGGTGGGCCCAGTCGGCCGGGTAGGGTCCGCCGCCCGAGATGGGGTAGGACTGCGTGGTGGACCACTCCCACGTCGTCATCCCGGTGGTCGTGTTGACGACGTACATCTCGTCGGTGTTGATTGCTCCGACCAGCAGGCGGTCCTCGCCGAGACGGTCCACGTCGTGCCAGTTGGCCCCGCGGTCCTGCGGGATGACCTGCGAGTAGACGCGCTCGACTTCGCCGGTCGTGAGGTTGACTCGCTCGACCACCGAGACGGTACACTTCCCGCCGCAGTCGTCGCCCTCGTAGTTGTGTTCGGCGACGTACTCGACGGTCGTTTCGGTCCCCTTCACGGGGTCAACGTCGAAGTAGCCGTGGTGGGTGTCGTTGTGATAGAGGACCGTCCCTTCGGGACCGAACGCGACTAGCGCGGCCGACTCGCCTTTCATGCCGTGGCCGGCGACGACGGTGACGTTGTTCCGAGGCGCGACGACCTGCGCGCGCTCGTCGGCCGGCAGTTCGGACTGTCGCTCGTAGGTCGTCACCGCGGCGTTGGCGGGCGAAGAGACGTAACTGTACCCGAGCGTACTGGCACAGACGAGGACGACGAGGGCGAAGACCGCACGGTATCGGCGCACACGTCGAACTACACACTCGGCGACATAAATCGACCGAAAGCGGTTTTCCGACCGGCGCACTACCGGGAGTATGCGCGTGGTCGTCAACGCCGCGATGAGCGCCGACGGGAAACTCTCCTCGAAGCGCCGAGACCAGATTACCATCAGCGGACCCGACGACTTCGACCGGGTCGACGCCCTCCGGGCCGGGAGCGACGCGGTGATGGTCGGCGTCGGCACGGTGCTGGCCGACGACCCGCACCTCACGCTGGACGACCCCGAACGCCAGACCGCCCGGCGCGAACGCGACGAACCCGCCCACCCGGCGCGGGTCGTCGCCGACTCCCGAGCGCGGACGCCGACCGACGCCCGGATTCTGGACGACGCCGCTACGACCTACGTCTTCGTCGCCGAGTCCGCGCCCGCCGAGCGAATCGAGGCGCTGGAGGCCGCGGGCGCGCGCCTCGTCACCGCCGGAGAGGAGCGCGTGGACCTCGCGAGCGCGCTCCCGTCGCTGGAGCGGGAGGGCGTCGAGCAACTGATGGTCGAGGGCGGCGGCGAACTCATCTTCTCGCTGTTCGAGGCCGGACTCGCCGACGAACTCCGGGTGTTCGTCGGGTCGAAACTGGTCGGCGGCCGAGACGCGCCCACGCTGGCCGACGGCGAGGGGTTCGTCGCTGAGTTCCCGGAGTTGGAACTCGACGACGTGGAGCGTGTAGACGACGGGGTGTTACTCCGGTACGCGGTCGTCTGAGCGAGAGCGGCGGGCGACGGTCGAGACCGGCGGCGTCACTCGTCCAGTCGGTCGATGGCGAGCGTGTGTCCGGTCCGCTGGCCGTGGTCGATGAGAACCTCCGCGGGTTTCTCGTCGTCGGTACTGCTCACGGTCCTCTCGAACGAACAGTCCCGACAACTCACTCGGATTCGAGTTCCTTCTTCGCCCATCGCTGTCGTTCCGAGCGCATTTCGGGCGCGTCGGGGGAGTGACTGTTCCCTGCCATGCAAACGGTTTTTAACGTCGAGGCGACGGAACTCGGAGAGACTCCGGGAGGGCGTCGCCGTGACCGGCGCGTCCGCTGGAGGCGACAGTTCGGACGGTCGGGTCGGAAACGGTCAGCGAAAGGAGAGCGTCAGTGAGAGTGGCCGGTCATCTCGCCGAACGTCTGGCCGAACCGCTCCTCGAACAGTTCCATCGTCTTCTCCTCGTTGGCGAGGACCTCCTCGTCGGGGTCCTCGGGCGCGTGGTGGACGAGCGCGTGGGCCTGCTGTGCGAACGAGAGCATCGTCAGGTCGCCCAGCACTTCGGTGTCGGTCTCCGAGTCGTTCTCGCGGAGCAGGTCCACGACGCCCTTCGGGAGGGTCAGGTCCTCGGAGTCGCCGTCCGGCGACTCGATGGTGTACGTTACCGTCTCGACTTCGTTGTCGGTCATACTCCCCCATTCCCCGGGCGGACGTAAAGATGTGCGGGTGTCAGGTCGAACGGACGCCGAGGCGCGAGAGCGTCCGACGGTCGATGTTTCGATTCAAAATCCTTTTGACTGACTGGTCAGTAAGTTCGTGTAGAGAATGGACGCAGAGACTTCCGAACAGATGATGGACGCGACGTACCGTGCCCTCTGCGAACACGGCTACGCCGACCTGACGATGCAGCGGATAGCGGACGAGTCGTCGGTCTCGAAGGCGACGTTTCACTACCATTTCGACACGAAAGAGGAGTTGCTGAACGCGTTTCTCGACCACCTGATAGAGGAGTTCGAGCGGCGACTGGCCTGCGAGGCGAGCGACCCCCGAGAGCGACTCGACGCGTTTCTGGACGCGATTTTCACGCCCGCCGAGGACACGGACGTGTCGCCCATCCCGCTCATGGAACTCAAATCGCAGGCCCCGTACCACGACGCCTACCGCGAGCGGTTCGTGGAGATGGACGACCGGTTGCGGGAAGTCGTCGCCACCGCCGTCCGCGACGGCATCGAGTCGGGGCAGTTCGACGACGCCGACCCGGAGGAGGTCGCCCAGTTCATCGTCACGGCGATAAACGGCGCGCACATCCGAGAGGTCGCGCTGGGTGAGGACCCGAACGAGACCCGGCGACTCGTCGAGGAGTACCTCGAACGACGGCTCGGGTACACGTCGGAGGTGGTGGCGTGAGCCTCTTCAAAGGGCAGGAGGACCTCGACCTCACCGAGGGCGGTATCGTCAGACCGCTCATCTTCCTCTCGCTCCCCATCGTCATCACGAACCTGATGCAGACGGCGTACAACCTCGCCGACACGTTCTGGCTCGGCCAGTACTCGACCGAGGCGCTGGCGGCCATCAGTTTCGGCTTCCCGATGGTGTTCCTGCTCATCTCGCTGGGGATGGGCCTGTCGGTCGCGGGGAGCGTCCTCGTGGCCCAGCACACCGGGGCCGGCGAGACCGAGGAGGCCGAGTACGCCGCCTCCCAGACGGTCTCGTTCGCGTTCATCGCGTCGGTGATACTCGGCGCCGTCGGCTACCCGTTCGTCCGACCCTTCCTCGATTTCCTCGGGGCCTCGCCCGCCGTTCTCCCCGGCGCGACAGCCTACATGCAGGTCATCGCGCTCGGTCTCCCGTTCATGTTCGGGTTCTTCGTGTTCATCTCGCTGATGCGCGGTGCCGGCGACACGCTCACCCCGATGTTCGTGATGGGCGGAACGGTCGTCCTGAACGTCATCCTCGACCCGTTCCTCATCAACGGGTGGACGGTGGTCCAGAACGCGCCGGTCGTCGGCACCGTCGGGTTCCCCGAACTCGGCATCGAGGGCGCGGCCATCGCGACGGTGTTCTCCCGGAGCGTGGCGATGCTGGTCGGACTCGGCATCATGCTCTCGGGGAACCGGGGCATCCAAATCAACGCGGAGGACATGCGCCCGGACTTCCAGTACCTCCGGAAGATTCTCCAAATCGGCATCCCCGCGAGCATCGAGGGGACCGGGCGCGCCCTCTCCATCAACGCGCTGTTGCTCATCGTCGGCCTGTTCCCGACGACCATCGTCGCCGCATACGGCATCGGTACCCGAGTCTTCTCGGTCATCTTCCTCCCGGCCATCGCGGTCGCTCGGGGCGTCGAGACGATGACCGGCCAGAACATCGGCGCGGGGAAGTACGACCGCGCGGCGCAGGCAAACTACGTCGCCGCCAAGGGACTGTTCGTCGTCCTCGCAGTCGTCGGCGTCCTCATCTTCCTCGTTCCGACGCCCATCGTCGCGGTGTTCACCGACGACCCCGACGTGCTCGCGACCGGCGCGACCTTCCTGCGGTACGTGTCGCTCTCGTTCGGCTTCATCGGCATCATGCGCGCGTTCACCGGCGGGTTCCGCGGCGCGGGCAAGACGATGGTCGCCGCCGCCATCGCCATCGCCACGCTCGCGGGCATCCGACTGCCGGTCGCGTACGTCGCCTCCCAGTTCCGCCTCGCGATTCCGTTCGTCCCCTCCGAGGCTATCTACGGCGTCGAGGGCATCTGGGTCGCGTTCTTCGCGTCGAACGTCGCCGGCGCGATTATCGCGTGGCTCTGGTTCCAGCGCGGGACGTGGCGCGAGGGCGACGTGCGCGGCACGCCCGGTCCGGGTCCCGTCGACGCGGACGACGGCGACGCGGCGGTGTCGGACGACTGACCGGGAGTCGGTCGTCCGCCGCAGGTCTCGACTTCGAACCGACGACTTCCGGTGTCGATTCGTTCGCAGAAGAAATACGTGATACCGACGGACAGCGACGCCGAGTTCCGCTTCCGCGTGTCCGCGACGCCGCGTTGACGCGCGTCGGAGAGTCACCCGTTTTCCGTCTCGGTGGCGTTCACGATGACCTGTTCGGTCGTCTCCGCCGCGGTCGTGGCTTCGTCCGGCGGTGTCGTCGTCCCGTCCACCGGTGTCGTGGTGGTTCCGTCAGCAGTGGGAGTCGTAGTCTCGGTCGTCCCGTTGGTCGTAGTCGTCTCCGTCGCAGTCGTCTCCGTCGTCGTGGTCGTCGTTCCCTCCGGTGCAGTCGTCGTCTGCTCGGTCGTCGGTGTCCCCTCCGGCGCGGTCGTTTCCTGTGTCGTGGCCTCCTGCGTCGTGGTCTCGGCTTCACCCTGTCCTGTGGTCTCGCCTTGTGCTCCTGCCTGCTGTCCCGCCTGTCCGGCGCCTCGCTGTATTCGGGCTTCGAGAAGCTGGAGCCGGTGGCTGAAGTAGACGGCGTCGGTGGTGAACGAGTAGGTCTGGCCCTGCTGGAGCAGTCCTTCCCGGAGGAAGACGAGATTGTAGTTCCCGGGACCACAGCCGAGGTAGTTGACGACGTACCCGTTCCAGTCCGTGGGGTCTACGACCGCGCCGTCGCCTCCGTCGGGGTTGGCCGGGTCCACGTAGCCCAGAATCTGGTTGACCGTCGGTTGCTGGATTCGACTCACGGGACGGAACCCGACTCCGGGCTGGTAATCGCCCACGAACGCCAGTCCGGTGTTCGGTTGCTGTGTGTTTTCCTGCGTCATGGTCCCCGTGACGATTCCGCGCCGCTTTCTCGACCGGGGTCGCGCGCTCCGCCGCGGACGAACTCCCGGACGGGCCGACCGGTCGCGTGCGCGCTCCCCCGCCGTCTGTTCTTCATGACGGACTGGTCATGTTTCCGCCGCCGTTGCCACCGCCGCCGCCACCGCCGCCACCGCCACCGCCGCCCGTTCCGGTTTGCATCTCCGATTCCAGCAGACTGAGGCGGTTGCTGAAGAAGACGGCGTTGGTGGTGAACGAGTAGGTCTGGCCTTGTTCGAGCAGTCCTTCCCGGAGGAAGACGAGGTTGTAGTTCCCGGGACCACAGCCCTGATAGTTGATGATGTACCCGTTCCAGTCGTCCGGGTCGACGACCGCACCGTCGCTCTGGTCGGGGTTGGCCGGGTCCACGTAGCCCAGAATACTCTCTACCGTCGGCTGCTGAAGCCGACTGACCATCTGGAACCCCACGCCGGGTTTGTAGTCGTCCACGAACACCAACCCGGTGTTCGGTTGCTGTGCGTTCTCCTGTGCTCCCGTAACGCTTCCACTACTGGCGAGTCCGAGCGCGACTGCACTCGACGCCAACGCACCCTTCTTCATGAACGACCGCCGCGAATCGTCGCTCTCGTCTGCGTTGTGTTCCTCTGACATAGTTCTCTCCTCACCCCTGTGAGGGCACCTGTACATGGGACTGACTGATTGATAAAAAAGCACGACCGTTCGGTCAGAAACCCATTATTGTATCCGAGGAACAGATATTATATCCGCCTCTCATTTCGTATTATCCGTTACCCGGACGTATGTCACTATTTACCAAACGTCGGTCTAGGTTGAGCGAGCGGTAACGATTACAAACGCCGAAAGACACCGACTGCGACCCGAATCGACCCGACCGCACGGTGGTGTCGAACCGACGCCGATTCGCTCGTCACGCCGGTCGGCACGTAGCGGAGGTACGACCCGCGAGATTGCGGTCGTTCGGTTCGGGAATCTGGCGAAGCGGACGGCGGCTTTCCCGGTCGGACCGGTCATCGAGGGTTATCGCGCTCTAATCGGGAGATAACGCGTGAACGGTCGTGAGAGTATAACCTGCGATACGGAGTGGGTCCTGACACGACATGTGTGCCAGAAAAATAAGGTTTTTCGAGGTGACGACCCGATGATTTCGCGAGGCGAGCGACGCCGGACGGCGGCGATAGCACTCGTCGCCGCGCTCGTCGTTACGGGGGCGGGAGTGGTCGCGGGCGGAGCGACGACACCCACCGACGACGCCGCGGCGGGTCAGGAGACGACCACGACGACTGAGGCCCCGGCAACCCTCTCGGTCGAGAACCTCACGGCGCCCGAGCAGGTCCGCGTCGGGACGAACTACACCGTCTCGGCGACCATCGTCAATCGCCGCAACGAATCGGTGGTGAATCAGGCCCGCTATCAGATTGCCGGGAACGTCATCGCGGCCAAGTTCACCAATATTCCCGCCAACGGGGCGAGAACCGTGCAGTTCAACGTCACGGCGAACGACACCGCCGGGTTCCCCACGGGAACGTTCGTCCACGGCGTGTTCAGCGAAGAGGCGTCGGCAACTGCCAATCTGACGCTAGTCGGTGGGGAGGCCGAAGCGACAACGACCGAGACCACGGCGGCCGCGAACGCCACAACCACGGCGGCCGAAACCGCGACGACGGCGACCACGACAGTCGAGAACGCTACGACGACTCAGACGACAGCGACCACGACGACACCGGTCACCACTGTCGAAAACGCCACGACCACCACGGCCGAGAACAACACGCCGACCACGGAGACGGCGACGACCGAAGCGACTACGACGGAGGGGACGGCCCAAGCGGAAGTGACGACTACGGAAGGGACGGTTCAAGCAGAAGTCACGACCGCGGAGGGAACGACCGAAGAGACGGTTCAGGCGGAAGTCACGACCGAAGAAGGAACGACCACTACGACGGCGACCGAAACCGCGACTCCGACGAACGAGACCACTACGACGGCTACGACCCCAGAGGTGGAGGCAGCCAACGCTACGACGACCGTCACTACGACGAATGTAACCACGACGAACGCGACTGCGACGACCACCACTGCGACGACTGTAACCGCTACTCCCGCGACGAACGTGACGACGACGCAGGCGGAGCAAGAGGCGACTCCTCCGACGACGAACGTAACCGCCACTACGACCACGACGACGAACGCAACTACCACAGCGAACCCGACGACCACGACGGCGACGAACGCCACGACCACGCAGGCGGAGGCGAGGACCGCGAATCTCACGTTCGAGCGCCAGAACTCGAACGGCAGCGCGGTCACGGTGCAGTCCGTGACCCTCCCAGAAGGCGGCTTCGTCGTGGTTCACGATACCGGCGTCATCGAGGGGGAGGTCGTCGAGAGTATCGTCGGCGTATCGGACTACCTGTCGGCGGGGTCCCACGAGAACGTCACGGTCGAACTCGACCGGTCGCTGAACCAGTCCCAGCGACTCGTCTCCGTCGCGTACCGGGACTCGAACGGCAATCGAGAGTTCGACTTCGTGTCCTCGAACCGGACGGCCGACGGGCCGTACACGAAGACGGATTCGAGAGAAGCGGTCAACGCCATCGCGGTCGTCGATATAACGGAGGAAACGACGAACGGGACCGCCAACGGAACCACTACCGAGACGACCGCCGGATGAGATGACTGTTCAGTCGTCGCCGGCGGCGGCCTCTGTCGCGCCCTCCTCGGCTTCGAGTTCGGCGGTTTCGAGGTAGTCGTCGGCGTCGAGCGCGGCCTTGCAACCCATGCCCGCCGCGGTCACGGCCTGCTGGTAGTGGTAGTCCACCACGTCGCCGGCGCCGAAGATGCCGGGGACGCCGGTCTTCGTCTGACCGCCGCCCTTGCCGCCCTCGGTCCGGATGTATCCGGCCTCGTCCATCTCGACCGCCGTGTCTTCGAGGTAGTCGGTGTTGGGCGTGTGACCGATGGCGAGGAACACCGCGCCCACGTCCATCTCGAACTCCTCGGTCTCGGGGTCGTCGAGTTTGTCGGAGGGGTAGCCCTCGGGGTGGCGGACGAGTTCGACGTAGTCGACGCCCTCCTCGACGGAGCCGTGAATCTCACGGACTTCGGCGTTCTTGACTATCTCGATGTCGCCCTCTTCGACCTTCTCGTGGGTGCGGTCTATCCAGTAGTCCTCCGCGCGGAACTCCTCGCGGCGGTGGACGAGGTAGACCTTCGAGGCGAACTTGGTGAGGAAGTTGGCCTCCTCCATCGCGGCGTCGCCGCCGCCGACCACTATCATCTCCTCGTCGCGGAAGAACGCGCCGTCGCAGGTCGCGCAGGTCGAGACGCCGTAGCCCATCAGGTCGTCCTCGCCGGGGATGCCGAGCGTCCGGGCGCTCGCGCCCGAGGCGGCGATGAACGCGTCGGTGGTGTACACGTCGCCGTTCGAGAGTTCGACGCGGTAGGGCCGCGAGGAGTCGTCCACGTCCGCGATGACGCCGTTCTTGATTTCGGCGCCGAACCGCTCGGCCTGCTCTTTCATGTTGTTGATGAGGTCCGGGCCGCTGATTCCCTCGGGGAACCCGGGGAAGTTCTCCACGTCGGTCGTCAGCGTCAACTGCCCGCCGGGTTCGTCGCCCTCCAGCACGAGGGGGTCGTTGTTCGACCGGGCGGCGTAGATGGCCGCGGTCAGGCCCGCGATTCCGCTCCCGGAGATGATTAGCTTGCGGTGTTCCGTTCCTCCGCCGGCCGTCGCGATGCCGAGTTTCTCGTCCAACTCCCCCGTCTCGTCCAACGCCTGCGTGTCGTCCCAGCCGCCGATTAGCTCGTCGTCGATGAAGACCTCGGGTGCGGTCTGGCGACCGTCCGCGCGCTCGACCATCTCGTCGAACAGTTCCTCGTCGCCGGTGACGTTGTAGGTCACGTACTCGACGCCCTTCGAGTCGAAGAGGTCCTTGGCCTTCTCGCAGTAGGAGCAGTTTTCCTTCGTATAGATCTCTACCTGCGGGTGTTCGCTCATGATGCAATATTGCTACCGGGAGGGTATTTAGCTTGTGTTGTCTCCGCGATTTTCCGCTTTCTCCGGCGGTCGTCCGTCGGTCAGTCAGAGGAGTGACGAGGATTGGCTCTCGAAGGCCTTACCCCTATACCCTCCGTCCTACCACGTATGCCCGCCGACCTGGAAGAGAAGACCGACCGCTACGAGGGCCTGCTCGCGGAGGCGCTCGACGCCGCCGAAATCGCGCCGCCCGAGGACACGCCGATGGGCGAGGCCGCGGCCGAGTGTCTGGAGATGGCGACCTCGTACCTCGAAGACGGCCGCCACTTCCGCGAGAACGACGACCCCGTGAACGCGCTCGCTTCGTTCTCCTACGGTCACGCGTGGTTGGACGCGGGCGCTCGCGTGGGGTTGTTCGACGTGCCCCGAGAGGGCCACCTCTTCACCGTCTGACGCCCCACCGACCGTGCGGACGACTCTCCCGAGGCGTAACTCTGCGGCCCGAAAACGGTGAATTTGGCCGAGACCTGACGAAAACTTTGGGAAACCGACTTGTCCCATTCTGTGGTGCTTGCTAGCATGGAACTGAACAGACGAACGCTCCTACGGGCCTCGGTAATCGGCGTCGCGGGGTCGATTGCGGGACGAGTTGGCGCGAGCGAGAACCGACAGGAGACCCAGACGACGAACGAGAGAACACAGGAGACGACGACCGTCGCGCAGGACCCCGACGAAACCATCGTCCTCGGCGGGCAAGTCGAGTACTGGTACGGCGTCGCACCGTCGTCCATTCAGGGTCGGGAAAACCCGATGTTGGCGATGGAACCGGGAACAGTGTACGAAGTCGTCTGGGTCAACCTCGACGGGGAGGAACACGAACTACGCATCTTCGACGGAAACGACGAGGTAGTCGCGGCGACGGAGTCGGCCAGCGAGGTCGGAGAGACTGGTTCGGTGGTCCTCGAAGCCACCGAGCAACTGGCGCGGTACGACTGCGAGTATCACCCCGAGAGCATGCGCGGACAGGTGCGAACGGAGGCCGGAGGAACGACCGCCGGTACGACTACGACGACCACCGAAAGTGGTGGTCCGTACTGACAGGTCGCTGGGCGGGGTTCGGAGTCGACGTTTCGCCGACGAATCCGTAACTTCGAAGAAATAGCGTCTTCCAGAATCCGCGTCAGTGCGACGAGTGGCGACGCTCCGTCTCGCGCTGGCTTCCCTGTCCGCGACGACTGCCGTAACGTCGGTCGTTCTCGCTGGTCCCGCCTTCGCCGCCGTGGCGGTGTTCTCGCTCGCCGCGAATCTGGTCGCGGAACTCCGAGTCCGACGGGTTACCGTGCCGGTCAGAACTGCCTCGTTGGCCGGTCATGCGTCCGGAAATCCCCTGCTCGCGGTGGCTCCCGCGCTGACTGCCGGTTCGCGGGGACCCGGTGTCGCGGCCCTGCGGTTCGCGGTGCTGGCCGTGTCGGTCGTCGCCTCGCTGGCGGCCCTCTCCGCGGTGGCTACTTTCGCCCTGTTCCGTTTCGTGGTGGCCGCCCGACTGTCCGCCGGTTCTCGGACTCCGAGACGTGCCGGAGTCGTCCGCACCGCGACTCCCGTACCGATTGGTGTGCCCACGGTCGTCGCCGAAGTCGTGACCCTGCTGACTTGCGGTGCCGCCGCGAGAGCCACCACGGTCGCTCTCGTCGTGACTGCCCTGCGTCCGGGAGTGAGCGTCTTCCGCGAGTCGCTCGTAATCTCGCTGTGACCGGTCGGACTGGTCGCCGTGGTGATGGTGGTGGTGATGGTGGTGGTGAGTCCCCTCGTCACCCTCGTCTCGGTCGCCTTCGAGGTCGGTCCAGTCTCGATGACTGGTCTCGCCGCTCTCGTGGAGACCGTGCTCGTTCGCCGCTTCGCGCCGTCGCTGTTCTTTGTGCGGATTTGCCATTCTCGTAACCCCCAGAGGGAGTTGCCCGAGAACGTCCTTAGCCGTGCTGGCTGACTATCCAAGCACGCCGAGACCGAACAGCGGTCCGAACAGGAGGTGGAGGCCGACGCCCACGAGCAGGGCCGGAATCGTGGTGTAGATGGAGGCGACGACCGCGGCGGTCCGGTCTATCGCGAGCAGGGGAAACAGCGCGTCGCCGTCCTGACTGATGGCGTTGGCCGTCAGCGCCGAGAAGGGAATCGCGCCCTCGGCGTAGACGCCCGCGAGGACTATCTGGGGGCCACACCCCGGAATCAGTCCCACGAGCGCGCCCGCGATGGGTGCGAGCAGTCCCGCGGCCGCCGCGAGCGCGCCCACGTCGACGCCGAGCGCCACGACGCCGTACTCGTAGAGTAGGTACGCGGCCAGCACCCAGACCGTGACGAAACTCGTCTCCATCGCGGCGTGAACCAGCGTGTCGTAGGTGTCCGAGAACGACTCGCGAGCGCGACCGACTTCCCCGTCGCCGAGGTACCGCCGACCGACGAAGTAGAGGTAGAACGACAGCGTCGTGCCGGTGACCCCGACCACGGTGAACAAACCCGCGAACGAGACGCCGAGTTCGAGAGGGACCTCGGGCGCGCCGGCGAGGAGGTACGTGACGCCGAGCGCGAGCGCGGCCGCCGCGGCGACCCACCAGAGTACGTGGACCGCGTGAGAGAGCGGCGTGAGAAAGTCGGACTCGCGGGCGGGTCCGCGTTCGTGGCTCCCGCAACTGTCGGCCTCGAAGTCGTGGGGACCCGTCGTGGGAGCGCCCCGCGTCAGTACGCCGCCGTCGGTCGCGGTCCGGTCGAGGCGCCGAACCGCGGCGTCCACCCGGCCGACGCCGACGCCGAACCGGTCGATGGCGTACCCGGAAACGATAGCCGTGCCGAACGCGATTCCGTAGGCGTAGAGGCCCGCCTTCGGCGCGAGCGCCAGTATCACGAACGCCGAGTCGCCCGCCGTGGCGACGAGCGTGGCGACGACGGTGCCGAAACTCACCGTTCCCCGGACGTAGAGGGGCATCATGACGATGGCCCCGCCACACCCGGGGGTCAGTCCCATCGCCGCGCCGACCAGCGGTTGGAGGCGCTCGCTGTCGCTCAGTTTCTCGACCAGCGCTCCGCCGGTCCGGTACTGGACGAGGCTGAAGAGCAGGACCGTCACCGCGACGAACGCGCTGACCTGCACGTAACCGTCGCGGACCGACGCGACGAAGATGTCCGCGAGTTCGACCATCTCACTCCGCCTCCGCGACGAGTCGGCCGCGAGACACTATATTAGACATGTCTAAACTAGAGTTTAGATTAGAGGAACGTATAGCTTTCGGCGCCTGTCCTTCTCACGAACTGGAATCCCGCGACAAGTTTTTTCTATCAGCCACGCGCATGGTACCTTGTATGAACGAAACGTACGTGCGGTTGCTCTGCCCGGAGTGTGGCAAGGACTGGGAAGAGTCGCCCGACGACCTCCCCACCCACGACGAGACGTTCCACTGTCCGAACTGCCACGCTTCGCGCCGGACCGCGGAGTTCACGCGGACCGAGCGCGACTTGGAGACGCTAAAACAGTTCCAGTAGTTAGCTGCTGGTCGCGGAGCGGGCGCCGCACGCTTCGCACCGCAACAACAGCGCACCCTGTTCTCGTTCGAGTTGCGTGTCCGGCAGGCCACACTCCGGACAGAGGACGAACTCCTCCACGTAATCGTCGACTGCGTCCTCGATGCGGCGTTGGCTGAACTCGCCGGTCAGGCGCGCTCGGCCGCTCTCGTCGATGTGTGCGCTGGTTCCGAGTTCGTTCTGGAGGAACTTCAGGACGCGGTCCTCGTCCCTGCCGAGTCTGTCGAGCGTGTCCTGAAAGTTCTCGTAGACGGTGACGTTGCCCTCTTGGCGCACGTCGGCGTCGGGCACGTCGAAACGGTCGCCGCTACCCTCTATCTCGGGCGTCTCGTCCATCGCCCGTTCGAGGTGGTCGTCGTAACCCTCCATAGGTGGTCCAAGGGTCGTAATCCGATAAAAATGTTTCAGACCGAGGACTCCGACTCGGAACGCGCGTTACGCGCGACCAAGCTTGCATTTCCGAATGCAACGAACAGAACGGTATGCAACAATTGCACAATACCGTGTTACTGGGTATCACCTTCGATTACGGCGGAATCGGGAGGAGTAATGCGTAGCCCGTGTTAACGGGACTCAAGATAATACTATAACCCTGCAACTGTTAGCCTCGTTTGCTCATGAAGAAGCAGGAACTCATCCACCTTCACGGCCTGCTCGCGGAGGTCGGAAACTACTTCGAGGCAGAGAACAGCGCACAAATCGACTTCGACGAGTACGAGTCTCTCGGCGTACGACCGACTTCCATTCATAAATCGAAAACAGACCACAAAGCAGCAGTTTTCGCGATGGCGAACGCAATCACATCAGAGATGACCGAAGCCGAGGCGGACGAGACGGTCGCCGCCAAGGCCGACTGAACTCCGGCGCGACGCTCCCTCACGAAATCGACCACGCGATAGCGACAGCGCTCTCCTGTAAGCGATACGCTGATACCGACTTCGACCGAGTGGGTTCTACTACTCGACTGCGAAGAGACAGAGATGTCGTTGTGCCGGGCGATAGGACGGTGGACGCGTCCGTCACGCCGCCGCCGGCGGGAGACTGACAGTCCCGAGCGCTACTCGATGAGGTCCTCGAACTCGGGGAGAACCTCGTCGTCCTCGTCGCGGTCGCTCGTCTCGACCTCGGTGTCGTCGGACGAATCCTCGGCTTCGGATTCGTCCTCGTCGTCGTCTTCCTCGATGACTTCGACTTCGAGGACGGTCAGGGGGATGTTTTCGAGGCGCTGGCCGATCTCCTTGCGAGCGATGCGCGAGGCGTGTTCCTCGCGCTCGACGTTGAACACCGTCATCTCCAACTCCAGTGCGACGAGGCTTTCGTCGGCCGCGATGAACGCCGGTTCGAGTTCCTCCCCGCAGTGGGGACAGGAACGCTCCCCCATGTTGATTTCGACGTAGTTGAGGTCGGGATTGAGCAACTCGCCGGTCTTCGAGATGGCGATCCGAACCGCTTCGTCCGGCGTCTCCACGTCGTAGACCGGGACTGCGGCTTCCACGACAACTCTGCAGTTCATGGCACCAAGAGATAGTAGCGCCAACAGTATCAAGTTTGGCCCTAAAGCGAAAGGTTTCAACGTGTCGGTCCCCTTCGGTCCCGCGATGGAGTCGGGTTCGATACCGGTCGGGGACCTCTCGGGGGGCGTAGACGTACAGGCGACGCTGGAGAGCGGCCAGAGTTTCCGGTGGCACCGCGAGGACGGCCGGATGTACGAGGCCGACGGTCCGAGCGGCGGGTCGGCGTGGTACGCGACCGCCGTCGGAGGCCACACCGGCGGCGACCCCGAGGTAGTCCGAGTACGTCAGCGCGACGGTCTGCTCGAATGGGAGGCGACGACCGACGCCGACCGACTGCTGGTCGAACGACTCCGACTCGACGACGACCTCCCGGCCATCTTCGACGCGATTCCCGACGACGAACTGCTCTCGGCGGCGACCGACGCCTACCGGGGGCTTCGCGTCGTGAACGACCCCTTCTTCCCCTGTCTCGTCTCGTTCATCTGCTCGGCCCAGATGCGGGTCGAGCGCATCCACGAGATGCAGGCCGCCCTCGCCCGGGAGTTCGGCGAGACGGTCGTCTTCGACGGCGAGACCTACCACGGGTTCCCGACCCCCGAGCGCCTCGCGCGGGCCGGCGAGGACGAACTCCGGGCGTTGGGTCTGGGCTACCGCGCGCCCTACGTCCAGCGTTCGGCGGAGTTGGTCGCCTCGGGCGAGGCGACGGCCGACGACGTGCGGGGCCTCGACTACGAGGACGCCCGCGAGGCGATGCAGGCGTTCGTCGGCGTCGGCGACAAGGTCGCCGACTGCGTGCTGATGTTCTCGCTGGGCTATCTGGAGGCGGTCCCGCTCGACACGTGGATTCGGACCGCCATCGGCGAGTACTACCCCCACTGCGAGCGGGGGTCGTACGCCGAAACGTCGGACGCCATCCGAGCGGAGTTCGGCGGCGAGTACGCCGGTTACGCCCAGACCTACGTCTTCCACTACCTCCGGAATCGGGCGTGAGAAGTCGGGAGTCCGGAAACCCGACTCAGGGCCGGAAAACGGCCCTGACACAGCCGTCCTCCTTCTCCTTGAACATCTCGTAACCGCGGGGCGACTCTTCGAGCGAGAACTCGTGGGTCGCCAGATAGGAGGGGTCCATGCGACCCTCGGCGACGTGGTCGAGCAGTTCCGGAACGTACCGCTGGCCGTGCTGTTGGGCCGTGCGGATGGTGAGGCCCTTGTTCATGGCGATGCCAAGCGGGAACTTGTCCATCACGCCGTAGACGCCCAGAATCGAGAGCGTCCCGCCCTTCCGGCAGGCCACCATCGCCTGCCGGAGCGCCTCGCCCCGGTCGGTGTGGAGGCGCATCTGCTGTTTGACCTCGTCGTAGGCGTGGGCGATGCCGGTGCCGTGGGCCTCCATCCCCACCGCGTCGATGCAGGCGTCGGGGCCTCTGCCGCCGGTCATCGACTTGAGTTCGTCCACGACGCTGTCGACTTCGGTGTAGTCGATGGTCTCGGACCCGGCCTCGTTGCGGGCCATGCGGAGGCGCTCGGGGAAGCGGTCGATGCCGACGACTCGCTCGGCACCCATCAGGGCGGCGCTCTGCTGGGCCATGAGGCCGACGCCGCCGCAACCCCAGACCGCGACCGTGTCGCCCTCCTCGATGTCGCAGAAGTCCGCGCCCATGTAACCGGTGGGCCACGCGTCGGAGGCGAACAGCGCCTGTTCGTCGCTGAGTTCGTCGGGCACGGCGAAGCAGTTGCTGTCGGCGTGGGGCACCCGGACGTACTCGGCGTGGGACCCGGCGTATCCGCCGAAGGCGTGGGTGTAGCCGTAGATTCCCGCGGTCGGGTAGCCGAGAATCGGTTCCTGTAGCTCCGGGTTCGGGTTCGTGTTGTCACACAGCGACCAGAGGTCGTCCATGCAGTAGCCGCAGTTGCCGCATCCGACGAACGACGGGACGACCACCCGGTCGCCCTCCTCGACCGATTCGACTTTACGCCCGACCTCGGCGACCGTCCCCATGAACTCGTGGCCGATGACGTCGCCCTCGCGCATCGTCGGGAGGTAGCCGTCGATGAAGTGGAGGTCCGACCCGCAGGTCGTAGTGAGACCGACCTCCAGAACCACGTCGCGCGGGTTGACGAGTTCGGGGTCGGGGACGCTCTCGACGCGGAGGTCGTTGACGCCCTCCCAGCAGAGCGCCCTCATACCCAATCACCGCTCCCGCGGGCCGACGGGTTGCGTTCGAGCGTGGGAATCTCGCCCGTCTCGGCGAGGCTCTTGAACCGATAGAGCATCTTGTTCGCCAGCGCCTCGGGCACGACGCCGAGCAGGTTCATCGCGGAGCGCCCGACTCGGCCGCCGGGCGGGTCGAACCGCAGCGTGAGCGTCACCTCGGTCCCGCGGTCGGCCGGGGCCGGTCGGAACCGCACCGACCCCTCGTTTGGTATCGGCGCGCCCTCGACCGACTTCCAGCGCAGGAACTCGCCGGGACGGTCCTCGACCATCTCGGTCTCCCACTCGACGGTCCGGCCGAACGGTGCGGGCACCGACCAGCGGTGGCGGTCCTCGCCCCCCAGCGTTACCTCGGCGAACCCGCCCACGATGCGGTCGAGCAGGTCCGAGTCGCGCCAGAAGCGGTAGAGTTCGTCGGCCGACTCGCCGACCGTGACGGACTTCTCGACCTCGGTCGCGCCCGACGCGACCCCGGGTTCGGTCTCGTCCGGTTCGACCGCCGCCCCGCCGTTCTGAGAGCGGCGGCCGCGTCCGTCGACCCCGCGGTACAACAGCCAACCGCCGGCGAGCGCCAGCGCGGCCCCGCCGAGCGACCGTTTCCGGAGTCCGACGGCCAGCAGCGTGCCGCCGACCGCCGCGGCCGCCGTGCGACGGCCCCGGCTCGCGGTGCGTCCCCCAGTAGCGTTCCGTGTCACGTGTTAGTTCCCCCACAGGGAACTTGCGAGAGCGGACATTGTATCTTGTGCCCGAGTGCCGGGCCGTCCGCGACGACCGACTCTGGTACCGGTCGCGCCGACCGCGCCGTCCAAACCGCCTTAAGCGAGAGCGACGAATCACCGTCCAGAGCCATGACAGACCGCTCCGACGAGGGAGACCGAACCCGAGCGCACGTCTTCGTCTCCGGAAACGTACAGGGCGTCTACTACCGGGCGAACACCCGCGACGCCGCCCGAGAGAGGGGCGTCGACGGGTGGGTCCGGAATCTCGACGACGGTCGCGTCGAGGCCGTCTTCGAGGGTCCGCAGGACGCCGTCGAAGAGATGGTCGAGTGGTGTCACACCGGCAGTCCCGCCGCCGACGTGGACGGCGTGGAGGTCGAGTACGACGACCCCGAGGGCGAGGACGGCTTCCGCGTCCGACGGTAGCCGAGACGCCGCCGACGCGACCGTCCGGACCCGGCGAGGCCAGCACGGTTTTCCCCGTCAGTCGCGTACTGCTTCCGACCAGCCATGCGCGAGAACACGCCCGAAATCGGCGTCGAAGTGCGAGGTACCGACACCGAACCGCTCCCGCAGGGTACCGCCGGGGACGGGACCGACCCCGGCGAGCAACTCGTCGTCCGCGTCGCCGTCCCCGTCGTGAACCCCCAGTCGAACACCCGCGACTCGACGGTGGACGGCGACGCCATCGTCGGCCGGATTCCGGTGGCGAACGCCGACACTCCCTGCGCGGACGACCTGCTCGACGCGGCGGTCGTCACGGTCCTCGAAGAGCGCGTGACCGCTTACTACCCCCGGCCCGACGAGGGCGAAGTCGCGGCGCTCGTCTGGGAGGCCGCGACCGACGAGTGGCGCTGCGAGGAGTGGGAACTCGACGGCGGGTTCGAGGTCGAGTCCGGGCGCAGGGACGACGACGAGGCGGTTCTCTGGGAGCCGGAAGAATAAGGAAATTCGGAACGACCGCGAGTTCGAGCGGAGTTCAGTACCGGTCGTCGCGGCGGTCCTGCCGGTCGCCGCCGCGATACCGGCCGTCGCCGGACTGCGAGTGCGGGTCGGCCTCTCGGTTCTCGACCTGCCGACTGTAGGTCTCGCCTCGGTGCTGCTCGTGGCGACCCTGCGACTGGTTCTGCTGCTGCCCCTGCGGCGGGTTCTGCTGCTGGCCCTGCCGCTGATTCTGCTGCTGGCCCTGCCGCTGATTCTGCTGATAGCTCTGCGGCTGATTCTGCTGAGGACCCCGTGACTGCTGGCCCTGCGACTGGCGACTACCGTATCGGCGGCCACCTCGCTGGCTTTCCCCGCGCTGGCTTTCCCCGCGCTCTCGCTCGTCGCGCCGTTGGGGCGTCCCGGCCGGTCCGGTCGGAATCGGTCCCGACCGGCGCTCGGTCCGCTGGCGGGTCACTCTGAGTCGCTGAGAGTAGGACGGCCCGCCGCTCGGTTGCTGGTGTGGCTGCTTCGACGCCGTTCGCTGAGTGGACTGCTCGGGCGATTGCTGTCGGGACTGCTGTTGGGATGGCTGTCGGGACTGCTCCTTCGGTGCCTGTCGGGACTGCTGTTGGGGTTGCTGCTGCGGCGACTGCCCGGACTGGTGCTGCGGTGACTGCCGCGACTGCTCCTGATACGACTCCTGCTGGTGGGACTGCTGGGGCGACGGTCGCCGCTGGGGCATCTCGGCGGGCGCGTCGCGTCTCGACTGCTGTCCCTGCTGGCGTCCCCGCTGGTCGTCCTGCCGCCGGCCGCCCTGGTACCGGCCCGGCGAGGACTGCCCGCCCCGTCGCTCCGACGGCGAGAACTGCTCGCCGCCGTGGGGATGGTCGGCGTGACTCTGCTGGTGGCGCGACTCGCCCCCGAACGAGAGGCTGTGACGGCTTCCCTGCGTTTGCTGGCCGCCGGTCTGTTGCTGACCGCCGGTCTGACCTCGGTCGTCCGTCTGCGACTGGCCCTGTACCGGTGGCTGACTCTGTTCCGGTTGCTGGCCCTGCGCCGGTGGCTGACCCTGCGTCTGCTGATGGCTCTCCCCCTGCGGAGACTGTTGCTGTCGCGGTTGAGACTGCGGGCTTCCGGACTGCTGGCGGCGTCCGCCGTATCGACGCGGCGAGGACTGCTGTCCCGACGATTGCTGGCGCGACGGCTGCTGACCGAGCGCCTGCTGGCGCGACGCCTCCGGTCCGGGCGACTCCCGACTTCCGGTCTCGCCGCGGGCCTGCGTGGAGTACTGCTCGCGCGGGGTGTGGTTGCCCTGCTGGCGCGAGTCGCCCCCGAAGCGCATGCTGACCTGCCGGTCGGACCCCGACTGGTCCGACCCGCCCCGACCCTGACCGCCCTCGACTGGCACGATAACTTCGCTGCCCTGCATCCGCTCTTTCACGTCGTGCTCGACCTCCTCGGGGCTTCGGTCGTCGCCGCGCCCTCGCTGGTCGGGTCGTCGCTGGTCGCCGCGACCGCGTTCCTCGTTCTGACGGTACTCTCGGCCTCCCTGTCGGTACTGGTCGTTCGACATAGTAATCTCCCCGGCAGTATTTCGGGCCGCGAGACTCTTATCCGTGCTGGCTAGCCGGGGTCGAAACGCCCGGTATGGAAACATCTGTGTTTCTTTAAGATACCTTTTCAATTTCAATAGAATCGTACGTATTTCTCTCGCCGCGTTCGTGTCTTCTGATTGATAACGGGGTAGCGGCACCTCTCGCACCCCGTCGCGTACCGCCGACAACAGGACTTAACGCGGTCCCCGACCAACGCCCGGACATGATTTCGTCCGAGCGGATGGCACAGGTGGACGCCAACGCGGCCGCCCTCGGCGTGCCCCGCAAACAGTTGATGGAGTCGAGCGGCAACGCGGTCGCCCGCGAGGTCCGGGCGGTCGCCGACCCCGGCGCGCGGGTAGCGGTCGTCACGGGCCGCGGGAACAACGGCGGCGACGGCTTCGTCGCGGTCCGGTTCTTGGACGACTACGACACGTCGGTCCATCTGCTGGGCCGCGAAGAGACCATCGCGACCGACATCGCCCGCGAGAACTGGGCGGCGCTCCGGCGGGGCGACTACGCGACCGAGACCGTCACCGACTCGCGGGCGTTCGAGTTGCCCGAGTGCGACGTGGTGGTGGACGCGATGCTCGGCACCGGCGTGACGGGCGCGCTCCGGGAACCCGAGGCCACCGCGGCCGAGCGAATCAACGAGAGCGACGCCACCGTCGTCGCGGTGGACGTGCCCTCCGGCGTCGACGCGAACACGGGGGACGCCGACGGCACCGCGGTCGAGGCCGACCGCGTGGTCACGTTCCACGACCGCAAGCCCGGTCTCGACTCGCTCGACGCCGAAGTCGCGGTCGCTGACATCGGCGTCCCCGCCGCGGCCGAGCGGTTCGTCGGGCCGGGCGACATGCTCCCGGTCCGACAGGGGTCGGGGGCCGACGACGCCCGCGTCTACGTCGTCGGCGGCGGCCCGTACACCGGTGCCCCGGCGCTCGCCGCGCAGGCCGCGCTCCGAGCGGGCGCGAACCTCTCGTTCGTCGCCGCGCCCGGCCCGGTCGCGCCCCAGATTCAGGGCTACGCCGAGGACCTCATCGTCCAGTCCTACGAGGGCGAGCGACTCGACCCCGAGCAGGTACCGGACCTCGTGGACACCGCCGAGAGCTACGACGACGTGGTGGTCCTCGGGCCGGGTCTCGGAAACGCCGACGAGACCTTGGAGGCCGCCGAGCGGTTCCTCGCGGAGTTCTCGGGCCGGGCGGTCGTGGACGCCGACGCGCTCCCGGTCGTGCCGGAGGTCGAGACCGACGCCACGCTGGTCTGCACGCCCAATCGCAAGGAACTCGCGAAGATGGGCGGGCCGGAGGTCGAGAGCGCCGACGCGCTCGCCGACCGCGCCGACGAAATCGAGGCCTTCGCCGCCGAGTTGGGCCACGTCGTGGTGGCGAAGGCGGAAGATGACGTGATTTCGGACGGCGAGCGCACTCGCGTCTCGAAGGCCGGAACCTCGGGCATGACCGTCGGCGGCACGGGCGACACGCTCGCTGGCGCGACGGCGGGTCTGTTCGCGGCCCACGACGCTTTCGAGTCGGCCTGCATGGCGACCTACGCCAACGGTCGGGCGGCGGAACTCCTCGACGAGGAGCGCCACGACGGCCTGCTGGCTTCGGACCTGCTAGACGCGCTCCCCCGCGCCATCTGGGGTGATGACGATGCGTGATTCGACCGAGGACGACGGGGAAGCGCGCGACGACCCCGAACTGACCCACACCGACGAGTCGGGCGAGGTCCAGATGGTGGACGTGGGCGACAAACCCGACACCGCCCGCCGGGCGGTCGCCGCGGGCGAGATTCGCCTCCGGCCAGAGACTATCGGCGCCATCCGCGACAACGACGTGAAAAAGGGCGACGTGCTGGCAACCGCCCGTGTCGGCGCGGTGCAGGCGGTCAAGCACACGTGGGAGACCATCCCGATGTGCCACCAGATTCCGATTACGAACGTCGAGACCGACTTCGAACTCGGCGACGACCGCGTGACGCTGGAAGTCGCGGTCGAGACCACGGGCAAGACCGGGTGCGAGATGGAGGCGCTGGAGGGGGTCACGACCGGCCTGAACGTGGTCTGGGACATGGTGAAGGCCGTCGAGAAGCGCGCGGAGTCGTCCCCGGAGGACGCCGACGGCCCGTACCCCGCCACCGGCATCGAGGACGTGCGGGTGGTCGAGAAGACGAAGCGCGAACTCTGACGGTCGCCTCCGACGCAGACGGGAGGTGACGGTACTCCGACGGACCGCCGGTCAGCCGTCTCGGTCGTCGGTCGTCTCCCCGTCCACCGCGTCGTCGGTCCGGTTCCCGCCGGCGCTCTCCCCGTCCTCCGACCCGTCGCCATCCTCGTCTTCCGACCCGTCGCCCTCCTCGTCTTCCGACTCGTCGCTCTCCGCTTGGGGGTCCCGATACGTCACTTCCTCGCCGAGCGTGACCCGGAAGTCCGGCGGCATGTCCTCGTTCGCTCGCCGCCAGCGGTACACGTCGTACCAGTGGCCGAGACTCGCCACCGCGAACAGGGCGACGACGAGCGCGGCCACGGCGACCGAACCCACCTCGGCGAACGGCGGCACGCCGAACCGGACCAGCGCGAGGAGACCGGCAGAAATCGCGGTGACGGCGAGGTACACCTTGTACCACGCCACCCGCGTTCGGGGGTCGTTCGCCAGCAACAGTTCGACGGTCGGGTCGGTCACGCGCCCCACCACCCGGTCGCGCCGGCGGTCGTCGTAGGCGACGAGGTCGCACTCGACCAGCGCCGGAACGTGACGCCGCCGAAGCGACGCCGCGACCGACGCGGTCCGCTCCGGGGCCACCTCCTCGGGCGTGGTGGTCCGCTCCCACGCGGCCACCTGTCTCGCCACCTCCTCGACCGGGACGGGACCGGACTGCTCGTGCAGGTAGTAGAGTGCATATCTGCGTCGGCGACTGCCAACGGTCGCGGCGACGAGTCGCTCCCGAGAGCGGGACGCGCCGGTCTTCGAGCGCCTGCGGTTTCGGTCGCTTACCATCGTCGGGGGACGGAGCGTTCGACGCGCCGACCGCGGCCGCGTCTGCCGTGCGTGTCTGACGGTCGGGACCACTTTGTTATTCGCCGTCGTCGGGGTCCCGCGGCGAGACTATCGAAAATACGCGGCGCGACATCGGCGTTACCGCCGTCCGGCAGTCGGCGTAACGAGCGTTGCGCGACGGCGAACGGGAGCGTCGTCAGGCCGAGAGCGCGCTGGCCAACTCCCCGGCCTTCGCCCGCGACTGCTCGACGATGGCGGGCCGGGCCTCGAAGTCGACGACCACTTCGTCGTCGGCGTAGGACACGTCGTTGACCCGCGCGTGGTCGTGGACCCACGAGACGACGCTCATGGTGTCCTCGGTCATCGGCAGGACGAGGCGCTCGCGCTCCCAGTCGGGGAGTTCGTCGTCGATGCGCTCGCGCAGGCCCGTCAGGTTCGTCTGCTCCTTGCCCGAGACCGCGATGGGGTTCGGAGCGAGCGCCGAGAGGGCTTCGACCTTCTCGGCGAGTTCGTCGTCGCTCACGGCGTCGATTTTGTTCAGCACCGTCACGATGGGTGCTTCGTTGCGCTCGTAGAGGGTGTCGTGGCAGGTGACGAGTTTCTCGCGTATCTCCTCGACGGGTTCGCTCACGTCCACGACGAGCAAGACGAGGTCGGCGTAGTACACCGCGTCGAGGGTGGACTTGAACGACTCGACCAACCAGTGGGGCAGGTCGCTGATGAACCCGACGGTGTCGGTCAGCAGCACGTTCCGGCGCTCCATGTCCATCTTCCGGGTCGTCGTCCCGAGCGTGGTGAACAGGCGGTCTTGGGCCTCCGCCGTGGTGTCCAAGTCCGGATGGAGTTCCTCGTTCTCGCCGAGTTCGAGGTCGGCCGCGAGGCTCTGCATCAGGGTCGATTTCCCGGCGTTGGTGTACCCGGCCATCGCTACGAGGTCGAATCCCGACTCCCGGCGGCGGTCCCGGCGGTCGGCCTCGGTCCGGGCGATGGAGTCGAGTTCGTCCTTGATGTTCGAAATCTGGTCTTTGATGTCCTGTTCGCGGCTCTCGTCGTACTCACCCAGTCCCATGAACCCCGGTCGCTCGTCGCGCTTGGCGAGACTGGTCTTGGCCTCCGCCCGCGGGAGTTCGTACCGGAGTTCGGCCAGTTCGACCTGCAGCTGGGCCTTCCGGGTCTGGGCGCGCTGGCCGAAGATTTCGAGGATGAGTCTGAACCGGTCGATGACCTTGGTCTCCTCGGGGAACTTCTGACCGAGGTTGTACGTCTGGTACGGGCCGAGTTCGTTGTCGAAGACGACCACGTCGGCCCCGGTCTCGGCGACCGCGGTCCCGATTTCGGCGGCCTTCCCCTCCCCGACCTGTAACGCCGGGTCCTCCTTGCGCGACTGGGTGAACTCGGCGGCGACCTCGTAGCCCGCGGCGCGGGCGAGGTCGCGTATCTCTTCGGTGTCTGGCGTGCCGGAATCGACTCGCTTGACGATGATGGCTTTCATAGGAACAGTTTTCGGGCGGAGTACGCGGCGTGGTGTGCGGCTTGTACGGTCTTGCGTTCGGCTATACTCTCGACGTACTTGAACCTCGGGCCGAGGAACTGCTCGACCTTCACTTCGGGTTCCTCGTAGAACTCGCCGCGTTCCGCGACCACGGGACCTTCCGGCGGTTCGGGGAGTTCCGCGACAGCGTCGGCGACGACCCGGGCGGCGTTCTCGAACGTCGGCGGGTTCTCGCTCGTGGCGAACCCCATCCCCTCGACCGCTCTGAGACGGGTCGTACCTACGGCAGCGTAGACCGCCGCCGCCACCATCAGGTACTCGCCGGACTCCTCGTGGCGGCCGCTGATGTCCACGCCGACGACGGTGGCTTCGCTGGTGTTAGCCTCGCCGGGCCTTCACTCCGGTTGTCCGGGCCACGGTGCCCATGCGATGTCGATACGGTCCCGACCCATTTCAATCATACGTCGGGTCGTTCGAGTCAGCTAGCCGATGGTTATCGACGTGTAATGAACCGGTCTCCGCCGTCGGTTCAAGCTCCGGCCGCGCTTACCACAAGAGCCTTATTCCGTCGTTGTGGGGTTGGTCGTATGCCCCTCGAAATAGATCCCCAGCAACTCGGACTCGAATTCGGGTCCGGGGCCGTCGTGGGCGGCGTCATCGGGTTCGCTGCGAAGAAGGTAGCGAAACTCGTCGCCGTCATCGTCGGTCTCGAACTGGCGCTGTTCAAGTTCCTCGAATCGCGCGGCATCCTGACGGTCGACTGGAACAAGCTCACCGCGGGCGTCCTCAAGGCGAGCGAAACCGCCCAGAGCGGCACGCCACCGTCGTGGGTCACGACCATCCTCTCGACGCTCTCGGTCGGGGCCGGATTCAGCGGCGGCTTCCTGCTCGGCTTCCGGAAGGGATAGTTTCCGTCTCGGACCGCTTGACCGCCTCACGGCGGTCGAGTCTCCGCAGTGACGCTCGGAAGAACCGTTCCATTTTCGACGACCGACGTTATCGCGAATCCGAACGCGCCTCAGCGCGTGCTGAGTTCGTCCTCGTCTTTGATGATTCGGGTCTCGGCCTCGCCGCTGGTGTGTTCGTTCACGAGGTCGTAGAACTCGTTTTGCATCCCGGCGGGGAACGTGAGGACGCCGACCCATCCGCCGTCGTTCTGCCACTCCTCGCGTTCGAGGTCGCCGAACTGGCGAATCTTGGCCTGCGCGCTCCCGGCGTAGTCGGCGGGCACCTGCACCGCCACCGTCACCTCGTCGAACCGGATGGGGATGACCGGCCGGAGCGCGTCGAGCGCCTCGTCGACCTGCGTCTCGACGGGTTCCATCGGGTCCACCCGGAAGTCGGTCTCTTCGAGCGCGCTCTCGATGCGTTCGGGCGGGTGAGGCGCGTTGTCCATCTGGGGGTTGACCGCGTTGCGCGTGATGCGGTTGACCAGATTCTTGTGCTTCTGTTCCTGCATCTCGCGGCGCTGTTCGGCGGTGATCTGAATCTCCCCGTCCTTGATGACCTGGGGGATGATTTCGAGCGGGTCCGTCGTGCCGAACACCTCCTCGAGCGCCGACTCGGCGGGTCGGTCGCCGCGACTCGCGTTCTCGAACACGTCCTCGGCCGCGATGACGTCCTCCAGTTCGCCGTCGAACTCGCCGCGCTTGATGGCGAGCGCCGCGTCGGGGTCCACCAGTACCTCGAACCGCTCGCCGTGGGATTCGAGGCGGGCAGTGACCGCCTCTTCGAGTGGTATCATACGGTACGGTAGTGTCCCCCGTCTAAAATAAGCTTGCGTCGCCGCGGCGGTTCGGTCGCCGGACACCGATTCGCTCGCGGCGGACGGTGCGTCGTCGGTACGGCGCATCCGGCGCGCACACGGCCGGCCGACCCTGCGGGACAGTTCGTATCTCTCTGACTGCGTACAAGTCTACTATCACATCGTAGAAATGACTCGCCAAAACCGGTGTCAAGCGACCGTACCGTTCGGCTACGGTGGTGAGTAGGTCGACTATCGAGCGAGCGGAACCCCCGACAGAAGTGAAGTGAACGTATCTAAATAGATACCAATGGCGTCACGTCCCCCGATACTCCGCGGCCCGAACGTGACCGAGAGAGTAGACGAGTCTCTACTGATGGAGTTTTGTACAGGTCACGGAGTGGCGAAAGCGGTTATTAGCGTCGCCGTCATGCTACGGAACTGCGGTGCGAGCGAGGGAAATACAATGAACGGTCGTACACTTCTACCGGTCGGACTGGGGGCGCTGCTCGTAGCCAGTATGGTCGCAGGAGCGGCTGGCTCGGCAGTCGCCGCCGGTTCGACCGACCGGACCGCGGTCGAAGGGGGACAGTATCTACAGGAAACCGAACAGGCGAACCAGACCGGGGGACTCAATCTCTCCGACCTCAGCGTGACGGCGTACGAGGCCGCCAGACTCGCGCAGAACGAGACCGGCGGCACGGTTCTGGGGGTTCGACTCAAGCAGGTCGACGGCACGCCGGGATACGAGGTCCTCGTCGCCAACGAGTCGGGTAAAGTCACCGGCGTCGTCGTCAACGCCACCGAGGCCGGAATTCTCGAAACCCGCGAGAACCTCGCACAGGTGAACCAGACCGTACTGGAACAGCAGGGCGTCAGCGTGAGCGACATCAGCGGGGCTTCGACCATCGAGACGGCCCAACAGGAGGTCGGCGAGCAGTTCGTGCCGATAGAGGTTTCCATCGAAGCGGAACAGAACTTCATGGGACAGCAGGTCACGTTCGTCTCGCCGAACGGGACCCAGTCGGTCGTCGTGGACCTGTCCAACGGTTCGGTCGTCCAGGTGAGCGACGTCGCCCCGAAGCGGGGCGCTCAGATGGGAACCACGATGGCCGAGTCGGAGAACACGACCACCGAGGCGGCGCTGACCGACGCCGACGGAACGAACGCCGCCCAGGAGGGCGACGACACCCTCGTCGGTGACGACGAACTCAGTCACGAGTTCGGCGACGCCAGCGAGTACGTCTCGCCCACGCTCACGGGCTACGCGGACAACGTGTTCGCCTCCGACGACGAGTTCGACACCGCCGACGCCTACGGTCCCTTCGTCGGGAACGAGGGGAACGAAGACGAAGGCCTCTTCGACGGTGAAGGCGGTGAGGAGGGAGAATCTGAAGGCTTCGTCGGCGAAGAGGACGAAGACGGCTGGTTCTGACCGCCGTCACCCGCTGCCGGCGGAACCGCGTCTCGACGACTCCGATTTTTTCGCGCGTCGCCTCGCGTTCGCTACTCGTCTTTCGCCGCGAACTCGACCAGCGTCAGGTCCCGGTCGAGCATGCAGTAATCGTGGGGCGGGTCACCGACGACGTCGGTAATCTGGTAGTCCTCGTCGAACTCCGCGCCGACCGGTTCGCAGTACTCGTGGCTCGGACACTCCGTGTGCGGGCACGGTCCGGCGAGACTGGCCTTGCTCCCGGCGTAGGCGTTCGCGGCCGGCACGTTGGCCTTCATTCCGACCGGTTCGACCTCGACCGCCGTGACGCCGGTGTCGTGGACGCCGCAGTCGAGGGTCTGGGCGCCCTCGCGCACGTCGCTGACGCGGTAGCGGACGCCCTCCGAGAGGTTCAGACACTGGTCGCGGTACGGACACCCCTCGCAGGCGGAGGCTTCCCCCTGATAGACGAACTCTTGGCCGGGTTCGGCGAGGCGGGTTCCGATGAGGGTGATGGACGACATGGGGACGGGTATGCGGGCCTCCCGGTTAAGGCTCTCGTCCTCTATTTCTCGTTAGAATTACAACTCGCACTCCCCGCGAAGACTTTCCGTCTGCTCTCGCGGGTCCGGAAGCGTCGCTTCGAAAAGGGCGTCTTGCGGTCCGAAGTGCGAGTACGACCGCCGCGAGAGGTCCCGCGCGTCGGCTATTCCCCGGTCAGGTCGTCGAGTTCGTCCAAGTACTTCTCGCGAGGGACCTGATACGCGCCGCGGTGGTCGAGTTCGCCCGCGGCGAACTCGTCGGCGAGTCCGCGGGCCTCCTCGATTGCCTCCTCGCGCGTGTCGAGCGTGCGCGCGGGAACCAGTTCCACCTCTGGTTCGAGGAAGAACTCGACGCGCCAGACGTTCGTCCGGCCGTATTCGGCCTCCGAGGCCGGGCGGTTGGGCGCGCCCGCCGCGACGTACAGCGTGGGCATGCACGCCGCGGGGAACTGGTCGGCGTCGAACACGTCCGGGCGGTACGCGAAGATGACCCGCCCGCCGGGTTCCTCGTTCCAGACGGTCCACCCGTCGGGCAGGTCGGCGTCCGCCGGTTCGTCGCGTCCGGCCGAGTCGGCGCGGGTCGGGTCGTCGCCGTCGCTCATGCGCGTCGGTTCGGCCCTGCCGGGTAAGGCCTTGCCGGTCGCCGACCGGCGACAGCGGCCCGCACGCGTCGTCGCACTTAAAGGTACAATCTGATGACGACCGTCGCGTACGGTGCGACGCCACTCGCCCGCGTCACTCGTCGCGCTCGACGACGTTAATCCATCCTCGCGCGACATTGAATCGAGCCAACAGTTATATATTGCCTCATCCCATCCATTAAATAGTATCGGTGGTAACGACCCACGCGGTACACGGTAACACCTACCAGAACCCATTCACGTCCGCCCGAACCTGTCGCCCTCCGACGTAGCGTCGCAGTGAATGTGGTGTGGGGATGGCACGCACATGAACGGCCAGCACGTGAGCGTCCCGCGCGGGAGCGGGACCGAAGGGGTTGGAAGGGGCATCTGGCACCGACAGCGCCGGGCTTGCGATAAGTTGTCAATAGACATACTGGCCGACACCTCTTTGTGCGTGTACACCTACCACATATTTCGACCGCGAACAGCCCGAACCACCGGTCGGCCGTTCGCACGCGCTCGGCCTCTCCCAACGAAACACGTGATACGATGACAGAATCACTGGAAGAACTCAGCCAGCGGTACCAGGAATCGATGCCCGAAGACCTCCGCGAGACCAAGTCGTTCGACTGGTATCTCGACGAGGTGTACGAGGACCCCAAAATCGCCCGCAACGCCCACCAGCGGGTCGCAGACATGTTCGACTACTACGGCACCGAGTACGACGAGGACGCCGGCGTGGTCGAGTACCTGCTCGCCTCCGAAGACCCGCTCCACGACGGCGAGAACACCTTCTACGGCCACGAGATTCACCGCGCCATCCACGAGTTCGTGAACAAGGTCAAGTCCGGCGCTCGGGGTCTCGGGCCGGAGAAACGCATCAAACTCCTGTTGGGTCCGGTCGGGTCCGGCAAGTCCGACTTCGACCGGCAGGTCCGGACCTACTTCGAGGACTACACGCTCACCGACGAGGGGCGGATGTACACCTACCGGTGGACCAACCTCTGTGACGTCATCCACGACCAGGACCCCGCCGACGACACGGTCCGGTCGCCGATGAATCAGGACCCTCTCGTCCTACTTCCGCTCGACCAGCGCCAGCGAGTCATCGACGACCTCAACGAGAATCTGGACGCGCCCTACACCATCCAGAACGAGCAGTCGCTCGACCCGGCGTCGGCGTTCTACATGGACGAACTGCTGGCGTACTACGACGACGACATCAAGCAGGTGCTGGATAACCACGTCGAGGTCGTCCGCCTCACGGCCGACGAGAACAAGCGCCAAGCCGTCGAGACCTTCGAGCCCAAAGACAAGAAGAACCAGGACGAGACCGAGTTGACCGGCGACGTCAACTACAGCAAAATCGCCATCTACGGCGAGTCCGACCCCAGAGCCTTCGACTACTCCGGGGCGTTCTGTAACGCCAATCGGGGCATCTTCTCGGGCGAGGAACTGCTCAAACTCCAGCGGGAGTTCCTCTACGACTTCCTCCACGCGACCCAAGAGCAGACCATCAAGCCCAAGAACAACCCCCGAATCGACATCGACCAGGTCATCGTCGGCCGGACGAACATGCCCGAGTACCGGGACAAGAAGGGCGACGAGAAGATGGAGGCGTTCAACGACCGGACCAAGCGCATCGACTTCCCGTACGTCCTCGAGTACGACGAGGAGGCCCAGATTTACCGGAAGATGCTGTTCAACGCCGACGTGCCCGACGTTCACATCGAGCCTCACACGCTCGAAATGGCGGGGCTGTTCGGCGTCCTGACCCGCATCGAGGAACCCGACAGCGAGATGGTCGACCTGATGCAGAAGGTCAAGGCCTACAACGGCGAAATCAAGGACGGCGAGGACGTGGACGTGAAGAAACTCCGCGAGGAGGGCGAGGAGTCGGCCGACATCGGCGAGGGGATGGAGGGCGTCTCCGCGCGGTTCATCGGCGACGAAATCGCGGAGGCCATCATGAACTCCACCCACCGCGACAAGGGGTTCCTCTCCCCGCTGTCGGTGTTCAACCACTTCGAGGAGAACCTCGAAAATCACGGCTCCATCCCGGAGGAGAACTTCGAGACCTACTACCGCTACCTCGAGATGGTCCGCGAGGAGTACAAGGACCGCGCCATCGAGGACGTGCGCCACGCGCTGGCCTACGACATCGAGGAGATTCAGCGGCAGGGCGAGAAGTACATGGACCACGTCATGGCGTACATCGACGACGACACCGTCGAGGACGAACTCACCGGCCGCGAGCAGGAACCCGACGAGAGCTTCCTCCGGGCGGTCGAGGAGAAACTCGACATCCCGCGCGACCGGAAGGACGACTTCCGGCAGGAGGTCAGCAACTGGGTCTCCCGTCGCGCCCGCGAGGGGTCGCCGTTTGACCCGCAGGACAACGACCGCCTGCGCCGCGCGCTGGAGCGCAAGCTCTGGGAGGACAAGAAGCACAACATCAACTTCTCCGCGCTGGTGTCGAGCAACGAGATGGACGACGACGAGCAGAACGCGTGGATCGACGCGCTCGTCGACCAAGGCTACTCCCGCGACGGTGCCAAGGAGGTGCTGGAGTTCGCCGGCGCAGAGGTCGCCCGCGCGGAGATGGAGGACTAACCGTGGCGACCGGCCACGACGAACGGACCGGCCGCGACGACGCCGGCCGCGAGGAATCGCCCGACGGCGGCGAGTTCATCGAGGCGGCCGACCGCGAACTCCGGGAGACCTACGAGGAACCGAAGAGCCTCGCGGACTTCGTGGACGAGGCGTTCGAGAATCCGACCGTCGCGGCCCACGCCAGCAAGTACCTGCTCGAAGCCATCGAGTCGATGGGCACCCGGACCGTCATCGAGGAGGGCGAGGAGAAGGAGCGATACGTCTTCTTCGACGACCCGCACAACGACGGCGAACACGCCATCCTCGGCAACACGGAGGTCCTGAACGCCTTCGTGGACGACCTGCGGTCCATCGCGGCCGAACGGGGCAAGGCCGAGAAGATAATCTGGTTCGACGGCCCGACCGCGACCGGCAAGTCCGAACTCAAGCGGTGTCTCGTCAACGGCCTCCGGGAGTTCTCGAAGACCGAGGCGGGACGCCGGTACACCGTCGAGTGGAACATCGCGAGCGCCACCGAGGCCCGGAGCCTGAGTTACGGCGACGAGCGCGCGGCCGCCGACGAGGAGAACTGGTTCCCGAGTCCGGTGCAGGCCAACCCGCTGTCGGTGTTCCCCGAGGAGGTCCGCGAGGAGATTCTCGCTCGAATCAACGCGGGAATCGACGACCACATCGACCTCAAGGTCGACGGCGCGCTCGACCCCTTCAGCCGCGAGGCCTACGACTACCTCGAAGAGCAGTACCGCCGGACGGGCGAGGACGACCTGTTCTCGGCCATCACCGACCCGAACCACCTCCGGGTGAAGAACTACGTCGTGGACATCGGCAAGGGCATCGGCGTCCTCCACTCGGAGGACTCCGGCCCGCCCAAGGAGCGACTCGTCGGGTCGTGGATGCGGGGCATGTTGCAGGAGTTGGACTCCCGAGGCCGGAAGAACCCGCAGGCGTTCAGCTACGACGGCGTCCTCTCGCAGGGCAACGGCCTGCTGACCATCGTGGAGGACGCGGCCCAGCACGCCGACCTGCTCCAGAAACTGCTCAACGTGCCCGACGAGAAGACGGTCAAGTTGGACAAGGGCATCCAGATGGACATCGACACCCAGTTGCTCATCATCTCGAACCCCGACTTGGAGGCCCAACTCAACCAGCACGCCGACGCCGGGGGCGCCGACCCCCTGAAGGCGCTGAAGCGCCGACTCGACCGGCGGCGGTTCAAGTACCTCACCAACCTTAGTCTGGAGGCCGAACTCATCCGTCGGGAGTTGACCAACGAGACCGACGTGTGGAAGGCCGAGAGCTACGACGAACTCGAATCGCTCATCCGGGAACCGCTCGCGGTGCAGGTCCGCGACGACGACCACGGCGCGGGCGTCGGCGAGCGCGAACTCGCGCCCCACGCCGTCGAGGCCGCCGCGCTCTACAGCGTCGTGACCCGACTCGACGGCGAGGACGTGCCCGCGGGACTGGACCTCGTGGACAAGGCGAAACTGTTCGACCGGGGCTACCTGCTCGACGGCGACGACCGCCTCGACAAGGACGACTTCGAGTTCGGCGACGCCCCGAGCGACGGCGAACAGGGGATTCCCGTGACCTACACCCGCGACGTCATCGCCGACCTGCTCAACGACGAGAGCGAGCGGGCTCACGCCGAGTACCCCGTCGAGTCGGTCATCATGCCCCGCGACATCCTGAACGCGATGGCCGAGGGGCTGACGGGCGCTCCCGTGTTCTCGACGGCCGAGCGGACCGAGTACGAGAACAGGCTCGTCCCCGTGAAAAATCACATCTTCCAGAAGCAGGAGGAGGACGTGCTGGACGCCATAATGGCCGACAAGCGCGTCGACGAGGAGACGGTCGAGGAGTACATCGAACACGTCTACGCGTGGGCGACCGACGAACGGGTCGAGAACGACCGCGGCGAGCGCGTCGCCCCCGACCCGCTGAAGATGAAGGTGTTCGAGACCGAGCATCTGGGCCGGTTCTCGCCCGAGAGCTACGGCGGCGACCACGCGCCCTCCCCGGCGGTCGAGGAGTTCCGGCGCAACAAGGTCATCACGGCGCTGAACCGCCACGCGTGGGAGAACCGCGACGAGGGGTTCGAGGCCACCGACATCGACCCCAAGGAGATTCCCATCATCAAGACGGTGCTGGCCAACTACGACTGGGACGACGTGCGCCGGGTGTACGAGGACTTCGACCCCAACCAGTGGGCCGACCCGCCGGGCAACACCGAGACGGCCGCGGTGAAGGCCGAGACCATCGACAACATGGTCGAGATGTTCGGCTACACCGAGGCGTCGGCCGAGTTGACCAGCCAACACGTCATGAGTCAGGTGAGCTACAAATGGGACTGAGAGAGGACTTAGAGCGGTATCGAGAGGTCGGCGAGGCCAAGCGAGAGGACCTCGCGGACTTCATCCAGTACGGCGACCTCGGCCAGAGCCTGCCCGACGAGATAAACATCCCCATCAAAATCGTGGACCTGCCGGAGTTCGCCTACGACCGGATGGACAAGGGCGGCATCGGGCAGGGCGACCCCGACGTGGGCGACCCCGTCGGCGAGCCACAGCCGCAACCCGGCGACGGCGACGAGGAGGGCGACCCCGGCGACGAGTCGGGCGACCACGACTACTACGAGATGGACCCCGAGGAGTTCGCCGAGGAGTTGGACGACGAGTTGGGTCTGGACCTCGAACCGAAAGGCAAGGAGGTCATCGAGGAGAAGGAGGGCGACTTCACCGACATGACCCGGACCGGCCCGGACTCGACGCTCGACTTCGAGCGCATGTTCAAGGAGGGCCTGAAGCGAAAGCTGGCGATGGACTTCGACCCGAACTTCCTCGAAGAGGTGCTGCGAATCGACGGGTGGGGACCCGACCGGACGTTCGACTGGGCGCGCGAGAACGCCATCAACGTCTCGAAACACTGGCTCGAAGAGGCCTACCGTCAGATTCCGGCCGACGAGAAGACCAAGTGGGACTCCATCGAGGAGGTTCAAGAGAACGTCCCCCACCGGAGTACGGCCCAGAAGATAAAGGAGGAGGGCGTCCGCCACGTCCCCTTCCGGAAGGAGGACGAGCGCTACCGCTACCCCGAAATCATCGAGGAGCGCGAGAAGAACGTGGTCGTCGTCAACATCCGGGACGTGTCGGGGTCGATGCGCGAGAAGAAGCGCGAGTTGGTCGAGCGCACCTTCACGCCGCTCGACTGGTATCTGACCGGCAAGTACGACAACGCGGAGTTCGTCTACATCGCCCACGACGCCGAGGCGTGGGAGGTAGAGCGCGACGAGTTCTTCGGCATCCGGTCGGGCGGCGGAACCAAGATTTCGTCGGCGTACGAACTCACCGCCGAGATTCTGGACGAGCGCTACCCGTGGAGCGAGTGGAACCGCTACGTGTTCGCGGCCGGCGACAGCGAGAACTCCCGGAACGACACCAGCGAGAACGTCATCCCGCTGATGGACGAGATTCCGGCCAACCTCCACGCCTACGTCGAGACCCAACCCGACGGGAAGGCCATCAACGCGACCCACGCCGAGGAGGTGGACGACCACTTCGGCGAGTCGAACGAGGTGGCGGTCAGTTACGTCAACAGCCCCGAGGACGTGACCGACGCCATCTACGAGATACTCAGCACGGAGGCCGAATCGTGAACCGAGCCACCGCGACGACGGTCACCCCGGAGGCAGACCCATGAGAGAGCGACCCCGAACCAAGAAAGCCGCAGAACCGCTGCAGGAACCGGCCGAGGAGGCCCGGAATCTGGCCCACAAACTCGGACTCGACCCCTACGACGTGAACTACTGGGTGGTCGATTACGACGAGATGAACGAACTCATCGCGTACAACGGCTTCCAGCAGCGGTACCCCCACTGGCGGTGGGGCATGCAGTACGACCGCCAGCAGAAGCAGGGCCAGTACACCGGCGGGAAGGCCTTCGAGATAGTCATCAACGACGACCCCTCCCACGCCTTCCTGCAGGAGTCGAACGCCATCGCCGACCAGAAGGCGGTCATCACCCACGTCGAGGCTCACTCGGACTTCTTCGCCAAGAACCGGTGGTACCGCATGTTCGCCGACGAGTTGGACGCCGCGGCGATGTTAGAGCGCCACGCCCGGCGTATCGAGGAGTACATGTCCGACCCCGAAATCGAGCGCGAGGCGGTCGAGCGCTGGATAGACAGCGTCCTCTGTCTGGAAGACAACATCGACCAGCACGAACCGTTCAAGCGCCAGTTCGAGCGCGAACGCGACGAGGACGACGACATCCCCGACGACGAGTTGGCCGAGCGACTCGACGAGATGGACCTCAGCGACGAGGTGAAACGGCAGGTGTTCGACGAGGAGTGGATGGACGAGCAGGCCGACGCGGCCGAACTGGACGAACCCGAGATGGACGTACTGGCGTTCCTCCGGGACCACGGCAAGGCCTACGACGAGGACTCCCAGAAGGCCGAGGAGATGACCGAGTGGCAGAAGGAGATTCTGGAGATGCTCCGGGCCGAGTCGTACTACTTCGCGGCCCAGAAGCTCACGAAGGTGATGAACGAGGGGTGGGCCGCCTACTGGGAGTCGATGATGATGGGCGAGGAGGCGTTCGCGGGCGACGACGAGTTCCTGAGTTACGCCGACCATCAGGCCCGCGTCCTCAACTCGCCGGGGCTGAACCCCTACCAACTCGGCAAGGAACTCTGGGAGTACATCGAGAACACCGAGAACCGCCGGGAGGTCTGCCGAAAGCTCCTCCGGACCGAGGGAATCACGTGGCGCAACTTCCACGACACCGTGGACTTCGAGGAGGTGCAGAACCTGCTCGCGCCCGACCCCCGAATCGACAGCATCGACCCCGAGAGGCTGGACGAGTTGGACGCCCTCGCGCCCGAGAAGGTCGACGAGGAGGCGCTGGCGGCCGCCAAGGACGGCGAGATAGACCTCCAGCGGTATCCGTGGAAGGTGCTGACCTACCGGGGTCTCGCCGAGCGCCACTTCTCGCTGTGCAAGCGCCAGAACCGGGGGTTCCTCCGGTCGGTCTCACAGCAGGACTTGGAGCAGTTCGCCCGGTACATCGTGGACGACGCGCGCTACGAATCGGTCGAGGAGGCCCTCGCGGACGTGGACTACGCGACCGGGTGGGACAAGATGCGCGAGGTCCGCGAGAGCAACAACGACGTGACGTTCCTCGACAGCTTCCTGACGCAGGAGTTCGTCACCGACAACCAGTACTTCACCTACGAGTTCAGCCAGACCACCGGCGACTACCGGGTCGCCAGCACCGACTACGAGGACGTGAAGAAGAAGCTGATGCTCCAGTTCACCAACTTCGGCAAGCCCACCATCGCGGTGTACGACGGCAACTACAACAACCGCAACGAGTTGCTGTTGGGCCACCACTACAACGGCGTGATGCTCGACATCGATCAGGCCAAGCGCACGCTGGAGCGCGTGTTCGACCTCTGGGGTCGCCCGGTGAACCTCAAGACCATCGTGAAGGAGGTCGACGACCGCGACGCCGAAATCGCGCGGCGGCGCGACAGGGAACCCGAACCCGAGGAGGTCGGGAAGTTGCTCCGGTACGACGGCGACCAGTTCACGGTGGAGGACCTCAACTGGAACGAGGTCGAAGACATCGCGGCGACCGAAGTGGACTACGACACCAAGCCGGAGGATTGGCTGGCCTGACGGCGTCCGCTCCGGGGCTCTCCTTCTCGGTAGTTCGGAATGCGCACCGACGTGAACTGAACGCCTCGGTACGTCGGCGCGACGACGCCGGCGCGTCGGGAGGCGTTCAGTCCGAACGAGACGGTGCGGTCGAACGTCCCACGTTTCGAGGGGTGCAATCGACCGCAGTGAGGCGACGCGTCCGCGTCGCACGATTCCCACCGCGACGAACGTGTCACTCGGATATTCGTTAAAGCTAATACTCCCGAAAGAGGCATTTCCGTATGGCCGACAGCGAGGAGCAGGAGATGGCGATAGAGGAACTACGGACCGCATTAGACGCGGAGGAAGAAGGCGAGAAGGACTTTCACGTGCGACAGGCCCTCCAACTGCTGAAACTGGAACGAAAGAACGACCGCGAGATGAACGCCGAGTAACGTTCGCTACGCGCGTTCCGCCCTCACCGCTTCGGTATCGCTCATCTAAACCGCACCGTCTAAACGGAGAAAAGTCGGCGCTCGCCCCGACGAGAGCGTCAGGAGAGCGTCGTCGGCACTTCGATTTCGTTCTTGATGATGGCTCGCCGGGAGGCGTCGAGTTTCGCGGTCACGTCGTCGGGAATCGCCGACCCGAGGTCGGTCCCGTACACCGCCCGGACGCCGCCCTCCAGCAGGCCGAGCGTGTTGACCGTGCCGACCCGGAACCGGAACTTCCGGTCCACGAGGCTGGCTATCGACCGGAACACCGCCTTGTCGACGTGCTTGACCATGCTGGCGAGGATGACGTCGCTGTACTCGGGGACGCTGCGCGACTGGTCGTTGTCCACGCCGATGGCGAATCGCCCGGCCTTCTGGGCCGCCCGGAACACCCCGATACCGCTCCCGCCCGCGGCGTGGTAGACGACGTCCGCGCCGTCGGCGTACATCTCGCTGGCGAGTCGCTCGCCGGCGTCGGGGTCGGCGAACGACCCCGCGTACGCCGACGTGACCTCGACGTCGTCGCCGGCGCGGGCCACGCCCGCCCGGTATCCCGCCTCGAACTTGTGGATGAGCGGCACGTCCACGCCGCCGACGAACCCGACCGTTCGGTCGCCGGTAGTCTGACCGGCCCCGGCGCCGAACTCCCGTTGGGTGACGAGTCCGGCGAGGAGACCGACTTGGAACGACCCCTGATGCTCCGCGAACGTGTAGTTGGCCACGTTCGGGAGGAGCGCTCCGCTCTCGTCGGTGGCGACGCCGTCCACGAGGAGGAACTTCTGGTCGGGGTACTCCGTCGCGTTCGAGACGACGCCGGCGGCCTGCGCGAAGCCGATACCGCAGACGAGGTCCTTCGGCGGGTCCGTCGCCGACGCGAACTCCCGCTGGAGTTTCGGAATCTGCTCCGCCGAGGTGGGTTCGGCGTTCTCGAAGCTGATGCCGAACCGCTCGCGGGCCTTCTTCGCCCCCGCGTGGGCCATGTCGTTGAACGAGTTGTCGCCGAGACCTCCGAGCGCGTACACCATCCCGACGCGGGCGTCCCTGTTCTCGGCGCGTTCGGTCGTCGTCCACCGCGTCGTCGTCTCGGTCGTCGCGCCGGTCGCCGCGTCGGAGGCAGTCGCCCGCTCGTCCGGGTTCTCGCCGGAACAGCCAGCGAGACCGGCAGTACCGAGCGCGCTCGCCATCCCGCCGAGGAGTCGCCGCCGCGAGACCGCCGCGCTACTCCGCGTCGCGTCGCCCTCGCTCATTTCGGATGCACCTTCCGGTCGGCCACGTCGGCTCTCGGACCGCTTCCCGCGTCACTACCGCGGCCGCTCCGTCCGTCGTCCTCGAAGTCGAACTGTTCGAGCAGGTCGCTGAGTCGCTCGGCGCGGTCCGCGAGGTCCTCGACGCCGCTCGAAACCTCGGTCAGCGAGGCGGTCTGCTCCTCGGCGGCCGCCGAGACCGTCTCGGCCTGCGCGGTCGTCTCCTCGCTCACGCTGGAGACGTCCTCGACGGTCGTGACGACCTGTTGGACCGAGTCGGCCTGACTCTCGGTCGCCCGGCTTATCTCGTGGATGCTCTCGTTGGTCTCGGAGACGTCCTCAACGAGTCGTTCGAGCGCTTCGAGCGCCGTCTCGACGGTCTCGGTGCCGTCCGAGACGCTGGTCCGGGTCTCGTGCATCTCCTCGACGGTCGTCTCGGTCTGGTCGCGGACCCGCTCGATGGAGTCGCCGATTTCGTCGGTGGCCGACTGGGTCTGCTCGGCGAGGTTCTTGACCTCCTCGGCGACCACCGCGAAGCCCTGCCCGGCCTCCCCGGCGCGGGCCGCCTCGATGGAGGCGTTGAGCGCGAGGACGTGGGTCTGCTCGGCGATGTCGGTCACGAAGCCGACGACCTCCTCGATGTCGCCGACCTCCTCGCGGAGGCGCTCGACCGACTCGGCGGTCCGCTCGGTCCGTTCCTCGATGCTGGCGAGTTCCTCGATGGCGTCTTCGGCGGCGTGCTGGCCCTCCTCGCCCTCTTCGGCGGCCTGCTCGACGCGCTGGGCGACGGTCTCGGTCGAGGAAGCGACCTCCTCGACGGTCGCCGAGAGGTCGCTCATCTCCTCGCTGGCCCGCTGGAGGCTACGGTTCTGCTCGACCGCGCCGTCCGATATCTCCTGGACCGACTCGCTGACCTCCTCGCTCGCGCGCTCGACTTCGGCGAGGCTGTCGGTCGCCTGCTCGCTCTCGCCCGCGACTTCGCGGCTGAACGACCTGACCTCCAGCATCGCGTCGGTCAACTCGTCCATCATGCGGTTGTACGCCGAGGCGATTCGCGCCATCGCGTCGCTCTCGGCGTCGGCGTCCATCCGCCGCGAGAGGTCGCCGTCGGCGGCCTCCTGCATCACGTCGCTGTAACTGTCGGCCTTCCGTTCGAGATGGGCGTTGAGCGTCTCGGCCCGCTCCTTGGCCTCTTGGGCCTCGCGGCGCTCCCGCTCGGCGACCTGCTGGGCCTCTTGGGCCTCCTCGCGTGCGGACTCGGCCGCCCGAATCTTCTCGGCGAGCGAGTCGCGCATGCTCGCGAACGCCTCGTAGAGTTGGCCGAGTTCGTCGATGCGACCGCTCCGGAGTTCGGTGTCGAGGTCGCCGCGCTCTATCTCCTCGGCCTTCGAGGTGAGTTCCTTGAGCGTCGCGGTCGTCCGGCGCTCGAAGACGACCGAGACCAGGCCGAGCGCGAGGAGCGCCGCCAGAATCGTCGTCAGGAGACTGGTCCCGACTCGGTCGCGCATCGCGAACGCGCTCGCCTTCGGCGCGTACGAGACGACGACCCAGTTCGCGCCGGTGACCGACTTGTGGTTGGCGACGAAGTCGCCGGTGGTCACGAGGCCGTCGTTCGCGCTCGACCCGACGATGGCGTCGCCGGCGAGTTTGCCGTCCAACTGGGCGTCGCCGGTGTCGAACACCTCGTCACCGTCGGCGTTGTACACCACCGTCTCGCCGTCCTTGACCGGTTGGTGGAGGCCGTTGACTTGCGCGGAGATGTTCGCCGTCAGGACGACCGCGCGGTTCGGCTTGTCCGGGACGGGACTCACGAACGCGACCACACGGGTGTCGCTCCCGGGCGCGTCGTAGGGTCGACTCGAGACGAACACGTCGCGCGGTCGTTCGAGGTCCGCCGCGCGGTCGTCGGTCGCCCACGGCACGCCGCTCTTCCGGAGGTCGGTGCCCGTGGCGTCTTCGTTCGAACTGACGACGACGTTCCACGACGTGCTGTTGACGAAGTGAACCGCCTGAACGTCGTCGGGGAGCGACGGTTCCTGCGCTTCGAGGTAGTAGCTCACGCCGCGCCGGTTGTAGGTGCGGAACGCTTGGGCCTGCGAGAGCGTGCGGGTCAGCGTCCGCTTGCTCCGGACCCACTCGCCGAGACTGCTGGCTTGCAGTTCGGCCGTGGACGTGACGCGGTTCTTCACGTCCGACTCCAGCGCGTCCTGCGTGGAGGCGTAGTTGTACGCGCCCACGCTACTCGTGACGAGCATCACGACGAGGACGACGCCGAAGAACTTGGCCGCGAACGTCCGTCGGAGGACGTTCGGTATCGCTCCGGTCGGGAGACGGTCGTCGAACCGGGAGAACAGCCCCTTCGACGACTCCCCCGTCGAGTCGGGTGGTCGTTTAGACATATTCGTTGGAGACCGCGACGTACTCTTAATAACTTCGACCAGAATCAAAATTGATATTCGACTGTCGGGCCGCTAACTAAGGAACGTTAAAAATTCGAATACGACGCCGTTCGGGCGTGAGCGCGTCGGTGCGCGCCGGTCGGCGGTCTACTCCCCGCCGGGCGCGAAGTTCCGGAGCAAGCGGTCGCCGAACGCCAGCACGAGGAGCGCCCCGAGCAGGTCGAACGCCAAATCGAGCGCGGTGTCGCGGGCGCTGTACTGGACGAGCAGGGGTTCGATGCCGAGGCGACGGCTGACCGCGTGAATGACGTACTCGAGCAGTTCCCAGAGCAGTCCGGCGAAGACCGAGACGGCGAGGACCCGGGGTCGCGGGTCGCGGCCCCGGCGGTCGGCGGCGACGTGGACGAACCCGGCGAGCAGCGTGGTCGAGAGGGTGTGGGTCACGTGGTCCCACCACCACGTGTCGTCGTACGGACCGAGCATCCCGACAGCGTGGGCGAGCATCGCGACGCCGGCATAGACCCGCTGCCACGGCCGGAACTCCACGCCCCAGACGCGTTCGACCGCGTCGGGGAGGAAGGTGGCCGCGAACGAGAACGCGGCGTTCACGACGGCGCCGGGACTCCGGCGGCGGAACCCCTCGCCGAACACCGCGACGATACCGTACCGGAGACCGCGTTCGACCGCCCGCCCGACCTCGGTCCGCCTGCTTCGACTCATGCTCGGTAGTCGATATGTGATGGAGCGAGGAAATACTGTTCGTCTCCGGGTGAGTAGGTCCGTTCGAGGACGGTGAACGGAGAGACCACGACCGAGTGGGAGAAGCGGTAGCGCCCGCGTCCGACGGAGAATGGTGTAGATTTCTTTTCCGATTCTACATAATCATTAAAGAACGGAGTTCCGTCCTTACTTCACCACGCGTACTCCTCGCGCGGGTCCACGTCGTCGCGTTCGCTGTCGTAGACGCGTTCGCCCTCCACGAACACCTGCTCGGCGTCCGAGTCCAACTCGAACATCGGGCCGTCCCAGACCACGAGGTCGGCGTCGGTGCCCTCCTCCAGCGTTCCCACGCGGTCCTTGACGCCCAGAATCTCGGCCGGGTTGCGCGTGACCGTCCGGAGCGCCGCCTCTTCCGGCAGGCCCTCCCGGACCGCGAGACCGACGCACACGTCGAGGTGCTCCTGCGGGAGGACCGGCGCGTCGGTCTGGATGGCGACCTTCACGCCCGCCTCGTGGAGGATGCCCGGCGTCTCGAAGGTGATGTTCCGGAGTTCGTACTTGCTCGCCGACGAGATGGTCGGGCCGACGACGGCGGGCACGTCGCGCTCGACGAACTCCTCGGCGAGGACGTGGCCCTCGGTGGCGTGTTCGATGGACAACTTCTCGATGCCGAACTCGTCGGCGATGCGGAACACCGTGGCGATGTCGTCGGCGCGGTGGGCGTGGACCCTCAGGGGCAAGTCGCCCTCAACGACGCGGGCGAGGTTCTCCATCCCGAGGTCGCGCTCGAAGGGGTCGCCCTCCTCGCGGGCCTGCGCCCGGCGCTCGACGTAGTCTTCGGCGTCCATCAGGGCTTGGCGGAGCGTGGCCGCGACGCCGGGCCGCGTGGACGGCTGGCGGTCCTTCTGGTCGCCGTGGAACCGCTTGGGGTTCTCTCCGAACGCCGCCTTCATGCCGTCCTCCCGAATCAGCATCCGGTCGGCCACGTCGCCGTAGGTCTTCATCGAACAGATGACGCCCCCGACGACGTTCGCGCTCCCCATGCGCGCCGAGACGGTCGTCACGCCGCCCTGAAACGCGTGCTTCAACTCGTCGTCTCGCGGGTGGAAGCCGTCGAGCGCGTTGACGTGGGGCGTCACGGGGTCCGACACCTCGTTGAAGTCGCCGTCCTCGGGTTCGCCCCACTCGGCCATCCCGGCGTGACTGTGGGCGTCGACGAGTCCCGGCGTGACGTGGCGACCCTCGGCGTCGAACACCTCGGCGTCGTCCGGAACCGCCACCTCGTCGGCCGCCCCGACCGCCGCGATTTCGCCGTCTTCGACCAGTACCGTGCCGCCCTCTACGGTTCCGCGCTCGGACACCGTGTGGACCGTCCCATTGACGATTGCTCGCATACCACGAAGGTTCGAAAGGCAGAGTATGAGTATTTCGGTTCGAAAGACCCCCGTCGCTCTCCGCTACCCGGAGACATAAACGCACGTCACGCGATACCACGGCCATGTATCGACGCGACCTGCGCGACACCCGGGCCGACGACCTGCTGGCCGACGCCGCCACCGCCGAGATGGCCGAGCAGGTCGTGCCGGAACCCGAGGGGGACCGACTCGCCTACGCCGTCAGCCGCGAGCATCGCACCGACCTCTACCTGAAGGACGGCGACGAGACCCGCAAACTCACCAGCAGGGGCGTCCTCGCTCAGCGCTACACTCACCTCGACCCGCGGTGGTTCGACTGGCACCCCGCGGGTGACCGAATCGTCTACGCCGGCGAGGACGACGACGGCCTCTCGGTATGGACCGTCGACACCGAGACCGGCGAGAAGACCCGCGTCACGGCCCACGACGCCGCCGACTCCAATCCCCGATTCTCGCCCGACGGCGAGGAGATAGCGTTCGTGACCGACTACCGGTCACCGGGCGCGCTGGCGGTCGCCTCCGCCGACGGCCGCCGCGTCGAGGTCCTGCGCGACGACGAGTTCCTCTACGCCGACCCCCGGTGGGCCGGCGACGCGCTCTACGCCGTCCGGACGCGCCACGAGGACCTCGCGGACCGCGCGAGTCAGGTCGTCCGCGTGGACCGGGACGGGGAGGTCGAACCGGTGTTCGCCGACGACTCGGTGAACGCCTACGCGCCCCGACCCCGCCCACGCGCCGACGCGAACGCCGACGGCGAGGAAATCGCGTTCGTCCACGACGCCAGCGGTTACGACGCGCTCTACGTCACCGGACCGGACCGCGACGACCCCGAGCAACTACTCGCCGAGAGCGGCACCGACTTCGGCGCGCCGTCGTGGGACGCCGACGGTGACCACCTCGCATTCACGGCCACTCGGCGGGGCGAGGTCCACGTCCGGACGGTTGCGGCCGACTCCGGCGAGACCGAGACGCTGACCGACGACCCGGGCGACCGCTACTTCCCCGAGTGGCACGACGGCGACGTACTCGCCGTGGCCGCGGACCCGACCACGCCGCCGGAGGTCCGGAACCTCTCGACCGGCGAGCGTGTGGCGGGCCGACCTCCGGCGGGTCTCGAAGAGAGATTCGTCGAACCCGAGAGCATCACCTACGATTCGACCGGGGGCGTCGAAATCCACGCGATGGTCTACCTGCCGGAGGGCCACGACGACGCGGACCCCGACTCGATTCCCCTGCTCGTCCACCCCCACGGCGGCCCCACCGCGTTCGACGGCTACGAGTTCAACTACCGCGCCCAGTACTTCGCCGCGCAGGGGTTCGCCGTGATAGAGCCGAACTACCGGGGTTCCAGCGGGTTCGGCCGCGAGTTCCGGAACCGCAACGACTTCGCGTGGGGCGAGGGCGACTTGGACGACGTGGTGAACGCCGCGGACGCGCTGGCAGACGCCTACCCCGCGGTGGACCCCGACCGCGCGGGCATCTACGGCGGTTCGGGCGGCGGCCTGATGACCGTCAACGCCTTGGGCCGGACCGACCGCTTCGACGCCGGGGCCGCCTTCTACGGCGTCTACGACTACGAGACGTTCATGGACGACACCGACGACGTTGGCTGGCGACTCATGAAGCGCGAACTCGGCTTCCCCGCGACCGACATCGACAACTACCGCGAGGCGAGTCCCATCCGGAGCGTCCCCGACATCGACGCGCCGTTGCTCGTCCTCCACGGCGAGCAGGACGTTCGGGTCCCGCTCAGCCAGTCCGAGCAACTGGTCGCCGAGTTGGAGAAGCACGGCAAGACCCACGAACTCCAGACCTACGAGGACGAACCTCACGGCTTCCTCCGGCGCGAGAACGTGCTGGACGCCTACTCGCGGGTCGCCGACCTGTTCGCCAAGTACCTCGAAGTGAACCCCGACGACGGGAGCAGTCGACCCCACCGCCCCGACGACGAGTGAGCGACGCTCCCACGACCACGAACGCGACGACGGCGAACGCGCCGGAAATCTGTCCGCTCGCTAAACTGACTCAGCCTCGGACACGTCAGCCTGTCGGACGGAAATCGAACACCGATACACGCGCTCGCTTCGGCCTGATTCGGGACTTCGGCGCGCGGGAACGGTTGTCCATCTGACGACACTCGGCGAAAATCCACCGCCGTACCGTCACGAAATCGGAAGGTCAAGCATTTAATATCCGGCGGGAAACCCTAACCGTATGAAGCGAGTGGACGTTGCCATCGTCGGCGGCGGTCCGGCAGGGACCTCCGCCGCACGTGCGGCCGCCGAGCAGGGGGCCGACGCGCTCCTCGTCGAGAAAGGCGTTCCGCGCGCCGACCGCGAGGAGTTGGGACCGGACTCGACCGACGCCGCCGGAATGCTCGACTACTGGGTGGACATCTTGGACGTGCCGTTCGAGGAGATTCCCGACCACGTCGTCCTCCGAGAGCTAGAGCGGACGGAATTCTTCGGACCCAACGAGACCGCCGTCATGGAGAGCACGGGCATCGAGTCGTCGTACGACGGGTTCGGGTTCACCTTCGACCGCACCCGCATGGACGACTGGTTCCGCGACCGGGCCGAGCGGGCGGGCGCGGAGTACCGCGTCGGCGTCGGCGTGACCGACGTGACGACCGACCTGACGGGGTCGCCGACACACACCCTCCAACTCTCGGACGGCGAGGAAATCGTGGCCGACTATCTGGTGCTGGCCGACGGTCCCCAGCGACAGGTCACGATGCGGGCGCTCGACCGGTTCTCGCCCGCGGACCGACCGATTTCGGAGGTGTTGGCTCCGAACGAGGCCAACCACATCGCGTATCAGGAGTACCGGGAGTTCCCCGAGGAACTGTTCGACCCGAGTTCGCTCAAGTTCTGGTGGGGCGTGATGCCGGGCGAGACCGCCTATCCGTGGATTTTCCCGAACGACGGCACGGTCGCGCGCGTCGGCCTGACGATGCCCATCGGGATGAACCTCGAAGACGTCGAGAACCCAGCGGACTACGACCTGCTCCGCGAGGACGACGACGCCATCCCGCGGCCCGCCGAGTACGTCGAGCGCCTGCTCGACCGCCAGTTCGGCGACGAGTACGACGTAGAGGACTTCCCGCTGGTGGAGGACCGGGGCAAGAGCGAGGGCACCGAGACGTACCCCATCTCCTCGACCCGACCCATCGACTCGCCGACCGCGGCCAACATCGCCGTCGCGGGCGGCGCGATGGGCACGACCTCGGCGTTCCACGAGGGCGGCTACCACGTCGCGGCCCGGACCGGCCAAATCGCGGGGGAACTCGCGGGCAAGGGCCGACTCGGCGGCTACAACGACCGCTGGAAGGACGCCATCGGCGAGGAGATAACCCGGAACGTCACCTTCGCGGACATCGTGGCCGACTACGGTCCCGACGACTGGGACAAGACGTTCTCGGCCGCGAGCGACATTCTGGCCGACGAGGGCGAGGGCGGACTCCTGAAGTACAAGCTCTCGTCGGGACTCACGGGTGCGAAACTCGTCACGAAGTACAAGACGGCAAAGCGGAAGTTCCGGAACGGCAAGTACGTCCAGTTCGAGGAGTCGGAGTACACGGTCTGACCCGGCAGTTCGACCGGTCTCACCGCTATTTCACGCACTTTCGGCGGCCCGGAGCGTCCACGTCAGTCCGGAACCCCACATCGGTCCGGAACCCCGCGTCGGCCCGGAGCTCGAATCGGTCCGCCTCCGATAGTTTGACACGTCCTCGCGACGCTCGTTCGTTCGACCGATGACCGACTCCGAGTTGCGACTCTTCGACGGGCACAACGACGCCCTGCTGGACCTCTCCGACGAGACCGGTTCCGGACGCTCGTTCTTCGAGCGGAGCGAGGCGGGCCACCTCGACCTCCCGCGGGCGCGCGAGGCGAACCTCGGGGCCGGACTGTTCGCCGTCTTCGTTCCGAACGAGGACTACGAGTACGAGCGCGTCGAGACCGACGAGGGCCACGAGATGGACCTGCCGCCCGCCGTCGGCCACGAGCGAGCCAAGTCGTTCACCTACGACGCGCTGGCACGCCTCCACCGCATCGCGGCCGAGTCGGACGGCGCCTCCGCGAGCGAAGCGAGCGGAGACTCGTCAGTGCAGCGCACTGACGGCGCGGTTCGCGTCGTCGGGGAGTACGACGACCTCGAAGCGTGTCTCGACGCCGACGACGCCGGCCCCGTCGCGGCGATTCCGCACCTCGAAGGGGCCGAGGCCGTCGCGCCGGACCTGTCGAACCTCGACTTCCTCCACGCCGCAGGGGTGCGCTCGGTCGGCCCGGTCTGGAGTCGCCCCAACGAGTTCGGCCACGGCGTCCGGCCGGAGTACCCCGGCACGCCCGACACCGGCCCCGGACTCACCCCGGCGGGGCGGGACCTCGTCCGCGGGTGTAACGAGCGGGGCATCCTCGTGGACCTCGCGCACGCGACGGCGACCGGGTTCCGAGACGCGGCCGAAGTCTCGACCGACCCGCTCGTCGTGAGCCACGCCGGGGTCAACGAACTCTGTCCGGCCAGCCGAAACCTGACCGACGCGCAACTCGACGCGGTGGCCGACTCGGGCGGCCTCGTCGGAATCACCTTCGCCACCGGCCACCTCCGGCCCGACGGTCGGAACGACCCCGACGACCCGACCCCCGTCTCGACGCTCGTGGACCACGTCGAGTACGTCGCCGACAGGGTCGGCGTCGAACACGTCGCGCTCGGGTCGGACTTCGACGGCGCGACGGTCCTCGACTCGGTCGGCGACGCCACCGGTCTTCCGGACGTAATCGCGGCGGTGGAGCGTCGAGGCTTCGGCGACGAGGCGGTGCGCGCCATCGCGCGGGACAACTGGCTCCGCGTGATTCGAGAGACGTGGGAGTGAGCGGCTCAGGCGTCCCGAACCCCGAGAACATCCGTTGGCCGGCGCGAGTCAAAACGTACTACACGCTCGATACCCTCTCGTGTACATCGTGGGCGACTCCGGATACCGCAGCGTGACGAACAACCCGACCGTCGTCCGACTGTATCGGTTCGTCGTCGTCGGGGCGAGCGCGGCGCTCGTGCAGACCGCGGTGCTGTGGCTCCTCGTGGAGTTGGGCGGACTCAACTATCTGGTCGCCGCCACCCTCGCCATCGAGTTGACCATCGTCCTCCAGTTCGTCGCGAACAACGCGTGGACGTTCCAGCACGCGCGCTACACCGCGAGATACGACTATCTGGTCGGTCTGCTCCGGACCAACGTCGTCCGCGGGAGCGCGATTCCGATTCAACTCGCGCTCCTCTGGGCGTTCGTCAACTGGGCCGGTCTGGTCTACCTGCTCGCGAACGGACTCGCTATCTTCATCAGCGGCCTCTATCGGTACTACCTCGACTCGCGTTGGACGTGGCAAATCGCGTGAGGACGCCGGAAGACCGACCGCGACTTCCGAGCCTACACTCGCTCTGCTCGCGCAGACGCCGGAAGACCAACCGCGACTTCCGAGCAGTCGTTCGCCGCGGTCACGACGACGCCAGCGCGCGCCGAGGCGGAACGGGAATCGAGTTACGGCCGGGTCAGATGGACTCGCTGAGCGCCGCCTCGACGTCGAGGTGACCCTCGCCGTGGTACTTCGGCGACCCGACGTCGCGCGCGGTCGCTTCGAGGTGTTCGCGGACCTCCGCGGGGGTCGCGTCGGGGTTGGCGCTCTTGACCAGCGCGGCCGCCGCGGAGACCTGCGGTGACGCCATGCTCGTCCCGGCCTTCCACCCGTACGACGGGACCATGCTCCCGTCGTCGCCCCACTCGAAGACCGTACTCAGCACCATGTCGTACTGCCAGTTGCCGTCGCCGCCCTTGGCTTCGGTGTCGTAGTTGCCGCCCTGCGCGCTCAGGTCGATGGCTTCGCTCCCGTAGTTCGTGTAGGGCGCGGGGTCGGTCGGCGCTTCGTCGAGTTTGTTGAACGCCGCGCGGTAGTTCCGGACGAATTTGCCGTTGCCCTTGTCGTCCCAGCGGTAGCCGACGGGACCGGTCGCGCTGACGCTCATCACGTTGTCGGCCGCGCTCGGCAGGTTGAGAACGTCGCCGTCGGCGTCGAGGTTCGCGCCGCTGTTGCCCGCGGCCGCCACCATCAGCGTGCCCTGCGACGCCGCGTACTCGGTCGCACGCTCGATGGAGTCCTTCAGCAGTCGGTTCTCCTTCGTATCCGGAAGCGGGTACGCGCCGAGGCTCATGTTGGCCACGTCGGCCTCGATGTCCCCCGCATACGTCATCGCCGCGATGATGTCGCCGAAGAACGCGAACGGTCCGGTGAACACCCGAAGCGCGACCAGTTCGGTGCCGGGCGCGGTGCCCACGACGCCCTCGTCGTTGCTGTCGTCGCCCGCGATGATGCCCGCGACGTGAGTGCCGTGGTCGTTGTACCACGGGGTGAAGTCGCCGCCGTCTCCCGTGAAGTTGCGCGAGAGGTCGGTGTTGAGCGGGCCCTCCAGGTCCGGGTGGTTCGGAATCGCCCCCGAGTCGAGGACCGCCACGCGGGTCCCCTCGCCGCGGGTCCGGCCGTGGACGCCGGAGACGCCCTGCGACTGCTTGTCCCACTGGAGTTGCGAAAGCCGGTGCGGGCCGGGTTCGTCGCCGTTGCCGTTGTCTTCGGCCGCCGCGAAGTCGAACTCCATCTCGACGTCCTTCGAGAACGCCGCGCCTTCGGCTTGGGCCTTCTCGGCCTCGACCACGGCGAGGTCGATTTGGCTCAGGTCGTGGACGACGTTCAGTCCGTCGAGGACGCCCTCGGACGCCGACCGCAAGTCCACGATGTAGCGCTTCTTTGCGGCCTTCGCCGAGACAGTCGCCGTCGGTAGCGCGAGACCGCCTAGCGCCGCGCCTGCACCCTTCAGAATCGAACGTCGATTGGTTTTATCTACCACGGAGGAGAATGAACGTTCGTTCTACTTGAATCTATCCTCTTTCCTCAGGCTCGTAATTAACGGTTTGAAGAAGAGAAACGAAATATCGATGCCGGGCCGTCGAAGCGGTCGTTATCGCGGGACAGCGACCGAGGGGAGACGGGGCGTCAGAAGCCCTTCCCGAGCAGTTCGCGGGCGATGATGTTCTTCTGAATCTCGGTGGTGCCCTCGTAAATCTGGGTGATCTTCGCGTCGCGGTAGAACCGCTCGACCGGGAAGTCGTTGACGTAGCCCGCGCCGCCGTGAATCTGGACCGCCTCGTTGGCCACGTCCACCGCGACTCGGGAGGCGAACTCCTTGGCCATGCTGGCGAGTTTCGTCACGTCCTCGCCCTGGTCGACGTTCCACGCGGCCTTGTAGGTCAGGTTGCGCGCCGCCTCGGTCTCGGTGTGCATCTCCGAGAGTTTGTGCTGAATCGCCTGAAACTCCGAGATGGGACGGTCGAACTGCTCGCGCTCCTCGGCGTACTCGAGCGCCGCCTCGGCCGCGCCCTTCGCGATGCCGACGCCCTGCGCGGCGACCGCGGTCCGGGTCTCGTCGAAGAACTGCATCTGCTGGAGGAAGCCCATCCCGCGGGTCCCGACGAGGTTCTCCTCGGGCACGCGCACGTCGTCGAGAATCAGTTCCGCGGTGTCCGACGAGCGGATGCCGAGTTTGCCCGTGATCTTCTCGGACTCGAAGCCGTCGCGGTCGGACTCCACGACGATTTGGCTGAAGCCGTTGTATCGGCCGTCGGCGTCGGGGTCGGTCTGACAGAGGACGACGTAGTAGTCGCCGACCGACCCGTTGGTGATCCACATCTTGTTGCCGTTGATGACCCACTCGTCGCCGTCCTTCTCGGCGCTGGTGGAGACCGACGACACGTCGGAACCGGTGTCGGGTTCCGAGATGGCCGCGCCCATGATGGCGTCGCCCGCCGCGACCGGCGACAGGAACCGCTCCTTCTGGTCGTCGGTCCCGAACTCCATGATGGCGTGAGCGCCGAACGACGCCGACGTGATGCAGAGACCGATGCCGGGGTCCACCGAGAACAGTTCCTCGGTGATGATGGCCGATTCGAGGTTGTTGTAGCCAGCGCCGCCGTACTCCATCGGGATGATGGAGCCGAGCATCCCCATCTCGGCGGCCTTGTCCATGACCTCGTGGGGGTACTCCTCGGCCACGTCGTACTCCTTGGCTACGGGTGCGATTTCGTTCTCGGCGAACCGGCGCACTTCGTCGCGAATCTGCTTCTGTTCCTCGGAGAGTGCGAAGTCCATGCGTCCAGATTGCATACCCTCCCCTAAATTACTTCGTAACCGACGATAAACTCGCCCAGAGTTTCTAACTTGTGAGAGGGAAACGTTGAAACGCCCGGCAACCGACTTCCCGAACATGGAAGTCGAAGATATCAACACCATCGCGGTTCTCGGAGCGGGCAACATGGGCCACGGCATCGCCGAAGTCGCGGCCCTCGCCGGGTACGAAGTCAACCTGCGCGACATCAAAGACGAGTTCGTCCAGAACGGCTACGACCAGATAGAGTGGAGCCTCGACAAACTGGCCGAGAAAGACCAGATTTCCGACGACGAGGCCGACGCGGCGCTCGACCGCGTGACGCCGCTCGTGGACTTCGAAGAGGCCGTCTCGGACGCCGACTTCGTCGTCGAGGCGGTCCCCGAGAAGATGGAGATAAAGAAGGACGTGTACGGCGAACTGGAGGAGTACGCGGCCGACGACGCGGTGTTCGCCACCAACACGTCCAGCCTCTCGGTCACGGAACTCTCGGAGGTCACCGAGCGACCCGAGCGGTTCTGCGGGATGCACTTCTTCAACCCGCCGGTCCGGATGCAACTCGTGGAGGTCATCTCGGGCGAACACACCGACGACGAGGTACTGGACCTGACCGAGGACCTCGCCGAGTCGATGGGCAAGACGCCGGTCCGCGTCCGGAAGGACAGTCCCGGCTTCATCGTGAACCGCGTCCTCGTTCCCCTGATGAACGAGGCGGCGTGGATGGTCGAGTCCGGCGACTACACCGTCGCCGAGGTCGATAGCTCGACCAAGTTCGACATGGGCCTCCCGATGGGGAGCTTCGAACTCGCCGACCAAGTGGGAATCGACGTGGGCTACCACGTCCTCGAATACATGAACGAGGTGCTCGGCGAGGCCTACGAGCCGTGTCCGCTGCTCGTGGAGAAAGTCGACGCGGAGAAACTCGGCAAGAAGACCGGCGAGGGCTTCTACGACTACGAGGACGGCGGTGCCGACATCCCGACCGACGCCGGGAGCGAGGCGGCCGTCCACCGCCTGCAGGCCGTGATGGCCAACGAAGTCGCCAAGTTGGTCGGCAACGACGTGGCCGACCCCGACGCCATCGACGACGCCGTGATGCTCGGCGCGGGCTTCCCCGAAGGCCCGGCGAAGATGGCCGACGACGCCGGACTCGCCACTCTGCTCGAAACCCTCGACGACCTCCACGACGAGACCGGCGAGGCCCGGTACGAACCGAGCGACTACCTCCGCGAGGCCGCCGAGGAGGGCGGGTTCTACGGCGGCGAGGGCGAGGACGACGCGTACGACTACGACACCATCCGCGTCGAGAAGCCCGGCGAGATGGTCGGCAAGGTCGTCCTCGACCGGCCCCACCGCATGAACACGGTCAGCGAGGAACTGCTCGACGAACTCGGCGACGCCGTCGACGCGCTGGAGGAGGACGACGACGTGCGCGCGCTCCTCATCGTCGGCGAGGGCGACAAGGCCTTCTCGGCGGGCGCGGACGTCCAGAGCATGGCCGCGGGCGGCGGCGACCCGATTCAGGCGGTCGAACTCTCCAAGAAGGGCCAAGACACCTTCGGCAAACTCGAAGCCTGCTCGATGCCGGTCGTCGCGGGCATCGACGGCTACTGCCTCGGCGGCGGGATGGAGATGGCGACCTGCGCGGACATGCGCATCGCCAGCGAGCGCTCCGAGATGGGTCAGCCGGAACACGACCTCGGTCTCCTCCCCGGATGGGGCGGCACCCAACGGCTCAAGCACATCGTCGGCGAGGGCCGCGCCAAGGAGATAATCTTCACCGCCGACCGCTTCGACCCCGAGACGATGGCGGAGTTCGGCTTCGTCAACGAGGTCGTCGAGGTCTCGGAGTTCGAGGACCGGGCCTTCGAACTCGCGGCCGACCTCGCCGCCGGACCGCCCATCGCCCAGAAGTACACCAAGCGCGCGATGCTCGCGGGCCGCGACGACACCGACGCCGGACTCGAAGTCGAATCGCAGGCGTTCGGTCACCTAATGAGCACCGACGACCTGATGGAGGGCATCACGGCGTTCATGGGCGACGGCGAACCGGAGTTCGAAGGGAAGTGAGGCGAACGTCGTCAGAGCCTTCCGCTGACGAGAGACCCGGACTTCCAAGGAAAGTGAACCGCGACCGGGTGTGAACGCCCGACACGGCCGCCTTCGGGCGATAACGGAACGTTTAAACTAATCCGGCCGGAACGAAGAAATGCACTCGAAGTGAGTGTGGACGCACGCTCCGTTGGTGTAGTCCGGCCAATCATTTCGGCCTTTCGAGCCGATGACCTGGGTTCAAATCCCAGACGGAGCATACTTTTGCAGGAAACTACCGTCGAACAGCGACGAGTCTCTCCTTCGGAGTTCGTGCCCAGAACTCACTCGAACCAGAGGTCTCCGAACGAGTCGAAGAACGGCCGACCTGTATCTACGAACTCGTAGCGCGCCGTGAGGTCCCGGGCCACGCCTTCGACGTCGTCGACGTGGTCCTCGAACCGGTCGCGGTAGGACCGCTCCAACCGGTTGCTGACGTACGCCCGGAGCGACCGGTCGGACTCCAGCGCCTCGAAGACGGTGTCGCCGCCGGTCGGGAGATTCCGTTCCTCCGGCGCGGCGACGTGTCCGAGGAGCAGTTGGTTCGAGGCCAGCGCCTCCAGACCGGCGTCGATGGCGTCTACGTCCGCGAGGAAGTCGCTGCAGACGAGGACGAGCGCCTTCGAGTCGATGGTCGCGGCGTAGTCGGTCAGTGCGGCCTCGAAGGCGGCCTCGCCGTCGGGGTCGACCGCGTTGCACTCCTCGACCAGTCCGAGGACCTCCCCGCGGTTCGACCGCCCGCGGTCGAGTCGGCGGGCGGTCTCGTCGAAGACCGCGAACCGGAACTCGTTGTGTTCGCGGGCGGTCAGGTAGGCGAACCCCAGACCCAGTTTCGCGGCGGTCTCGAACTTGTGGGGGTCGCCGAAGTCCATCGACGCGCTGGCGTCCACCAGCACGTGGACCGTGAAGTTGCGCTCGGCCTCGAACTGCTTGACGTAGAGTTCGTCGGTCCGGGCGTAGAGGTTCCAGTCGATGAACCGGGGTTCGTCGCCCGGCGCGTACCGCCGGTAGTCGGCGAAGGTCAGGCCCTCGCCGACCGCTTGTGTGGTCCGGTCGCCCTGATGCTGGGAGCGGGCGTCGCGGTCGTTGGCGGCGTCGAACCGGTCGAGTTCGTCGAGGAAGTCGGCGGTTATCATCGGTCTTCGACCAGCGCCCGAATCGCGTCGTCGGGGGTCATCCCCTCGCGCTCGGCCCGGAAGTCCACGACGACGCGGTGGCGCAGGACCGGCACGGCCATCGCGGTGATGTCCTCGCGGCCGACGTGGGTGCGACCCTCCACCAGCGCGCGGGCCTTCGCGGCCCGGACTAGCGACATGCTGGCGCGCGGACTCGCGCCGTATTCGAGGTCCTCGGCAGTTCGGGTGTCGCGCACGAGGTCCACCGCGAGATTCCGGAGGTCGTCGGCGATAGGGACCTGATGGGTCAACTGTTGCATCTGGCGGAGTTCGCGGGTCGAGACCTGCGACTCGACCGAGACCGAGGCGTCCACGTCGCCGGTGTACCGGTCCACGATTTCGCGCTCGGCCTTGACGTCGGGGTAGTCAACGAGAATCTTCATCAGGAAGCGGTCGGACTGGGCCTCCGGAAGCGGGTAGGTCCCCTCTTGGTCGATGGGGTTCTGGGTCGCCAGCACGAAGAACGGTTCCGGCAGGTCGTAGGTCTCGTTGCCCGCCGTGACCTGTCCCTCCTCCATCGCTTCGAGCAGGGCCGACTGGGTCTTCGGGGTCGCGCGGTTTATCTCGTCGGAGAGGACGAGGTTGGCGAACACCGGCCCCTTCTCGAAGGTGAACGTCCTGCCGGTCTCGGTCTCGCGGACCATCTCGGTGCCGATGACGTCCGAGGGCATCAGGTCGGGCGTGTTCTGGATGCGCGAGAACGACAGGCCCGTGACCTCGGCCAGCGTTCGGACGAGCAGCGTCTTCCCGAGGCCGGGCGTGCTCTCCAACAGCGCGTTGCCGTCGCAGAGCAGGCAGGCCAGCACCCGGTCTACGACCTGCTCTTGGCCGACGATTCGGCGTCGGACCTCGGAGCGTATCGCCTGAATGCGGTTCGTCACGTCGTCTATCGCGTTGTTTCGGTCAGTCATCTGTGGAGTTGGCTTCGAGTTCGTGTGCGTATCGCTGAACGAGCGCCGCGTCCTCGACGCGTTCGGGCGAGGTGAACCCCGCGCGCTGGGGGTCCACGGCGTCTGCCTCGCCGTCGTCGCCCGACCCGGCGTCGTAGTTCCACTCGCGTTCGCCCTCGCCGCCGGGACTCGCGTCCACCGCGGCCGAGAGGTTCTCGGACCCGGCGGACACGTCGGTCGGGTCGCCGAGGACTTCCTCGCCGCTCTGGAGGGCCGCCGACTGGGTGGGGAGCGCGCCGTCGCCGCCGGAACCGCCGGCCCCGGAGTCGGCCGACCCCGACGGACCCGCCACGCCGAGGTCGAACCCGACGACGGCGGTCTGGACGGTCGCCAGACTCACCGCGACCGCGAGGACGAAAGTGGCCGCGAGTCGAGTCGCGTGCAGGAGGTTCGCGCTGGAGGTCTCGCGGAGTCGGTCAAGCACGTCGGCGTACAGCGCCCGAGCCATCGGGTTCGACCGGTCGTCGCGAGCGGCGTCGCGGGCGGTCCGGAGCGCCTCGGCGACCTCGGGGTTGGCCACCTCGAACTGCTCGGCCGGGGGACGACGCGTCCGGAGTCGGAACTCCGCGGCGAACGCGACCCCGCCGACGGCGACGGCGGCCAGTGTGGCCACGCTGGGCGCTGGCACTCCGAGCGAGTCGAAAGCGGCGGTGGCCACCTCGGTTCCGAGGGCGGGAACCCCGACGACGGTCGCGGCGAACCGGACCGCGAGCAGGACGCAGACCGCGTCGAGACTGGCGTAGACGAGCGCGACCTTTCGGCACTCCCGGCGAATCTCGGCGAGCGCCGCCTCGACGTCGTCGCGCTCGTTCGCAGTGTCCCGGTCGCTCGCGGCGTCGTTCGGTTCGCCAGCGGTGTCGGCCCCTTCGCCAGCGGTCTCGTCGGGGGCGTCGTCGGACCGAGGGTCGTCGCTCATCGGGTCACCTCCGGGGCGACACGAGAGTCCCCGAACCGACCGCGCGAGCGGTGCGCCGCGTGCCGACGCGACGGTGACGCCGACGGGGTCGCCACCGTCTCGACCGGCCGACTACGCTGGAGTCGGCCGGGCCGCCGGTAGTCGTTCGACTGGGACTCCAGTTCCTCGATGCGCTGTTGCAGGCGGTCGATTTCGTTCCGAAGCTCTCGAATCGTCTCGTTCTTCTCGTCGAGCAGACGCTGCTGGCGCCTGACGGTCTCGTTGACCCGTTCGAGCGTCTCGTTGCGGGCGTCGGCCGTCGATTGGAGGCGCTCGACCGTCTCGTTGAGTCGGTCGGTCCGGTTTTGGGCGGCCTCGAACTGCCGCTTCAGCCTGTCGCGCTGGTCTTTCAGGTCGGAGACCTTCTGCTTGAGTTTCCTCACCTTACTCCGGGCGCGGTCGAGGCTGTGTTCCGTCGAGTTGAGTTCCCGCAGGGTGTCGTTGAGGCGCTTTTCGGTCGCGCGCAACTGCTTGGACACGTCTTGGATGTCCGAGAGTCGGGTCTGAAGCGTCCGGTTGACCTTCCGGAGCGACCGGTTCAACTCGTCGATACGCGCCTGCTTGCGCTCGACCTGCGCCGCCAGTTCGTCGTTTCGCTCGGTCAACTGCTCGTTCTGGCTCCGGAGGTCGTCGACCGACTCCTGATAGTAGACGGTCGTCCCGGCCAGTCCGAACGCAGAGAGACCGACGAGCAGCGCCAGCACGACGTTGATGGTGTCGCCGATGTAGCTCATGGTATCACTCCGTTACCGCGATGTCGCCGGAGTCGCCGGGCGCAGACTTCCCCGACCAGCACGACGAGGCCCGCGAGCAGGGCGGCCCAGTCCCACGACCGCCGGACCTCTCGCTCGCGGGTCGCCTGTCGCCGAATCGCCTCCGCGATTTTTGCGGCTTGGTTCGCCCCGAACGCCCGGCCGCCGGTCCGTTCGACCGAACGCTTCAGGGCGGGCGAGACCCCGAGCGCGGCGTACTCCGACGGATAGTTGACCGCGTACGCGCTCCCCGGGACCGTCCGATAGCCGGGGTCGGTCGGCGTCGCCTCGGCCTCGTACCGGCCGGGCGCGACCGCCGAGAACGACAGGTTGGCGCTCTCCGGCGGGTTCTCGCCGGCGTAGACGACGGTCGTGGACTCGCCGACGCGGGTGTCGGGCGCGGCGACGACGCCGGTCGCCTTCCGCTGGGGGTCGCCGATGGCCCAGTTGACGGTCCGCGAGAGCAGCAGCGAGTCGGGCTTCGACCGGAGTTCGCCGAGACCCCCGTCCGCGCCGTAGGCCGTGACCGCCGCGACCCGGCCGAGACCGAACCGCCACGAGGTGAGCGCGGGCGCGCCGTCGCCGGTCGCCACTAGCAGGTCGGCACCGGGCTTGACGCTCACGTCGTTGACGCCGGGCAGAGTCGCGGTCGGTTCGACCCCGCGGGTGACGAAGTGGCTGTCGTCGACCACGACCGCGTGGTCGCCGCTGTAGCGCCGGTTCGCGCCGCCGAACCGGACCCGGAGCCTGCTGGTCTCGTTGGCCAGCAGGAACGTCCCGTCGGTCCGCTCGGCGATGCCCCGGAGGACGCGCTCGTTCACGCTGCCGACGCCGACGCTGACGACCCGGACGTTCCGGTCGGCGAGTCGGTTCGCCGCCGCGAACGCGGGTTTCGCGCCGTCGCGGCCGTCGCTCAGGAGGATGACCGTGCCGCCCTCGTCGCCGAGGAGTTTCGACGCGCCGAGCAGCCCCGACCCGATGTCGGTCGTACCGCCGCTCCGAAGGCTCCGAATCTTGCGCTTGAGCGTCTTGCGGTCGGATTCGAGCGACGAGAGGTCGGCGACCCGGTAGGGACTCCCCGAGAACGCGACGATGCCGACCTCGTTGCGGTCGCCCAGTTGCGAGAGGACGTTCAGCGCGAGCGCCTTCTGGATTCGCATCCCTTCGGAGGCGCTCCCCGACACGTCCACGGCCAGCACGACGCGGGACTTCCGTCCGGACGACCCGCCGACCTCGACCGGGAGGAGCGACGAGAGCCGCGAATCGCCGTAGCCGCCCTTCCCGTAGGCGTGGTCGCCGCCGACCGTGACGAGACCACCGCCGTCGATGACGTGGTCCTGCAGTGCGCTCACGTTCCCGACGTCGGGCGCGGCCACGTCGTGGACGACGACCGCGTAGTAGTCGCTCAGGTCGTCGGGAACCGACTTCGCGCGGGTCACGTCGTACAGTTTCCGGAGGTAGTCCTCGAAGGCGTGGTCGCCCCGACTCACGTAGAGGACGCGAGATCGCTCAACGACCTGCACGGTCTTGCGGTAGGTGTCGTCGACGGCGTAGGCGTCGCCGCCGCCGAGTCGGGCCGTGATGCGGTGGGGACCGGTCGAGGAGAAGTTGTGTTCGACGGTGAACGTCCCGTCTTTCGGGACCTGTCTGGAGGCGACTTCCGACCCGTCGACCGAAACCGTCACCGCTCTGCCCGTCGGCGCGCCCTCGACGCCCGCGACCCGGACGCCGAACTGGTTCTGGACGCCGACGCTGGCCTTCTGCGGGCCGGTGACGACCACGCGAGCGTCCGAGCGCTCGGTCGTCAAGCGGACCCGATTGACTGTCGCGTTCACCGACCGCGCGAGGTCCGTGGCCTCCGCCAGCGACGTGCCGCCCGTGACCCGGCCGTCCGAGACCACCAGCAGACTCGCGTTCGGCCGGAGGTTGGCCACGACGCCCTCGCCGACCCGCGACCGGTTTCCGTCGGCGACCGTGACCCGTTCGACCGCGACGCCCTCGTCCTCGATTCGGGATTCGAGGTCGTCGGCGACCGGCGAGTAGACGCCCATGCTGGCCGAGTCGTCGACCAGCATCGTGACGGTCGGGTCGCCCGGCGTGGTCGCCGTCGTGACCGTCGTAGGTCCCGCGGCCGCGACGACGAGGCAGGTCACGACGAGGAGTCGCGTCGCGTACAGCGCGAATCGGGCGCGCCGACTCGGGGCGCGGTCGGGCGACGTGTCGCCGCGGCCGTCCTCCGTCTCGCCCTCGCTCCCTCGCAGGACCAGCAACCAGAGAACGACCGCGGCGACCGGCACGCCGACGAGGACGAGCGGTCGGGCGAGCGAGACGGTGGCGTCGGTTCCGGGCAGACCGGTCGAGACTCCGAGCGCGAACAGACTCATCAGATGTCACCTCGGTAGCGCAGGAACGCCAGTTCCGACAGGACGAACAGGACCGCGATGCCCGCGACGAACGGCGTGAGTCGCCGCGGCACCGTCGTCGTCTCGGTGTCCGCGCTCCGGTCGCTCGCGCCCTCGCCGCCGACGCTCGGCGCGGAGACGTTCGACTCGCTCGCGCTGGCCAGCGACGCGCCGTAGCGGTCGCCCCCGACCTCGTAGAATCCGGCCCGTCGGAACGTGAGCACGTTCGTCTCGCGCGTTCCGGCGGGCGTCTCGACGGTCGCGTTCCGCCCGAGCGACCGCGCGGTGCCGGTCTCGGGGTTCATCGCCGACAGCGACCGACGGCCGGTCAGGTCGTGGACGACGCGCTTCCAGAACACCGGATACCGGTAGTTGTGCGCGAACGACGACCCCTCGGACGGGTAGCCGTAGTAGAACACCTCGCCCGCGTCGAACGGAGCGGTCGTCAACAGCGGCGTGCCGTTGGCCGTCCGGAGGTGGGTCTTCCCGGCCCGGAGGTCGGCCCGCACCGCGGTCTTCGGTGCCGGGAACGTCACGTCCGCGGTGAGACCCGTCGAGTTCGGCTGGCGGACCGCCGGGTCCGAGACGGTCCCGTTCGGCGCGACCGGGAGGAGGCCGCCGTAGCCGACCCCCGAGAGGTTCGACTGGGCCTGAATCACGACGCCGCCGCCGGCCGCCAGCGTCTCGCGGGCGACCTGCAGGGTGCCGTCCAGGAGTCGGCCGGGTTCGACCGCGCTGAACACCACGAGGTCGTAGGACCGCGAGACCGACGCGGGCGGGTTCTTCACGGTGACGCTCGTCCCGCGAATCACTCGCAGAGCGGTTATCAGTCGCCGGTTCGGGTCGTTGGTCACGACCAGCACGTCCATCGTCGGTTCGGACGGGGCCGCGACCGCGAGTCGGTCGTCGGTCGGGAACGAGTCGCCGGGCGAGAGTCGGAGGGTCCCGCCGCCCGCCGGGACCGGGAGCTGCGCGGTCGCGACCTCGCCGGGCGCGAGCGTCACCGACTCGGCGGCGTCGCCGAGCGAGACCTTCCGGGTGGCGCTCGCGTCGCCGAAGTTCTTCACGCGGACCGACGCGGTGCCGTCGGCGAACGAGTAGTCCACGACGCCGACGTTGGCCGACCCGCCGCGGGTGAACTGCCGGAGCGTGACCGCGTACCCTCTGGCGCGGGCCGAGGCGACCGCGCTCCGCCACTCGCCCGACGCCAAGTCGCTGACCACCACGATGCGGGCGTCGTCGCCCGCCACCGCCGCGGCCCGGTCGATGGCTCCCCGGAGGTCGCCCGGCGCGTCCGAGACCGAGAGACCGTCGAGCGCGGTCTCGACCGTCGCGGGCGGCGCGCGCCGAGTGACGACCGCGGTCTCCGCGCCAGCGACGACCACGGAGGTCTCCTCGGTCGCGGCGTCCTTCGCCGCCGAAATCGCCCGGTCGAAGCGAGCGGTGCCGCCGCTCTGGGTCGCCATGCTCGCGGTCGCGTCCACGACCACGACGGTCTCGGAGACCGTTCGACTCTCCGAGACCGGGACGTACGGCGCGGCCAGCGAGACGGCGACCGCGAGGACGGCGAGCAACTGAATCGCGAGGAGCGCGCTCCGCTGGAGGCGGCGGAGCGCGGGGTGTCGACGACTCGTCTTCCGGTCGCCGACGAGGAACTCGACCGCCGGGAACGCGATTCGCTCCGGGTCTGGCTTGAGGAGGTACAGCAGGACGACGGGAATCGCGGCCGCCAGCGCGGCGAGACCGAGCGGTCGGAGGAACACCGACGAGAGCGATTCGAGTCCGGGGACCGTCGAGAGCGGTCCGACTCCGAGGACCGCCGACGGAATCGATTCGACGGAACTCACGGCTACTCGGTCACCTCCGGCGAGCGTCGGGGGTCGCGGTGCGCGCGCGACGTGCGCGGCGGTCGGCGAACGTCGTGAGTCGTACCAATTCGGGGCATCGTTCGGAGTCGCCCGTCGGCGAAAGCTGTTGGAGGACTAACGGGCGGTTGCGCGATTGTGTTCGCGGGTCGTGTAAATATCTTATCATCCGCCCGGCGAGAGGTAGCGGGCACAGGCCGCCGCAGTAATCGCGGCGACCCGTCACGCGCTCTCCTTCGGGTCGAGCACGTCGCGGAGCGCGTCGCCCAGCACGCTGAACGAGACGACGGTGACGGCGAGGAGCGTCACGGCGGACGCCGAGGCCCACCACGTCGCCGGGAACTCCTTGCTGAGTTCGAGCGCGATGATTTCGCCCCACGACGGCAACAGGAGATTGTTGAGGTCGAGGTAGGCGATGGCCGCCTCGGTCAGCAGGAAGACGGGAATCTGGCGGCTCATCGCGGTCGCCACGGTCGAGGAGACGTTCGGTAGGATGTGCTTCCGGAGGACGTGCCAGTGGTTCGCGCCCGCGTTCCGGGCGGCCGTGACGTATCCCTCCCGGCGGCGCTGGAGGACCTCGCTCCGGACCATGCGAGCGGTGCCGCCCCAACTGGTCAACCCGAACACGAGGATTATCAGCAGGAGGCTCTTCTCGAAGACGAAGATGAGGATGACGTAGAGGACGAACGCCGGGAGCGTCTGCTGAACGTCCACGTACCCCATCAGCAGCGTGTCGGTCCACCCGCCGAGGTAGCCCGCGACCACGCCGACGGTGACGCCGACCGGCACCAGAATCGTCGCCGAGACCAGCGAGACGAGCAGGGCGACGCGGCTCCCCGAGACGAGGAGCGCGACGACGCTCTTGCCGGTGCTGTTGGTTCCGAGGGGGTATCGGAGCGTGCCCCGGCACCGACCGTCCACGACCGGACCGAGACACTCGTAGACTCGGCTCGCGTCGACGGCCAAGAACGCCGGCGGTTGGTGGGCGTAGGTGAAGTTCACGTCCGGGGTGACGAACCACGGCCCGACGGTGCCGACGACGAGGAAGACGAGGAGGTACGCGAGACTGGCGACCGCCAACCGGTTCGTCCGGAGGCGGTTCCAGTAGGTTCGGGTCATCTGCGGGCGGGCGGCCAGCGGCCAGACGACGAACGTCGCCAGCGAGAGCCACGACAGGGCGAACAGCCAGTCGAGACCGGACGGGTCGAGTTCCAGTGCCAGCAGTTCCCACTCGCCGAGGACGAACAAATCGACCGCGAAGGCGAGTCCGAGACAGACCACGCCGACGCCGAACGCCGCGAAGCGGTCGCCGACCGACGCCCGACCGGACGACAGTCCGTCGTAAACTACGTCGCCGTCAGCCATGGTATCAACGTGCGAACGGTTTCGGACCTCGCTCAATAAGTGTTAACATTCTTTCCCTATCCCGAGCGAGAGGAGTACCGTTAGCCCGTCTCGGCCGAGAGACGGCGCGAGAGACGTCGACCGCCGGCGACCGCAAGTATTAATCATTTGTCTTCAGGATGATGGAACGATGAGACTGCTCCGGCACGTCACCCGGCGGATGATAATCGCGCTCGTCGCCATCTATCTGGTCATGAGCGTGGCGTTCGTCTTCGTCGCGGCCACGCCGGACCCGAACCAAGCGCTGGTCGCCCACGCGGTGGCCTCGAAGGGCGGGAGCGCCGAGGAGGTCCGGGCGGCGGTTCGGGCGTATCGGGAAGCGCGCAACCTCAACGACCCGCTCCTCCAGCGATACGCTCGATGGTTGGTCGACGTCTCGACGTTCGACTGGGGACTGTCGTACAGTTTCGAGCGGCCGGTGACCTCCCTGATACTGGAGCGACTGCCCTACACCGCGATGTACGTCGTCCCGGCGCTGTTGCTGTCGCTGGTCAACGGGGTGTTGATAGGACTCTACGCCGCGTTCAACCGGAAGGGAATCTTCGACCGGGCGTCGAGTCTGGTCGCGTATCTCGGTCTCGGGATGCCGAACTTCTGGCTGGCGGAACTGGTCGCGCTGTTCTTCGCGGTGAGGGTCGGGTCGTACGGCGTCAGCGTCGGGCAACCCGACTTCTCGGGCGGGGCGTTCTGGTCGGTCGGTCACCTCCGGCAGTTCGTCCTCCCGTCGCTGGTGCTGGCCACGGGACTGTTCGCCGGGCAACTCCGGTACGCGCGAGCGGAGTCGATGGAGTACGTCAACGCCGAGTTCGTCGCCGCGCTGAAGGCCAAGGGCGTCTCGCGCCTCTCGGTCGCTCGCCACGTCCTCCGGAACGCGGCGGTCCCCATCATGTCGCTGTTCTTCACCGACATGGTTGCGGTCCTCGTGGTCAACATCTACGTCATCGAGGAGATATTCGGCATCCAAGGGCTGAGCGCGCTGAGTCTCTACGCCATCGAGGAGCGCGACATGCCGCTCGTCATCGGGACCACGATGGTCATCGCGTTCGTTGGGGTCGCGGCCAACTTCCTGCAGGACGTGCTGTACGGCGTTCTCGACCCCCGAATCGGCGAGAGAAGCCGATAGCGACGCCTGCGGGCCGGTTCGCCGCGCTCACTCGGTCACGACCACCTCGACCCGCCGGGTTCGCGGGCCGTCGCACTCAACGAACAGCACGGACTGCCACGTCCCGAGGGCGAGTTCGCCGTCCTCGACCGGGACGGAGACCGATTCGCCGAGCAGCGTCGCCCGGAGGTGTGCGTCGGCGTTGTCGTCGATTCGGTCGTGACGGTAGTCGCCGTCGCTCGGCGCGAGGTCCGTCGCGAACGCCGCGATGTCGTCGAGCAGGCCCGACTCGGCCTCCTGAACGACGACGCCCGCGGTGGTGTGGCGGACGAAAACGGTGCAGAGTCCGGACTCGACATCGTCGGGCACTTCCTCGGCCACTCGGTCGGTCACGTCCACGACCTCGGTTCGCTCGTCGGTCTCGACGCTGAACACGTCGGTCGTTCGGACGCCGACGCACGTAGTTGCACCGGTGTTCTAGACACCTTTTGCTATGTTTGAGCAATATATATGATTCTTTCTCGACGTTGCACCCTCACGAACGCCGGTTCGGCCGGCCGCTCCGGCGCGACCAGTCGCCACTCCGCCGCGCTCCTCGTTCGCCGTTTCAGGTGCCACTTTAATCCCCCGCGCCGAAACGACCCACGAATGACCGAAGACGAACCCGACGTGGTCGTCCTGCGGAAGAGTACCCACGGCACGCCCGTCTCGGAGTACGCCGACGAACTCCGCGAGCGCCTGCCCGACCGGGAGGTCGTCCACGCTCGCACGCCCGAGGAGGAGCGCGAACTGGTCGCGAACGCTCCCGTCGTCGCGGGGATGGAACTCGACGCCGACCTGCTCGACCGGGCCGAGGCGATGGAACTGTTCGCGTGCGCCTACGCCGGCACCGGGCACCTGCCCCTCGACGCCCTCGAAGACCGCGGCGTGGCGGTGACGAACGCCTCGGGCGTCCACGGCCCGAACATCGGCGAGCACGTCGTCGGTAACCTGCTGGTCTTCGCGCGCCGACTCCACGAGGGGTGGCGACGCCAGCAGAACCGCGAGTGGCGACACTTCAAGTCCCACGAGTTGCAGGGCAGTACCGTCACCGTGGTCGGACTCGGAGCCATCGGGCAGTCGGTGGTCGAGCGCCTGCAGGGGTTCGGCGTCGAGACCATCGGCGTGCGCTACACGCCCGAGAAGGGCGGCCCGACCGACGAGGTGGTCGGCTTCGAGGACGACGCGTTCCACGACGCGCTGGCCCGGACCGACTACCTCGCTATCGCCTGTCCGCTGACCGAGACGACCCGCGGACTCGTCGGCGAGGCGGAACTGAAGACCCTGCCGCCGGACGCCGTCCTCGTCAACGTCGCGCGCGGGCCGGTCGTGGACACCGACGCGCTGGTGTGGGCGCTCCGCGGGCACCACCTCCGTGGCGCGGCCCTCGACGTGACCGACCCCGAACCGCTCCCCGAGGACCACCCGCTCTGGAACTTCGAGAACTGCCTGATTACGCCCCACTGCTCCGGCCACACGCCCGAGTACTACGAGCGATTGGCCGACATCGTCGCCGAGAACGTCCGGCGGTTGGACGCGGGCGAGGAGTTGGAGAATCGGGTGATTTGAAAGCAGGGGAAGCTACACCGTAGGTCACGACCCCGACGCCTCCGCGGTCGCTCTGCGTTCCGCCCGCTTCGGCGACTATCTTTATCCGCGTCACTCCCGACGTTCGAAGCATGCGAAAACGAATCAAACGAGTTCTGAACCGCGCCGAGTACGCCGCCGCCGGGGCGGCCGTCGGAGGAGCAATCGGCGGACTGTTCAGTCGGAACGCCGCCAGCACCGCCGCCAGCATCGGTGCGCTCGTCGGCGCGACGGTCGGCGAGAAGCGGGGGTCCGTCGATGCGGTCGTCGAACAGGTCTCGGAGGTCGGACAGACCGAGAAACTGCGCCTGCGGAAGTAGGGCCGACCGCGGTCGGAGTCGGGCCGGAGGTGACGCCCTGCCAGCGACCCGCCTCAGCCGCCGCGGACTCCGAGCGAGACGAAGATACCGCCGAAGACACCGGCCACGAGCGCAGCGTACCACAGCACGGCGTCGCCCCGCGGGTCGGTGCCCGTCGGGTCCACGGTCAGCAGGAATCCGGCGAAGCCGAGGAGGAACACGCCGATTCCGACAGCCGCGACTCGTACCCCGGTGCGCGTCGGTCCGGCGTCGCCCGCGTCGGCCGCGACGCCGGATTCGAGCGCGTCGCGGACGGGGGCGTCCGCTCGCGCCGGAATCACGAGCGTCCGCGGCGTGCCGAAGGTCGCGGCCCCAGCGGCGTAGGAGAGTCGGTAGACGACGTACCCGCCGACCGACCGGCGGCGGACGCCGACGAGCGTCGAGCAGTCGATGTCGGTTCCCGAGTAGGTGAGTCGCCCGGCCGAGGCGTCGAGTTCTCCCTCCGAAGCGAGTACGGTCGCGAGCACCAGCGGGAGTATCACCGCCGCGCCGACCGCCGCCAGAAGTAGGGAAGGCGGGAGAACCAGACCCCCGAGCGCGAGGAACGCGAGGCCGCCGACCGACGCCGCCGCGAGCGTCCGGCGGTCGAGACCCCGAAACGAGGGCGCGCGTTCGCCGCTGCGGCCCGCGAGGAGGTGCGGTGCCGTCCGCGAGACGCCGAACGCGAACGCGAGCAGGGTCGCGACGGCGAGCAGGTAGTTGCCTTCGACCGCCAGCAGGACCGCGAGGCCGACCGCGCCGAGGACGAGGCCGAGCGCGAATCCGAGGACGATTCCCGCCGGGAGCGCGACGAGGCCCCGGAGCAGGCGCGACTCGGCGGGCGTGTGCGACCACGAGAACGTCGCCGAGTCGGGGTGAGCGGTCGCCGACTCCGAAGCGGCGGTCGGCGACTCGGAGACGGCGTCTGCCGAGTCGGAGGACGCGTCCGTCGGGTCGGTCGTCATACTCCGACCGAGCGACCGAGGGGAGAAAGTTCCTGTCGTCTCGTTTCGATGTCGCGCTACACCGGTCGGCTCAGAGCCAGCCTTCGCTCTGTAACAGCTCGCCGTTCAGCACCGCCGCGCCCGCCGCGCCGCGAATCGTGTTGTGCGCCAGCGTGTTGTACTGGACGCCCGCGGGCGTCGCCTGCACGCCGCCCGCCGCGATGGTCATGCCGCCGCCCAAGGTCCGGTCGAGTCGCGGCTGGGGCCGACTCGGGTCCTCGAACACCTCGACGAGCGGGTCGGGCGAACTCGGCAGGTCGAGGCTCTCGACGGCGCGGAACGCCTCCTCGACTTCCTGCTCGGTCACGTCGTCTGCGGTCTCGGCCCAGACGTTTTCGAGGTGGCCGTCGATGGTCGGCACGCGATTGCACGAGGCCGACACGTCGGCGTCGTGGACCGAGAGTCGCGCGCCGTCGAACTCGCCGAGGAGCTTCTTCGACTCGGTCTCCATCTTCTCCTCCTCGCCGCCGATGTGCGGGATGACGTTGTCGATTATCTCCATCGAGGTGACGCCCGAGTAGCCAGCGCCGGACACCGCCTGCAGCGTCGAGACGTGGACCCGCTCAAGTCCGAACTGGTCGAGCGCCGCGAGCGTCGGGACCATCGTGATGGTCGAGCAGTTGGGGTTCTTGACGACCGCGCCGTCCCAGCCGCGCTCGTCGCGCTGGACCTCCAACAGGTCGAGGTGGCCCGGATTGATTTCGGGGATGACGAGGGGCACGTCGTCGGCCAGTCGGTCGTTCGAGGAGTTCGACGAGAGGACGTAGCCCGCCTCGGCGAAGTCGGGTTCGACTTCGCTGGCGACGCCCGAGGGGAGCGACGAGAACAGCAGGTCCACGTCGTCGGGCACCGCGTCGGGGTCGGTCTCGCTGACGGTCAGGTCGGCGACCGCGGCGGGAATCGGGGAGTCGACCCGCCACTTCGCCGCCTCGCTGTAGGAGAGGCCCGCGCTGTCTTCGCTCGCCGTTACCGCCGCCAGTTCGAACTCGGGGTGGCCGTCCAGCAGTTGGATACATCGCTGGCCGACCGCTCCGGTAGCACCGAGAACGCCGACTCGTACAGTCATTGTACCGTGGGTTCGGTGGTACGTCGATAAAACGATTTGGGAAGGCCGCCTTTTTGCGGGACGCGGGCCCGACGGGAGCGTCGCCACTGGCGGTGAATCGACGAAGTTCGCAGGAACTCGACGGCGCTACTTCTTGCGGGTGACGTAGCCGGCGATGCGGTTGCGGACGCCCTTCGACTCGATGTTGGTGAGTTTCTGGACGCTCTCCTTGTTCTGGTCGAAGTCGGTCGTGAAGGCGTCGGGGTAACGCTCCAGCAGGATGCGCCCCGTCTTCTTGACGTAGTCGGGTTTGATTGCCATGGTTTGGTTTCCACGTCCGTAAAGTAAGTGCGTTGCGGTCTTCGGTCGGACAGGAGGCCGGTCAGGCGGGTCGAGGAATCCGACAGACCAAGGAGCTTCGACCACGTAGTCGAAGTATGTCACCCCGACCGACTGTTTCGCGTGACCGACCGCGACGTCGCCCTCTCAGCACCCATGCCCACGTTCGTTGAGGAAGTCCAGACCATCACCGACGCCGGGGAGTTGCGCCGCCGACTCGCCGACCGAATCGACGCGCTCGGCGACGCGCTGGACCTGCTGGAGACGTGGACCGAAGAGAGCCGCGAGACCCAGACGGAACTCGCGTCGAAGTACGACACCGCCAAGCAACTCGCCAGAGACGAAATTCGGAACGCGGCCGACGGCGAGGACCCGAGCGACATCTCGGCGGTGGACCTGCTCGACCACGCCGCAGTGGACGACCAGACCAAGCGCCGCTTGCAGGAGTACAGCACGAAGCTCTCGGTCTACCTGAACGAGGAGGAGTCGTACGGTGCCGCCCGGTCGGCGCTGCTGGGCGCGCTCGACGACGAACTCGACCTCTACGGCCGCCTCCTGCCCGAACTGGAGACCGGCGAGACGACTCCCGAGGAGGCCCGCCAGCGAATCGCCCGGTTCGCCCGGGACGACGCGCTCGGACCGCCGAACCGGACCGCCGCCGACGTGGTCCTCGAAGCGGAAATCGACGCCGCGTGACCGACCGTCGGAAAATCACGTTACTTTTCAGTCATTTCCCGTCTTGAACGGCGTTTCCCCTTCGTAAGGATAATTATGCTGGGATAAACACGTCGAATCAGTACCGTGCGGGGAGCAGACCGAGACACCGACAGAGAAGCAGTCGACGCGGAGGACTCCGACCGGACGTTCGAGAGCGAACTCGAAGAACTCGTACTCCGGGCGTTCGGCGAGGGCGAGGACGTCGAAGGCGTCTGGGACCTCAAGTACGCGCCCGAGGAGATTCCGGACTGGACCGTGACCATCGACCGCAAGGACGGCATCTGAGCCTACTCCGGCGAGTGGTCGCGGAGTCGGTCCAGCGCCGCGCGCACGCGGTCGTCGCCGCACTTCCGTCCGACTTCTTCGAAGTACGACAGGCGGTTTCGGAGTTCCGCCTCGTCGTAGGCGTCTACGTCCAGCCGTGACGCCGCGACGGTCGCCTCCACGACCGCGTTGAACCCCCGGTTTATCGTCGGCACAGTCTCGTGTTCGACGCCGGAGGCCACGGGCGTGAGCGTCCACTCCTCCCACTCGGTGTCGCCTTCCGCGCCCGAATCGACCTGCTCGACGCTCACCTCGACCCACGCCGCGGCCGAGTCGAGGACCGGTTGTTCGACCTCGAAGATGGAGAGGGTGGCGTCCACGAAATCGACGGGGTCGCGGACGAACTGGACGTAGCCCCCGCCCTGCCGGTGAAAGTTCCGCCGGGTCCGAGTGTTGCCCCACGTCCGGGCGGTCACGGGCGCGTCCGGAGGCCCGTCTCTCGCGTCGCCCTCGCCGCCGCCCTCCGGCGGATGGAGGCCGAGCGCCGCGACGTTCCACAGGTCGTTCGGGCCGAGCGTCGTCACCAGCGACTCGGTGACGCCCCGGAGTTCGACCGGCCACTCGGCCGTCCCGTCCCCGACCGACCCGCCCGACTCGCTCACACCGACACCTCCCCGCGGGTCAGCGCGACGAACAGGCCCGCGGCGGTCAGGTCGGCGGTCGTCCCCGGGTTGACGCCGTCGGCGACCAGCGACTCGGCGAACGCCTCGACGACCTCCGGTCCGCCTTCGAGCGCCTCTTGGGCCCGGACGCGGACGCTCTCGGCGGTCTTCGCGCCGTGCTGTTTCGCGACCAGCGTGTCGGGTTCCCGGGCGAGGAGTTCGAGGTAGACCCGCGCGCCGACGGCCGAGGCCGGGGCCGACCCCGCCAGTTCCGCGAGGCGGTCGGCGGCCCAGAAGGTACGCTCGAACCCGCCGGTCCACTCGGCGGCCACGTCGTCCTCGTCGTCTCCGAGCGCCAGCACGTCGAGTAGCGTGGCGCCGCGCTCCTCGACCGCCGGAACCGCGTCGCTCCCCCGGCGAACGTCCAGCGCCTCGGCGTCCTCCGGCGGGTCGTCCACGAACACGTCGGCGTGGTCGAACGCCCGGAAGAAGTTCGCGGCGTCCTCGACGGTCGTCGCCTCGACCACGCGCGTGACGCCCTCGGGAGAGCAGTCCCCGTCCGCGGCGGCCCGCACGAGGGGAACGAGCAGGAGGAGCGCGCCGAACTGGGTGTTGCCTCCCTCCTGCTGGCTCATCCCCGAGACCGCCCGCTCGAACGCCTCGCCGACCGGAGCGCCCTCCTCGGCGGCGCGCAGGCCCGGCCCCGCGCCGACCGTGCCCGCGAGGAAGTGTTCGAATCCGAGGTCCGGGAGGTCGCGCTCCCTGTCGACGTTTCCGGGCTTGGGCGTGCCCGCGACTTCCAGCAGGAGCGCGATTTGAGCGTTCTGAGCGGGGTTCATGCGCGCACCTCCCGCTCGGGGTCGGCGCCGCGCTCGTCGCCCTCGAACCACTCGTCCACCGCCGCCCGGACGCGCCGGAGGACCGCGGGGTCGTCGCTCGGTCGGCCGACGCTGACCGCGTCGGCGCCGTAGGCCAGATACTCCCGGACGGTCGCCTCGTCCCGGACGCCGTTGTTCGCTATCACGAACAGGTCGGTCTCGTCGGCGACCGCGGCGACCTCAGCGACGACGGCCTCGGAGTCCATCGCGTCCACGTGAACCGCGTCGCCGCCCGCGTCGGCGACGGCGCGGGCGATTTCGGCGAGGTCCGCGCCCGGCACCTCGGCCCGGACCTTGACGCCGACTCGCGCGCCCGACTCGGCCGCGACCCGGACCTGCTCGCGGAGTCGGTCGGGGTCCCGGAGGAGGGCCTCGCCCGCGCCCGCGGCGCACATCTCGTCCTGTCGGCAGTGGGCGTTGAGTTCGAGGACGGCGTCGCGGTCGGCGCAGACTCCGGCGACTTCCCGGAGCGGGTCGAGTGAGGCGGACCTGACGTTGAGGCCCGGCCGGAGGTCGGCGTCGGCGAGCGCCGCGAGTTGCTCGTCCGCGAAGGCCGCGGGGTCGTCCGGCAGGAACTCCTCGCGGTCGCGTTCGACCATCTCGCGGGCGGCCGCTCGGGTCGGTCCGTCGAGCGCGATGCCGCCGAGGAAGGCCGCGCCGGCGAACTCGTCGGCGGCCCGCGCCCACTCGGCGTCGGACCGGCCGCTGAGGCTGGCGAGCGCGAGGCGGGGTTCGAACACTCAGACCACCTCCAGCGCGTCGGCGACGGCGCGGGACACGCGCTCGGCGTCCGCGTCGTCGGTCATCTCGGTGTCGGTCCGCACGACCGGGCGGTCGAGGTCGGTGTCGTCGGCCTCGTCCAGCACGAAGGCGTCGGCGAAGGGGTAGGCCTCGGCGACGCCGGCGGTCGAGGGGTCGAAGCCGACGCCTTCCATCAGGTCGGCCGCCGGGCCCGAGAACACCTCGTCCTCCACGAAGGGCGAGACGGCGACGACGGTCGCTCGTTCGAGGGCCTCGCGGAGTTCCTCCACGGCGAGCATCGGGCCGATGCTGGTCACGGGGTTCGAGGGACCGACGACGACCGGCCCCTCCTCTATCGCGCCGAGGGCGGCCGGCGCGGCGTCGGCGTCGTCCGCGCCGCGGAACTCCACGTGGTCGACTTCGGGGCCGCCGCGGTGAGCGACCCAGAACTCCTGAAAGTGCATCTCGTCTTCGTACTCGTCGTCCGACTCCGGAGTGTGAACGATGGAGGCCACCGGGTCGTCGCTCATCGGGACCACGTCCACGGGCACGTCGAAAGCGTCGGCCAGCAGGCGCGTGACCTCGGTGAGACTCCGGCCCTCGTCGAGCAGACCGGTCCGGGTCAGGTGGACCGCGCGGTCCCGGTCGCCGATTTCCATGAACTCGGCGACCCCGGAGAAGCGCCGCCAGCGAGCGATGTCCCGGCCCGCGGTCTGGGCCTCGTCGGGCAGGTAGCGCGGGCCGCCGTCGAGGTCCGCAGCCTCGGCGATGTCGTGGAGTTCCTCGTGAGTCTCGGTGGTGTCGTCGGCGATGCCCCACCACAGTTCGCGGTCGAGCAGGTCGCCCTGCTCGAAGAGGACGGTGTCTACGTCCGGGCAGACCAGCAGGCCGCCCAACTCCACGTCGTCGCCCGTGTTGGCGACCACGGTCGTCTCCGCCGGGTCGAAGACCGACTCGGCCCCGGCGAGTAGCTTCGGGGTTCCGGTGCCCCCGGAGAGAAACGTCGTCATGTTCCGAGGTGCGTCTTCCGGGTGGTAAACGCTTGTGCTGTCTCGCGGCGGGCCGACGACTCGGTGTAGCGCGGTCCCCCGCTTCGCACCGCAGCCACTACTTCCCCCCGCAATTTACGCGTCCGGGGGAAAGTGATGTAGCGGCGACTCCGGATTTACGCCTACCCGTCACTGCTGTTGGATAAGTGTGGACGTGATAGCTCTCGCTCAAAAAACTACATAATTATAGATAATGATGTTTATGCGGGGGAACCATGCCACCAGACACAGACTCGATTCGGTCCGACGACTCGTCCGACGCATCGGCCGTCGAGCGGCCGACGTTCGAGCGACGGTCGTTGTTGAAAGCGCTCGGCGTCGGTGCCGGGTTCTCGCTGACGAGCGGCGTCGCCGCCGGGATGCAAGACCAACCCGAGATTCACCCGAACTTCGGGTATCCCGTCCGGAACACCGGCGACGTTCCCGACGAGCTCCGGCCGGACCGCGAGGTTCGGCTGTTGGCTTCGAAACTCGACCCGGCGGCCGAGATACCGATTCTCTTCTACTTCGACCCGGTCGGCCTGCACGTGGACAGTGGTGACATCGTGCAGTTCACCTTCGACTCGCCGGACCACACGGTGACGGCGTACCACGAAGCAATCGGCTTCCAGACCCGCGTGCCCGAGGAAGCGCCACCGTTCTCGTCGCCGATTGCTCCGCTCGACGGAGCGTGGCTCTACCGTTTCGACCACGGAGGAGTGTACGACCTGTACTGCGGCCCGCACCACGTCCTCGGGATGGTGATGCGGGTCGTGGTCGGGGACCTCGACGAAGCCGACTACCCGGCGTATCTGGAGACTCCCGAGGAGATTCCGCCCTTCGGCGAGGAGTTCGAGCAGTTGCTCGTCCAGTTCAGCGACGCGAACGAGAGCGTCGAGTGGGTGTTCCCGACGCCGAGAGACGTACTGACCGCGAGCGCGCTCGACCCCGGACGGATTCAGGAGGAGGGGGAAGTACCCTTCGAGGCGGTCCGCAGTGAACTGACGGCGACGAGCGCCGAGACCACGACCGGGTAGGGGAATCGAATCGCAGGCCGTCTCTTGGTCAACCGCTCCCCGCGTCGTGTTGCGGCGGTTCGACCCTCTCTACTCCCGGCGGTTTTTATGCGAAGCCGACGAATCCTGTAACATGAAAACCATCAAGGACAGCGTCCACGACCACATCGAGGTCGAGGGCGTCGCTCGCGCCTTGTTCGACACGCCCGCGGTCCAGCGCCTCCGGCGCATCAAGCAGTTGGGTCCCGCCCACCTCGTCTACCCCTCCGCGAACCACACCCGGTTCGAACACAGCCTCGGCGTCTACTACCTCGCTTGCGAGGGCTTGGACCACCTCGGGATTCAGGGCAAGCAGGCAGAGCGCGTCCGGGCGGCCGCCATCCTCCACGACATCGGCCACGCCCCCTACAGCCACACCATCGAAGAGGTAATTCACCGCCACACCGGCAAGTACCACGACGACGTTCACGAACTGCTCGCGGACAACGAGGTCGGCGACGTGCTTCGGGACCACGGCCACAACCCCGACACTATCGCCGACCTCATCGCGGGCGAGGGGAAACTCGGCCAGTTGGTCTCGGGCGAACTCGACGTGGACCGCATGGACTACCTCGTCCGAGACGCCCACCACACCGGCGTTCCCTACGGCACCATCGACCACTCGCGCCTCGTGCGCGAACTCACCCTCATCGACGGCGAACTCGTGCTGGCGGAGGGCAACGTCCCGACCGCAGAGAGCCTACTGCTCGCGCGGGCGCTGATGAACCCGACCGTCTACAACCACCACGTCACGCGCATCTGCCGGGGGATGCTCCAGCGCGCGAGCGAGCGCCTGCTGGCCGAGACCGAAATCAGCGCCGAGCGACTCCGGCGCATGGACGACCACGACTTCTTCGCGGCGCTTCGGTCGGCCGACGCGACGGAGAACTTCGCCCGGCGACTCGGCGCGCGGGACCTCTACAAGCGGGCGGTCTGGGCCGAGATGGCCGACGTTCCCGAGGGAGTCATCGACGCCGACCACGACGCGATCCGGGAGTTCGAGGACGAAATCGCGGCCGCCGCGGAGGTCGAACCCGAGTCGGTCATCATCGACGTGCTCGGGCGACCGAGCATGACCGAGTCCTCGACGCGGGTCATCGTCAACGGCGAGATTCGACGCCTCCACCAGCAGTCCGCGCTGGTGTCGGCGCTCCGTCACGTCCAGCGCGAGCAGTGGCGACTCGGGGTGTACGCCCCCGCCGAGGACACCGACGCGGTCGGCCACGCCGCCGAGAGCGTGCTGGGACTGGAGACCGACGGTGCGCTCGTCAGCGAAGTCCGGTCGCCCGGCAAGCGCACGACGCTGGACGAGTTCGGGACCCAGAGCGGCGACTGAACCGAGACTCTACGCCCCGGAGGCAACGTCAGCGACCAGATTCCGGACGTACTCCATCTCGTCCTCGTTGATGCCGTGGCCCATCCCCTCGTAGATGCGCTCTTCCACGTCGCCGCCGAGGTCCTCCAGCACGTCCCGAGTCTCGTGGACGCGTTCGAGCGGGATGTGGGGGTCGCTGTCGCTACACCCGAGGAAGACGGGCGTCCCGTCCAGACTCCCGTCGTAGTCCCGCGGGGTGCCGTCGGGACCGATGACGCCGCCGCTGAGCGCGGCGAGTCCGCCGTACTCGCGGGCGTTCCGTGCGACGAACTCGCTGGAGAGGCAGGCCCCCTGCGAGAAGCCGACGAAACAGGTCCGGTCGGCCGGAATCCCGGCGTCGGCGACGCGCTGGCGCAGGTCGCCAAGCAGGTCGAGCGCCGACGACAGACTCGGTTGGTTCTGGTCGATGGGCGCGAGGAAGGAGTTGGGGTACCACGTCCGGCCGTTGGCCTGCGGCGCGAGGTAGGCGACGCCGTCGGCGTCGAACTCGCCGGCCATCTCCAGCATCCCCTCGGCCGTCGCGCCCCGGCCGTGGACGAACAGGACCGCGGCGTCGGCCGACTGGAGGTCCGCGCCCGCGGTGGCGACCGGTTGGTCGGCGTGGGGGTCGGAGTCGCCGGCGTGAGGGTTTCGGGCCGCCATCAGTTCCCCTCCGGCGGTTCGGCGGACTCACTTCTGGGAGCCTCCTCGTCCACGGCGAAGCCCCGTCTCTCGGTGCAGATGTTCGTGACGCGGTCGGTGTTCACCAGCGGTGATGCGTCGGTATCGGTGTCGGTGTCGCTCATGCTGAGTGAGGCTAGCCGAGGCGCGGCCTTGAGCCTTGCCGGACGGAGAGGTAAGCAGGTGACACGTCCGTCACCGACCGGTTCGCGCACCGAGAATCCGGCGTCGAGTCCGGAGACGGGGAATCAGACGGGGCTACAGCCCGAGAATCTCGCGGGCCTCGTCGGGGGCGGCGGGTTCGCGGCCGAGCGTCTCGGCGAGTCCGGCGGTCCGGGCGACCAACTGGGCGTTGCTCTCGGCGAGTTCGTTCGGTCCGTAGTAGACGTTGTCCTCCAGTCCGACCCGGACGTGGCCGCCGAGCAGGATTCCCATCGTCGTGAGTGGAAGCTGGTGGCGACCGAACCCGAGCGTGTTGAACAGCGCGCCCTCGGGCAGGTTCTCGGTCGCGTTCAGCAGGTTCCGCGGGGAGGGCGGCGAGGTGGTCCCGCCGCCGAAGATGAGCGTGGCGTAGACGGGGTCCGCCAAGTCGCGCCGGTCCAGCAGGCCCCGGACCTCGTTGAGGTGGCCGTCGTTGAACACCTCAAGTTCGGGCTTGATGCCGCGGTCGGCCATCTCGTCGTAGAGCGAATCGACCATCCCGCGAGTGTTCTCGCTGGTGAGGTGGCGGTACCGGTTCAGCGGTCCCATGTCGAGGCTGGCCATCTCCGGCGGCGGGTCGGTCCGGAGCGACTGGCGGCGCGCTTCGAGAGTCGCACCGGTCCCGCCAGTCGAGTGCTGGACGACGAGGTTCGTCCGCGAGCGAACCGCCTCGGTGATTGCCTGAAACCGGTCGCGGTCGAACGACCGCTCGCCGCTGTCTCGGCGGGCGTGGAGGTGGACGACGGCCGCGCCCGCCTCCTCGCACGCGGCGGCCGCCTTCCCTATCTCCTCGGGCGTCTCGGGCAGGTTCGGGTTGGCCTCCTTGCCGTGGACGCCGCCGGTGAGCGCGGCGGTGATGATGACCTTCTCGCCGTCGAGGTAGTCGTCGTAGGCCATCCTCAGTCGCCTCCCGCGCCCTCGCCCTCGACTCCCTCGGGCGGGCCCGCTGCCTCGCGGAAGATTTCGCAGTCGGCCTCGTGGTCGAGGCCGTATCGGTCGTTGCATACGTCGGCGCGCATCGCCTGCACGAACTCCTCGGCGGCGTTGCAGTAGGCGCGGGGCCGGGAGTCGGTCGCGTCGCCGCTCTGGGTCTCGTCTCCTAACTGCCGGTACTCAAGATACGGACAGACGTCGGGCATGCCCCAGCAGATGGGACGTCGCGGTAAAACAGTTCGGCGCGGGGTCGAACTCGCCGCGAACCGGTCCGGCGAATCATCTACGTGCCCGCCTCGCGTAGGTCGTCCCGTGTCGCTGGGAATCGGGCACTTCGCGGCCGGGGCGGCGGGCGCGCTGATACTCCTGCTGGTCACGGGACTCCACGAGAAGACCGCACAGGACGGCGCTATCGCCATCGCGAGCGGGATATGGGCCATGGTTCCGGACATGGGGCTGGTGATACCCGGCGTCGGCCGCACCGACGGGACGCCGCTGGCCAACCTGTTCTGGTTCCACTACTGGCTGGACACCCACCGGTTCACCGACAGCACGACCGGCAGCGCCGCTCTCCTCGGAGTGCTGGTTCTCTCGGTGCTGTGGCTGGTCCTGAGCGAGGGCAACGAGGAGTAGTGCCGAGTCGAGGTCGGCCGCGGTCACTCGGCGAGTTCGCCGGGGCCGTAGACCAACGGAGTTCCGGTGATTTCGACGGTCTCGCCGTCCACGAACGACGCGGCCGGACTCGCGAGGAAGCGCACGAGGTCCGCGACTTCGCCGGGCGTCCCGATGTTCCGGTCCGGTCGCGAGCGGTCTATCTCGCGGTCCACGCCGAGGTTGTCCCGCACCTTTTCCGTGCCGACGAACCCCGGCGCGACCGCGTTGAGGCGGACGCCCTCCGCGTCCCACTCGGCGGCCAGCGCCCGAGTGAACGTCGAGACGGCCGACTTCGCCGCGCTGTAGGGCGTCATCCCGGAGACGCCGTACTGTCCCGCCATGCTGCCGATGTTGACGACCGACCCGCCCGACTCCTTCAGAGCGTCCCCGAACACCCGCGTGCAGTTGTACGTCCCGGTGAGGTTCACGTCCAGCACCTGTCGCCACGCCTCGGGCGTCACCTCGTCGAAGGGGTCGCCGCCAGCGCCGCCCGCGTTGTTCACGAGCACGTCCACGCCCCCGAACGCGTCGTTCGCCGCCTCCGCGAGCGCTTCCACGTCGTCGCGGTCGGTCACGTCGCACTCGACGGGGTGGACCTCGCCGGGGCGGGCGCTCCCGGCGATTTCGTCGGCGACGGCCTCGACGTCGGCCAGCGTCCGGGAGCACGCCACGACGTCGGCCCCGTCGGCCGCGAACAGTTCGGTAATCGCTCGGCCGATGCCGCTCGACCCGCCGGTCACGACGGCGGTCTTGCCTTCGAGCGAGAATCGGTTCAGCGCCTGCGGGGTCGTCGAGTTGTCGGTCACGTCCAATCAGTAACGCTCTTTCTCGTATCAGGCCTGCGGCACCCCGCGAACTTACCGCGAGTCGCTCGACGGCAGAACGCCGGTCGAGTGGTGTGACAGTAGATGCCGTGAGTTTCAGGGGGTGAAAACGACGAAAGCGCGAAGAGCTGAGGTTACGCGGTCTGTCGGACGCCGAGTTCTTCGAGGAGCGTCGCCGCCGCGGCCGACGACGACGCGGGACCGCGGGCCGTGATCAAGTCGCCGTCCACGGTGACGCTGGCGTCGGCGTCGAGCTCCGCGTCCCAGTTACCGCCCGCGGCCTTCACCTCGTCCTCGACCCAGTAGGGGAGTTTCCGACCGTCGGCCATCACGTCGTTGTCGTCCACGATGTCCTCCTCGAACGCGTTGGGGAAGCCGGTCACGTCGCGACCGTCCGCGATGAATTCGCCGTCCGCGTTCCGGGCGAACCCGAGGATTCCGACCGCGTGGCAGACGACCAGCGCCTTGCCGTCGTCGCCCTCGACCGAGTCGGACAGCAGTCTCCGCGCGTGAACGTCTTGGTTCACGTCCCACATCGTTCCGTGACCGCCGGGGAACACGACCACGTCGTGGTCGTCGGCGCTCGCCGCCGCCAGCGGAATCGGGTCGTTCAGTCGCTCGTCGTTCTCGTGGACCTCTCGGACCCGCTCGGCCGTCTCCTCGGCGACGAGCGGGTTGTCGGTATCGACCGACGTCTCGTCGAGGACCGGCTTCGACCCGCTGGGCGTCGCGACGGTGACGTCGAAACCCTCCGCGTCGAGCGTCCGAAGCGGTTCGACGCACTCTTCGCCCCAGTATCCTTCTTCGGTGACGACAAACAGTGCTGATGTCACGGCAGTTCGTTGGGTCGCCGCGTCATTAAGTGGAGAGAAAGGCCGCGGTTTTGCCTATTCTTAGCAACATTCCCAGTACGCTGCTATCCTAGCACGCAACGTTTCACCACCATTAGCGGTACTTTGCTAGTCAGAACCAACCGAACCGCTCGGGTAGTGTTGCAAATAGGGCACAAAAGCGTTAAACGTGACCCGCTGTTACGGACGCATCCATGGAACACGACGCTCTCTTCGACCCGTTCGACCTCGACGGTATCAACCTCGACAACCGAGTCGGGTTAGCGCCGATGACGCGAACGAGCGCGACCGCCGATGGTCGTGCCACCGAGCAGATGAAACGGTACTACGCGAAGTTCGCACGCGGCGGCTTCTCGTTTCTCATCTCCGAAGGGACCTACCCGGACGAGGCCTACAGTCAAGGCTACGACAATCAGCCCGGACTCGCCAACGAGTCGCACGTCGAAGCGTGGCGGGAAGTCACCGACGCAGTTCACGACGAGGGCGCGCCCATCTTCGCGCAACTCATGCACGCCGGGGCCCTCTCGCAGGGCAACCGGTACGTCGAGGAGACGGCCGGTCCGTCGGCCGTCGAACCGAAGGGCGAACAGTTGGAACTCTACGGCGGAAGCGGCGAGTTCGCCACCCCGGAGGAGATGACGAAGGCCGAGATGGACGACGCCCGGCAGGGGTTCGTCGAGGCCGCCGAGCGGGCCGACGACGCCGGGTTCGACGGCGTCGAAATCCACGGCGCGAACGGCTATCTCCTCGACCAGTTCCTGACAGAGTACACGAACGAGCGCGACGACGAGTACGGCGGTTCCGTCGAGAACCGAATCCGGTATCACACCGAAGTCGTCGAGGCGGTTCAGGACGCGGTCCCCGAGGAGTTCGTCGTCGGGGTCCGCATCTCGCAGAGCAAGGTCAACGACCCCGACTACCGGTGGTCCGGCGGCGAAGACGACGCCGAGGTAATCTTCGGTGCGCTCGACGAGGCCGGCGTCGACTTCATCCACGTCACCGAGGAAGACATCACCGAGCCCGCGTTCGACTCGGGACCGACGCTGGCGGAACTGGCCGACGAGTACGCCACCGTCCCCGTCATCGCCAACGGCGGTCTCGGCGACCCCGAGGCGGCGACGCGGACCGTCGAGTCTCACGGGGCCGACCTCGTGGCGCAGGCGACGAGCGCGCTCGCGAACCCGGACTGGCCGAACCGCGTCGCCGAGGGACGCGCGCCCGACGAGTTCGACTTCGGCGAGATACTCCAACCCGACGCGACCATCGGCGACGCCGAGGTCCCAGCCGAGTCGGAGTGAGGCCGAGTTTACGACGACTGTTCGCACGTTTTCCGCGATGCAGATGACCTGCGGATGAGTCTCGCTCTACAGTTCGATAGTCCGCAAATCATCAGCGAACCGCACGTCGCCGTCGTACACCGACCCGATGGACTCTAACATCTCCTCGTGGCGGCCCTCGGTGTGGGGGTAGAGGTGGGTCAGGAACACCGTGTCGATGTCTGCACCCGACCCGTCGAGCGCCTCGCCGAGTTGCGTCGGCGTCGGGTGATTGTCCACGTCTACGTCGTCCGGGAACGAGCAGTCGTGGGCCAGCACGTCGCACCCGTCGGCGAAGTTAGCGAGGCCGGTGAACGCCTCGCTGTCGCCGCTGAAAGTGAACGCGTCGCCGAACCGGTAAGCCAAGCAGGGTAACGAGTGGCGGGTCTCGTACCCCTCGACTTCGAACCCGGCGACCTCGAATTCGTGGGCACCGACCTCCCGAACTCGGAGGTCCATGCGCCCCTGCAGGTAGTCGTGTACGTCGAGCAGGTCGTCGACGAGCGACTTCGTGCCGGTCGGGCCGACGACTTCGAGGTGTTCCTCGCCCGCCAGCCACCGCGCTTTGAGCAGGGGGAGGAGGTCGGCGACGTGGTCGAGGTGGTGGTGGGTCAACAGGACGCTCGAAATCGACTCGTAGCCCACGCCCGACTGCTGGAGGCGGTGGAGGACGCCGCTCCCGCAGTCGACGAGGAGGTGGCGGCCGGTCTCGTCGTCGGTCACGACGATACCGGTCTGATAGCGCTCGCCGGTCGGCATCGCGCTTCCGGTCCCGAGAAAGGTAACTCGCATACTCGATTCGCCGGTCCGAATCGGGTTAATGGCTTTGGGACTCTCCGGTCCGAGAGCGGCCGGGACCCGCGAAACTTCCGCCGGAGTTTATATCAATCAATTTCGGAAATAGTTAGTCTCGAACGGAGAGAGTGACTCTGAGAGACAGTATTTTACTTCCGATAGGTGCCAAAGGTTTAAGTGAAAATTTGGTTACTCTGTCGGACTTCTCCGAACGCGCCGGAAACTGGCGCGTCATCGTGCGTCCGTCGCAGTCATCGATTCCGAGCTCCGTCGCGGTCCGCGGCCGAGCCAATTCAGGCGCGGATACTCGCCCGACTGCGCCGGTTTCACTTTCACTCCGGAGGCCAAACCGACTTAACCGTCGGCACCTAACCAATCGCCAATATGGGAGCGCGCGAGTTGCTGGCGCGCGGGGATTTCGACTTCGACGCCGACTCCGTCGAACTCGACGACGCCGCCGTTCTCGAACTGCTGGAACCCGAGGTCCGAGAGTGGTGGGTCGACGAGTTCGGCGAGTACGCCCCCGAGAACGGCGGTTTCTTCACGCCGCCACAGAAGGAGACCATCCCGCTCGTCCACGAAGGCCGGAACGCGCTGGTCGCGTCCCCGACCGGGAGCGGGAAGACGCTCAGTTCCTTCACCGCCATCCTGAACGAACTGTTCCGCCGCGAACGCGAACGGGACGAGGGACTGGACAACTCCGTCTACTGCCTCTACGTCTCGCCGCTCAAGTCGCTGGCCAACGACATCCACCGGAATCTGGAGGTGCCCCTGCGAGGCATCGCCGAGCGGATGGACGGCGAACCGTCGGTCCGCCACGCCATCCGGCACGGCGACACCGACGACGCCGAGCGCCAGAAGATGCTGACCGAGACGCCCCACATCCTGAACACGACGCCCGAGACGCTGGCCATCCTGCTCAACTCCCCGAAGTTCAAGAGGAAACTGGAGACCGTCGAGTACGTCGTCGTGGACGAGATTCACAGTCTGGCGGGCGGCAAGCGGGGCACCCACCTCGCGGTGAGCCTGGAGCGACTCGAACGCATGGCCGAGACATCGCCGACGAGAATCGGCTGTTCGGCGACCGTCGAACCGCTCGAAGACATCGCGGAGTTTCTGGTCGGGTGCGAGACGAGCGGTGGGGAAGCGGGCGACCGCGACGGAGGAGCGAGCGGCCCCGACGGGGAGACGAGCGCGGGCGACGAAGCGGGCGGCGACGGGGCGGAGACCGGCGCGACGCCCCGCGAGTGCGAAATCGTCGACACCCGGTTCGTCCGGGAGTTCGACATCGAGTTGCAGTGTCCGACCGACGACCTCATCGCCACGCCCCGCGACGTGGTCAACGAGCGGTTCTACGACCAGTTGCACGACTTAATCGCCGACCACACCAACACGCTCGTCTTCACGAACACCCGCTCGGGCGCCGAGCGGGTGCTTCAGAATCTCCGGGAGCGATACGACGCGTACGACGAGGACAACTCCGGGTGTCACCACGGAAGCCTCTCGAAGGAGGCCCGCCAGTCCATCGAGCAGGACCTCAAGGACGGGACACTCGACGTGGTGACGACCTCGACCAGCCTCGAACTCGGCATCGACATGCCGCACATCGACCTCGTGGTGCAGGTTGGGTCGCCCAAATCGGTCGCCTCCCTGCTCCAGCGCGTCGGCCGGGCGGGCCACCAACTCGGCCAGACCGTGACCGGGCGAGTCGTCGCGCTCGACCGCGACGAACTCGTGGAGTGCGCCGTCATGCTCAAGAAGGCCGAGGAGGGGTTCGTGGACCGGGTGTTCGTGCCCGAGGAGGCCTACGACGTCGCGGCACAGCACGTCTACGGCATGGCCATCAACGACGTGCGACCCGAGCGGGAGGTCCGCGAGATTCTCCGGAGCGCGTACCCGTACCGGAACTTCTCGGACGACCAGTTCGAGACGCTGTTCCGATATCTCACGTCGGACTACGAGGGACTGGAGGACAAGAACGTCTACGCCAAAATCTGGCGCGACGAGAACGACCCGCCCGACGGCGAACACCACTACCCCGACTTCGAGGTGGGCGAACCGCTCGTCGGCAAGCGCGGCAGGTTGGCGCGGGTCATCTACATGACCAACATCGGGACGATTCCCGACTCCTTTACCTGCGACGTGTTCACCCGGTCGGACAACGAGTGGGTCGGCGACTTAGACGAGGAGTACCTCGACACCTTGGAGAAGGGCGACGTGTTCGTCCTCGGCGGCCAGAACTTCGAGTACCAGTACCGCCGGGGGTCGAAGGTGTACGTCGACCGGACCAGCGGTCGGCCGACCGTCCCCTCGTGGTTCTCCGAGCGCCTGCCGCTGTCGTACGACCTCGGCCGGGGCATCCTCGATTTTCAGGGCGAGTTGCTGGAGCGGTTCCAGAAGCGGGGCAAGCCCGCGGTCCGGGTCTGGCTACGGGAGTTCCCGCTGGACGAGAACAGCGTCCGCGCCCTCGCCCGCATGTTCGACGAGCAGGTCCGGTACGCCGGCCCCGAGAGCGTCAGCACGGCGTCGCGCCTCGCGGTGGAGGTCGAACTCGACCGCGACGAGTACGAGCGCCACTACTACGTCCACTCGAACTACGGCCGGCGGTTCAACGACGGTCTCTCGCGGGTCGTGGCCTACCGGTGTGCCAACGCGGCCAACACCAACGTCTCGGTCGCGGTGGCCGACCACGGGTTCACGGTCTCGATGCCGCTCAACCGGAAGGTGGACGTGGCCGAGATTCTGCGCGATATCGCCCCCGAGGACGTGCGAAGCGACCTCCGGTCGGCGCTCGACGGCACCGACCTGCTCCAGCGGTACTTCCGCATCAACGCCACGCGGTCGCTGATGATTCTGAAACGCTACAAGGGCTACGAGAAGTCCGCCAGCGAACAGCAGGTCTCCAGCGAGATGCTGCTGGGGTTCGCCGAGGGGTTGGACGAGTTCGCGGTCATCGAGGAGACCTACCGGGAGATAATCGAGGACAAACTCGCCGTCTCGGCAATCGAGGACGTGATGGCCGACGTCCAGTCCGGCGAGATAGCGGTCACGCAACACCGCGTCGACACGCCGACGCCGCGGGCGTTCGGTCTCGCCACGCTGATGGCCAGCGACGTGGTGCTGGCCGAGGACGAGAGCGCAGTCCTGCAGGAGTTCCACGACCGCGTGCTGGAGGAAATCGGCGGTGAGTACGAGAGCGAGGGGGCCTCGGCGGCCAAGTAGCGACGGGTCAGCCGCGCAGTCGGCCGCGGAGCTCCACGGCGACCGGAACGAGCACCGCGCCGACGAACAGGACGAATCCCCCGAGGACGAGAAGCCCGCCGAACGTTCGCGCCGGAATCGCCGCGCCGAGCGTTGCCAGCGGTCCGCTCGGCCCCGCTGGTCCGGCGAGTCGAGCCATCGTTCCGAGCGTGCCGACGCCGACCAGCGCCACCCCGAGTCCGACCGCGGCGAACGCGAGGGCACCGCCGTCGCGCGTCGCCCTAGCGGCCAGTTCGTCTCCGGCGTACCGCTCGTCCAACCGCGGCGCACCCCGACGCCACGCCGCGCCGAAGACGACGCACGCGCCCCCGAACGCGAGTCCGACCAGCGCGAGAGCCTGTAGCATGCTCGGAGCCTCGAAGCACGGAGAGAAAAACGCATCGGACGAACTGGGGCGGCAGGACCGTACGGTCCGGACTTCACGACGAGCGCTCGCCGACGAGCAGGGTGTCGAGCGCGTCGGGAACCACCAATACGTCGCTGCCCGGTTCTATCGCGTCTTCGACCGACTCGCGGGCGTGCATGAGACAGTCCTCGACGACTTCCGGTGCCTCGCTGTTCGTGACGTAGAGGCCGTAGTTCCGGAGGACGCGGGCCACGACGAACGCGCGCTGTGCGCCGGGTTCGTAGCCCCGCCGCATCTCCTCGTACAGGGTTTCGGCGCTCTCGGCACCGCTGAGCCAGTCGTAGAATCGCTTCTCGCCGGTTCCCTCGCCCGCGCCCTCGCCGAGTCTGGCCGGAACGACGATTCGGCCCGCGTCGCGTAGCGGGTCGTAGTCGCCCAAGGCGACGTACGTCGCGGCCCGCGTGGCCTGATAGAGGTTGGCGTCCTTCGGCGCGCCGACGCCCGCGACGACGGCATCGTACGTATCGCTCAGGGAAACGGAAACATTGCTCTTACACAGCTCTGCGAGGTCTTCGACAACCTCGCGGTGGTCGCCCGCGCTCGCGCCCAGAATTCCGGCCGGGCCGTGCGTGACGTTCAGACAGAAATCGACGCCTATCAGGTCGCCCGCCCGGTCCAGCGTCTCGCGGAACGGATTGCCCGCCACTCTGCCGAGGCGAACCCCGTCTCGGGCGAGCATCGCCGGGCCGTGGGTGTAGCGGATGAGCGACTCGCCGCCCGCGCCGATGGCTACCGTCTTCGCGCCGCCGGAGAACCCCGCGTACTGGTGTGGTTCGACCATCCCGGTCGAGACCACGGCGTCGGCGTCGGCCACGGTCGGATTGAGTTCGACGGGGACCGACTCGCCGTCGGGTCCCTCGAGTTCGTCGACCACGCGGGTCGCCTCGGCGTCGTGGTTCTGCGCGAGGTCGGCGTACCCGCCGAGCGCCGCGCGCAACTCCTCGTCGGTCATCGGCCGGTGGAGACCGAGACCGACGACGATGGAGACCTGCTCGCGCGGGACGCCCGCCTCGCGGAGGTCCGCGAACAGCGCGTCCACCAGCACGTCGTCGGGCGTCGCGCGGGTCACGTCGGTCACGACGATTGCCACCTCGTCGTCGGCGTCCACGCGTTCGCGGAGCGGCGGCCCGTGAGGGTCTGCCATCGCCGATTCGGCGGCGTTTCGGGGATTAACCGGGTCGCCGCCCGGCGGTTCGGCGACCGTCACGTCGCACTCGGGCAGGGAAACCTCGACGGCGGTGTCTCCGTAGGGAACTTTCATACGTCGGGATACGTGGGGGCGAACGTAAATCGTTGCTCCGCGGCTACCGTCTCTCGTCGGTCTGCCTCGTCCAGTCGTCGGTCTACTGCTCTCCGTCCCGAATCACTCCATCACGTCCTCGATGGACGCTTCGAGCGACTCGATGCTCTCGGCGATGTTCCGGACCATCGTGGTCTGCTCCTCGTTCGCGGCCGCGATGCCCTCGACGGCGTCGGACACGTCACCGGCCTGTCCGACCACCGTGTCGGTCATGCTCGCTATCTCCTCGGCGCTCGCGGCCTGTTCCTCCGTAGTGTCGGCGATTTGGCTGACGCCGGTGTCGGTCTGCTGGACGGCCGCCACGATGTCCTGTTGGTTCTCCACGACCGACCGGATGTCGGCGGCGGCCTCGTCGAGTTGCTCGTCGTTCTCCGATATCTTCTCGACCGTGTCGTGGGTCGTCTCCCGCACGTCCTCGACCATCGACTCTATCTCGTCCACCCGGTCTTTCGACTGCTCGGCGAGTTCCTTTATCTCGTTCGCCACCACGGCGAACCCGTCGCCGTTCCCGTCCGACCGCGCCGCTTCGATGTTCGCGTTCAGGGCGAGGAGGTTGGTCTGCTCGGCGATGTCGTCGATGACCTCCACGACCTCGTCGATTTCGTCCACGCGCTCTTCGAGGCTCTGGGCGTCGGCGACGACCTCCTCGGACTTCTCGGCGACTTCGTCGACGGTTTCGAGCGTTCGCTCGGCGCTCTCGGCGGACTCCTCGGCGGACGCCTTCGCCTCGGCGCTCTGCTTGCTCACCTCGTCGGCGCTCGACGCGATTTCCTCGACCGTCGCGCTCAGCGAGGACACCTCGGACTGCACCTGTTGGAGGTTTTCCTCCTGCTCCCGCGCGAGGTCGCTGACCTCCCGAGAGTCCTCGGAGACGTCGGCGGTCGAGTCGCGGAGTTCGCTCACCGCCGTCTCGACCTCGTCGGTCATCTGCTGCTGGAGGTCTCGAATCGTCTCGCGCTGTTCGACCAGCGCGGTGACGCGGTTGAGAACCTCTACCGCGCCGACGACCTCGCCGTCGGGTGTGGTGATGGGGACGCCGAGCGCCCGTGCGTGGGCCCGGTCGCCGTCGGCGGTCGCCGCAGAGCGAATCGTCTCCTCGCGGACGACCTCGCCGGTCCGAATCACCGTCTCGGCCAGCGTCTCGTCCTCCCCCTCGGTCCCGAAGACGTCGTACGCGTGCTTCCCGACGACCTCCTCGGACGGGTACCCCGTCATCTCCGCGACGGCGGAGTTCCAACGCGTGATGTGTCCGGTGTCGTCCACGAGGAACGCGGGTTCCGGCAATTGTTCGACGAGTTGTTCGAACGCGCCTCGCCAGAAGTCGCCCGCGTCGGTGTGGGTACTCGGTCCGAATCGTTCAGAGGTGTCGTTGACAGCCATCTGTGATATTCACGCCAACGTTTCGAGAGGCGGTATATATCATATTCGAAGCTATATACCGGAGTTAGTACACTAGTTGTTAATTAAATCCAAAATATTCTAAAATACTTTATCTGTCAGAGGGGCGCCGGAGCGTCGCTTAGATATCGACCGAGAAGGATTCACGCCCCGACGACTCCGCCGCGAACGCCGCCAGCAGGTCGGCCGCGGCGTTCAAGTCCTCGGTGTCGATGACCTCGACGGGGGTGTGCATGTAGCGGTTCGGGAGGCCGACGTTCAGCGACGGGATGCCGCCCTGCGAGGTGTAGAAGGCGTCGGCGTCGGTGCCGGTCGAGCGCCCGGCGGCCTGCAACTGAACCGGCAGGTCGCGCTCTGCCGCGGCCTCCCGGACGGTGCGGACGACCTCGGGGTGGTTCGAGGACCCGCGGGCGACGACCGGACCGGCGCCCAACTCGACCTCGCCGTGCTGGTCCTTCTCCTTCCCGAGGTCGGGCGAATCGACCGCGTGAGTCACGTCCACCGCGAGGGCGGCGTCCACCGGCAGGTCGAACCCGACCATCTTCGCGCCCTGTTTACCGAGTTCCTCTTGGACGGTACTGACCGCGTAGACCGTGGCGTCCACGTCGGCCTCGGCCGCGCGCCGGGCGGCCTCCGCGGCGACCCAGATACCGACGCGGTTGTCCATCCCGCGGGCCGCCATCCGGGTGCCCTGCAACTCGCGGACCGGCGTGTCGAAGGTGATGGGGTCGCCCACGTCCACGAGTTCGCGGGCCTCGGCCTCGGTCTCTGCGCCGATGTCCACGTGCTGTTCGGCGATGTCCTCCAACTCCTCGTCCTCGGGGTCCCGGAGGTGGATGGCGGTCTGGCCCACGACGCCCCGAACCACGCCGTCGTCGGTGTGAATCTCGACGTGCTGGCCCTTCGAGACCGTGCGGTCGGTGCCGCCGACCCGCGAGAGGCGGACGAACCCGTCCTCGTCCACGCTGTTCACCATCAGGCCGATTTCGTCGGCGTGCCCGGTGAACGCGATTGCGGGGTCGCCGTCTCGCGGGCCCTGCCCGCTCGACCGGTCCGCGGCGTCTCGCTCCGCGCTACCCTCCACGACCGCCACGGCGTTCCCGTACTCGTCGGTTCGTACCTCGTCGGCGAACTCCGAGACGTACTCGACCCACACCCGTTGCACGTCGGCCTCGAAGCCGGACGGACTCGGTGTCGCGAGCAAGTCGTCGAGAAATTCGCGGTGTCGCTCGTCCATACCTCCGTCGAGTCGGTTCGTGCTAATGAACGTCACGGAAGTGTTCTGTCAGGAGGTCCGAAACGCGACGATATCACCGAGGCGACGGGGCCGCCCCAACCGCTAAGTTCGCAGTCCGCGAAGTCCGGACCATGGGAATCCTCGAAATCCACTTCCACGACTCCGAGTTCAGTTGGTCTGTGAACTCCGGTAGCGACGAGGGCCGGTCCCTCTCGCTCGGGTCCGGCGGGTCGTCGGCCACCACCGACGGCGGTGAACCCCGCCGGCGTCCGTCTATCAAGCCGAAACTCCAGTCGTTCGCCATCATGGCGCTCGTCGTCGGCGCCGGCGTCGCGTACAACCGGATTCAGGGCCGCCGAGCGCGGCGGGCCGCCGAGGCCGAGGAGGAAGAAGCGGCCGGCGGCGGTCCGTTCTCGCGCCTCCGGTCGCGGTAGTCGCTCGATACCTCGACGCTCGGGCGTCGGACGGTCGCGGAGTCGTCGGTCAGGGATTACGTCCGGGGCCGCGCCGCCGTGCGATTTTCCGCGGCCGCGCTCACTATCCTTCGTCGGCGGACCCCCACCCGTGTTCGCGGAGGTACTCCGCCAGCGAGGTGAGTTCCACGTCGTGGTCGGTTCCGAGCGCCTCGATATCCGCGTCGTAGCCCGCCTCGTTGAACCACTCGAACATCTCGGCGTACTCGTCGCCCATCTGCTCGCGTATCTCCTCGACGGGGACGTGAACGGGTTCGACATCCCGACCCATCACGTCGGAGAAGGCCTCGGCCGCGCTTTCGAGAGTGTGTTCGTCGCCGGCCAGTTCGTAGCTTTCGCCGACGTATCGGTCGGGGTCCGCCAGCGTCTCGGCGACGAACCCGCCGACGTTGTCCGCGTCCACCATCTGGAGGGTGACGCCCTCGCCGAGACCGGTCGCCAGCGTGCCGCCCTCGATTTCCTCGCGCATCCCCTCGAAGTTCTGCATGAAGAAGACCGGCCGGACGACCGTCGCGGGCAGGTCAAGGTCGCGGATTCGCCCCTCTATCTCCCACTTCGAGTCGAAGTGAGAGACGCCGCTATCGCGGTCCGCGCCGCCGACGGAACTGAACACGAAGTGGTCGACGCCCTCCTCGGCCGCGACTTCGGCGAGGTTGGTCCCCTGTTTCACCTCGTCGTCGTAGCCGTGTTCCCAGAAGTTCGTCACGCCGAAGACGGCGTCTACCTCCTCGACGATGGGGCGGAGGACGTTCTTCTCGGCGAGATCGCCCTGCACCACCTCGGCCCCGCGCTCCGCGAGTTCGTGGGCCGCCCCGCTCTCGGGGTGACGAGTCAGCGCGTGAACCTCGAACTCTCCGTGGTCGCCTGACAGCAGGTGGTCGGCGACCGCCCCTCCCTGTGTCCCGGTCGCGCCGGTGACGAGAACTGTCGTCGGCATGGTTACCGTGCGTGCGACGGACGGAGGCATAAGTCGGTCGGCCGTGGGACCGACCCACACGCTTTTGCTCCGCTGCGTCGAACTGCCGCTGCGATGTCAGAGAGTGTCTACTCCGTCTACCTCGTCCAGCGACCCGGCGAGCAGGGCGGCAAGCGAGAGGTAACGTCTCCGGTCCGAGGCCACGAACTGAAGTTCTACGACAGCGGCGTGTGGTTGGACCGCGAGGAGGGGCGGAACTTCTTCCCCTACGACCAGATTCGGACCATCCGAGAGCACCCCGAGGACCGCGGCGACGAGCGAGCGGACGACGAACGAGCGGACGACGAGCAGGTCCGAACGCCCGACGAGAGCGACGCCGGGGCCGAAGAGGAGATGCTCGAATAGCAAGCCGGAGCGCGCCGGAGCTTCGGACTCAGGGCGTCAGTCCGACGATTTCCCGGTTCAGGATGTCGGCGTAGCCCGAGAACGAGAACTTGAGTTTCGGGACGCCGGGGAACGTCATGGTCTGGACCGCCAGCATCGGACGCTCCGCGTCCGCGCCGAGACGCCGGAGGCCCGACTCCACGGCGTCGTAGAGTTTCGCGGTCTCCTCGACTTCGAGGTCCGAGCAGACGCCGGCGACGCGAGTCGGGAGTTCCGCGATTACGTCCCCGTCGTCCACGACGGCCCACCCGCCGCCCATCTCCGCGACGCGTTCGACCGCGGTCCGCATGGCCTCGTCGTCCGCGCCGACTGCGAGGACGCCCGTGGTCTCCCAGACCAGCGTGGTGGCGACCGCGCCCGAGTCGAGGCCGAGACCCGTCACGAAACCGGTGAAGCCGGTTCCGGCGTCCGTGCTTCGGTCGGAGGCGTCGCGCCTCGGGTGGCGGTCGAGCAGGGTCGCCTTGAGGATTCCCGACTCGGGGTCCGCGACGAGTCGGTCGCCCTCGACCGGCGGGGAGACGGTCGTCTCGCCCGACAGTAGGCCCTGCTGGTACTCGACCGCGCGGACCTCGCCGCCGGGACCGGCCGCGTCGGCGGGCACCCGGAACTGCTCGGGGTCGGCCGAGACGTTCACCGAGTCGTAGAAGTGGTCGGGGTACTCGTGGTTCCGGGGCGCGACCTTCGACTCGCCCTTGTTGTAGACGACCTCCCCGCCGCTGACGACCGTGGTGACGTTCACCTCGTCGAGGTCGTCGACGAGGACGATGTCGGCGACGCTGCCGGGCGAGAGCGACCCGACGCCCTCCTCGGCCAGTCCGAAGTGACGGGCCGGGTTGAGCGTCGCCATGCGGATGGCGTCGGCGGGTTCGACGCCCTCCTCGATGGCCCGGCGGACCACCGCGTCCATGCACCCCTCGTCGATGAGTTCGCGGGGCCACATCCCGTCGGTCGAGAGCGAGAGTTCCGCGGTTGGCACGTCGGGGTAAGCGTCGCCGATAGCGTCCATGTCGTCGCGAATCGAACCGTAGCGCCCGATGGCGTGGACGCCGTTCTCGACGCGTTCCACGACGTCTTCGCCCGAGATGGCCTCGTGGTCGTCGTCGATTATCGTGGCGAAGGCCGCGAACTTCTCGCCCGAACATCCGGCGGCGTGGCCCGAGACGGTCTTGTCCTCGGCGTCCGCGCGCTCGTAGAGCAGTTCCGCGGGCGTGTCCCGGCCGACCGCGTGAATCCAGTCGGTCTCGCCGACGCCGACCACGCGGTCGTCGGCCAGCAGGTCGGCGAGGGCCTCGGCCTCCTCGTCGTCGGCCCAGCGCGGTTCGAAGGTGTCGAGCAGGGGTTGCGGGGGCACGACCGCCCGGACGCGAACCGGGAGGTACGAGGTGGCCGCGAGGAACTGCTCGACGCCCTCCGCGCCGAAGGCCGGGCCGTAGCCCGTGACCTCCGAGACGACCGTGGTAGTGCCGGCCTCGACGGCGTAGTGGTAGGCGTTCTCGAACGTCTGGTGGAGGTCGAGGTGGGTGTGGGCGTCGACGAACCCCGGCGCGACCACGCGGTCGGTCGCGGTGATGACCCGGGTCTCGTCGCCGATTACCGGGTCGGCGTCCTCGGGGAGGGCGGCGACGCGGCCGTCCACGACGACCACGTCGCGCGACTGGAACTCTCCCTTCTCGGGCAGGCAGACCCGGCCGCCCGTGACGACGAGGTCTGCGTCCCCGTCGCCGAGTGCGACCGACTGGAGGTCGTTCACTCCGCCACCTCCCAGACGACCACGCCGCCCTGCTCGCGCGCGTCGACTTCGCCGCGGTCGTCCAACACGTCGAGGTGGCCGACCGCCTCGCTCATCCCCGAGAAGTACTCGGTCGCCGGCAGGTCGTCGAACAGTTCCTCCATCACCTCGACCGCGGTGGTCGGGCCGTCCGCCACGATTTCGCGGACGTTCTCGGTCCGGTCGTCGTGGGCGTCCAGAATCTCGCCGATGCGCTCGCGGGGGTTCGTGATCTCCTCGCGGTGGCCCGGCAGGAAGCGGTCGAACTCGCGCTCGCGGAGACTCGCCAGCGAGCGGTTGAACGCCGGGAGGACTCGCGGGCGCTCGCCGCCCTCCTCGGCCGGGGGTTGGAGCAGGGGATTGGGCGTGATGTCGGGGAGGACGTGGTCGCCGACGAGGGCGCGCTTCTCTCCGTCGGCCTCGTAGGTGAAGATGGTCTCGCCGGCCGCGTGGCCCTGCACGGCCTCGGCCGTGAGGGCGGTTCCGGTGACGTCGACGGTCTCGCCGTCTTCGAGCGTGGTGTCGGTCTCGACGCCAGGCGCGACGTTGAGGAAGACCTCTGGCAGGTCGGTGATGGTCTCGGCCGTCGAGCGGGCCATCCCGTGGGTCTCGAAGAAGTCCACGAAGAACGACTGCTCGTAGTCGAGTCGGGCCTCGAAGTCCGCGATGACCTCGGCGGTCGTGGGGCTGGCGACGACCCGCGCGCCCGCCTCCCGGAGCCGCTTGGCGAGTCCGAAGTGGTCGGGGTGCGGGTGGGTTACCAACACCTGTTCGACGTCGGCCGGGCCCATCTCACGGGCTTCGAGTTCGTCGAGCAGCGCCGACCACGCCTCTTCGCTCCCCGGTCCGGGGTCGACCAGCGTCCGCCCAGCGAGGTAGGCGTTGACCGGGCCGACTTGGAACGGCGTCGGTATCGAGAACCGCGTGAACATAGGGACACTGTGGCCGCCTGCCGATAAACAGTTTTTGACACGCTCCGGCGCTCGGACGGAAACGTAGCGCGACTGGAAACCGCCGGCGGCGCGCATCTTCACCGCCGGCAGGTGGCGCGTCTCGCAGTTCGTGGCGACCGTGCTCCGTCGGAGTAAGAGCTATATCTGTCCTTCACGTAGGAACACAATGGTGCGTGAGACATGAACAAACATTTCGAAGACGCGTGGTACTACGGCAAGCGCGCGGGCAGACACCTCGCCCGGGGTGTCCGCGAGGAACTGGCCCCCGTCGAGCGACGCGTGCGGAAGGCCACTGGCCGCGAGCAGACGCCGACGACCCGCGCCCGGCGCGCGGTGCGGAAGGCCCGCGAACGAGTCTGACGCCGGGACTGCTCCGTGTCGCGCGGAGAGTCCCGGACGGCGGTCACGTTTCCGACCGTAAAGTAAGTCTTAAGTCCGGGAAGGGGGAAGAATGGACTGCCCGGGTCGGTAGTCTAGTCCGGTTATGACAGCTCCTTCACACGGAGCAGGTCGGCGGTTCGAATCCGCCCCGACCCATTCGCTCGTTTCCGCATTCTGAAGGACCAATAATCGCAAGACGGCTGCACGGTGGTAGTCTTGAGAGTCCTGTTTTTGGGTTTGAAGTCACCAGTTCGGCTGACGCGCACCTTCCACGTCACGGGGTTATTCTGAAGGAGTGCGTGAGTCCTTATATACCTCAGCAAGGGGTAGCGTTCGCAGCACTCCGAGTCAGCTTGGACTAGTTCGTTCTGTGACGCAGAGAAAATACGGGGTCTATATGTCAACGTTTAACTCGGTATCGGGGGTGGTGTGTTGGGAGAAACACTTACAATCGAGGTTCGTAAGTCAGCGAAATGATAAGCGTGGTTTCGAAGGGTTCGAGGGTTGAATTGCTGGTTTTCACTTGTAATCTGGAGGGTCTCGGTCTAGACGGTGTGAGACTGGTTTGCACGATGAAGGGTTTTTAAGCGTCGAACCATCACCGGGCTGTGACGTTGTCTGGAGTGGTCCCCAGACCCGCGTACACGATTTATACCGCATACGCGGCGTGTTCGCGTTTGAACCGACCAGAAACAGTTAATTCGGTGATTCAATAGAATGTCAAGTTTTGATTTCGATGGAATCGACATCCCACTGCTCGCTGCATTCGCCCTGTTCGGCGTTGTAGCGACCGGGATCGGCAGTATTTCCCTGTTCGGTATCGACTTCAACCAAACCCTGTTCACCGCGCTTGGATTTGACGCGAGCTACGCCTTTGTCGGCAGTATCGTGTCTCTCGCCGGAATTGGCGCGACGAACGAAATCGACTCGACTGACCCTGAACTTGAGCAACGCGCCCTTCTCGGCGCTGCGCTGTTCGTGATGGTCATTCAGCAGTGGGTTCCTGAAGTCAATAACGCGATTACTGGTAACGACTTCGTTGGTCTCGCTGTGTTCCTGCTTGAAGCAGGCGCAGCGGCCAGCATTTCCTACCTCGGATAACAACTTATGAATGATGATGCACAGTCTGACGAACGTACTCCCCTCCTGCGGCGTGTAGCGTCAGTTGTCGCGGTCTTCCTGCTTGTGTCGACTGCGTGTCTCACTCCGGTTCTGGGTCCTGCCAGTCCTGTTCAGCGGGCGTCAGCAACCCACGAATGCGACGGATTGGATATGGTTGTCGCCGTGTTCTCTGCAGGGCAGATTAACGAGGACAAGTGTGGGGACAACCACGTTGACCACGTTATCGAGGACATGCAGGAGTCTGACGCCAACCAAACCAAAACCGACATCTACTCGGCTGCGTCGGGGCAGAAGGCGCAGACACAGAACTCGCTCACGGTGATGGACAATTATTTGAACGATACAGAGTCAGTTGCGTGGATGCACGCCGAGAAAGCTATCGCCAAAGCCTACAAAAACGGGAAGTCGAAGGCTGAAGCGAAGATCGCGGCGAAAGAAGCCATCGAGGATTACTACGCTGTCAAACAACGCAACCTGATTGAGACGTGGAATGTATCGCTGACGGCAGCAGATACGTTACGTCAACGTGCAGTAATGGAGGAAAAGGTCCCTGACGACTACGTGTATACTGCAACTGAGAGCCGTGATGATGCGACGACATCAGTTGACAGTACTAACTACACATCCACACAGATTACGCTGGTTAACGAAACCTCTCACAACGTGTCTTCACTCCGGATGAACATGTCGGGGTACAGCACCCCAGCAATCGTGACTGTCTCCGGAATGACACAGAAACCTTCGTACAACAGTCTGTACGTAGGGACTTTCGAGTCTGAAGGGAATTTTGATGGGTCTCAGGTCTATCTGCAGGGGATTGCAGTTGCCCCTCCATCGTCTGATTACTCCCGGCTCCAATATCTGGAGTTCCAGCAATTCGAAACTCGATGGAACAAACTTGGCAGTAAGGCCTCCTCGCTCCAAAGCGAGGTTGATCCCTACGTCGATTCGACGTGGGATGCCTACCAAGAAGACCGTATCAACGCTTCTGACGTAATGTCGCGGACGACCCTGATGTTCGAGCAAGGGGTTGACGCGAAGAATTCGTCGGGGATGTATAATACGGTTGCAGGTCTCGCCGCAATGGGTCTTGAAACCCCGAATCTGAACGAATCCGGGTATATGACTGTCCAGATGGATGGTCAGACCTACGAGGGTCTCCTGCTTGCCGACAACCCTCCGAACGGGACTTGGGAGACGAATACGACGTATACTGCGTCGAATTTCTCAGGGCCAGTTAACTTGGCGACCCTCGACGGCGGTCTCAAAACCGTCGAAGGGGAGTTCGTCATTCAGAATATGACTGACAAGTCAGGTGATGAGATTCAGTCGATTCAGACTCGTGAATACGTCTACAAGACGAGTGACGCGAGCGGGTTGCTTGAGAAGATGGAGGATATGCAGACGCTCCGCATGGAGATTGAGGAGCGTGAGCCGACTGCCGGTGGGGGTTCGTCTAGTGGAACAGGTCTGGACAACGTGTCCATGAAACAGATTGGGGCGATTCTCGCCATTCTCGGCGGTCTCGCCCTCATCTCAAGTCGAGGTAAGAACTAGAATGAGTAACAACGATACAACGAAACGGTTTGCTGCCCTCATGGCAGCGCTTGCGGTAGTAGCATCGGTATTCGCAGGACCAGCAATCGCTGGAACTGTGTCTGGAAACGAAGGCGTCGTCTTCCCCGACCCGGCGGACAACAGTACAGACGACCGTACTGGGATTGCAGTAGGGGTTGACGCGATGAACGCCACGACTAACGTCACAATCGACTCTGTGACGCTGAACGGAACCACTGTCTCAACCGACTACGTGGTTGAGCAAGGGGCTGTGGCGACGATTTCGACGTTCTCCGGGAATAACACGGATAGTATGCTGTATGTCGATATTGCTGATGTCCCGCTCTCCGGGAGTGTTGACGTGGCGTACACGGTGAACGGGACTCAGTACACGGACTCTATCAGCTACGACATTGACTCGGACGATGACGGTGTGTCGGACAGTCAGGACGAGTACCCTGACAACGCTCCGCAGACGTTCACGGAGAATGCGTCTGACAACGAGACCGTCTCGTCTGCTTACGTTGAAGCATCGAACGGTACTTTCGACGTGACCGTGACGGCGAACGGTTCGGTTGTTGGTTCGATGGATAATGTGCAGGTTAACAGTTCGTCCGAGCTTGTCGAAGTGAGTGTTGACGACGGTACTTACGACACGTACACCATCGAGTTCGAAGGTAACGCAACTGTTCAGTCGCACGGCCTGATTTACGAGGCGTACACCGGTTCCGGTTCCTCGTCCGGTTCGTCTAGTGGGTTCGGTCTGAGTGACGCGCAACTCGGCGGTATCGTTGTGTTTGTCGCTGGTCTCGGGATTGTGCTTCTGAGCCGGGACTAACCACTGTCTAGACGCTTCTCTTTGGAGGTGACACTAACGCATGTTCAACTCAAACGATAATGGAGGTGAGAACAGAACCAGACAAACGGTAGCAGTCATAATAGCAGTGCTTGTCGTCGCAAACGTAGTTACGGGGGTAACTCTCGCGACGACAGGATGGTACACAGTGTTCAACAGCGACGGGTCAACGAACCCAGACGAACTCGTCAAATCAGGATCAGCAACCTACGACTCAACGAGTGACCGGTTCATCGTCTCACCGGCAGGTTCGTCGTCTAACGGACGGTGGACGTACTCACAGGTCAGCAGTGACACTGTCCGTCTTAACCAAACCGTTCGAATTACCGGTGGTAACGTCAATATCATGGTGTTTGGTGATGACGCGACATCAGCAAACACTGGGTATAGTGTCGTCTTCACGGAGGGGAAAGGCACTGTCAAACTCGTTAATGAATCGTCAGGGAATACCCTGAAATCGGCGTCGTACAGTTATGGGAAGGACTCCTACGACTCATCAATCCTGTATGATCAGGGTGATGTCACTGTTGGGATTGATGGGCAGACTGTCCTGACGTACTCGATCTCTAACCCCTCTGCTTCCGGTTCGCTTGTTTCGTATCGTGGATGGACGGGGAGTTCCGGCGATAACGCGGTTGATAACGTTAAGATTGAGTTCCCGACCGAGGATACTGATGGAGACAGTATCTACGATCACAACGACCCTTACCCGAACGACGCGAAGACCACGTACACGTTCACGTCTGACTCGAACGAGACGGTTGATAAGGCGTATCTGGAGGTCTCGAACGGCAGTCTGGATGCTTCGCTCTATGGAGTGAATACTACGTCCGGGGAGCGTATCAAGCTGTCAGAGACGCACGCAGACGTTGGTAATGAGACGACCCTTATGACGCTTGATGCAGTGAGCGGTTACGATGAGTACGATCTGATGGTTCACGGTAACGCTACTGTCGAATCACATGGCCTGTTGTATGAGGCGAACAGCGGTGGAGGTGTTTCCTCGGAGACGTTCAATGATGGTATCAGTTCTGTCCTTGGCGGTCTCTCAACCGTGTTCGCCGGGTTACGGACAGGACAGATTGCCCTCGGAGTCCTAATGTCCGTTATCGGTGTCGCGCTTTGGTTCCGGGAGGGAGGTAGTTGATGTTCTTCCTCCTGTCGTTCGTGTTCAGCATCCTTGACGACTTCCTGAAGCCGATCATCGCTATCGTCGCATTGGTGTTGATAGCGCAAATCGCGGGGATAGACGTTATCTCAATGGCGACCGGTGCAGTTGAATCGTTCATCGAGCAACAGGTTCAGGAGGCAATCTCGCCTCTCTGACGCGGTTCTTTCAGTCATAACTATGCAGACAAGCAAAACGAGTATAGCGGCGCTGCTGGTCATTCTCGTAGCCACTAGTGGTATCGGTGTTGCAGGTGCGGACACGGGCAGTACCACGAGTACGCCCACGCACAACACTACGACTACGCAGACGCCCACAACAACGACCACAGACGTATCGACTACCAACCAACAATCCTCGACGACAACGACGACAACTCCGGCTACCGGGGCTACCTCGGGACAGACCAATCAAGACTGCATCCAAGTCGTCACGAAGCAAGGAGGAACCACGACGAAACAATGCATCCCACGCCACTACCAAAAGATAGACAATTCCACGTCAGTCGTTGCTGTTGACTGGGACAGCGAAGTCGTCACAATTGTCATCGAAAGTGAGACCCCGCAACAAATCTCCATCACAGACCCGTACAGCGTTGATAAAAACAAGCAAGGAGGGGATGTGGCCTTCACTGACGAAACGTTATCTAGCGGTCGTAATGTCGTCCATATGCGGGCGACTGAGAAAAGTGGGGATAAGGAGCTTTGGATTGGAACTTCAGAGGATTTGGACTACATCTCCAACCCTGAAACGCCATTCCTCGTGAATGGCATCAAAACCGTTCATATCTACCTTAGTGGGGCGGCTGGCGGATCAAGTATCATCCTCGTCGGTTTGGCGTTCGTCGCATACAAGAGAAGGAAGATTAAGAATGGGTGGACGAACGTTATCGAGGACTACAAGCCGTGATTTGGTGATTTCTCTATGAGTAACAACGATTCTAACGACGACTCTACGGTAGCTGAACAGACTATTGAACGACTCAAACTCGACCGTGCAAAGACACGGCTGAAAGGCATCAAAATCCTGTCTCTAACTGGTATTGCCAGTCTCACACTCATCGGTGTTGGTGGGTGGCTGTTGACCGGTCATAGTATCGAGATTGCTCCGGCGACGATGGATCAAATCAAGGTGTTTGGGGTGTCTCTCGTTGGTTTCGGGATTGTGTTCAGTCCTGCAACCATCTGGTTCGTGAAACGACTCTGGAACCCTGACCTGCAATATTTGTACGACATTAACGCGATAGACGAGGAAACGCCTGACCTATGGGTGTCGTCTCCTCAAAACGCGGAAGAATTAACCGTCCGAGAAGGCCGTCTGCATAAATTCCAAATCCACGGAAGTCCGTGCTGGGTGGGTCGGGATTTCAATCCAGAGGACGGCGAGATTACCGGTACATGGCGTGGTGCAGCGTCCGATACTGAAATCATGAACAACGAGCAGGAGATCCGTGCGAACCGTGGTCGGAATCGTTACTGGGCGCGTGTCGGGCAAGAGTTCAGCGCGAAACTTCCCAGCATCATCGACAACATCGAAAGCCGCGTTTGGCAGAGCATTGGTAACGAGACGGTGGATCTGACCGCGCACGACAGTCGTGCTGTCCGTGACGAAATCATGAACGAGATTGACTCCCTCGAAGATGTCGAAGCACCTGATTCAGTGGAACAAACCGGGTTTGAGGAGGCGAAATCCAGCGTCTCCCGTGGCGACATCCCTAACGAAGGGGAGGTGGACGCATGAGCGACAACGCCGGATACTCGGCGGCTCAACTCCGCGAATTGCTGAAGCGTGAGGATGGCGTTGACGCGCTCGAAGAAGCCGGGTTGCTTACCGAACGGGAGGTTAACCTGTTGGATTCGTTCGTCCAGCACCACAAACCGTCTGAAGAGGCATACTACCCGGAAGACCACCCGTTGTTCCAACGTCTCCTCCGACGTGCAGTCTCACAGAATGTTCGGCAGGCTGTGGAGAGTGGGAATGTGTCGCAGATGCAGTTCGCCAGCGGTGTCGTCAACAACAGCAACGACATCTCGGGCGTACAGTTGTACGAGCGCCTACGCGAGTTCATCACGCGGACGGCGGGCGTGACAACCGTGTACGGACACATGGGTTCGGGGAAGACCGATCTCGCCCTCCTCCTTGCAGAACTCTGGAAAAGTGCGACTGGTGGAGTTGTTGGGACTAACATCCGGAGTGCGAAGGAAGCTGACTTCGAGATTACGGACGTAGAGAAGTTGCACGACTGGATTAACGGTGACATGGAGGGCGTCGAAAAGGATACGCCCAAGCTATTCATTGGTGACGAGTTCAGTAGCCACGCTTCCGGGTATAGCCACCACCGGGCGAAGGTCGAACAAAATCTGTCTTCGACGTTGAAGCTCATGCGGAAGTCGGGGGTATCGGTGGTGATTATCGGTCACACCGGGATGGACGTTCACCCTGACGTTCGACGCCTGTCCAAGACGGTTTGGAAGGAGAACAAGAAGTCCGCAACGGTGTATGAGACGATTGAGAACGGTGAGCCGGAAGATGAACTGTTCAGCCTGTCAGGGATTCCTGCGGCGGACTGGACCTACGACACGTTGGAAGAGACGGATTGGGATTGGTGTATCGAGGAGGAGGACGACGAACAGGACATCAAACAGCAACGTGATCGGTGGATGGCTACCGCATATGAGAGTCAGGATTTGACGCAGGCAGAGGTTGCGGATGTGTTCGACGTGAGCGAGAAGACTGTGCGGCGTGCGGTCAAATCCCATTCGTGACTGACCGGACATCCGGCATTCCTTGTTCACGGTCGTTTCAGGGTTTGTTTTCTTGGTTCTGAGTTTTCGCGTGTACGCGGGCGCGTTAAAGGGTTAACCACGCCGCCTGTCCGATGCACGATTCTGACGAATACAGTACGTAGAACGTTTCTATACCTGTACTGGGTTTAATGGAAACGGACACTAGTTCGTCTAGACAGAGTTTTCACCGGCATTCGACGTGTTACGCGTTCTCGCTACGGTTCTCACTGATTACGTTTACGTGACTATAATTAGACGTAGAGAGGACTCCAATCCAGCAGTCAAACGAGAGCGTGTGCGTGTGAGAACCGATTATTCGTAGTCGTCGGATACGTCTTCAACGTCGAGAATGATTTCAGGAGCTTTCACCCGGCTCTTTTGGTAGGTGTCATGTCGAACTTGCTGGACCTCATATACGCCCCATTCTGTGTATACGATTTCTCCTTCACGTGGTAGTGGCGCGTTCTCGATCTCGACGTATCCAAGCATGTCTTCTCCGTCTTCGTAGAAGTTGACGACTGCTGTTACCGTCATACAGTCTATGTGCCGATGGTATGGTTATGAATGTAACCCTTATCCCTTGAGAGTCCTCGACGGGGCTGTGTATGTCAACAGACATTGATAGAATCACAGAATCGACTGACAAACAATCGGTTTCCGGAGACGACCTTACAGAAGCAACGTTAGAGCGCCTGCACGAACTAGAACAGGAGAACGAGCGTCTCAGGAAGGAGAAAGAGATTGCACGTCAAAACCTGCATACGGTCGAAGATGAACGTCGAGACCTTGCCTGCGACGTTGAACTGCTTGAAGCAGAGAATCAAGCGTTGCGACGTGAGCAAGCTGAACTCGTTCGCCGGATAGTTCTTGATGAGGGGTCTGTGATGGGCTTCGTTAACGAGATAGTCGAAGGCAAGGTATGACAGGGCCAGATATTGCGTTTGTCTTATTCTCGTTTCTGCTGATGGGGTTGTCGATGTGGACGTTCAGCCGGTTATTCTCCTAACCAAGTCCTACTATACAGGCTATTCTTCGCCTGCTAGTTCCCATAAGAGAGTATTCCCAACTCGGGTCGACTCAACACAGTCACGCTCACGAAGACCCACAAGTTTATCGTGTGCTGTTGTCCGGTGACAGTCTAGACGGTCAGCTATCTCGGAGGTCCCCAAACGTGTTCCTCGCAGCAGATTCAGAATCTCATCGTCACTGTAAACCTCCTCGTACTTCCCCGTCGATTCATTCCGTGAACGCGCCATTCCGCTTACCTAGCTGTTCGAAATCGTCATACATAGTCCTAACTCTCCAACGTAGGATGGTGAACATTTATAAATCAGCTCTGCAAGACGTAGACTGACGGCCATCCTACGCGACGTAGGATGGATAGAAAACGATACAATCAGGTAGCCCCGGAAATCATGACATCAACAAGCGGCCAAACCACGGAACCTATTGAATCAACTATGGACGGAAATACTGAGATAACAAGTCTTCTACCTGATTCGGAGGCGTACTACGAAACGTCGGACGGTGCTGCTTTCCAAGGGGACAGCAAGGAGCTTCTCGATGAACTCCCCGAGAACAGCATTGATCTTGTCGTCACTTCCCCGCCCTTCGGACTTCGCAAGAAGAAGGAGTACGGCAACGAAGACCCCGAGGACTACAATGAATGGTTCATGGAGTTCGTGGACAAAGTGTACCGCGTTCTCACCGAGGACGGGAGCTTTGTCGTTGATATTGGCGGAGGATGGGAGAAAGGGAAGCCCGTTCGGTCGCTCTACCACTTCGAACTCCTGACACAGATCGCGGGCGACGAGGGGCCTTTCAATCTCGCACAAGACTTCTACTGGTACAACCCAGCGAAACTCCCGACGCCCGCACAATGGGTCACAATTGAACGCATTCGGGTGAAGGACGCCGTGAATCACGTTTGGTGGTTCTCCAAGTCCGAACGCCCCGAGGCGGACAATCGGCGTGTCCTCAAGGAGTACAGCGATTCACAGAAGAAGCTGATGGACGAGGGCTACCGTGACAAGAAACGTCCGTCCGGACACGACATCAGCGACACGTTCGATGACCCGGAGGACGCAGACGGTGCAATCCGTCCGAATTTCTGGGATTCAGTTAACAGTAGCGACTATGCCCCTGAGTTCGTGGAGATTCTAGAAGACGCAGACATCTCGCAAGAACTCATTGACGTTGCAGCCGAAAATGACGTTCTCGATGAGCTAGTTGAGAGTATCCTGTCACAATACGTTGATGATAATGTGCTGGAACTTGCGAATACTGCGTCGAACACGCACTACCTCAACGCCTGCAAGGAAACCGGCTTGGACCCACATCCCGCTCGCTTCCCCCGTCAACTCCCCGAGTTCTTCATCAAGTTCCTTACACAGCCGGACGATACCGTCCTAGACATCTTTGCAGGGTCGAACATGACTGGCCGTGTTGCTCAGGACCTTGAACGAAAGTGGTTGGCGTTCGAGTACCAGAAGAAGTACCTCCGAACGTCGAAGTTGCGGTTCATGAAGATGGAAGAAATTACGAAGCCGGATGCCCAGCAGGACTGGGATGAGGTCGTGGAACTGATGGACTAACGTCAGTCGTCACTAATCGCTTTTAGTTCTCGGATACGGTTGACTTGCCGTTTGAGAGTGCGGCTGAGGTGGTCTGGGTCGTCGTCTAGTTGGTCAAGGTCGTCACCGGTCAAGAACAGAATGACGAGATTCTCCTTCTGCATGACTTGCCGGGCGTACTGACGGGCATCTGGAACTACGTCTGCCCGGGTGAACATGAGAATGGTATTGGACTGAACCATCCGAGAAATTCCGACTTCCTTGGCGACGTGTTTCGTCCGGATGTCTTGGTCGGATTCCTTTGTGTTCTTGCACTGTATCTGCCACCTGTTGAGCGAGATTCCGGTCTGGTCCATGACCACGTCGACTTCTGCTCCGCCTGTTTCCACACCTCGTACTCGCCAGTCCTCGAACTCTAAATTGAGCATGAGGCCGATTCGGATAGCGAATGCTTCCAATGCTCGGCCTTTCAGGTAGTTCATATCGGACTCCATGTCCCTCCGAATCTCATCGAATGACTGACGTAGCACTGCGCGTGGAACTCCGGTTCGTTCTTGTGCGTCTTCTAGAAGCGGTTCCAAAACGTCTGCTTCTGCTTTACTGGTTAACCACACCTCACTCGGTTTGGAAGGGTTGTCTGCCGTGTGTTCGTATTCAATGAATCCGGCTTCGGTAAGCGGGTCGAGAATCTGTGAGGTGGTGCTTTTACTGTCGAAGTAGATGTCGTCGTAGGTGTCTTCGGCCAGTTCTCGGACTTTGTTGTTGCGTATCGGGTCGTCCGGATCGATTCGGGCAAGGGTGAGAAGGAAAGCGCGTTGAGCAGGGGACAGACCGTCTAGACTTAATCGGTCTTCTGTGTCGAGACCGATGAGTTGGTCGATTTTCTCATGGTCGAGTTTGATATGGTGGGTGTTCGTGTTGATGAGATCGGCTTGCGCCATCCAGCCTCGCATTTGGTTCCAGTGCGTGCTGGATTCCTTCATGTAGATGCCGTACTGTCGCCGAAGTTCTCGAGCGATATTGTGAGTGGTCGTCGCTTCACCGCCGAGTTTCAGATCGTCGATTATGTCGACGCATTTGCGGCCATGGAGATTGAGTAGAATGTGTTGGGCGAGTCTGTCGTATAGTTCGTCTTCGTCATTCCGGATATTGTAGAGTTCTTCACCTACCTCGGTGAAGTAGAAGTCGTCGGTGACGAGTTCGTATCCGTCTTTGTCACCCGCGCCGAGGGCGAGTGGAACATTTTTTGCGTAGGTCTCTGGGTTCGGGGAGTCCGGGTAGAAGATGTCTGCGATCTCTTCGGTGAATGCGTCTACGTCTCCTTCGTGTTTCTTTACAAGTTCGAGGACGAGTGGTAACTGTACTTCTCCGTCTTTGATGAGTGAGCCGGGGGAGAAGGCGTCACCGAAGGGGAGGTCGGTGTCCTTTTGGGCCATCTTGTTTTCGTGCGTCACAGCATGGGTCTATAGGTATTCCGGAGCTGTCACGACTTCCAGCCGATAGTCATTCCGTGTAGATTCATAACTGTAACTGATAGAACCCTTATCCCTTGTCCCTTCTCGACACCCTGTTGATGTCAACCCAAGACGAGACATCGAACGAGACGCACAGCATCGAAACCATCAGCATCAGAAACCGAGGACGAACTGAACTAGACCGCTGGCTTCCATCTGTTGAATCCGAGTTCACCGTCACAGACGTAATCAGGTTGGTTGATGATTACAGCGACATCCTGATGCTGAAGACCGAGATGGGGATTAACGTCCTTGTAGACCACCATATCGAAGGAATTGACATTGACAATCCTGACGCGGATAGACTGGTTGGGGAGACGTTCAAGCACGTTGAGGAATCCAACCCTCCGAAGTTTGCCGATTACCACCATCTAGTCAAGGTCGGGGAAGACCCGGAGCGGGTAGTCCCGGAAGAAGAACGCCACATTCTCACGCTGTAACCCGCTTATTCTCCGCTGTTCGCGTATTCGGTTTCGTCTTTCTCAACCCGGATGACCAACGTCCGAGTTTCTGCATCGTCTGGCAGGTCGTTGTCAGCACCGATAACGCTGATTCGCTCGTTCTCAAAATCCTCTGAGGTTCCAAGTGCGCGTGCAATTCGCGCTCTCGTATTCAGGTCCATGTGGATTCGTCTAGACGCTCGGTAGTATTGGGGTTGGGATTAGTTAGAGTCGGTACTGTCCTTCGCGTCTTCCAACAGTTCCTCTTTGCTCACTGTCTCCCCTTCAGCAATCTGTTTCGCGCCCTCTAACACTGACTCAGGGATTTCAGGAGTTTCGTCTTCGTCGTCGTCTCGGCAGGTCATGAGTCGATTGGGTTCATATCATCGTCAACCTCTCCAACATCTTCTTTCGACGCCAGATACTCTGTCAACGCCCATTCTGCGTCTGCGAACGCCGCTACAGCGTCACTGTCCTTGTTCGTCTGTATGACCTCCTCGTCTCGAACAACGCCCCACGCACGTAACGCAGGGATGTGGTCGCGTACTGTGTCCGCGTTGACGCCTGCGTATTCCGCGAGATGTTCAGCGTCGAACTCTTTGTCTGGGTGGTCGATCAGGACTGTCAGTATGCGTGTTCGGGGCGAGTCTCCAAGGACATCAAGGAGTACGTGATCTGTGATTGGTTTGGTTGCGTCAGCCATATTAGGGGTTCGTGGTTCACAAGGGATATACCCTGTCCTCAAACTGAAATTAAGGGTTAAGTGAGTGGCGCAATCCCTCGGTTCCGAGGAAACGCTAAAACTGGAAATTCGAATCAGTTGTCCGTATCGCGTTAGAAATTGTGTCAGTAATCCTCCTCTGCCAAATTCCGATAGTATTGATTTCAGTCCTGTAAGACAGAGACACCCGAGACTTCAAGCTCATGGTGGTCGGCAAGCTCTGCTAATTCGGTAACAAACTCTTCAGTAATCTCGCTCCGCGAGATTCCTTCAAGAACAATGCTCGTACTCTCAGTCTGGGAACTATTGGTCACAATCTATCTCGTTGACTTTGCAGGCTTGAACCCTCGGAGAAGGTAGGAGTTGCAGCAGAAGCAGTAGTGCAACAGTCTATAATCCTCGGTTGCAAGCGAAGCGTCTAGACGCCTCTCCCTTTATCAACAGAACAGAACGAGTGTTACAGTCCGTGACAGCAACCAATACCGAGTTTCAGAACTCGTCCAACGTCGCCTGACGAGGTAATGAGTCCGTCAACACTAACTCCTCAACTACTTCCCAGATGTAGAGTATCACAAACACAGGAACAAAAATCGGGGCTGTTAGAAGAAAAAGACCAGCAAACACCCAGATGGGGTTATATGGAGGCATAATCAGGAACATGTGAGCTAACACCCCGTAGCAGATCAGTATCCCGACAATATCTTCCAAAGCAATACTCGAGTAGCTCATACATCCACCTCAGTCAATGCGTCCTGAACACGGTCATCCTCGGCCTCTCCCTCGATGTACCATCCACGACGGTCGTCGTCCTGATGAATCTTTGAAAGTGTCTGCCGGGTAAGATTCGGTGTGTTTTCGGCAGTCTTGTTGTACGACTCCCCGGACTCAACCCGTTCTAAGGCGTCTGCCACGTCGAAAAACCCGGTTTCGCCAGAATCGTAGTCAGGATTCAGGTTCGGCTTCAGATACCCTTCGTCACTCCGAACGAACCCAACAGGGGTCTGCCCCAACCATTTTCCTTGCTCCCGGGCGCGTCTCTGTCCGGACTCTGTTCGTCGGATAAGCTGTCGTCGCTCCTCAGCTGCAACGCTCGCGATGATGTCTGCGACTAGACGGCCTGTTCCATCAGCTTCGATTTTCCTGACGGAACCATTGGTCACATGGATGGTTACGCCTGCGTCTTCGCAGGAGTCGAAGAATCGTTGTGCCAACTCGCCTTTCCGGGCGATCCGGGAAACTTCCCAAACCACCACGTCCGAATATTCGCCATTCTCAATTGCGTTCAGAAGGTCGTTGAACTCGTCACGGTTACTTGATGCTCCACTGCCTGCCTCTGAGTAGAAATCTACGTCCGCGACAGGGATGTCTTTGTAGTCGAACCAGTCTTTGATGTCTTGTCGTTGATGTTGGTCGTCCTGTTCCTCTGTGGACTTCCTGATATAGGTCGCCCACTGGTTGTCACTTGTACTAGACATTGCGGTCGACGCTTACAACTCTCCGCCCTTATAAGTTACACCGGGTTGCTTACAAGCTGGAAACAAGTGGACACCAGCTTACAACCCAATGCGATGTAACCCTTATCCCGAGTGAGCCAGTCACGTCGACCTGATGACACTCAATCAAAACCAAGTACGTATCGGACTATTGATAATCGCAGGAATCGTAGGATCAGTGAATCTTATCCAGTCTGTAGAGACTCAATGGCTGGAAAATCTTGGATACTTCGTATTAGGCGCTTACACCCCGGTTGCTGTGGCACTGGTTGGAGATGCACATAGAGGACGTTAATCGACATCCTGCTATTCTGCCTGCTATAGTCCGTGTGATTCTCTTTTAAACAGATGTCGTGGTTGGACAGTGGAGGCTTCCCTACCACCCAACCACTCGAACATCCCGGTTACTGGGACACCAACTAGACACAGTAACAGACCGCTCCGCCTTCGGCGTCTAGACACTCATAACAAGACTACACATACCACACCCCGCACGAAAAAGAAGACCAGTTACCTACTTTTCAACCGGACGAGTCACCGAGTCAACCAACTCCCGAGAATCATCATCAAGGACGCCAACGTTTAGCTCAAGTCCCGAGGTATGCTGTTCAATATCCTCAACATCCCACAGACGCGCATCAGTCGTAACCTGCTTAGTCACCTCTTCACGGCCTGCGCGGGACTCGTAGATTTTGACGCGTTCTGCATGGAGACGGTGTGTGCGGTCTTCGACCGGTTCACCAAGCACAAGCCATACCTCACTCAGATGACCCTGCATTAGGCATCCCCCTCCGAAACGTCGTCCAGCACGTCAAGCGTCTCTTCCGCAGACTCGATCTTCTCCCGAGCTGCCGCCAAGTGGTTGTCAACCCCTGACTCGGTGATTTGCAGGAGTGACGAAGTTTTGAGACGGTCGAACCCTGCAATCTCCCGGAGGGCGTACACCTCGGCCTGCTTGCGCGTCAACAGGTCTGCGTCGGCAAGCCGATCTGCATCCAGCATGGCCTTCCCAAGCTCACTTACATCCTCGTACTTCCAGTTTTCGTGGGTCGTTGCAACGTACTCGCTCAAACTCTCCTCGTCTTCAAGAGAGTGAGTGAACGAATCTCCTTCCAGATTGCTTGGGTCGTCACGTTGTCCAGAAACCTGATCGTCGAGATAGGTTTCTGCGACGTTATCACTCCGAGTGCCAAGATAGTAGCCGACAGAGTGGAAGTCCTCGTCCGTGTACCGTTCTCCGACAGTGGGCTGGTCGTCGTTGATGTCCGACTGTTCGCCACCGTCTGTGGACACTTCGTCAGTCTCGTTCGATTCGTCGCTACCGTCCGACTCGTCCTCCTCATGTACGTTTACCGCGATCCGGTCGTCATTGAAAATGCTGTACCGGTCATCCAACCGCAGTTCGGCAGTTCTGAGCGCCTCCTTCTTGAGAGGACTTACTTTATACATGCACGACAGCCATGCGGCGAACTCGCCGACAGTTCCGGATTCAATGAATCCGAGCGTTTGCACTGTCTTTGCGCCGATTCCGGGTAGTTCGCTCATGTCGTCTGAAAGGTCGTATCCTTCGACTGCTGAATCTGGAACCGTGATCGTTGCTTCACGAATTACTTTCTCTCGTGCGCCTTTGTGGGGGAAGACCTCGACGTTGAGCGTGTAGGTTTCTTCGTTGGTTTGCGTGCTGTTCTCGTCTTGGACAGTATCGTTTTGAGCTGTCATCACTCGTCAGTAGACACTATCCCTACTTATACCTTTCATCTATAATACTGCAAACCCTATTACCACACCTACACAGAATCAACCAGACTCACCAGTCTAGACATGGCCACACTCGCGCACGCAATAACACACCCCTGTTCCTGACCACCCAACCACCGATGAAACCCTTATCCCGGGACAGACCACGCTGCCAACACGATGAACAAAGACGAAGTACGAATCATATACTCACCGGGAGGGCCACACGTCAACCGGTTCCACATAGCAGAACGAACAGTAGTTCTTGACGAAGCCCTCAAAGACTACCCCGTAGCCCACGACATCATCCTCGAACACGAACTCGCCCACGCAGAACACGGAGGGTCCAACCCTGATTTTCTTGCAAACTTGGCGTTAGAGTTCCGTACAGACTTGTTCCAGTCAGCATCAACATCAGCAGAAGCAGACGCGGTCAGGCAATACATGGAGTCTGAGACTCAAGACATTCCGTTCAAAATAGCACTTGTAAATAACATTCGTTCGCTATGGTTGCCTGTGATGTGGTCTATGGGGCGTGTTTACCGTTTTCTGAACAGCATTGTGTCCTGAAACACGGACGTATAATGCCCGCGTCTTTCTGACAGGGACCCTTCCTGACCACCTGACAACAGTGCAGCAACCTACCTTACTTATGGCACTATCCTCCAGTCGACAACACAGAAAACATGGGTCGAATCAACATCGAAATCCCCGAAGACCTGCATCAGCAACTCAGACAGGAAAGCGCAGTCAAGTCAGTTCCGATAAAGATGATCGTCATCCAATCCATACGAGAGCATTGCAAGAACACAGACTTGGATGTGAATCTGGACGCATTGCAGAATTAAGTCCCGCACCGGAACTCTTCTGCGTCTAGACAGAGGTTCCTTCTACAACGAACCCACGCCCACCTCGAACCAAACACAAGAAAGAACTACTCTTCAGGAAGGAACTCATTCAGGTCCACATTCACTTCCTGCTCCAAATACCGCTCCATGGCCACGAACCCGTCTCGTAGGTGCTGATTCTCCGACTCTAACTCTTCCACGCGATCCTCCAACCGCCGGACTCGTTCTTCGACAGGTAGCCCTTCGCCGATACCTTCAAAATTCCAACTCTCAAGGAACTCTTTCCCGTCTTCCGTGATACTCGCTTCAGTCACCGAGATTTCATCGTTCTTACTCCATGGAACCTTCTTCAAAGCCACCAGATTCGCGTTCTCAAGCCACTCAAATCGGCGTCGAGTGTAGTCATTGTTCTTGTGATTCAATCGACTCTGCACTTCTGAAGTCGTCAGTTCGCCATGCTCGTCTAGACAACGAAGCACGTCGATTGCGTCCTTGTCCAACTTCTGTTCGTGTACTGTTACCATTTCACTCATACTCAAAATGTAGTATTTCTTACCTTAAATAGTTGTTCCACGCGCAAACTCTACGCTTTACTCGCTACGAGTAGACCGTAACAACTCCCCCACACACAACGAGCAAGCACGAGTAACCTACGAAAACAACGTCAAAGAATACCCACGCATCCAGCAGGGTCCCCGCTCCCAGTAGGTCAGGTGGACACCTGTGCTGTGTACCGGTAACAAAACTTAGGAATCCCGTCTAGTCCTCTCCTTCAGCAACCACCTCATCCACATCACGACGATTTTCAGCAAGCCTCTCATGCATCTCACGGTCACGAACAGAGATGTCACTCCGGTCAATGAGTTCGATCCGGAAAGGATACTCAACGTCCTCGTCTAAGGCCTTCCAGCCAGAATCAGGAAACCGATTCCTCACTGTCCCTTTATACTTATACTCCTCTTCTTCCCCGGAAGACACTTGATCAGTATCGCCCATAACTGTTCCCAGACACTCATACATCAAGAAACCCTGTATTAGGTGCTAAATCCACCGAACAGGAATACAACGAACAACCTCAAAACCTGACTCAACCTATCTAGAACAGGAGAAACCCTTATAAACGGGCAACCATCACCCTCAACTGGTTAGGGCCTGTGCCTACTCCCTGACCGATTCACGTTCATCGGAAACAGAAGTCGATTGTCGGAACCACAACCTCACTCACTCTCTCGTGGTCCCCGATCACTAACGATTTAGAGGGAGAACGTCTCGTCTTGGACTCGTTTCAACTCCCTACCCCTTTCCGTTCTTCTCGCAACGACGAACCCGTCTAGACACATCTCCCCCGACCGCATTATGCACGCCCGAAAGGAAAGTCGCCGAGTCGGGGGATCCTTTACATCCACAGCACGCCCCCTACCCCCTCGTTGTAACCGTAAGTACCCGGTCTAGACCAATCTGGCACAACCCCGAACCCGTGAGCCGGCGATTTTCGGACAGTAGCACGGTTTTCGGTTCTCGAAGTGGTACTTCTCGAAAACATGTTTCCCCCTCCCCCTCGACGTTCACAAGAGTAGGCGGGGGGAACCGAACCGAATGAGCGAGATGATTACTTGTCGCGTTGGGGAAGACCACCATGTCCTAAGAGTCACGAGAGTCATAAGACGAATCTGGTACAACCCCGAACTCGTGAGCCGCCGTTTTTCCGACAGTAGCGCGGTTTCGAGGGTTCGGTCTGGTACTAATCGAAAACATGTCTTCCCCCCTCCCTCGCTCTCTGAAAGAGTAGGCGGGGGTAGCTCGCTCAGTCAATCAACTGGGTCGCTGGTTTGATTGACGCTGAGTGTTGTTTGGACGATGGTCTTTCCACTGATACACTATTAACAAAGATTAATGTTAGTTTTGAATAGGAACAGGTTTATAAGGGTATAGTACAAACAATACCCGTAGAGGGTCCTAAACGAACGGTAGTAGTAGGAATACTACTACCGTGAGGTAGTAGGCGTCCTAACTCGACCGATTACGAGGGAAGCGGAGAACGAGAGATGCGGTGCGGGCGAGGACTCGTCACTCTGCTGTTTACTGCGACTCACTCCCCCTCCTACTCTTTCAGAGATCGAGGGGGAGGGGGAAACATACTTTCGATTTGTACCATTCCACGACCTGATTTTGCTTCTACTGCGTGATTCTCGGTGTTTCGCGGGTTGGGTGTTGTACCAGATCGGTCTACTTCGGGGTGATACAGTTACATCGAGGGTGGAGGGGGCGTGTTGTGAATGACTGGACGAGGGTTCGATTGACGTGACTCCCCCTGCCCCTTCTGTGAACGACCGGACGGGGGGAGAAACATGTTTTCGATTAGTACCAGACGACAACCCGATTTCTGTTCTACCGCGTGATTTCTCGGGTTTGACGGGTTGGGTGTTGGACCAGATTCGTCTTATGACACTTAGGACACTTATGACATGGTGGTGTGTTCTTACGACACTCATGACTCTCGTGACAGGGTGGTGGGGCGTGCAATATCCCGAAAACATGGTTCTGATTTAGTACCACTTTCTCAACCGTGTTTCTTGTTTTCCGTGGGTAGAGGTGTTTTACTCTATGTTTCCTGTTTCTCTGGTTGGTGTGTTATGGTCTATCACAATCTGGGGTTTATATACCTATGTTCTATACGGGAAAGTGTATGGCAACACTCAAGACAACGAGTGCAGATGAATCGGTCAAGAACCAAGTTGACGTTCAAGCAGATGAACTCGGCATTTCAATGGCCGAGTTCCTGAACCGTGCAGCAAAGCTGGCGGTCATGGCGGATAACGACATGCTTCGCATGGTCGCTGGCGAGAACGTCTCGATTGAAGGCGTTCAGCAATCAGACGACGATTCTTCTGACGAGTCGGACGAGTCGGAATACAACGAACTGTCATTGGGTCACGACCGACTCATCGACCCTGACGAGGCTGACTTTAGTGATAACGATGTTCTCAAGCAGTCTAACCGGCAACGAGTCGTCGTGCTGGAGGGGATTCTCGCGTGGAAGCGCGAACACGAGGACGACTTCTCCCATCGAGTCACCCAGAGTCAGCTTGAGTCCATTATCCGAACTGCGTTCGGTGTGAGTCGGAGTGCGACTGTGGACAAGATCATCACGCTTGCAGAGGATCTCGACGTACTGTACGCACACGTCACGAACGACCGGCGGTTGCGTAACGCGGTGGATGAGATGGTTGAAGACGTGGTTCGTGCTATGGAGTTGAAGGGGAGTGACGAGGATGCAAAGGGGTATCGTAACAACGTGAACAAGATTCGTGACTTGTCTGGGGAGTGGTCGACAGATGATGGACGGTTGGTTGAGAAGTGGTTCAAGCCTTCACAGACGTACTTCACGAAGGAGATTGTTGCTCGTCAGGCCAGTCTCACAAAGTTGAACACGATGCTTGAGGAGGCTCCTGACCGTTATTCAGCAAATCGTGTATTGACTCGGATGATGGGGATTGCTGTTGAGGAAGGTTGGTTGTCTGAAGATGAGGCGGCTGATTTGCATGAGTCGAAGTCTGTGTTCACGTCGTTTGCGGTGCAGACGGGGAGTGTTGAGTCGTTGTTGAGTGGTGATGGTGTGATTGAAGTGTTGGAGGAGAAGGCTGCTGAGAAGCGTCGTGAGGAGCGTTTGAGTGAGGATGAGGCGCGGGAAAAGTATGAGGAGTTGGTTGCGAAGGCTGAACGGAAGTTAGAGAATATGGAGCCGGGTTCGTCTATTAATAGTTTTTATGACGGGCTTTTCTCGGAGACGTATAATGAGGCGCGGGACCTTGCTGAGACGTATGACTTGGATATGAGTCGACTTGTTGAGTTGGGGGAGGAGTATGAGGAATTGACTGGCGAGTGACCATGCGTTTCGGGGCGTGCTGACAGACGAGTTGGTTCTGTTTCTACGTGGTTGTTGGTGGCCAGCGTCTAGACGCTGGTATCGTTGACTACCGGAAGTGGTGGTGTCACGGGAAAGGATGGTGTGTTTTTATTCCTAACTATACCTGATAGAACACTTAAGGGTGGTCTCTTCTCGACCGTGCAGTGAACGATGTCAACGACAGTCCAAGACGAGACATCGACCGAGGAAGTACAGCTTGCAAATAACCAGTGCCGGAACTGCGGAACTCACGTTTCAGACGATTTCCGCCGTGTGTACGGCAGTAACGACGATGTGGTGTATGCGTGTCGAACGTGCGTGTCGAAGACGATTCTGAACTCGGGGGGTTCAGCGTGTCCTGAACGCCGCGAACGGCTTTTGGAAACGTCGGAGCGAGGGGATCGGCTATGAGTGTTGCCGACCCGGGTTCGGAAGCGTCTAGACAATCAGACTACAGCGACCGGCCATACCCTGTTGTGTATTTGAACGAGTCTGAGATTCAGCGTTGCTACGAGCTTGCCCGTGAACGAGACTCAAGCAAGGATGGACGTGGATACCTTGACGAGGATCAGAACTCGTTCATGGCGCATTTCAGAGGGGTTCAAGGCGAACTCGCAGTAGCGAAATGGTATGGTGTCGAAGATACGTTTGACGACGAGATTTACGAGGATGAAGGGGATGATGGAGTTGATTTGGAAATCGCTCGGTTTGGGGTGGACGTGAAGACGACGCCTTACGACGAGACTGGGCGACTGTTGATGGACCAGCATCACGTCTATGAGGCGTTGGACGACCCTGAAAAGACGATTCCTGATGCGTTCTACTTAGTCGAGGAGATTGAGAAGGGTGTGCTAGGTCTCGTTGGGTGGTGTACGTTGGCTGAATTGCTTGACCGTGAACCTCGGAAGTGGCCTCGGGATACGTTGAATTATGTGGTTGAGCGTGACGAACTTCGTGACTTCCATGAGAAACGTGGAGATGCACGAACAGAGTCGGTGGACGTGACGTTCGACACGAGTTTTGAGTCGGCGTCGGGGTTGGCGGACTAGACAGTTATCAGTCTTCAACAAGGATATTGTATCAATGAGTGACGAACGCGACCTTCCAAAATACATTGGGGATGAGGATGATCCTGTCCGGTTGGCGTTCAGGGATGAAAGGGTCAGTTCCGAGGATGGGTTTGTGATGCCGAGTGGCGATGAGGATGTGGACGACGAAGTGGTTTCCAGTTGAACAGTAGGGGGTTTGTTCTCAGGTCGCTGTATTTGCTCGTGAGTCGATTTCTTCTGTGACGTGATTGATTCCTTTTCCAACAGCGGTGGACGTGTTGGTGGCTGGTTCTTCGCGTATCTAATGCCCGCGTGTGAACACTCAATCCATACCGAATGCATCCCTCCGAAGCTCACGTTTCTCCGTCTTCGTCCTAACATCGTAGTGCTTGTCGAGAACCTTCGGTGAAACGTCACATCTATCGCTGACAATTTCCTTTCTGTGTCCCCGCTTCAGCCACTCTGTGATTGAAGACCGGCGCACATCGTGCGGACTGATACTGCTAGGGCATCGGGCGGCGTACTCCCGGTCAGTCCACGCTTCACACTCCATTTGTTCCCTGTCATGCGGGCACTCTCCTGTATAGTGGCAAGGACGACTCAATGCAGTAATGTGCATTCTCAGCCCTGAACGAGCCGGACGGCCATGTTCAGTGGTGAACAGCGGCTTCCGTCCATAATCATCGGTCACGTTGTGACGGTTCATCTTGATGTGGTCGTCAATCACTTCACAAACCCATGCGTGGAGGTTGACTTCACGTTCTCCGCCCTCCGCGTTTTTCAGAGGGGTGTCGGATTCGGGTCGGTGGTGGAGTTCGATGTACTTCTCTCCTGAGTGGTAGTCGCCAAGGTCTAGTGACCGGACAGACCCTAACCGCATTCCTGTATCCCACAGAATCGCAAATAGCGCGTGTCTCTTTGTTCCGTACTCGTATTTGTCGAGGTACTCCAGCATCTCGTGCGCTTGTTCTGCGCTGATTTTCCTGTCACGGGTTTCAGAGTCGATCTCGGGGAGAATCATGTTGTCCGCGAGTCCATCGTCTACGACATCCCACGACTCCATGTGCCGGATGAACGTCCGGAGCGTACACATATTTTTGTGAAGGGTGAGGTTGGAAATGTCGTCTGTGTCGCGTCTGAAGAGTTTGAAGTCGTGGATGGTGAATCCATCAATCTCGTTGATATAGTCGATTCCTTGGGTGTTGCACCAGTCTGCGAACCGTTCGAGGAGGTAGGTGTAGTTGTAGAGGGTTGATTCGCTGACTTCGGGTTTGCGTTCGTCTAGATACCGTTCGACTGCGTCTTCCGGGGTAAGTTTTCGAGTCATGATTTTCGTGCTTACCCCTGTGACGCAGTTGGTGTCGCGCCCGGTCAAGTCCCAATTAGTCGTGCGTTCTCCTGCGGGTCGTTTTGTCTAGAGTCTCCTGACAGCCTACAAGCAGGTCGGCGGTGAACGCCCGCGCAACGAAGTGAGCAGGCGTGAACTATATGGACGAGGTGAAACTTTGTTTCACCGAAGTCCGGAGCGGTTCGAATCCGCCCCGACCCACTTCTGACGGCGCAAAACGACGAGCGAAGCGAGAAGTCTGCGCCGCCGAATGGGGTCTAAAAGAATCGAAAATACAATTCCCGAAACTCGGCTGTCGGTTCGTCTTCGCTCGGCGTCGGCGACTCGCCGGCGCCCGCGACGAAAGAAGGGAGAATTCCGCGAGAGTCGAGGCGTTAGCTCCGACGGAGACCGACGAGAGCCGCCGTAATCAGCGCGACGACGCCGGTAATCGGCGTGAAGCCGGGGACGCCGCCGCCGCTGGACTCGCTGGTCGTCTCCTCGGTGGTGGCGTCCGACGCGGCCGACTCGTCGGTCGTCTCCTCGCTCGTCTCCGCAGTCGTCGTGAGCGAGGTGTCCGCTGCGGTCGTCTCCTCGGTGGTCGTCTGCTCGCCGCGCTTCTGGAAGTAGACGTAGCTCGTGTCAGACACGTCCGCGCCGTTCTCGGTCTGGTAAGCGACCGAGTCCGCGGAGGCGTTGAAGCTCTCGCTCCCGTTGTTGCGGACGAGGGTCACGACCAGCACCTGCGCTCGGTCGACCGTCGCGTTCAGCGAGACGGTGAGGTTCTCGTGGTCGCTCGCGTCGAGGTAGTCGGTGTGACCGACGCGCTCGCCGCTCTCGTTGTAGACCACCGCGAACCCGCCGTCGGGGAGGGAGGCGCTGTCGATGGTCACCGCTTCGCCGTCGAACTGTTGGTCGGACACCGATACGGAGGCAGTTTCGTTGACCTGTTCGTCCGTCGTCGTAGTCGTGGTTGCGGGGGTCGCGAGGGCCGCTCCGGTGAGTACCGCGAGCGCCACGAGTCCCGCAACGAGGACCGTTCGCGTCGTACTTGTCATCGTTAGTTCTCTGTTCCGAGAGATGTGTCTCGTGGAGACTGTCCGACGAGCGAGAGTTCACTCGCAGTTGAGACGTCTCCGGAACGCGATACTTGGTTGACACGGCACTGAAAATTACCTTACGGAAGCGGATGTGATGAGATATCACGAGGGTTGGCACGAGAAAACAAGCCCCGGAAATGACCGACCGAAACCTCGGAACGGGACCGGCCCAGGGTTATTGACGGCTCGGATTCGACCTAACGTATATATATTGTTCATAGAAAATACTTAGCCGAATCCGGTCGCAGCGACACGTGCGGCCGGAACATCATGAGTACGGACCCACACACCACCGACACACGGACCGACCCAGACCACCTCGCGGATTTCGAGACAGCGGCCCACGATGACCGGCCGGACATCGCGCTGCGCTCAGTCGTCGTCGAGTACGAGGGGCGACCGGACCGGCGGACGGTGTACCCCGAAGGCGTCTTCGGGACCGAGCGCATGACCTCGTGGCTCACCGCCGACGACAGCGCCTTCGTAGACCTCGACGTCGCCCGTTGAGACGCAGATTCGGTACCGAGGCACAGGACTTCAAATAATCGGTACAATTAAGAAGGATCGCTCACCGCAGTTCGGACATGAACCTCGCCCTCCGACTGCTGATGGCCTGTTTCGTGATAGCCGCGCCCACGCTCCTGTATCTGGGGCTGATACGCGGACTGGAGAGAATTCGCGACGACGCGCTCCTGTTGGCGCTCGCGGAGCGCGACGACGCACCCCGGGACGTGTCGAGCGCGGCCGCCGAGGCGCTCGACAAGGGACCGATTCGCGCCGACGGTCGGGGGTCGGGCGGCGCGGACGCCGCGGCCGACCCCGTCCCCACGGCCGACTCGTTCGCCTGCTCGACCTGCGGCGCGTCGAACATGGTCGGCGCGAAGTACTGTCAGGACTGCCTCGGCGAACTGAACCGGTAACGGCGTTCCGCGACCGTCCCTCCCGTTCGATTCGTCCGACCGGTTCCCCCGCTCGATTTCCACCTTTCGTACTGAATTCCGTTCCTCCGCTCGATTCCTGTCTTCTCCCCGATTTCTGGCGCTCGCGAGTCCCGGTTCCCGCGCTTGGTCTCAGTCCGCCGTAGCCTCGGACGCGGGTTCGCGGTACTGACGCGCGTAGTCCACGAAGTTCTGGAGGATGCGGAGTCCGGTCTCGCCGCTCTTCTCGGGGTGGAACTGCGTCCCCATCACGTTGCCCGCCTCGTTGGCCGCGACGGCGGCGAACCCGACGCCCGACGGCGCGTCGTTCGACTCTCCGGTCGCTCCGTCCCCGGAGAAGCCGTAGTCGCAGGAGGCGACGGTGTGATCGTCGGCCGCCGCGCAGTACGAGTGGACGAAGTAGGCGTAGTCGCCGTCCGCGATGCCCTCTGCGAGCGGGTGGTCGCGCTCGACCGTGACCTCGTTCCAACCCATGTGCGGGACCTTGACCTCGCCGCGGGGGAGGCGCTCGACCCGGCCGGGAATCAGGTCGAGGCCCTCGACGGTCTCGCCGTCGGACTCGCTTCCCTCGTCCGACGAGCCTCGACTCGACTCGCTCGCCGAGACCCCGTCGGGCGCGCCCTCCTCGCTCTCGGTGAACAGCAGTTGGAGACCGACGCAGATGCCCAGAATCGGCGTGTCCGCGGCGGCGTCTCGAAGCGCGTCGTGGAACGGCGCGGAGTTGCGCATGCACTCCTCGAACGCGCCCACGCCGGGCAGGACGATTGCTTCGGCGTCGGCGATTTCCTCGGGGTCGTCGGTGACTTCCACGTCGGCGTCGGCGCGTTCCAAGCCCCGCCGGAGGCTACGGAGGTTGCCCACGCCGTAATCGACGATGGTGACGTTCACACTCGAACGTGACACCGGGAGGTATTGGGCCTTTCCCGTTGGCGGGGCCGCCCGAGGGTTCTTGTCGCTGGCTCGAATTGACGGTGGTATGATGGTCGCGCAGACCGACTGGCTTTCCGGGGTGGTCGCCGAGACGCTCGCGGAACTCCGGGCCGGACTCGTGGACGCGATTCCGAAACTCCTGACCGCGCTCCTCTTTCTCGCAGTGGCCTTCGCCGGGATTCGGGTCGCGCTTCGACTCGTCCGGTCCGCGCTCGGGCGACTCTACGCCGACGAACTCGTCGCCGACCTGTTCACCACCGTCGCGGCGGTGTTCCTCTGGTTCGCGGCCGCGCTCACGCTCCTGAAGATTCTGGGGATGGGCGACATCGCCGCGAGTCTGGGGACCGCGACCGGATTCGTCGCCTTGGGCGTCAGCTACGCGCTCTCGGACATGATAGCCGACACCGTCTCCGGGGTGTACCTCCTGCGGGACCCCGACTTCGAACCCGGCGATACGGTCGTCGCGGGCGACGTGACGGGAGAGGTCCGGACGATCGACCTCCGAAAGACGAGACTGGAGGTCGAGGGCGGTGACGTGGTGGTGATGGGCAACAGTTCGGTCGAGGAGAAGTGGACCAAGAAATCGCACGCCGGGTCGAGTCCGGCCGACGCCGGGGAGACGCCCGGCGAATCGGCGGCCGGGTGGCTAACGAATCGCGCGAGGCGTCAGAGTAGACCGCGACAGAATAGGCTCCGACGGACCGGGCGGTCGTCAGTCGGTTCGCGCTTCCGTGATGACGAGCATCCCGTCGTTGGTGGTAATCTCGGTCGCCTCCTCGGGGACCTCGAACTCGAACTGGCGGTCACCCGCGACGACGATTACCGTGTCGCCGAGGATGTCCAGCGCCACCTCGACGCCGCGGCCGAAGTCCACGACCACGACGTTCTCGTCGTCGTACTCCCGACGGGCGATGGTCAAGTCGTCTTCTTCGTTCGCCGCCGACCGAATGGGTTGGGGTGTCTTCACGTGTTCGCTAGGGGTTAGTCGCGGGTAAGTGCTGTGCCCGCGGCGGATTAAGCAAAAAGCGCAAGAGAGACGTGTATCATCGAATAAATGAGAAGTGACGGAATATCGGGGTCGTTTCATCTGGCTATTTATTCGGGGCGAGTCGGGCGATTTCGCTTTTGGCCGCTCTAACGGTCTGCTTAGCCGCTTTCGAGTAGAAAAGGAAATAGAGCGGACTTACAGGAAGTCCTCGATGTGGTCCGCGACTTCGTTGGGCGTGTCGCCGACCGGGACGCCCGCGTCGTTCAGCGCGTTTATCTTGCTCTCGGCGGTGCCGGTGCCGCTACCGGAGACGATTGCGCCCGCGTGGCCCATGCGCTTGCCCGGCGGGGCGGTCCGGCCCGCGATGAACCCGGCGACCGGCGTGTCCATGTTCTCGGCGATGAACTGGGCGGCCTCCTCTTCGTCTTCGCCGCCGATTTCGCCGCACATGACGACCGCCTTCGTGTCGGGGTCGTTCTCGAACAGTTCGAGCGCGTCGATGAAGTCGGTGCCGATGATGGGGTCGCCGCCGATGCCGATGGCGGTGGTCTGACCGATGCCCCGGGAGGTCAGGTTGTCCACGACCTGATAGGTGAGGGTGCCCGACCGGGAGACGAGTCCGACCTCGCCGGACTCGAAGATGTTGCCCGGCAGGATGCCGAGTTTCGACTCGCCGGGGGTGATGATGCCCGGACAGTTCGGGCCGATGAGTCGGGTGTCCACTTCCGAGAGGCGCTTGTTGACCTTGGCCATGTCCTGCGTGGGGATGCCCTCCGTGATGGCGACCACGAGGTCCAGCGGCGCGTCGAGCGCCTCGAAGACGGCGTCGCCCGCGAACGCGGGCGGGACGAAGACGACCGAGGCGTCGGCGTCCTCCTCGCGGGCCGCCTCGTGGACCGTGTCGTAGACCGGCACGCCGTTGACCTCTTGGCCGCCCTTGCCCGGCACTGCGCCGGCGACGACGTTGGTGCCGTAGTCCATCATCTGTTCGGCGTGGAACTTGCCTTCCCCGCCGGTGATGCCCTGTACGACGACTCTGGTGTCCGAATCGACTAGAACGCTCATTGTGCTTCCTCCTCGGAGTATTCGACCGTGCGTTGAACCGCGTCTTCGAGGGTCTCCTCGACCGTGACGAGTTCGTCGTTCAGAATCTCGCGGCCCTCCTCTGCGTTGGTGCCGGCGAGGCGGACGACCACGGGCTTGGGAATCTCGTCGAACTGTTCGAGCGCGGAGTTGATGCCCTTCGCGACTTCGTCGCCGCGGGTGATGCCCCCGAAGATGTTGAAGACGACCGCGTCGACGTTCTCGTCGGAGAACACCATGTCGAGCGCGTTCGCCACGCGCTCGGCCTTCGCGCCGCCCCCGATGTCGAGGAAGTTGGCGGGTTCGCCGCCGTAGTAGTCCACGAGGTCCAGCGTCGTCATCACGAGTCCGGCACCGTTGCCGATGATGCCGACGTTACCCGAGAGTCGGACGTAGTCGAAGCCGTACTCGCTGGCCTTGCGTTCGAGGTCGTCCTCGAACGTCTCCTCCTCCATCTCGGCGAGTTCCTGCTGGCGGAACAGCGCGTCGTCGTCGATGTTCATCACGGCGTCGGCCGCGATAATCTCGTCGTCGTCGGTGACCATCAGCGGGTTGATTTCGACCTCGCTGGCGTCGCGGTCGTCCCAGAGCTGATACATCGTCTGGAGGACGGAGGCCACGTCGCGAGCGAGTTCGCGGGGGACGCCCGCGTCGTAGACGACCTTGCGGGCCTGATAGGGATGCATCCCGAACGCCGGGTCGATGTGCTCCCGAGCGATGGCGTCGGGAGTCTCCTCGGCGACCGACTCGATGTCGACCCCGCCCTTGGTCGAGACCATGGCCACGGGCTTGCCCTCGCCGCGGTCCATCGTGACGCCGACGTAGAGTTCGTTCACGAAGTCCACGGCCTCCTCGACCAGCACGCGGTCGACGTGGTAGCCCTTGAGGTCCATGCCGAGAATCTCGTCGGCGACCTGCTCGGCCTCGTCGCGACTCTCGGCGAGTTTGATGCCGCCGGCCTTCCCGCGGCCGCCGACGTGTACCTGTGCCTTCACGGCGACCGGGTAGCCGATGTCCTCGGCGGCCTCGACTACCTCGTCGACCGACGACGCCAGCGTCGCGTCCGGCGTCGGAATCCCTGCGTCGGCGAAGACGCTCTTCGCCTGATACTCGTGTAATCTCATTCTAGGCTCGGACTATACTTTCCGCGTGCAAGAGTTAGTAGTATCGGAATCGGTAGGAAGGGTCCCGCGGAGGTCGGCGAGGACGGACTCCGAGTCGCGTTCGGAACTGGAACGCGACGCCGCCTCGTTCGCCTTGAAAGCTATCGTCGTTGTCGCCGGTCAACCTATCATTGGTCGGGAAACAACGAGCGATACCGAACCGACGGGCCGAACGGGCGAGCGCACCGACCGCCATCCCGGAGTGGCCGTCTTGATTCCCGGCCGAGAGTAACGGCAGATTCTCGGAGGTCAGACCGGCGTCGTCGCCCGATATAAGTTGGGCGCGACGCCGTGGACGATAGCGGGACTTGATACGTATCGCCGACCCACTGTGTCATGTGGTAACGTATGGCTAGAGAAACGGACGACGAGACCACCGAGCGACGAACTGTCCTCAAGCGATTCGGGCAGGGGGCCTTGGCCGTCCCCCTCGTCACGGGAGCGGCGACGCGAGGGTCCGCGGAGACGGACACGGCAGGCGAGTCGAGAGAGACCGGCACGTACAACCACCGATTCCAAGTGTGGGCGGCCGAACACATCGGTTTCGACTACCACTTCGTGGCCGACGGACCGGTCCGCGGCGTCGGGCATCCAGAGCAGTGGCGTGGCGCGGAGACGAACAACGACGTAGTCTCCTCTCTCGGCAACGGTCGATACCGCGTCGAGGGCCACACCGGGAACGGGTACGACGACACGTTCGACGTCGGGCAGGTGTACAGAATCGTCATCGACGACGCCAAAATCCTCTGAGTCCGTCGCGGGCAGTCGAACGCGGCCGGTCGGGTCGGAAGACGCGACGACTCATTCCTCGGCATAGAGGCGCACCAACCCGCACTCGGGACACCGACGGGGCGTCACGTCGAGGGCCTTCGTCACGCCGACGGCGGCCAACACGTCGTCGCTCTCGGCGTCGGTCCGGACCCTGAACTCCCCTTGCCCGGTGAAGAGGTCGGCCGCCTCCAGTGCGACGTCGCAGTCCGGACAGCGCGCGTCTACACTCATACGTGCGGATTCTCACGGTCACACGAAAAACATGTCGGATTTTGTTCAGCCAGACGACAGCTCGGCCGGGCGCTACTCGGCGTCGTACCGGACCGGTCCGCACTCGGAGCAGACGCATCTGTGGCGTAGGTGTTCGTCACACCGGATTTACTCGCAATTCCGTCGTTGTAGATTCGTATGTTGCCAGTCCAATCGCACCGTCCCAACTAGCGAAACGGGGTGATTCGGCCGTCTCCATTAGCGATGTAGTAGTCCCAATATCCGACTGCGAACGTCATCAGCGGAGTCGTACGTTTGGTTCTGGGTTACGGCAAGCACTTCCTCGAGAGATTTCTCCCCGCTCTGGGTTTGAATCTCGTAGTCTCCGTAGGCCTCGACCAATTCATCCGTCGTGGTTGGATAATCGTGACCTTCGAGTGCGTCGTCGAGGTCACCAAGCTGTTCGCTCGGGTCGCCGTGCTTCTGTTGGTCTTCAGTAGCACGGTCACGTACCTCCTCTCGCTCTCGCTCCGGTTGGCGTCGCTCTTCGTCGTCCGTCTGCTCGTCTCGGCTTTGATTGTCGTCTGCCATCCTCCTCCATAGGAGACCGATTCGCATAACGGTTTGGTCGCCCATGGTGTAACCGCGAGCAGAGGTTCTATTCATCGCTGAATTTATCCGCTGTATCCAGCAGACCGGTTCTATCAGGGAATATATTTCTCTGCGGATGAAACCTGTCTTAGAGACGGGGAGTTCTATCTGAGGTGAACGCGCTCAGTTCGTGGAGACGATGTCGATGACGTCGCGACTGTCGAGTTCCGCGTCCGCGCCGACCTGCCGGTTGCTCCGGCAGTCGATGCCGTGGAGGAACCCCTCGCCGAGGTCCGAGTGGATGTGGTGGGCGAAGTCCTCTGCGGTCGCGCCCTCCGGCAGGAGGAAGCAGTCGGGCAGGACCTCGCCGTTCTCGTTGCCCAGTCCGTTCGCGCCGCCGGGGAAGACGGGCACGAGACCCAGTTCCTCGAACAGCGCCTCTTCGAGCGCCTGCTGGACGCCGGTGCCGTCGAACTCCGCGACGAACGACTCGATGGCCTCCAGACCCTCGCGCTGTTCGCCCGACACGTCGCCCACGATTTCGAAGTCGCCGTCGCCCGGGCGGTACTCGACCGCGCCCTGCTCGTCGGCCTGCTTGAGGGCCTTCTCGGCGTGGGCCGAGACCGGAACGAACGTCAGGTGGTCGTACTCGGGGTCGTCGGTGATTTCGTCGTAGTTCGCCTGCGCCTCGGGCGTGTCCATCTTGTTCGCGGCGACGACCATCGGCTTGGTCGTCTTGCGAATCTCGCGGGCCAGTTCCTCTCGGTCGTCGTCGTCCCACGTCTCGGGGTCCAACTCGAGGTCCAGCGAGAGGATTTCCCGTTTGATCTCGTCCTTGTTGGTCCGGAACGCGCTCATCTGCTCGGCGAGTTCGACCTCGATGTCGTCCTCGTTGCCGTCGTACCCGCTCTCGTAGCGGTCGATGCCCTTCTCCAGCACTTCGAGGTACCACATGTCGAGTTCGTCTTCGAGGAAGTCGATGTCTTCCCGGGGGTCGTGGCCCTCGGTGGGTTCTCCTTCGATGTCGGTGGTCCCCGAGAAGTCCACGACGTGGACCAGCACGTCGGCCTCGTTGAGGTCGGTCAGGAACTGGTTGCCCAGGCCCGCGCCCTCGTGGGCGCCCGGAATCAGGCCCGCCACATCCACCAGTTTCGTCGGGACGAACCGCGTGCCGTCGTCGCAGTAACCGACGTTCGGCGTACACTCCTCGTCGAACTCGGGCGCGGCGCACTCGACTCGGACGTACGCTTCGCCCACGGCGGGGTCGATGGTGGTGAAGGGGTAAGCCCCCTCGGGCACGTCGTTCATCGTCGCGGCGTTGAAGAAAGTGGACTTGCCCACCGAGGGCTTGCCCACGAGACCGATCTTGTAACTCATTGCATCTGGGTGGCGGTTCTGCGGTAATAAGGTCTGCTAATGGCGGAATCGGTCGTTACGCGTTGTCGCGGCAGACAGTGTCACGATTGCCGCCAGCCACGTCCGACCGGTTCGGACGGGTCTGCCAGCGGGCGGCCTTTTTGTCGGCGGGCGTCGTGGGTCGGTGTGATGATTCTGCAACTGTCGGCGACGTTCGAGACGGACCGATGGACCTGAGCGGACGCGTCCCCGAGGTCACGGAGTCGCTCACCGACGCCGCGGGCGCGCTCCCGTCGCTCGCGGGGCACGCCTCGTTTCTCGGCCAGTGGGCGCTCTACCGCGGTATCGACGCCGTCGACCCCGCCCGCGACGAGACGCTGTGGGTCTTCGGCGCGCAAGGCGGCGCGGCGTTCGCGGACAACGCCAAGTACCTCTTCCTCCACGTCGCGGCCGAGTGTCCCGACATTCGGCCGGTCTGGCTCTCGAAGGACTCCGAGGTCGTCCGCGAGTTACAGGCCGAGGGGTTCGAGGCGTACCACTGCTACTCGCCGCGGGGTCTCCTGCTGACGCTCCGGGCGGGCGTCGTCTTCCTGACGCAGGGCCACCGCGACGTCGCCATGCCCGCCGCGGCGGGCGCGTTCGCGGTCCTGCTCTGGCACGGGGTCCCCCTCAAGCGCATCTCGTGGGACGCCGGGTTCCGTGACCTACCGGGACCCGTCCGGCGCGCTCACGCCGACATGGCCCGGGAGTTCGACCTGCTCACGGTGCCCGGCGAGGGCGTCGTCGACCCGTTCGCGTCGGGTCTCCGCGTCGGCCGCGAGCGCATGGCCGTGACGGGCTACCCCCGGAACGACGCGCTCTTCGGCGAGATTCCGGGCGAGACCGTCGGTGTCGACGCGGCCGCGCTCGACCGGGTGCAGACCCTCTCGACGGAGCGCGAACTGGTCTTCTATCTGCCGACGTTCCGGGAGTGGACCGACGAGTCGGTCGCAGACCGCCTCGACCTCCCGGCGCTCGACGCCTTCCTCGCCGAACGCGACGCCACCCTCGTGTTCAAGACCCACCCGCGGGACCGCCTCGACCTGCCGGACGGCCTCGCGAACGTCGTCCAACTGCCGGGAGCGACCGACGTCTACCCCTTCCTCCGGCACGCCGACGCGCTCGTGACCGACTACTCGTCGGTCTACTTCGACTACCTCCTGCTCGACCGCCCGGTCGTCTTCTACGCCTACGACCTCGCGGAGTACCGCGCTCGACGGGGGTTCTACTTCGACTACGAGTCGGTCGCGCCCGGCCCGGTCGCCGACTCGTTCGACGGCCTGCTCGCGGGCCTCGACCGCGCGCTCGACCCGACCGACGACGCCGACGCGGCCGACCGCGCGGCGGTCCGGACCCGACTCCTCGGGGGCGACCCGGCGGTAGGAAAATCGCCCGATGCTCCCGGTTCGACCCCTGGGGGCGCCGACCCGCGAGCGAACGACGCCGGCGATTCGACGGCGAGCGACTCCGCGGCGGCGGGCGCGCGGTCGGCCGCTGTCGCGGCGCTCGTCCGGCGGCGACTCGCCGAAACGCGGGAGAATCGAGAGAGATAGACGAACCGCCTGGGTACGTAGTCTATAGAGGACTCTATCGACTCGGTTTCGTTCGTAACGGGTATTTATATTCGAAAAGAAACCTTGAAGTTCGCTTCGCGGGAACCCCCGGCTAAGGGTGGCAGACGACGCCTCCGCGGACGGGGGCGCTCGAACTCACATCATGGTACACACGAGCGGAACGACAGGGCAGGACGCGCCGAATCGGGCCGACGTATCGCTCATCGCCCACCGCGGGTTCGCGGGGGTCTACCCCGAGAACACGGTGGCGGCGGTCGAACAGGCGGCCGCCGGCGTCGCGGTGGGCGGAACCCCCGAGATGGTCGAAATCGACGTGATGCCCACCGCAGACGGCGAAATCGTCACGTTCCACGACTACGACCTCGGTCGGTTGACCGACGCGCCCGAGGAACTCGCCGACCGGAACGTCTGGGAGACCTCCTACGAGACGCTCGCGGAGTTGGACGTGCTGGGCACCGGCGAGCGAGTCCCCACGCTTGCCGAGATGCTGGACGCGATTCCCGACGAGGTCGGCGTCAACGTCGAGTTCAAGAACCCGGGGTCGGCCGGCGTGCGACCCCGCGAGAACCTCCCGCCGGAGGCCCGCGACGAACAGCGCGAACTCTGGCAGGCGTTCGCCGACGACGTCCTCGCGACGCTCTCGGAGACCGACCACGACGTGTTGGTCTCGTCGTTCGCGGAGGGCGCGCTCGCGGCGGTCCGCGAGGCCGACCCCTCGGTCCCCGTCGCGGCGGTGTTCGCCGACTCCATCGCCGACGGGATGGAAATCGCCCGCCGGTACGACTGCGAGGCGGTGCATCCGCCGTGGAACGCCATCGCGGACACCGCGCTGTTCAACGCCGAGTACGGGTCGCTCGGCCCCTACGAGGACATCGACCTCGTGGAAATCGCCCACGAGGAGGGCCGCGCGGTCAACGCGTGGACCGTCGAGCGGTGGTACGAGGCCGACCAACTCCGGCAGGCGGGCGTGGACGGCATCATCGCCGACTACCCCGGCGTCCTCCAGTTCGGCGGCGCGGCGGATTGACCGAATCGCAGGCCGTGGCGACGCTCCGGTGAGCGCGGCCGATAGGGTTAATACCACCTGCGTTGGGTTCTGGTGCGGTGACTTATTCGTGAATGGGGTAATCTTAGCGGCTGGTATCGGGTCTCGACTCCGGCCGCTCACGCTTCAGAAGCCTAAATCTTGTATCGAAGTCGACGGCACGCCCGTTCTCGCGCACCAGCTTCGGGCCTACGCCGACGCGGGCGTGACCGACGTCACGGTCGTCGCGGGGTATCTGGCCGACGAGGTGCGGGCGCTCTGCGAGGGGGTCGCGGACGCGCGCCCGGAACTCGACGTGACCGTCGTCGAGAGCGAGGTGTTCGCCAACACCGACAACATGTACTCGCTGTATCTGGCGCGCGAGGCGGTCGCCGGCGAACCCTTCGTCCTGACCAACGGCGACGTGGTGTTCGACCCGGAACTGCTCGGCGACCTGCTCGACGCCGACGCCGGGAGCGCCGTCGCTACAGACACCGCGACCTACTCCGAGGAGGCGATGAAGGTGACGGTCGGCGACGACGGCCGCGTGACCCACATCGCGAAGGACGTGCCCGAGGAGGCGGCCTACGGCGTCTCGACCGACGCCTACCGCTTCTCCGCGGCGTTCTCGGAGATGCTGTTCGAGGAGATAACGCGGACCGTCGAGCGGGAGGGGAACTACGGCGACTGGACCGAGGCCGCAATCGACCGCCTCGTCAGGGACCGCGACCACGACGTGGCCACCGCGGACGTGTCGGGTCGCCGGTGGGTCGAAATCGACGACTTCGAGGACCTCCGGACCGCCGACCGCCGGTTCGCCTCGCTGTCTCCCCTCGGCGAGAAGGAGGCGGTCTTCTTCGACCTCGACGGCACCGTCTATCTGGACGACGAACTCGTGACCGGGGCCGACGAGGTGGTCGCGTCGCTCCGGGAGGCCGGCGTCGACGTGTACTTCCTGACGAACAACTCCTCGAAGTGGAAGGACGACTACGCCGACAGACTGTCGAACATCGGGGTTCCGGCCGACCCCGAGGACGTGTTGCTCTCGACCGACGGCGTGATTCAGCACCTCCGGCGGACCGACCCCGACGGCGCGTTCGTCCTCGGGACCGAGGCGATGGCCGACGCGCTGGCCGACGCCGGCGTCGACGTGGTCGAGGACCCGGAGTCCGGCGACGACGCGCCAGACGCCGTCGTCGTCGGGTTCGACACAGAACTGACCTACGAGAAGGCCCGGAAGGCGACCCTCGCGGTCCGAGACGGCGCGACGTTCCTACTGGCCCACCCCGACACGGTCTGCCCGACCGCGGAGGGATTCGTCCCGGACTGCGGGGCCATCGGCGCGATGATAGAGACCGCGACCGACCAGACCCCGGCCCGGGTCTTCGGCAAGCCCAACGCCGAGATGGTCGCGCCGGTCCTCGACGCCGAGGGGTACGCGCCCGAGGACGTGGCCGTGGTCGGCGACCGACTGGAGACCGACGTGCGACTCGCCGAGAACGTCGGGTGCGAGTCGGTCTGCGTGCTGTCGGGCGACGCGACCCGCGAGGAGGTCGAGGCCAGCGACCGGTCGCCGACGCTGGTCGCGCCGACCATCGCCGACCTCTCCGAGTTCGTCCGGGGCGACGAGGCCGACACCGACGAGGCGGCGGCCGACCCCGAGCAGTCGGTGGCGTCCACCGACGGAGGGGCCGAACAGTGACCGACGACGCCGGAGTCCGCCGGGGGTACGTCACCCAGACCCACACCGGAGCGGTCTCGTGGGACGAGGCGCTCCGGCAAGCGTCCGCGGTCGGGTTCGACTTCGCTGAACTCTACCTGGACGGCGCGACCGAGCGCACGCGACTCGACCCCGGTTCGGTCGGGTCGGCGGCGGCAGAGGAGGGACTCGACCTGCTGGTCCACCTCCCGTTCGTGGACCTCGAAATCGGGTCGCCCCGGGACCCGGTCCGGGAGGGGTCGCTGTCCGAACAGCGCGCCTGCATCGAGGCCGCCGCCGAGATGGGCGCGGAGAAGGCGGTGCTCCACGCCGGGACCAGCGCCCGGCCGCCGGAGTGGCAATTGGACGAGATTGCACCCATTTTGCTCGACTCGATTCGAATCTTGGACCGGTTCGCGGCCGACCGCGGGGTGGAAATCTGCGTCGAGAACCTGCCGGGCGTCCCGTTCACGGTCCACCATCTCGACCGGGTGTTCGAGGAGACCGAGGCGAGCGCGACGTTCGACACGGGCCACGCCCGCGTGGACGGCATGGACGCCGACGAGATGGCCGACTTTCTGGACGCCCACGGCGACCGAGTCTCGCACGTCCACGTCAACGACGCCCGCGAGGACGCCGACGAACACGTGCCCACGGGGTCGGGGACGACGGACTTCGAGACGGCGCTGGCACCGCTCCGCGAGGACTGGACGGGCACGGTCTCGGTCGAGGTCTACACCTTCGACTTCGACTACCTGGAACTCAGCGCCGAGAAGTTGGACGCGGTTCTCTGAGCGTCCGGCTTTATCCGGGCCGGTCGCGTACCGTCCGCCCATGCGAGCAGTCCGATACCACGAACACGGCGGACCGGACGTGCTGAAGGTCGAAGACGCAGAGAAACCTGAACCCGACGACGGGGAGATTCGGGTCGAGGTACGGGCGGCGGGCGTCAACCCGGTGGACACCTACTTCCGCGAGGGGAGCTACGAACCGCCGGAACTCCCGATGATTCCGGGGTCGGACCTCGCGGGCGTCGTAGACGCCGTCGGGGAGGGCGTGGACGACTTCGCGGCGGGCGACCGAGTGTTCGCCACCGGACTCGGCAACGACCGGCAGGGAACCTACGCCGAGTTCGCGGTCGCACCGACCGACCGCGTCGCACACCTGCCCGAGAGCGTGGACTTCGCCCAGGGCGCCGCGGCGGCGCTCGTCGGCGTGACCGCGTGGCGCGCGCTGGTGGACCACGCCGAACTCGACCCGGCCGAGACCTGCCTCGTCCACGGCGGGTCGGGCGGCGTCGGCCACGTCGCGGTCCAACTCGCCGACGCCGCAGGGGCGCGCGTCGTCACCACCGCCTCCGAGGAGTACCACGCGCGACTCGAGGAACTGGGCGCGCACGCGGCGCTGGACTACCGCCGAGAGGACCTCGCCGACGCCGTGGTCGAAGCGGCGGGCCGACCCGACGCGATTCTGGACCACCGCCTCGACCAGTACCTCGACTTCGACGCCGAGGTTGGCGCGCAGGGCGTCCGCGTCGTCGGCATCGGCAACACCGAACCCGCGGCCGGGTTCGAGAACATCGCGGCGGCCCGGGGCACGGAGATGGCGCTCCACCTGATGAGCATGTACAACACGCCGGACATGGCCGTGGTCCTGCGAAAACTGGCACAGATGCTCGCGGAGGGCGACCTCGACCCCCAGATTTCGGCGCGGTACGACCTCGACCACGCCGCGGACGCCCAGCGGGCGGTCCTCCACGACAGTTTCCTCGGGAAGTTGGTCGTGGAACCGTAGTTCGCCGCGGTCGGTCGCCGTCTCGACGCGCGCGACTGCAAACCCTTATACCGTGTGAGATGGTACCATCCAACAGATAGATGTACGACCGGATACTCGTGCCCACCGACGGTTCGACCGAGACCGAGCGCGCGGTCGAACACGCCGCCGAACTGGCGGCCGCACACGGCGCGGAACTCCACGGCGTCTACGTCGTCAACTCGGCGACGTTCGCGGGCCTCCACATGGAGACCTCGTGGGAGGGCGTGGACGAAGTCCTGCGCGACGAGGGCGAGACCGCGCTCGACCGCGTCGCGGCCATCGCGGCCGAGTACGGCGTCGAGTGCTCGTCGCAACTGCTCGACGGGTCGCCGAGCAAGCGCATCGTGGAGTACGCCGAACGCGAGGACTGCGACCTCGTGGTGATGGGCACCCACGGTCGGGGCGGCATCGACCGCCTGCTGCTGGGGAGCGTCGCGGAGGGCGTCGTCCGGGCCTGCTCGGTCCCGGTGCTGACGGTGCAGGTCGGCGACGACGGCGAGCGCTCGACGGAACCCGAGAGCGAGAGCGCGGCGACCGAGGAGTCTGTGACGTAACTTGGAGGGGGTCGGAGAGTCCAGAAGTCCAGTCGCGGGTGTGGGCTACAGTTCGAGAGAGAGCGTACTGGCAGTTCGAGAAAGTCGCCGCCGTCGGCCGATACTTCTCTGCGTCACACCGGTCGGAGATGTTCGCAGTCGCCCGCGTGGACCCGGACTCGCTCGCCGTCGTCGGTCTCCACCACGAGCGCACCCGGGACCGCCACGTCCACCGCCTCGCCGACTATCTCCTCGGTCGGGGTCTCTACTCTGACCCGCCGGCCGAGCGTCGCCGACCGGTCGCGCCACGCTTCGACCGTCGCCTCGGGGTCCGTCCGGAGTTCGTCGAACCGTTCCAAGAAGCGCTGGACGAAGACGCGGCGGTCCACGTCGCCGACCTCGTGGCGGACGCTCGTCGCGCCCTCCGGGAGCGAATCGACCGAGACGTTGGCGTTGAGGCCGACGCCGACCACGACCCACGAGACCCGACCCGCCTCGCCCTCCATCTCGGTCAGGATGCCCGCGAGTTTCCGGCCGCCGCGAGACGGAGTTCCGCGAACCTCCGAGTCTCGCTCGGAGACGACGCGCTCGGCCGCCTCGCCGTCCGGCGCGTCGTCGAACGCGGGCGCGCCGTCAGAGTTCGGGGCTGACGTACTTTCGCTCGCTTCGCTCACGAGCACGTCGTTGGGCCACTTTATCTCGGCGGGGACGCCCGCCTCGCGGGCCGCGTCGGTCGCGGCCACCGCGGCCGCCAGCGTGAGCGCCGGGGCGCGGGCGGGCGGCAGGTCGGGTCGGAGGACCGCGCTCAACCAGACGCCACCGGAGGGCGCGGCCCACTCGCGGTCGAGACGGCCTCTGCTTCCGGTCTGCTCGTCGGCCAGCACGACCGCGTCGCTCGCGCCCTCCTCGGCGAGTTCGCGAGCGCGGTCGTTCGTGCTACCGACGGCGTCGTGGTACTCGACCGAGAAGGGCGCGTCGAGACCGAACTCGACCGCGGGACCGCCGTACTCGGGCACGCCGTCGAGCGCGTAGCCGTCGTCGCCGCTGGCGATTTCGAAGCCCGCGTCCCGGAGCGCCTCGACGTGCTTCCAGACCGCGTTGCGCGAGATAGCGAGGCGCTCGGCGAGGTCGGGACCGGAAATCGGCCCGTCCGCGACGGCGTCGAGGACGGCCCGACGGGTGTCGTTCATGGCCGTCGATAGGGCCGAACGCGACAAGAAAGGTGCGTTTCCGTCGGGCGGTCGGACGGTCGAACAGTCGGGTCCGCGGAATCGCCTGTCACTTGAGACCCGCGACGCCGAGACACTGGCCGATGAAACTGCTCTGGGCCAGAAACGTCTCGGTGTCGAGCGCCACCGCGATTCCCCGCCGGTCGTCGGCGACGAAGTGCATCTCGATGGCGTCCTCGAACACCCACACCGTGCAGTTGAGGGGCCCGTGGCCCCGGAGGTCCTCCCGAATGGCCTGCTCGTAGGAGTCTGCCCAGAGGTCGGCGACGATGTCGTCTATCTCCTCGCCGTCGTAGTCCTCCAAGTCCTCGCGGACGAAGACGACTTCGTACTCGTCGCGGTCGTGGTAGATGACGCTCCGGAGACCGTCACCGACCTGCTCGTGCAGGAAGTCCGCGAGTCGATACGGGTAGACCTTCGACACGAGAGAGGGTTAGCCCCCGTCCTGCAAGTGGGTTGTGGCAGAAAGAGGTGACAGCGGCGGAGTCGGGGATTACTCGATGACGACCAGCACGTCGCCCATGTCCACGCTGTCGCCCTCGCCGACCGCGACCTGCGTGACGGTGCCGCCCCGGTCGGCGACCACGTCGTTCTCCATCTTCATCGCCTCCAGCACGCAGACCACGTCGCCCGCGGCCACCTCGTCGCCCTCCGCGACGTTCACGTCGAGGATGGTGCCCTGCATCTCGGCGGTGACGCTCTCGCCCTCGGCGTCGGCCCCGCCGCCGGCGTCGCTCCCGCCGTCGTCGCCGCCCGCGGGTCGGGGCTTCTGACCGCCGCTACCGCCGCTCGCGCCGGCGGTCGGAATCGCCGCCGCGCCGCGCTCTTCGAGGTCCACCTCGAATCGCTTGCCGTTGACCTCGACCGTGAACTGGCGCTCGACGACCTCCTCGTCGTCGCCCGCGGTCGATTCGGTCTCGGTGCCCCACTTCTCCTGGGCCTCGGCGATGCGCTCGGGGTCGAGCGTGTGGTCGAGGTACTTCGTGGTGTGGGTGCCCGCGACGAAGGCGTCGTCCTGCAGCATCAGGCGGTGGAACGGGATGATGGTCGGGATGCCCTCGATGTCGTACTCCGCGAGGGCGCGCTGGGACCGGACGATGCACTCCTCGCGGTCGGCCCCGTGGACGATGAGTTTGGCGACCATCGAGTCGTAGTCGGTGACGAGTTCGTCGCCCTGCCGGAGGGCGTCGTCGAGTCGGACGCCGATGCCGCCCGGCGGGTCGTAGGTTTCGAGTTTGCCGCCGGTCGCGGGCGCGAAGTCGTCGGCCGCGTTCTCGGCGTTGATGCGGAACTCCATCGCGTGGCCTTCGAGTTCGACCTCGTCCTGCGAGAATTCGAGTTCCTCGTCGGCCGCGACCCGAATCTGCCACTTCACGATGTCGATGTCGGTGAGTTCCTCGGTGACGGTGTGTTCGACCTGAATCCGGGTGTTGACTTCGAGGAAGTAGAAGTTGGCGTCCGGACCGAGCAACTCGCCGTCCTCGCGGTCCTCGTCTTCCTCCACGAGGAACTCGAAGGTGCCCGCGTTGTAGTAGCCCGCGGCGTCCGCGCCGCGGCGGGCGGCCTCGGCGATTTCCTCGCGGAGTTCGTCGGTCAGCGCCGGGGACGGTCCCTCCTCGATGACCTTCTGGTGGCGACGCTGGAGCGAGCAGTCGCGCTCGCCGAGGTGCCGGACGTTACCGTGGTGGTCGGCGATAATCTGGACCTCGATGTGGCGCGGGTTTTCGAGGTAGCGTTCGAGGTAGACGTTGTCGTTGTCGAAGTACGCCTCGCCCTCGCGCTTGGCGGATTCGAGTTGGTCCTCGGCCTCCTCGGCGCTCCGGACCACCTTCATCCCGCGGCCGCCGCCGCCTCCCTCGGCCTTGATGGCGATGGGGTAGCCGTGTTCCTCGCCGAACTCCTCGACCTCCGCGGGGTCCTCGACGGGGTCGGTCGTGCCCGGAACGATGGGCACGTCGGCCTCGCGCATCGTCTTGCGGGCGTGGGTCTTCTCGCCGAGTTGCTCCATCGAGTCCGCGCTCGGACCGATCCACTTCACGCCCTCGGTCTCCTCGACCTTGGCGGCGAAGTCGGCGTTCTCCGCGAGGAAGCCGTAGCCGGGGTGGATGGCGTCGGCGTCGGCCTTCTTCGCGGCGTCCACGACCGCCTCGTGGTCGAGGTAGGAGTCGGCCGCGCGGGCCGGTCCGACGTTGTACGCCTCGTCGGCGTACCGGACGTGGCCCGAGTCCTTGTCGGCCTCGCTGTAGACGGCGACCGTCTCGATACCCAACTCCTCGCAGGCACGCATCACGCGGACTGCGATTTCGCCGCGGTTCGCGACGAGTACCTTGTCGAACATTCTTGCCGGCAAATATTCGGGTGGGATACCTCATTCTGTCGGTTCTTTCCGCCAACGCTGACAGAGTCGTCTACTCGTCGGACTGGGTCGGTTGACGAGCGAGAGGTACTCTACTCGCCGACCACGCGGCCCATCACGCTCGCCTCGGCCTTCCGGAGCAGGTTCGAGGCGGTGCTCTCCGCGCAGTCGAGTTCGGCGGCCACGTCGGCCAGCGACCCCTCGCGGGGCACCTCGTAGTAGCCGAGTTCCGCCGCGACAGACGCGGCCTCGAACTGCCGGTCGGTCAGTCCGGCCGCCACGGTGCCGTGTCTGCGGTCGTAGTCGCCGACCTCCTCCACGTCGGCGTCGATGCGTTCGGGCAGGTCTTCGAGCAGCGTCCGCAGGTCGTCGCTCGCGCCGATGAGGGTGAACCGCATGTGACCCTCGCCGGTGTACTCGATGGGCGGCACCACGAGCAACTGCCGCCGGGCGAAGACCGACCGGAAGTCGCGGTCGGTGTCCCGGGTCTCCTGCTGGACGTACGCGTAGAACGACCGCGAGTCGATGGGGACCAGCGCGAACTCCGGAATCGACTCCACCTCGGCGACGGCCGTCCGGTAGGGGTCGGGGTCGCCCTCGACGTAGAACAGCAGGTACTCGACGCCCTCCTCGCGGAGGATGTTCCACGTCAGGAGTTCCTCCCGGTCGACCGCTGACGAGTCGGCGATGAAGTTCTGCATCGGGTGGCGGGTCTCCCGAGACTGGCGGAGGGTGAGCGTGAGGTACTTCACGGTCGGGGCTACCTCCGTGACGTTAAAAAAGAGCTAGGCACTTCGACGGAACTCCTATCGACGGTCCGACCCAACTGTCGGATATGAGCCACCCGGATTCCGCCGCCGACGCGCCGACGGACGCGGACGTGGATGCGAAGGCCGACGCCGCCGGCGCGGACGGCGACGCCCGACTCCCGCCGAAGTTGGACGCGCCGCCGCTGGTCGGCAACACGCTCCAGTTCGCGCGCGACCCGTTCGGCTTCTACGACCGCCTCGACGAGCGCGGCGACGCGGTCCGGTACGAGGTGGCCCGACAGGAGTTCTGCACGGTCTTCGAACCCGAGCACGTCGAGCGGATTCTGGTCGAGGAAAACGAGAAGTTCGTGAAGGCCGAGATGTTCCAAGAGGCCGCGGCGGGGTTCGCCGAGCAGGGCCTGCTGTTGACCGAGGGCGAGGTCTGGCGCGACCAGCGCGTCCGCATCCAACCCGCGTTCACGCCCGAGAAGATTCGGAGCTACACCGACGCGATGGTGACGTACGCCGAGCAGTTGGGCGACCGACTCGCGGACGGCGAAGTCGTGGACGTCGAGGACGCGATGTCGGAACTGACGCTCAAGATTCTGGCCAAGTCGCTGTTCGACGTCGACGTGGACGACCGCCGCGAGGTGGTCCGAGAGGCCGCCGCCGCGCTCAACGCTCGGGGCGACGCCAGCGGCGCGTCGGCGTTCCTTCCCGACTGGGTTCCGACGCCGAAGAACCGCCGGTTCGAGCGCGCGATGGCAGACTTCGAGGCGATGGTGGACGACCTCATCGCGGAGCGACGGCGAGACGGCAGCGCGGACGCGGACGACGCCGATTCGCCGGACGACCTGCTATCCATCCTGTTGACCGCCGAGGGACCGGACGGGACGACGATGGACGACGCGGTGGTCCGCGACCAGATGGTGACGTTCCTGTTCGCGGGCCACGAGACGACCGCGCTCGCGCTGACCTACGCGTGGCACCTGCTCGGGCGCAACCCCGACAAACTCGACCGACTCCGCGCGGAAATCGACGCCGAACTCGGCGACCGGCGGGCGACGATGGCCGACCTGCCCGCGCTCGACTACACCGGGCGAGTCGTCGACGAGGCCCTGCGACTCCACCCGCCGGCGTACGTCCTCTTCCGGGAACCGACCGAGGACGTGCAGTTGGGTCCCTATCGAGTCCGGGAGGGAACCGCGATGACGGTTCCCGTCTTCAAGATTCACCGCGACGGGCGGTTCTACGACGCGCCCGACGAGTTCCGGCCCGAGCGGTGGGATAGCGAGGCGCGGAGCGCCTCGAACTCCGACCGGCCGGAGTACGCCTACTTCCCGTTCGGCGGCGGCCCGCGCCACTGCATCGGCATGCGCTTCGCCCTCGCCGAACTGAAACTCGTGCTGGCGACGCTGGCCCGCGAAGTCGCCTTCGACCCGACCTACGACGGCGACCCGGACCTTTCGATGGCCGCGACGATGCGGCCCGACCAGCCGATGGAGATGCGGGTTCGCAAGCGGGATTGAGTCGAAGTAGCACGCCTCGGCAACTGTCATCCGGTCGGCGTGTGAGTAACTGCTATCTACTATCAGTGAGAACCCCGAGTATGGTCTCCCGCGAAAACCGGATTATCCTCGCCTGCATCGCCGTCGCGGTCCCCCTCGGTCTCGCCGTCGCCTCGGTCGAGGGCCTGCCCGACTGGGTTCCCTATCTCGTCGTCACCGTCGTCGGCGTCTTCCTGCCGGGGTATCTAACCGGGCGGTACCGAGCGGACGGCACGTAGCGCCGTCTCGGTCCACTCCTCGTCACCGCACGAGCGCCGCGTCCACGAGCGCCCGTTCGGCCTTCCGGAGGAGCGCCGACGCGGTACTCTCGGTGCAGTCGAGTGCGGCGGCCACCTCGGCCAGTTCCGCCTCGCGGGGCACCTCGTAGTACCCGAGGTCGCGGGCCGCCCCGATGGCCTCGAACTGGCGCGCCGTCAGGCGACCCGCCAGCGACCCGGCGAGATGGTTGTGGTCGCCGACGCGTTCGACCTCGACCGCGACCTGTTCCGGGAAGTCCGCGACGACTTGTCGGAGTTCCTCGGGGTCGCCGAGTACCGTCAGCGCGACGGCACCGTCCGGCCCGAACACGATGGGCGGGACGACGACGACCCGGCGGCCGTCCATCGCCGAGCGCCACGCCTCGTCCTCGGGCCGGAGGTCCATCGCAACGTAGGCGTAGAAGGCGTCGTCGTCCACGGGCGCGAGGTCGAACCACCGGACTGCCTCGACGGCGGTCAGCGCCTCCCGAAGCGACTCGATGTCGCCGACCACCAGCGAGAGGAAGTACTCGACGCCCTCGTCCTCGTGAGTGTGCCACGACAGCAACTCCTCGCGCTCGAAGTCGTCGCCGGGCGCGACGCGCTCTGGCACCGACAACTGCATCTCGGGCGGGAGTCGAATCGTCACGTCGAGGGACTTCACGGCCGGACGAACGGACGCACTACATAAAAACACCAATAGCTTCGCGGCAATCGAGAGGGAAGCGGACCGCCTCTCTTCTCGTATGAGCGAACTCGACGCGGGAAGCGCGGAACCGACCGACGCCGCCGAAACCGCGACCGCCGCCGAGACGCTGCCACACCGCTCGGGCCTCCCGGTCGTCGGTTCAACCGTCGCGGCGTCGCGCGACGGCGTCGCCTTCACCGAGAGAGTCGCCTCGCGCGGTGATTTGGTGTCCTACAACGCGTTCGGCACGGAGATGGTCGCAGTCTTCGACCCCGAGGTCGTCGAGACCGTGCTGGTCTCGGAGAGCGACGCCTTCGAGAAAGGCGAGTTCGAGATGGCCTTCGGCGACCTCGTCGCGCCCGACGGACTCGCCTTCGCCGAGGGCGAGCGGTGGCGACGCCAGCGGACCGCCCTCCAGTCGGCGTTCACGCCCGACGAGATTCGGGGGTACGCCGACGAGATGGTGGCGAACGCCGCCGCGATGGCCGACGAGTGGGCCGACGGCGAAACGGTCGAACTAGGCGACGCCTTCGCCACGCTGACGCTTCGCATCCTCACGCGGGCGCTGTTCGACCTCGACTTCGACGCCGAACGCGGTGCAGTCGTCCGCGAGGCGACCGAGGCCATCGGCGCGATGATGGACCGGTTCGGCCTGCTGTCGGTCCTCCCCGAGTGGGTCCCCACGCCGACCGAACGCCGCTACGACCGCGCGATGGCCGACTTGGACGCGCTCGTCGAGGACCTGATGGCAGAACGCGAGGTCGGGAACGCGGAGGGCGCGGGAGACGCCGACAGGGAACGCGACGACCTCCTCTCGCTTCTCGTCGCGGCCGCCGACGCCGAGGGGACCGGGATGGACCGCGACGCGGTCCGCGACCAACTCGTCACCTTCCTGTTCGCGGGCCACGAGACGACCGCGACCGCGCTGACGTACGCCTGCTGGCTCCTCGCCGGCAGTCCGGAAGTCCGTCGGCGACTCGACGCCGAACTCGATTCGGTGGTCGGCGACCGCGACCCGACCGTCGCGGACGTGCCGAACTTAGAGTACACCGAGCAGGTCGTGAAGGAGGCCCTGCGGCTCTACCCGCCCGTCTACGCGCTCTACCGCGAACCGAGAGAGGCGACCGTCCTCGGAGGCTACCGAATCCCGGAGGGCACGACGCTCCAACTCGCCACCTACACCATCCAGCGCGACGACCGCTGGTGGGACGCGCCCGACGAGTTCCGGCCCGAGCGGTGGGGTGGCGAGGCTCAGGGCGCCGCGAACTCCGACCGGCCGGAGTACGCCTACTTCCCGTTCGGCGGCGGTCCGCGCCACTGCATCGGGATGCGGTTCGCCGCGACCGAGTTGCAACTCGCGGTGGCGACGCTGGCGCGACGCGTCGAGTTCGAGCGCGTGACGGAGAATCTGGACCTCTCGATGGGGCTGACGCTGGACCCCGGACCGGTCGAGGTGCGGATTCGAAAGCGAGGGTAGCACGACCGCGACGGGTCAGTCGGCGGCGGTTCCGCCGCTCCCGGTGACCAGTTCCGGACCAGTGAGTAATCGAGTGACGCACTTAGACCGGATTACCGACTCCCGACAGCCGACCGAGAAATCCCGAGACGCGGCGAATCGGAGTCAGAACCTGTCGCTGCGTCCGGAGGCGGCCCACGCGTCGGTGGGCGCGCTCGTCGGGACGCGCCCGGCGCGGCCCTGCAGTCCGCGCAGGCGACCCGCGAACGACCAACGCCGGCCCTGCCACGTCTCCTCGTCGTCGCTCTCGGCGGCGGCCGCGGCGGCCTCCTGTGCGCGGAGGTGCGCTCCGATTGCGGCGGCGATGGCGGCGGCCTCCTCGTCGGTGGCGTCGTCGGGAATCCGGAGGTCGGCGTCGGCCAGCGGGTCGTCCGCGTCGGCGTCCTCGGCGGCCGCTCCGTCGGCGGACTCGTCCCGTTCGTCCGTGGTTGGCGTCGCCATGGTCAGAGCGGGATGTTGCCGTGTTTCTTGTCGGGTTGCTCGTCGCGCTTGCTCGACAGCATCTCGAGGTCCTGAATCAGGCGCGGGCGGGTCTCCGGCGGTTCCAACACGTCGTCCACGAAACCGCGGTCCGCGGCGGTGTAGGGGTTGGCGAACTGGTCGCGGTACTCGTCGATGAGTTCGTCGCGGCGGGCCTCGGTGTCCTCGGCCTCGTCGAGTTCGTCGTCGTAGAGGATGTTGACCGCGCCCTTCGGTCCCATCACCGCGATTTCGGCGGTCGGCCACGCGTAGTTCACGTCCGCGCCGATGTGCTTGGACGCCATCACGTCGTAGGCCCCGCCGTAGGCCTTCCGGGTGATGACGGTCATCAGCGGCACCGTCGCCTCGGAGTAGGCGTAGAGCAGTTTCGCGCCGTGGCGGATGATGCCGCCGTGTTCCTGGTCGGTGCCGGGCATGAACCCGGGCACGTCCACGAACGTCAGGATGGGGATGTTGAACGAGTCGCAGAACCGGACGAATCTGGCCCCTTTCTCGCTCGCCTCGATGTCGAGCGTCCCGGCGTTCACCCGGGGCTGGTTGGCGACGATGCCGACCGAACGGCCGTCGAGTCGGGCGAACCCGATGACGATGTTCTTGGCGTAGCCCTCCTGGACCTCGAAGAACGAGTCCTCGTCCGCGACGCCGTCGATGACCCGCGTCATGTCGTAGGGCTTCTTCGGTTGGTCGGGCACGACGTTCGTGAGTTCCTCGTCGCGGCGCTCGGGGTCGTCCCACGGTTCGACCCGGGGCGGGTCCTCGACGTTGTTCTGCGGGACGTACGAGAGCAGGCGGCGGATGTCGTCGAGCGCCTCCTCCTCGCTCTTCTCGGAGAAGTGCGACACGCCCGAGGTCGATTCGTGGGTCTTCGCGCCGCCCAACTCCTCGAACGTGACCTCCTCGCCCGTGACCGTCTCGATGACGTCCGGGCCGGTGATGAACATGTGGCTGGTGTCCTCCACCATGAAGATGAAGTCGGTGATGGCGGGCGAGTAGACCGCGCCGCCCGCGCAGGGACCCATGATGGCCGAAATCTGGGGGATGACGCCCGACGCTTCGGTGTTGCGCCGGAAGATTTCGGCGTAGCCCGCGAGCGACGAGACGCCCTCCTGAATCCGGGCCCCAGCCGAGTCGTTGAGACCGATGACCGGCGCGCCGACCTCCATCGCCTTGTCCATCACCTTGCAGACCTTCTCGGCGAACACCTCACCGAGCGACCCGCCGAAGACGGTGAAGTCGTGGGCGAAGACGAACGTCTTCCGGCCGTTGACCTCGCCGTAGCCGGTCACGACGCCGTCGCCCTTGACCTGCTTTTCCTCCATGCCGAAGTTGTGACTCCGGTGCGTTCGAAGCTGGTCGAACTCGTTGAACGTGCCGTCGTCGAGGAAGTAGTCGATGCGCTCGCGCGCGGTCATCTTGCCCCTGTCGTGCTGGGCCTCGATGCGGTCCTCGCCGCCGCCCTTCAGGGCCTCTTCGCGCAGTTCGCGCAGTTCCGCTATCTTGTCTTCCATCGTCATGCTCGTCGAACCCTCCGATGGCTACTCATTGGGCGATTTGAGGACCACGGAGCGGAAAAACGTTCCTAAAGTGAAGGAGGTGCCGACGCTCTCAGCCCAGAACCGCGGCGGCGAGTCCGTCGAGCGAGACCCCCGCGAGCGCCAGCAAGTTCACCGCGAGCGTGGCCACGAGGAAGAGCGGCAGAACCGTCCGGACCGACCAGAGCCACGCCGGGCCGAGCGACCGGACGCGCGACCCCGCGCCCGTCGAGTACTCCGAGAGGGCGTCCGCGCCGAGGACCCACCCGACGAACACGAGGAAGCCGGCGAGTCCCGCGGTCAGCATCAGGTCCACCAGCGTCCCGGCGACGAAGCCGAACAGCGCGGGGTTGAGCGCGTTCGCGCTTCCGGTTATCAGGACGAGGCCCGCGAGCGAGAGGGTCGCGGTCCGCCGGGAGACGCCGTGTTCGTCCACGAGGTAGGCGACCGGGATTTCGAGCATGCTGATGGACGAGGAGAGCGCCGCGAGGACGATGACGCCGAAGAACAGAATCGCCAACGGCTGTCCGAGCGGGACCTGCGAGAACGCGCCCGCCAGACTCACGAACAGCGCGCCGGGACCGCCGCCGGAGGCGGCCGGTCCCGTCAACTCGCCGAACGTGGCGAACAGCAGCGGGAAGACGACGAACCCGGCGAGGACGCCGACGCCGGTGTTGAGGACCGCGATGGCGCTCCCGTCGTACGCGAGGTTGTTGTCGTCGCCCAGATACGAGGCGTAGGTTATCATCGTGCCGACGCCGAGCGAGAGGGTGAACAGCGCCTGTCCGGCCGCCGCGCCCAGCACGTCGAAGAAGTTCGCGCGGAGGTAGGCCGCGTCGAAGTCGAGGTAGAACGACAGGCCCGCGCCCGCGCCCTGCCGCGTGACCGCCCATCCCGCCAGCGCGACCAGCAGGACGACGATGGCGGGCATCATCACCTTGGTCGCCTTCTCGATGCCGTCGCGGACGCCGCCGACCACGACCAGCGCTGTCAGCGCGAGGAACCCGACGTGGAACCCGACCGCCTGAAGCCCGAAGTTGATGGACTCGAAGTACGCGCCCGGCGACCCGAAGTACGCCCCCGAGAAACTGGCGAGGAAGTATCTCAGAATCCACCCGCCGACGACGCTGTAGAACGACAGCAGGACGATTGCCGTCACGACGCCGAACAGACCGACCGCGCCCCACGACTTCGACCCGGAGGAGAGTCGGAAGAGCGCGCCCGCGGGATTCCGCTGGGAGCGCCGCCCGATGACGAACTCCGCCAGTAAACCGGGGACGCCGACCAGCAGGACGATGCCGAGATACACGACCAGGAAGGCACTCCCTCCGTTCTCGGCGGTCATCCACGGGAAACGCCAGACGTTCCCGAGTCCGACGGCGCTTCCCACCGCCGCGAGGATGAAGCCGAGGCGAGTGTGCCACGATTCGCGTGTCATTGAGACACACTCGCCAAGCCACCCGTAAGAGGGTTTCGAGTTTGGAACCGTTAATCTCCGGATGTGATGGTCTATAATCGGAGTTAGAGGTATATTTTCCCGACAGTATTGCGGGAAAGAGGTGGTCGGATGACGGTTCGTAGAAATCGGTTCGGTGAGCGAGTTTCAGTCTACGAATCGTAACCGGACGCCGCGTGACGCCGCTGCGAGTCGGGGCGAACGAACGACCGAGGAAACCCTCAGCGAACGTCTAAGAAGGCCGGCGAGCGGCGGTGTGGACTTCCGAACGTCGAGGGAGACCCACGGACGATACGGTGGACTGTCGAGCATTACAGCGCAAAAAACGAGGTCGTTCGAACGTCCGAGTGCGAAGCGCGAAGTCCGTCGAGCGGCGTCGGCCTTAGAAGTAGCCTCCGTTGGTGAGGCCGTTGTAGAGCGTTTCGAGACCGAGCCAGAGCGTCATGAGGACGACGGCCGGGACGACGAGTCGGACCCACCAGAGCCACGCCGTCGTGAACGACGACCCGATGGACGACCCCCGACCGAGTTCGTCGATGGCCTCGCGGTCGGCGACCCAGCCGACGAAGATGGCCAGCAGGAACACCGAGACGGGGAGCAGGAGGTTGAACACCACGTCGTTGTAGAAGCCGAGCCACGACGTGCCGAACGTCGCGGGCACGCCGACGAGCGCGATGCCGAGTCCCATCGCCACGGTGGTCGGCGCGCGGCCGTAGCCGTAGTTCTCGGTGACGTAGGACACCGGCACCTCCAGCAGACTGATGGAACTGGAGAGGGCCGCGAACAGCAGGACAGTGAAGAAGATGAAGCCGATGATGCCGCCGGCGGGGAGGTTGGCGAACGCGCCCGCCAGCGCGACGAACGCGGTCCCGGCACCGCCGCCCGCCCCGCTCGCGCCGCCGGTGGCGAACAGGATGGGGAAGACGACGAAGCCCGCGAGGAGCGCGACGAGGGTGTTGACGACGACGATTGCGCCCCCGTCGGCCGGGAGACTGTCGTCGCGCCCGAGGTACGACGAGTAGGCTATCATGACGCTGAACCCGAGCGAGAGGGTGAAGAACGCCTGTCCCATCGCGGGCGGGACGATGGAGCCGAAGTTACTGGCGATGACGCTGAAGTCCGGCGAGAGGTAGTACTCGTAGCCCGCGGTGGCCCCGTTGAGCGTGGTGGCCCACGCCGCGAGTCCGACGAGCAGAACCAGAATCGCGGGAATCATGAACTTCGTGGCGCGCTCGATGCCGTCGGTGACGCCCGAGGCGACGATGCCGACGGTAATCACCATGAAGACGACGTGCGCGGCGATAGCGACGGGACCGGAGGCGACGGACCCGAAGTACGCTCCGGCGTCGCCGAAGTACCCGCCCGTGACGCTACCCACGATGTAGCTGAGGACCCACCCGCCGACGACGCTGTAGAACGACAGCGTCACCAGCGAGGAGAACACCCCGAGACCGCCGGTGAACGACCAGTTGCCGTAGCCGAGTTTCTGGAACGCGGCCACGGGGTTGCTCTCGCCGCGCCGACCGATGACGAACTCGACCATCATCGTCGGGAAGCCGATGAGGAAGACGGCCAACAGGTAGACGACGAGGAACGCCGCACCGCCGTTCGCGGCGGTCTGGAACGGGAACGACCAGATGTTCCCGAGTCCGACGGCGCTCCCGACGGCGGCGAAGATGAATCCGATGCGACTCGTCCACGTCTCTCGTTCTGCCATGTGTGAGGGTAGCTTTCAAACAGCCCGATATAAACGGAACGATTCGAGAGCGTGCAGGCGGTTTTTGCCCGTTCTTTTTTGACACGTGGCCCGAATCGCGCCGGAATTTGACGAACGTAGGGTTGAGAAATTGTCACCTGCGAGCAATACTCACGCCTCGCCGTACACCGGCACCGCCGCACCGCTGGTGACTCCGGTCGCGTCCGAGCAGAGGACCAGCATCGTCTGCGCGATTTCGGCCGGTTCGACCCACGACTCGTGGTCGGCGTCGGGCATCGCCTCGCGGTTGGCAGGGGTGTCGATGACGCTCGGCATCACGGCGTTGGCCCGCACCTCGCCGCTCTCCTCCTCGGCGATGGTCTCGGTCAGCAGGCGAACGCCCGCCTTCGACGCCCGGTAGGGGCCGTCTCCCTCCCCGCCTTCGAGCGAAGCGCGCGCGCTGACGCTCACGATGGCACCCTGCCGGTCGCTCTCGTCCGCGTTCGCCCCGTCGCCCTCTCCTCGGAGGTGCGGGATAGCGTGCTTGCTCGCCAAGAACATCGTCTTCAGGTTCACGTCGAACAGGAAGTCGAACGCGTCGGCGTCGGTCTCCGCGACGGGTGTGCCGCCGCGCCACGTGCCCGCGACGTTGACGAGGTAGTCGAGGCCGCCGTGGTCGTCTACGACCGCCGAGACGACGCGTTCGACCTCGCTCTCGTCGGTGAAGTCGCCCTCGTAGAAGTCGATTCGGTCGCGGTCGGCGTCGAGGCGGGCGTCCTCCTCGTCGGGCGCCACCACGTCCGCGGCGGCGACAGTCGCGCCCGCGTCGGCGAACGCCTCGCAGACCGCGCTCCCGAGCGCACCGGTCGCGCCGGTCACGAGTGCCACCTCGTCGCCGAAGTCGAAACTGACGCTCATGCGGGACAGAGAGACTACGCGGAAGCGGTTAAAGAGGTGGGGCGAGGCAGTCGGTGACGGTCGAGGTCCGACTTTCCCGGCGTCATCACGCGATGAACGGGTCAGTAACGGTAGAGGTGAAGGACGACCGCGAAGAACAGCAGAAGCGGGAGAACCGGAGCGGCGGCTTCGAACGGAACCAGCACCAGCAGTACCGCGGCCATCACGACGAACTCGACCACGACGAGGACGCTGATAGCTTCTGCTGGGTCGGCCATCGCTCGACGGTGGTCGGCGAGAGGAGTTAAATTCTCGGTGGAGCGGCGTGCGTTCCGCGGTTTCTCCGGCCGAGCGTGCGCCGGGTTCGCGGTCGTGAACGCGGAAAACGCTGGCCTCAGAAATATAGAGCCACCGATAAGGGACTAATATCTTCCTTAGAGAAACAAAATTATTGCCGAGCTACAGAATCACGTCGGCCACGTCGCCGACCCCGGCGCGGCGGACGACCGCCCGAACCACGTCCTGCGCTCCCGCGAGGTTGTCCGTGTCGCCGTCGAGGACGAGCAGTTTGCCCGCCCGACCCTCCTCGATGACGCCGCAGTCGAGGTCCGCGATTCGCGCACCGTTGAGCGTCGCCATCCGGAGGACTTCCCGGGCGCTCACGTCGGCCAACTTGGCGGCGAACTCCATCTCGCGGAACATCGACGGCGAGTTGAGCATCACGTTGTCGGTGCCCAGCGCCACAGTGGTCCGGTCGGCGAGTTCCGCGATGGGCGGGACGCCGACGCCGGTCACGAGGTTCGAGCGTGGGCAGACCGCGACCGGGACGGCGCTGTCCTCCAGTCGGTCGAGGTGGAGCGGTTCGGGGTGGACCATGTGGACCAGAAAGTCGGGGTCCAAGTCGAGCGCGGGGTTGATGTCCGAGGCGTCGCGCTCGCCGGCGTGGATGCCGAACAGTTTGTCCTCGCTGGCGGTCGCGTTGCGCTCGCGCGAGAAGTCGCCGTCGCGCGCTCCGCTCGCGCCGAACCCGTCGGCGGCCTCCATCGCCTCGACGGTCTCGCGGCCCAAGATGACGGGGTCGACGCCGATTCCCTCCGCGGCCTCGCGGAGCGCGTAGACGCCTTCCACGCCGCCCTCGCGGAATTCGAGGAACGAGGCGGTGCCGGTCGTCCGCATGAACTGAATCGACCGGCGCATGGCTTCGACCTTCTCCTCGCGGGAGGCCGCCCGGAGGAGGCGGTGTTTCAGGCCGTCCGGCGGCGCGACGAGTTCGTCCAGACTCAGACCGCCGCCCGCCTCCTTGGCGATTGAGTCGCCGATGTGGGTGTGGGCGTTGACGAACGCCGGGAGGACGATTCGGGAGGAATCGACCGATGCCTGCTCGACGGAGACGATTTCGCCGTCCTCGACCACGACCCGTCCCTCGATGGGTTCGAAGTCCGGTCCGCGGAGGACGGTCCCCTCGACTATCATGTCTGGTGGGTTCTCGCCGACGGCCTTTAACGTCCTCGTTCGTTCATTCGGTGCCAATAGATGCAGTTACGCTCCGGGGTGAGCGACGCCGAGGCGGGAGAGCGGGCGTCTCAGGCCTCCGGCGTCCCGAACCGGTACGCCAGCGTCCGGAACCGGCCGACGACGCGGGGGAGCGCCGCCATCGCGGCGACCGAGACCAGCGACGACACCGCGATGCCCGCGACGCCCGCGCCGACCGCGAGGTGGGCGGCGGCCCCGGCGTAGGTCGCGACTCCGACCGTCGCGCTGTAGTAGGCCGACCGGAGGGGCATCGTGCGGAGGTCGCCCGGCGCGGGCCACTCGCCGAGGTCCACCCACGGGCCGCGGAAGGTCCCGGCCGCGCAGGTCGAGGCGCCGACGGCGGTCAGCGCGGCGAGCGCGACGGGACCGGGCGGCGAGGCCCCGAGCAGGAGTACGAGCGCCGGAATCGACAGCATCGAGATTTCGAGTCCGGCGAAGAACGCGTGGTCCAGCCAGCGTTCGATGTCCGACATAGAGTCGTCCTCACTCCAGTCTGTACCGCAGGAGCGCGGCGATACCGCCGAACCCCGCGAGTTGGTCGCCCGGCGCGAACTCGCTCGAGAACACCGTCACCTCGCCGCCCTTCCGCTCGGTCGTCGTGATGAGTTCGTTCACGTCGAAGTCCCACTCGCCGTCCGCGCCTCGCTCCTCGCGCAGGCGCTCGTCCAGGAGCAGGAGGTGTTCGATGGCTCCGAAGTCGGCGGCCTTCTCGACCTGCTCGGCCCCGTAGGCAACCTTCACGCCCTCGCCGATGCGCTTGGTGAGTTCGTCGATGAGTTCGGCCTCGCGGGCGATGCGGGTGTCCTTCTGGACCTCCTCGACCGCGCCGCGCTTCAGCACCTCGTGGACGCCCCGGTCGCCGACCGCGCTGGTGTCCACCGTGGTAATCTTCTCGGACAGGTCGGGGGCCTCCTCCTCGATGTAGTCGAGCGCGTCCTGCTTGGTGAACCCCGGTCCGGCGAGGATGATGGCGTCGACGTCCATGCGTTCGAGCGCGCCGGTCAGTTCCGCGAACAGTTCGTCGCGACCCCGGGCGAACTCGCCCTTCCCGGTCGTGCCCGTGAACTCGGCGTACTCGTCGGTGCCGTACTGGGCGACCGTGTGGATGTGGGCCTTCCCCTCCTCGACGGTGACGATGGCCACGTCGGTGTTCTCGGTCGCCTCCTCGGCCTCTTCGAGGCGGTCGAGTTGGTCCGGTTTCCAGACCTTCTCGATGGTGAGTTCCTTGTTCTCCTCGACGTTGACGGTGTGGTGCTGGCCGAGTTGGTCCTCCCGGGAGGCGCTCTCGATGACGCCGCTGATGCGCAGGCGGTTCGAGAACTTGTGGAACTCGGTGTCCTCGACGCCGAGCGTGACGTGCAGGTGTTCGCGCTCGCCGCCGGTGTCGCGCATCTGGTCGTCGTTGCGCTGGATGCGCCGGGTCGTGTCGGCGGCCACGAAGTCGCCGGGTTCGAGGACGTAGGTGAGATGCCAGAGGTCGTCGAGGGTCTCGGGGACGAGCGTGATGCGCTCGCGTCGGCCCTCGGCGGGGTCTCTGCTCGTGATTCGCATGTTCCAACGTCGTCCGCCGGGCGATAAGTCACCTGCGGTCGAACCCGTCTCCGGCGGCGGTCGGGGTATGCAAAGCCTTAAGTGAAATTGTTCTTTCGGTCAGTTTGTTATGTTAGAAGATTCGTTAGCATATCCGACGAACGGAGAGAGCGGCCTCGCACGCATCCTGATTGGCGGAGTATTGGGTCTGTTTTCGTTCTTACTGTTCCCGATGTTCATCGTGTACGGTTACATGATTCGAGCCATGGCGGCGGCGTCCCGCGAGGAAGCCGAACCGCCAGCGTTCGAGGACTGGGGCGAACTCCTCGTCGACGGCATCAAAGCGTCGGCGGTCGGCATCGCGTACGCGTTAGTTCCGATAATTCTCCTGTTCACCACGACGGGCGTACTCGGTGCGGGGTCGGAAGCGGGCGGCAACGCCGGCGGGGTGCTCGCCGGTATCGGTGTCCTCGGCCTGCTCGTCGTCGTCGTGCTGCTGTTCGCCCTCCAGTACGCCCTCCCTGCCGCACTCACTAACATGGGCCGCGAAGAACGTCTCGGCGCCGCGTTCGACTTCGAGACGCTGAAACCGGTCCTCACGAGCGGCGAGTACCTGAAGGCGGTCATCCTGACGTTCGGCGTGGCGCTCATCGGCGGCATCGCGTTCAGCGTGTTCGCACTGGTTACCATCGGCATCGGCTATCTCGTCGCGCCGTTCTTCTACTTCTGGCTCTACCTCGCCGGAAGTTACATGTTCGGAACGGCGTTCGGTAGCGTCGTCGACACGGAACCCGCCGGGGCGAGCCAGCAGGTCCAGATGTCCTGACCGGCGAGGCAACTCCTGACAGGTGCAACGACTACTTTTCGGCGTTTTCGCAACTGCGAGAGACGCGACTGCTCCTCACCCCGAGATACCACGACCGAACAGGCGCGCGACCACGACGAGGGCGTAGAAGCCGCCGGCGAGCGCCGCCACCTCGCCCGGTCGCCCGAGCGCCGCCAGCGACCCGAGGGTGACGACGAAGATGGCACCCGTGACGACCGCTGCGACCCATCCGAGGAAGTAGCCGCCGCTCCGAGCGCTCCCGAGCAGGCGACCCCGGTCGAGCGCCGCGCCGAGGTCGCCGGTGCGGGCGACTCCGGCCAGCGCCGCGGGCAGGAGGTAGGCGAACCCGAGCGAGACGAAGAGGACGACCGTGCCCGCGCCGAAGACGAACACGGTGATTCCGAGCGAGTCGGGTCGCCCGCCCGCGCTCGCCCCGCCGACCGTGAGTAGGAGCGCGGCCGCGGGGACGACGAGGTAGCCCCCCGCGACGGCGAGCGCCCGGAGACCGTCGGCCGCCAGCGCCCGAACGGTCCGGAACGCGGGCGGCGCGTCCTCGGCCGCGGCGGTGCCGCCGGGCGACTCGACGGTCGCCCGGAGGACCGACTGGGCGTACCCGGCCAGCATGACGGCCGGGACGAGCGCGAGGAACGCCAGCACGCCGAGTCGCGCGAGCAGTCCGACCGCGACGGCCAGAATCGCGCCGACGAGCAGGGTCTCCTCGCGGCCCTCGCCGCGGACCGGATAGGTGAGCGCCTCGCTGAGCATGCCCGGAGATTCGAACGCGAGAAGTTAGGTCTGGCTACTCGGACGCGAGAGCGAAGAAGAAAGGGAGGACGGGACTCAGGCGGTGGCCTGTTCGTTCCCGCCGACGGTCTCCCGGCGGTCGTTCGGAGTCGCCTCGCGGTACCCCTGTCCGTACAACGCGAACGCGACGACGTTCAGGTAGAAGCCCGCGAACGGGGCCAGCACCCACCCGACCAGCGGTATCGAGGCGAGACCCCCGACCAACGCTCCTCCGACCACGAGGACGACCAGCGCGACCAGCCACCCGGTCGCGTACGAGTTCGTCGTGACGACGCGCCAGAGCGTCCGGAACTCGAACGCCGCGCCGAGGCGGTCCTCGACCGCGAGTCGAGCGAGCGCGGCGGGAAGGACGTACCACGCCGCGAGCGCCGTGATTCCGGCGAGCGCGAGACCGCCGAAGACGATGACAACGCTGAGGAGGTCGGGGCCGACGTTCGTGACGGGTTCGGCGACCGTCGCGGGGTCGGCGACGGACGGGGACTCGACGACGGTCGTCTCGACGGAGAAGACGAACAGACTCGCCGCCACCGCGGTCAGCAGGACGAACGGGAGCGCGAAGTACGCCAGCGTGACTGCGATAGCCTTCAGGCCCGCCGCGAACAGGTCGCCCCAGTCGTCGAACGACGGCGCGGACTCCCCGGCGTTCGTCCGGGTGAGGACGCGCTGGAGGTAGCCCGCGACGAACACCGCCGGAATCAGGAGCCACGAGAACAGGGTGAGTAGCCCGCCGACCAGTATCGTCTCGGTGCCGTCGTCGCTTTCGGTGAGGTATCTGAGTGCAGTTTCGAACATGGGAATCACTGAGGCAGGCGCTTCGGACGAGAACGCGGCTTGCTTACAGTAGGTAGGTTCGCTAACAGCTTAACCGTTGCGTGGCCCACAGTAACGCGAGAATCCGACGGTCTGCCCGCTACTCGTCTTTCATCCGACTCCCGCCGGGCGGAAGGAACTCCTGAATCAGGTCGGGGCTCGCCACCTTCCGGACGAACGAGGTGTCGGCGAACCGCTCGCGGAACGCTCGGTAGATGCGCTTGGCGATGTCGTTCTGGGCGTAGCGGCCGGGTTCGACCTCGACGTGGGTCTCGACCTGCGGAACGACCGCCTCGGGCGGGCCGCCGAGGACGCGGGTGTGCGGTTCGCACGAAATCCCGACCGCGACGCCGACCGCCACGTCCCGGAAGTACTCGCGGTCGCCGCGGATGGCGAACCCGCCCTTCTCCAAGTACTCGCCGCTCTCCGGCGTCTTGCTCACCTGGTCAGGGGTCACCACGTAGGCGTCGCCCGCGAACCGACTGTCCTTCCAGACCGAGGAGTACGACACCGCGAACTGGGCGGCCTCGCGCTTACTCTGCTCGGGCACGTCCACGTCGCGGGAGGGTTCGCTCGGGTCCGAAGTCTTGAGGACCGTGACCGGTCCGCCGTGGGCCTGCGCGTGGAAGAACAGGTCGTTGCCCTCCAGATACTTCTGTACGAGTTCCTCGTTCTGGTCGGCGTTGCGGCCCCCGATGACGAGGAAGCCGTCGCTGGTCCGGAACCACCGGAATCGCTCGTACCACTGCTCCTGTTTGCGAATCGGAATCGAGGGTTCCGAGAGCCAGTCCACGTCCTCCGACTCGTCGTCGCCGTCGTCCTCGGCGTCGTCACCTGTGTCGGCCTCCCACTCCTCCTTTCGCTGTCTGACTTCCTCCAAGTCCTCGCGGGTGTCCTCGATGGCGGCCTGCGCGCCCTCCTTCTTCTCCTCGATGCGCTTGGCCTCGGTGTAGAGGCGGTCGGCGTTCTTCTCGACGCCCATCGAGGCGTCGAGGGGCACGTCTACGCCGTCGAGTTCGACCGTGACCATGCCGTTCTCGGGGTCGACGCCCCGCACGGCCTCGGCGGCCTCGATGCCCTGCTCGGCGCCCTCCTCGAACCGGGCCTCGATTTCCTCCCACGAGGTGCCCTCGTCCAGCGCGTTTCGGACCGTGGTGAGGATGTCGTCGGCGAGACCGTAGTGACCGTAGAGTCGCTCGGCCTTCTCGCGTTCGGCCTCGGCCTCCTGCTCGAATCCCTCGATGGCCTGCTCCTGCTGTTCGATGATTCGCTTTTGCTTCTCGATTTCGGCCTCGAAGTCGGGGCGCTGGTCGCTCGCGGCCGCCTCGCTCTCGGTCTGGCCCTCCGGCACGAGGTTGGCGAAGTAGTGGTCGACCGCGTCGTTGAACGTGTCGAACGCCTCGCTTTCGAGGTCGTCGTACTCTTCGAGGGGCATCGGCGTCACGTCCACCAGCACGTCGTCCTCGCGGTAGACGCGGGGGTCGAACTGCCCGGACCGGACCGGTTCGGCGAGGCGCTCGATGGCGTCGAAGATGGCCTCGTAGTCGTCCTCGTCGGCGTCCGCGATGTCCTTGCCCTTCTCGACGCCGGCGCGCGTACAGACCTCCTCGGCGTAGAGGCCGCCGAAGTTGAGTTGGGTCGCGAGCGTGCGCACGAGGTCGGTGTCCGATTCCTCCATGTGGGCGACGAGCGTCTCGTAGTCGACTTCGAGCGGGTTGATCCGCTCGTCGGGGAACTCGTACTGGCTTCCCGGCGCGACGGTCCGGGACTTGAGACGGACCGTGTCGAGCGAATCGACGACTTCGTTGTTCTCGTCCAGCACCGCGAGGTTCCCCTGCCCGAACAGTTCCGCGACGATGGTGGTGTTCTCGTCGCCGCGCTCGAAGTGGAACTGGAGGATGCGGTCGAAGCCGTACTGCTCGACGCCCGCGAAGTCCGCGCCCGACAGTCGGTTCCGGAGCATCATGGCGAAGTTCGGCGGTCGCCCCGGCGCGTCGGGGACGTTCTCGGGCGCCGAGACGTGTGCGCGCTTCGACTCGCCGACTTCCACGATGAGTTCGACCCGACCGCGGTCGAAGTCCCGCATCTTGAGTCGCAGGAGGTCGTCGCCGTAGAGATAGGCCTTGTCGAGTTTCGCGCCCTCGTAGCTACCGAGTTCGGCCACGACGGCCGCGAGGTCGATACTCGACAGTTCCCGCTTCTGGTCCATGCGTACTCGTTTTCTGTCGGCGCGGAAAGGCGTATCGCTACCCGGCGACCCGGACGCCGACGGTCAGACCTCCAGTTCCATCCCGTCGTGACCGAACTCGACGCCGAGGTCGGCGTACTCGTCGGCCAGTTCGGCGTACTCGTCGGGCCGCCGCCGGTATATCTCCTCGATTTCGGTCAGGACGGTCCGGTCGGGTTCGACGGTCCGGACCTGTTCGAGCGTCTGGTCGAAGGTGGTCTGGTGGTCGGTCTCCTCGGTCCAGAGTTCGTCGGTCATGATGGGTTCGCCGTCGCCCGTCTCCCGGAAGTAGCCACACTCCTTGACCCAGCAGTCGAGGTCGTCGGGCACCTTGTCGAGGTCGAGGAACGTCGTCTCGTCGGGGAACACGAGCGCGCTCGACGCCGACTCACCGGGGTCGCCGTCGTCCCGGAACAGGTACCCCATCGCGGCGTCCTCGGGACCGTCGGGGTCGAGCGGTGCGCCGACGCCCGTCACCTCGACGCCGTCGCCGAGCGACATCGTCTCGCCGTCGGCGAGGAACTCGAACTCGGCGTACCCCCGGTCGTCGTACTGGGCCTCGATGTCCAGCGACTCGGCCATGCGGTCGTAGGTGGTCTCGCTCATCACCACGGTGGCGGGGTCCTCGTTGTCCCAGTTTTCGAGGGGGTACTGCGGGCGACCGATGGCCTGCACGACCCGCAGTCCCCCGACGTGGTCCATGTGGTGGTGCGAGAGGAAGATGTACTCCACGTCGCGCACGTCCTCGCGGTTCAGCATGGCCCAGATGGACTCGGGCGCGTCCACGACGGCGGCGGCCTCGTGGACGTACGTCGAGTTGCCGAGTCTAGCGTGGGGTCGGCCCTCCTCGCGGGCGGGGGCGCAGACGCGACAGTCGCAGGTCGGCATCGGGGTCTGGGAGTCGCCGCCCGAACCCAAGAGGGTGAGGTTCACGGCGGCGATACTCCGCGGTCGGCAAAGAAATCACCGGCAGGCCGCGAGCGACCGGCGGCTCCGGGTCGGGAACTGAATCCGTGCGGCGAGTCAGAGTCGCTTGCTCACGTACGGGCCGTCCTGATGGTAGCCCAACTTCTCGCGGTAGTACTCCCGGGCGCCGATGCCCGAGATGACGCTGACCTTGTCGTAGCCCGCGTCGCCAGCGATTTGCTCGGCCTTCCGCAGGAGTTTCTTGCCGTAGCCCTTGTGCTGCCAGTCGTGGCTCTGGTCGCCGACTTCGACCATCGGGCCGTAGACGTGGAGTTCCCGGACCAGCGCGGCGTTCTGGAGTTCGCGCCGGACCGGGTTTCCGGGTTCGCGCAGGCGGCAGAACCCTATCAGGAGGTCCTTGTCGGGGTCCTCGTAGCTGATGAAGTGTTCGGTTCCCCCGGCGGCCTCGTAAGTCATCACGTCGAGTTCGACGTTCTCGGGGTCCTCGTCGTTCATTCCGACCTCGCGACACCGGATGCAGTCGCAGGTCCAGCCGTGGTCCTCCATCTTCTGGCGGGCGAGTTGCCGGAGGTTCGACTTCCAGACGCCGGCGTCGATGAAGTCCGCGGGGATGTCCCGTTGGACCCGCTGGAGGCGGGTGTACTTCGGAATCATCGACTTGATTTCGGCGACCAACTCGGCGGCCTCCTCGTTCTGGAGCGGTTCGTACTCGTCACGGTGCCACCAGTCGTAGGTCGCGGTGCCCCGGACCACGAGCGTCGGGTAGATTTTCAGGTAGTCGGGCTTCCACTTCTCGTCTTCGAAGAGTCTGCGGAAGTCCTCCAGACACATCTCCTTGGACATTCCGGGCTGGCCGGGCATCATGTGGAAGCCGACCTTGAACGCCGAGTCCCGGAGGCGCCGGTTGGCGTCGATGGACGCCTGCACGCCGTGGCCCCTGTGCATCTCGCGGTTGATGCGCTCGTAGGTGGTCTGGACGCCGACCTCGACCTTCGTGCCGCCCAAGTCGAGCATGCGGTCTATCTGCTCGGGGTCGCACCAGTCGGGCTTGGTCTCGAAGGTGATGCCGATGGCGCGCACGTCGTTCCGTTCGTTCTCGGCGATGACGTCTTCGAGGTAGCGGAAATCGACCTCCTCGGGATCCTCGGCGAAGCTGACTCCCTCGGCGGGTTCCGGCTCCTTGGAGGTGTCGTAGTCGTTCATCGCCTCCAGCGCGCGCTTGACGAACCACTCCTGATAGTCGTGGGAGCGAGCGGTCATCGTCCCGCCCATCAGGATGAGTTCGACCTTGTCCACGGGGTGGCCGATTTCGCGCATCTGTTCGAGGCGGAGCGTCACCTGCCCGTAGGGGTCGTAGTCGTTCTGGACGCCGCGGGCGGCGGCGGGTTCGTGGCCGGTGTAGCTCTGGGACGACGAGAACTCCGACCCCGGTCCGCCGGGACAGTAGAGGCACTTGCCGTGCGGGCACTGGTGGGGACTGGTCATGATGGCGACCGGCGAGACGCCCGAGGCGGTCCGAACCGGCTTGCGCTGGAGGACCTCCCGTAGGTCCTCGCGGCGCTCCTCGGGCGCGTAGTCGAACAGTTCGGAGTTCTTCGGCACCTTCGGGGAGGAGTACTCCGAGCAGACCGACAGCTTCTCGCTCTCCAACTCGTCGCGCTCGACGTCGCCGTCGAGGATGCGCTCGACGAGTTCCTCGCAGACTCGCTCGAACGCCTCGGTCTCGGTGGCGTCCGGCGTCTCGGTACTCATTAGGTGCTAATTGGTCGGTTCGCCCGGATAAGAGTGTCGTCTACGACTACGCGCTGACGAGGAGTACCACATCGCGTCGCGTCGTCTCCCGGTGGTTTGCGAGACGGTCACGAAGCGGTCGAGTCCGGTTCTGCGCGCAACTTCCCGCCGGTCTGGTGCCAGAACACCCCGACGACCAGCGCGGCGACGACCAGAAACGCGCCGACCGACTGCGCCCAGCCGTGAGCGTTCAGATACACTCGATTCGGCACCATCACGACCGGAATCGCCAGCGTCGGCCAGAACCTCCGGTCCACGAGCGTCAGGTAGAGCGTCGGCACCAGCGCCATCGTGACGTGCCCCGAGAAGTTCCAGAACGGCGAGAGCGCGGCGTAGGGAATCGTCGCGACCACGAGCGCCTCCGCGTACCCCGGCACCAGCGACCCCCAGTCGTAGCGGTGCCAGAGCGACCACGTCACACCCGCCGTGACGAAGATACCGCCCGCGACCAGCGCGTCCACCTCCCAAGCGTTGCCCTTCGTCACCCGATAGAGGCTCTGACCCGTGACGAGGACGTACGCCAGCGTCGGAGCGAGCGAGAGGACGCCCGCGCCGAGGAACGCCGCGAGGCGGCGGACGAGCGCCGAACGGTCGGCGTCCCGCCGCGCCCACTCGCCGTAAATCAGGACGAGCGCCCCCGCGCCGACCATCACGCCCGGGTGGAAGACGTACGGGTAGAGTCTCATCGCCGTATCCAGCGCGCTCATGCCGCGAACCTACGCCGTCGCGCGGGAAAACCGCAGTGGCGACGGGACGAAAGTACGGACGGCCGCGAGCGTCGGTCGGTGGGTCGCGCCTCGGATGTGATGGTATCACGTCTCGAACAACTCTCAAATCCCTGTGTGACAATTGTCACACCACATGCCGAGCAGTCCCGACGGCCGACGACTCCGACGCGCCGCCGAGCGACGCCTCCCGTCGCGCCCGGTCGGGGTCTTCTACTGCTACGTCCTCTCGCGGTCGCTGGCGTTCACGGTGCCCATCTACGTCGTCTTCTACCAGTCGCGGGGACTCTCGCTGGCGGCGTTCGGCCTGCTCGAAGCGACCTACACCGTCGCGGTCCTCGGTTTCGAGTTCCCGACGGGCTATCTCGCCGACCGCATCGGCAGGCGAAACGGACTCGCTGTCGCCAACGCGCTGGGTGCGCTCGGCGCGGTCGGGTACGCGCTCGCCCACTCGTTTCCGGCGTTCCTCGCGGCGGTGGTCGTCCGGGCGGTCGGCGCGACGTTCTCGTCGGGCGCGTCGGACGCGTGGCTCTACGAGGCGCTGGCCGACGAGTCCGCCGAGGCCGAGTTCGCGCGAGTCTCGGGTCGGGCCCGGGCGCTCGGCCTCGCGGGGCAGGCGGGCGCCGCCCTCGTCGGGAGTCGGGCCTACGCCGTCAGCCACCTCCTGCCGTGGGTGCTCGACGCCGTTGCGCTGGTCGCGGGCGTCGGCCTGCTGGTCGCCGCGATGCCCTCCGAGCGCAGGCGGGACAACGTAGAGAATTCTGAAGAAAACGAAAATATGTCCGAAGGAAACACAGAAATGCCCGAGAGCGAAGGCCGCGACCCGGACCACCTCACCGTCGCGACGGCGGTGGCGGTCACGCGGACCGCGCTCGCGCGGCCCGGTCTCCGGTCGTTCGTGGCCTACACCGCGCTGTTCCTCGGGGTCGTCTCCGCGGCGCTCCTGTTCGTCCAACCCGTCAGCGTCGAGGTGCTTTCCGTCGACCCCGCGCGACTCGGGAGCGTCTACGCGGGACTGACGCTCGTCTCGGCGGTGGCCGCGAGTCAGACCGGCCGCGTCGAGTCGGTCGTCGGGGTCTCGACGTGGTTCCGAGTGGTGCCCGTTCTCGCCGCGGGCGGCCTCGTCGCGGTGCTCGTCGAACCGTGGCTCGCGCTCCCGCTCTTCTTCCTCCTGCGCGCGCTGGCGGCCACGTCGCGGCCGCTCGCCGACGGACGCATCAACGACGAAATCGGCTCGCTCGGTCGGGCGTCGGTCCTCAGCACCATCTCGATGCTCCGGTCGGTCGCGGTCGCGCCCCTCAAACTCGCGGCGGGCGCGCTCGCCGTCGCCGCGCTCCCGACGATGCTGGCGGCGCTCGGCGCGGTCCTGCTGGTCGGCGGCGGACTGCTGGCGCTCCGAGGACGGCCGTTCTCGGACGCCCGAGAAAGTATTTCCCGCTCCGACGCGAACGCCGACTAGTGAGCAACGACCACGTCACGAAGCCCGACGCCGGCGCGTTCGACGGGATGCACCTCGTCTGGAAGGCGTTCTGGCTCCTGTTCGGCGTCCTCTTCGTCCTCTTCTGGACGGCCGTGCTGCTCGGCGCGACGTAGTCCGCAGAAATAGGTGTCCGCTCGGTCGTCGGACCGTTAGAGTCGTTGGCTGATGGCCTCGACCACGGCGTCGAGCGCGGCGTCGCGCTCGCCAGCGAGGAACTCGATGGCTCCGTCGCGGGTGCCTTTCGCCGAGATGCCGGCCTCCGAGGCCTCCTCGGCGGCGGCCTCGGCGACGTCGCGGGCGTTGACCCGGCCGTCGCTCCGGACGTGAATCTCGTCCTCGTCCACGCCGAGCGTGACGTGTTCGTCGCCGGGCGCGCCGGCGGCGCCGAGTTCCCGGCGGTGAATCTCGTCCAGCAGGACGCCGGTCGGCGGGAAGTCGAAGCGGTGGGTGAACGCCTCGGTGTCCAGCACCGTGAACGAGACGCCGTTCGCGCCCCGGACCGAGAGGTTCGGTTCCACGGTGTCGAGTTCCGTCTCTAGTTTCTCGCGGAACTGCTCGCCGACGTGTTCGGCGAGGTCGCGCTTCTCGTGTTCGAAGAGGAGGTCGGTGATGAGTTCGCGCTTGTCCTCGTAGGACTGGTAGAACGCTTCGAGCGCGACGGCCTCGCGGAGCGCCGTGGTGTGGTCGGCGTCGTAGCCCGCGTCGGCGGCGAGGTCGGTGTAGTCCTCGGGCGTGTCGGCCCAGTAACTGACCGCCGGGAGGTGGGCCACGTCGTCGCGCACGTCGGCGTTGACGTGGGCCGCGACGTTCGCGCCGAGGACGCCGACCGTCAGGTCGCCGGCGTCGTTGCCTTCGAGGTTCGGGTTGACCGCCACGTCGGCGAGGTCGGCCACGCCCTCGTCGGGGTAGCCCGCGTCCACGGTGACCCGCGGCGCGTCGTAGATGTCGAGCAGTTCGAGACCGTCGCGCGACTCGTCGGTGCTACCCGCGGCGACGAGGACGAACAGCGGGAGCTTCTCGTCGTGGCGCTCGCGGTTCTCCAGCATGTTCGTCACGTCCTTGGTCGCGTCGGCCATGTCGTAGTCGCCGTCTTCGAGCGGTCGCCGGTCGAAGAAGTGGTACTCGGCGTCGCTCTTGGCGTGTTCGTCGCGCACCAGCGGGAGGACGGCGCGCTCGATGGCCGCGCCAGCGACGTAGCCGTCGGCGGTGGCGTTGTGCCGGACGATGACCGGCCGGGACTCCATGACCGCGCGCCGAATCTCCTCGGCGGCGTCGCGGATGCGACCGTGGACTGCGGCGACCGGTTCGTGGTCGGCCAGCAGGTCCACGTCGTCGGGTCGGGCCTCGCTCGTCAGCGCGGCTTCGAGTCGGGTCTCGACGGCCTTGCGGTCGTCGCCCTCCAACTTCTCCAGTTCGTCGGTCTCGACCTGCAGTTCGTTGTTCCGGAGTTCGACCACGCCGTCGAGTCGGACGAGGTCGCCCGTCTCGGCCTCGGGGTAGGCGCGGACGCCCGCCTCCACGAACGCGGCGCAGTCGACCGTCGCGGTCTCGTCGCGGACCTCGAAGACGGTCGGGCCGCTGGTCTGGCGCGCGCCGACGATTTCGCCCTCGATGCGGACTTCCTCGTTCACGCGGTCGCTCAGACTGTCGATTGTGACGCGAGCGCGCTCCGGTTCCGTCTCCGCCGCGTCGGCGTCCTCGGAGTCGTCAGCGGTGGCGGCGTCGGTCTCGGCGGCGTCGTCAGACTCGGCAGCGTCGTCGGCGGCGGACTCGGATTCGGTCGCGGACGCGGAGTCGTCTCCGCCGTCGGACTCGTCGGCGTCTCGCTCGGCGGGGTCGACCGTGCCGGCGCCGTCGGTCGTCGCCTGCTGGTCGCCGCTCTCGTCGCGGTCGTCGGCGTCCTCGGGGAGGATAGCTCCCCGTTCGGGGTCGTCGATTAGCTTGCCCCGGAACTCGCGCTCGGACTGGCGAATCGACCAGCCGAGGTCCACGTTGCCGTTGTCTCGGACGCCGGTGACTTCGACGAAGACGGTCTGGCCCTCGTCCCAGTCCAGCGAGTCGAGTCGCTGGTCGAGTTCGCTCTTGTGGAGGAGACCAGTCACTCGGTCACCGACGTTGACGAAGACGCCGAACTCGGCGAAGCCGTCGACAGTTCCGCTGTAGTACCGTCCGGGCGTCAACTGATTCGGGTTGTCGCCAGCGAATTCGAAGAGGACGTCCTGCTCGTGGCTATCGCAGATAGCGCCGTCGGCAGGAGTCCCGCAGATGATACAGGAACCCATCTTATACGCGAGAAATATAGCCCCGGCCTAAAACTGTTGTCGAAACTGGCCCGGCGAATCCGGACAAATTACTCCTCTTCGAAAGCGTCCGCGCCCGGCAGGTCGGCGACCCCCTCGTGGGTGCCCACGTACTCGGCGTCGGCGACCGCCTGCGCGAAGTTCTCGACGCGCCGATACTCCCGAATCGCAAGGACGTGGCCCTCCTCGACGGCGAAGACGATTTCGTCGGTCCCGTCGCGGTGCTGGTAGTGGTCGCCCTTCTGCGGGTCCTCGTGGTCGTGAGAATCGTCGGCCTCGTCGTATCCCATTCCAGTAGAACCCCAACGCCGAAGGACTTTAAACTTGACCGCAGATTTTGAACTTCTTCCCCGGTGTGGAACGCCTCGAAATCGACCGACGCGGAATCGACCGACTCGGGACTGACCGCCTCGGAACTGACTACCTTGAACCGACCGACGCGGAACCGACCGCCCTACTCGAAGACCGGACTGTCGTCTTCGAGCGCCTCGATGTCGTCGGCGATTTCGCGGACCTGCTCGGGGAACAGCGCCACCTGCACCTCGTTGCCCTCGTCGTCCTCGCAGACGAGTTTCACCCGCCTGTCGCCGAACTCGCGGGCCTCGGCCGACGCTACATCGAACAGTTTCGCGGTGCCGGACTTGTTCGAGGGACCGACGTTCTTGATGGCTCCGTCCTTCAGTTCGACCATGAAGTCGTCGAGGATGAGATTGAGCACGGGCCACCGTTCGACGGGCGTGGTCTTATAGGTGGAAGAATCGGTCTCGGAGAACAACTCCGAAACGGAGTTTCAGCGAAGAACGGGTGTCTCCGCGGCGGGCCGAGAAGGAGAGAGAAAAGCCGAGAGACTCACTCTCAGACCGTCACGCAGACCTTGGCGCCGAGTTCCGCGACCCGGAAACAGACCTCGTTCGCGTTCCAGACGACCAACTCCGCCAGCGCCGCGGACCCCCGGAAGCCGTAGCCGAAGACCAGCGCGGCGGGAATCGCGCCGGCGACGGCGGCCCGGAGCGTCGAGGTGTCGTGGACCGTCCGGAGACCCACGACGAACAGCACCGCGCCGTAGGCGGCGCAGGCGACCCGGAGCGTCGGCGAGGGAATCCCGGCGAAGACGCACGGCGCGGTGGCGTAGGCGATTACCTGCACGGTCTCGCTGGTCCCCGCGCGGTCGGGCACGACCGGCATCAGCAGGACGGTCTGGAGCGCGCCGGTCAGGTGGAGGACCGCGGGCGTGACGAACAGCGCCGCGAGCGCCAACCCGAACACCGCCGCGAGCGCGGGGCGGCCGCCGAGCGAGGGCGCCGCGCCGGGGACGAGCGCGAACCGGGTGGCCTCCTCTATCACCACGACCGTCATGGCGAAGACGAGTCCCGGCGCTTGGTCGCCCGGCGCGACGCCGTGCTCGAAGAACCTGCGGGGATTGGTGACGACTTCCAGCCACGCCCGGGCCAGCGCCGCGGGGCCGCGGTCCCGCCCGCCCGTCGGATTCTCGACCCACTGGGTCATTACGGTCGAACTAGTCGCCTCGGAGGGTATGACAGTTCCGACATCGGGCTTCGTACGACTCGTCGGCGCCGACCACGATGGTCGGGTCCTCGGCGTGGGCGGGTTCGCCGTCGACGAGTCGCTGGTTCCGGGTCGCGGGTTCGCCGCACTGGGCGCAGATGGCCTGATACTTGTCCACGTACTCCGCAAGCGCGACGAGGCGCGGCAGGGGCTCGAAGGGTTCGCCCCGGAAGGTCTGGTCGGTGCCCGAGACGACGACTCGCCGGTCGTCGTCGGCGAGGAACTCGCAGACCTCGACCAGTTCCGCCGAGAAGAAGTTGGCCTCGTCGATGGCGACGACCTCCTCGCCGTTCAGTTCCTCGGGGATGTCCCAGACGCCGTCGTCGGGGTCGACCACGGTCGCGTCCCACTGGCGACCGTTGTGCGACCCGACGGTCCCCTCGCCGTACCGGTCGTCGAGCGACGGCTTGAACGCCGCGACCTCTTGGCCCGCGATTTCGGCCCGGCGAAGCCGACGGAGCAGTTCCTCGGTCTTCCCGGAGAACATGCACCCGGTGACGACTTCGACCCACCCGCTGTTCGTGATTTTGTGCATGTCCGTTCTGCGCTCGGAGGAGGGTCAAAAGGGTTGCCGATTCGGGTCGGCGACGCGCGAGCGGGAACGACGAGTCACGCCGCCGACGGTTTCGGCGACGGGTCGTCGCGCTCCAGAATCTCGTCCACTATCTCGCCGAAGTCCGGTGCCTCTCGGTCGTACTCGGGTTCGTCGGACGGGTAGTGGGGAACTACCGGCATGGGTACCACCTTCTCACCGGACAGTTACGCGCCGGACCAAAATATCGTTTACTGTCACTTTCGCTACCGGCGCGACGCTAGCGTTGGGCGGTGTCGTCGTTCTCGGCGTCAGCGAGGGTTCGACTGCATCCGACTGCATCCCGTTCCCCGACCGCGCACCTTTTGTCCGAGGCCGGCGTGGCTTCGGTCGATGGAAGTCGCCATTCTCACCGTCGGCGACGAGGTACTCGCTGGCGACACCGAGAACACGAACGCGACGTGGCTCGCGAGCAGACTCACCGACTCCGGCGCGACGGTCGCGCGCATCCTCACGGTGCCCGACGACCGCGAACTGGTCGCCGACACCGTCCGCGAGTGGGCCGACGCCTTCGACGCGGTGGTCGTGACGGGCGGCCTCGGCGGCACGCACGACGACGTGACCGCCGACGCCATCGCCGACGCGTTCGACCGGGACCTCGTCGTCGAGGAGGCGGTCCGCGAGGACGTGATAGCGTCCGTGGCGGCGTACCGCGACGCCAACCCCGAGGAGGTCGAAGCCCACGACTTGGAACTCGACGTGGACGCGTGGGCGTCGCTCCCGGAGGGAAGCCGCGCGCTGATAAATCCGGAGGGGCTCTGTCCGGGGTGCGTCCTCGACAACGTCTACGCGTTTCCGGGCGTCCCCGCGGAGATGCGGGCGCTGTTCGAGCAGGTCGCCGGGGAGTTCGGGGGCGACGCCGTCTCGACCACGCTCTACACGCCCCAACCCGAGGCGTCGCTTCTGGACGCGGTGGCCGGCGTGCGCGACCGGTTCGACGTGACGGTCGGGAGCTACCCCGCCACGGACGAGCGAAACCGACTGAAAGTGACCGGCTCGGACGCCGAGACGGTCGATTCGGCCGCCGCGTGGCTGCGCGAGCGAGTCGAGGTCGTCGCGGAGAAATAAACCGAATCGCCGCGGAGGGACGAACCGAATCGCCGCGGAGGGACGAACCGAATCGCCGCGGAGGGACGAACCGAATCGCCGCGGAGGAAACTACGCCTCGCGCTCCCCGACCTTCACGAGCTGTTTACCGATGTTCTCGCCCTCGAACAGTCCGAGGAAGGCGTCGGGCGCGCTCTCCAACCCGTCCGTCACGGTCTCGCGGTACTGTATCTCGCCCTCGGCGACCCACTCGCCGAGTCGTCGAGTCGCCTCCTCGAACCGCGGCGCGAAGTCCCCGACGAGGAACCCTTCGACTCGCGCTCGCGTCTCGATGAGTTTGCCGAGCTTTCGCGGTCCCGTCGGCATCTCCTCGGCGTTGTACAGCGAAATCTGGCCGCAGACCGCGACGCGGGCGTCCACGTTGAGTTTCGAGAAGACGGCGTCGGTTATCGGGCCGCCGACGTTGTCGAAGTAGCTGTCGACGCCGTCCGGGGCCGCCTCGTCGAGCGCCGCGCGGTAGTCGTCGGTCTCCTTGTAGTTGATACCGGCGTCGAAGCCGAGGTCGTCTTCCAGGAACGCGACCTTCTCGTCGGACCCCGCGAAGCCGACGACGCGAGCGCCCGAGCGCTTGGCTATCTGGCCCGCGACGGAACCGACCGCGCCCGCCGCGCCCGTCACGACGAACGTGTCGCCCGCCTTCGGTTCGGCGACCTCGCGAGTGCCGAAGTAGGCGGTGCGGCCCGGCATTCCGAGGACGCCGAGCGCCGTCGAAATCGGACCGAGGTCGGGGTTCACCTCCTGCAGTTCGCTCCCCCGCGCCGTCGCGTAGTCGGCCCAGTGGAGGTTGCCCGTCACCACGTCGCCCGCCTCGAATCGACTGCCGTTGGACTCGACGACTTCGCCGACGACGCCGGCCCGTAGCGGGTCCCCGACCTCCCACGGGTCGGCGTACGACTCCCCGGCGTCCATCCGGCCGCGCATGTAGGGGTCGACCGAGAGGTAGAGCGTCCGAACCAGCACCTCGCCCGGTCCCGGTTCCGGCACGTCCTCCTCGACCAACTCGAACGTGTCTTCGTCGGGCGTTCCGTCGGGGCGCTTCGCCAGTAGGTACTTCCGGTTGGTGTCCGCCATGCTCGGACGAACGGCCGCTACCCGGAAGGGACCTGCGGAAGGGGCAGAGGTGGTCGGTTTAAACGCTACTCCACCGCCCCGACGTTTTCCTCGCTCTCCATCGTCGGCGGACTCGGTTCGATGTTGGCGTAGTGGACGACCTCTCGGCCGAGTTCCCGGACGCGTTCGGCCACGTCCTCGTCGGTGAACGTCCCGTCCCGAACCGCGGAGTGCGAGCGAGGCACCGCGGCCTGATGGGGCAGGACCCACGCGTCGAGGGCGCGACAGACCGACCGGAGATGTTCGAGCGCCGTGATTGGGAAACTCCCGCCCGACACCGCGAGCAGGCCGACCGTCTTGTGTTCGAACTCGTCGAACCCGCAGTAGTCGATGGCGGTCTTCAGCACCGACGAGTACGACCCGTGGTACATCGGCGTTCCGAGCAGAACGGCGTCGGCCTCCCGTACCTTCCGAGTCATCAGGGCCGCGTCCTCCGCCTCGTCGTCGGTGTCCGGGTCGTACGCGGGCAGGTCGTACTCGCGCAGGTCGAGCAGTTCGGCCTCGCCGCCCTCGGCCTCGGCGGCGTCGAGGGCGGTCTCCAGCGCGGTTCGAGTGACGCTCTCGTCGCGCAGGCTTCCGCAGATGGCGACGACGTGCGGCGTCTCTGGCATACCAACGTCCTCGGAGGCGAGCGCCAAATATGTGGGTGGCTGGCGCGCCCGAGACGGCGAACACTCTTGTCGATAGGAACACTACGACCGCGCCAATGGACACGACTGGGTCATCGCGACCGTCTGCCGACCCGATATCCGTCCTCCTCGCGGGACCGGACCGGTGGAGCGAGCGACTGCGCTCGACGTTCGCCGACGACGACGCGTTTTCCGCCCGAACCGTCTCGACCGTCGAGCAGGGCGTTTCGGCGGCGACCGACCGACGCGTTCGAGTCGACTGCGTCGTGGGTGCCGGGCGACTCGACGCGGCGGCCGGTCTCGACCTTTTCGCGGCCCTCCGGTCGCACGGCGTCGCCGTTCCCTTCGTGCTGGCACCGGCCGACGGGAGCGAATCGCTCGCCAGCGACGCTATCGCGGCGGGCGTCACCGATTACCTCCCGGCGGACGCCGACGAGGCGACGCTCCGGCGTCGGTGCCGGAAAGCGGTCGAGCGGTGCGACGAGGAGCGCCGACGGAGCGAGCGCGCCGACCAGTTCGAGTCGTTCTTCGCCACGCCGGACCAGTTCAGCGCGGTCCTCGACGCCGACGGGACCGTCGTCCGGGTGAACCGGGGCGCGCTCGACGCGCTGGGACGCGACGAGAGCGCCGTCGTCGGCAAGCGGTTCTGGGGGCTTCCGTGGACGGACGACTCGTCCCGAGACCTCCAGCGGGCGATTCACCGCGCTCGCCGGGGCGAGTACGCCGACTTCGAGGCCGGACTGCCGGGCGACGGCGCGGCCCGGTTCGAGTTCACGGTCCGGCCCGTCACGGACGGCGGAGACGGTCGTTTCAGTGTCGACGGGGGCGACCGCCCCGGTGTGGCCGACGGCGAAACGGACCGGTCCGAGGGGAACGACATCGAAGCGGACCGCCTCGTCGTGACGGGCCACGAAGTCGCCGAGCGCGTCCGACTGGAGGAGGAACTCCGCGAGTCCGAGGAACTCCACCGGGTCACGCTGAACAACATGACCGACACCGTCCTCGTCACCGACGACGACGGCGAGTTCACCTACGTCTGTCCGAACGTCCACTTCATCTTCGGCCACAGCGCCGAGGAGATTCACGACCTCGGGACCATCGACGCGCTCCTCGGCGAGGACCTCTTCGACCCCGAGCGACTCGACGCCGAGGGCGTTCTCACCAACATCGAATGCACCGCGACCGACAAGGACGGCCGGGAACACACCCTGCTGGTCAACGTCCGGCAGGTCTCGATTCAGGGCGGGACGACTCTCTACAGTTGCCGGGACATCACGAAGCGAAAGCAGCGCGAGCGGGCGCTCACGCAACTCCACCGGACCAGTCGGGGTCTTCTCTACGCCGAGACGAAACCCGAGATAGCCGACCGCGTGGTGTCGGACGCGGCCTCGATTCTCCCGTCGGCCGCCGCGGCGCTCTACCGGTTCGACCGGGGGGAGAACGTCCTCTACCCGACGGCGGTCTCCGACGAGTTCTCCGAACTGGTCGGGGCGCTCCCGGACTTCCGCCTCGACCGCGAGAACCCCGTCACCCGGGCCTTCGTGGAGGACGAGACCCGGACCTGCGACCTCGGAGGCCGGGCCGACCGCGCCCCGCAGTCGCCCTTCTCGACGCTCGGCGACTACGTCGCCGTCCCGCTGGGCGACCACGGGGTGTTCGTGGCGGCCGCCGCCGAGGAGACCTTCGACGAGGTGGCCGAGGAGGTCGCGGAGCTGCTGGCCGCGACGACCGAAGCGGCGTTCGACCGGGTCGAGCGCGAGAGCGAACTCCGGGAGCGCGACCGGGCGCTCCAGCGACAGAACGAGCGACTCTCGCAACTGAACCGGGTCAACGAGTTCATCCGCGAGATAGACCAAGCGCTCGTCGGCGCGGAGTCCCGCGAGAAGATAGAGGCGGCCGTCTGCGAGCGACTGACCGCCGACGACCGGTTCGCGTTCGCGTGGATAGGCGAGACCACCGCGCTGAACCGGACGCTCCGGCCGCGAGCGTGGGCCGGGGACGACCGCGGGTATCTCGACGGCGTGCCCTTCGAGTTCGACGGCGACCCGGAGGCCGTCGAACCGAGCGTCCGGACCGCCGAGAGCCGGGAGGCGACGCTCGTCTCGAACGTCGCCGAACACCTCCGGGCGGGACAGTGGGGCAAGGAGGCGGTGTCCCGGGACTTCCAGTCGGTGCTGTCGATTCCGCTCGCGTACGACGACGTGCTGTTCGGGGCCCTGACGGTCTACGCCGACCACCCCGACGCTTTCGACGAGATGGTCCGGTCGGTCCTCCGGGAACTCGGCGACACCGTGGCGTCGGCCATCAACGCGGTCCAGCGCAAGGAGGCGCTCCGGAGCGACACGGTGGTCGAACTCGAGTACCGCGTCACCGACGCGAGCGCGGTCCTCTCCCGACTCGCCGACGAGACCGGCGCGTCGCTGGAGGTGGAGGGCGACGTGGTCGGCGACGACCAGACGACGCTCGTGTTCGCCACCGTCGAAGGCGCGCCCCTCGACCGGGTGGTCGCGGCGGCCGACGAGTCGGTCGGCGTCGCGGACGCGGAGTCGATTCGGGAGACCGACGAGGGCGGCCTCGTGGGACTCCGACTGCGCGAGGACTTCGTGACCTCGGTCCTCGCCGACCACGGAGCGGTCCTCCGCCGCTTCCGGGCGACGCCGAAGGGCCTCTCGCTGACCGTGGACGTGCCCGACTCGGTCACGACGCGGTCGATAGACGAGGTGGTCTCGAACACCTACGACGCGGCCGAACCGGTCGCACAGCGAGAGCGGACGCGGGCGCTGGACACGCGGGGCCGGACCGGGCAACTCCGCGACGACCTCACCGAGCGACAACTGGAGGTCGCCCAGATGGCCTACCACGCGGGGTTCTTCGACGCCAAGCGGGACGTGACCGGCCGAGACGTGGCCGAGATGCTCGACATCTCCCACACCGCGTTCTACGACCACGTCCGGCGAATCCAGCGGAAACTGTTCGCGTCGCTGTTCGAGAACCGGCCGCGACCGACCGAGGTTGAATAGTAAACGGGGGTGGCGAGCGGTACGGGTTACTATTCAACCAATCCGGCCATGAGGTGGTAGGGCTTAAGCAAAAATTACCGAATGAAAACCCGAGACCCGGAGTACGACGCGGACGAGGAGTACGAGTACGAGTGTCTGAACTGCGGCGAGGTAGTGAGCGCGGCCAGTTACCCCGGCGGTTGCGAGAACTGCGGAAGTTCGATGCGAAACCGGGGAATGCCCTGCGAATAGCTCATCCATGGGAACGAATACGCTCGACGACCCCGACGCGGAGGAGTACTCGGAGACCGAATCGGCGCTCGAAACCGCCCTGCGACAGCTCTCGGCGGCGGCCACGCACGTGGACGTGGACGAAGGCGTCATCGAACGCCTCAAGCACCCGACGCGGGTGGTCGAAGTCGGCGTTCCGTTGAAGCGCGACGACGGGAGCGTCGAGGTGTTCACGGGCTACCGCGCCCAGCACGACGACGTGCGCGGCCCGTACAAAGGCGGCCTGCGCTTCCACCCCGACGTGACGGCCGAGGAGTGCGTCGGGTTGTCGATGTGGATGACGTGGAAGTGCGCGGTGATGGACCTGCCGTTCGGCGGCGGGAAGGGCGGCGTCGTGGTGAACCCGAAGGACCTCAGCACCCGCGAGAAGGAGCGACTCACCCGGCGGTTCGCCGAGGAGATTCGGGACACCATCGGGCCCAAGCGGGACATCCCCGCGCCCGACATGGGCACCGACGCCCAGACGATGGCGTGGTTCATGGACGCCTATTCGATGCAGGAGGGCGAGACGACGCCCGGCGTCGTCACCGGCAAACCGCCCGTCATCGGCGGGAGCGAGGGCCGCGAGGAAGCGCCCGGCCGGTCGGTCGCAATCATCGCCCGCGAGGCGCTCCGGTACTACGACAAGACCGTGGACGAGGCCACCGTGGCGGTCCAAGGGTTCGGGAGCGTGGGCGCGAACGCCGCCCGCCTGCTCGACGACTGGGGCGCGAACGTCGTCGCCGTCAGCGACGTGAACGGCGCGGCCTACGACACGACGGGCCTCGACACCCACGCGGTGCCCTCCCACGAGGAGCAACCCGAGGCCGTGATGCAGTACGACGCGCCGAACACGCTCACGAACGAGGAGGTACTCGAACTCGACGTGGACGTGGTGATTCCGGCCGCCGTCGGCAACGTCGTCACCGCGGACAACGCCGACGACGTGCAGGCCGACATCGTGGTCGAGGGCGCGAACGGGCCGACTACGTCGGCCGGCGACAAGGTCCTCGAAGAGCGCGGCGTCCCCGTGATTCCGGACATCCTCGCGAACGCGGGCGGTGTCACCGTCTCGTACTTCGAGTGGTTGCAGGACATCAACCGCCGCCAGTGGTCGCTCGAACGCGTCAACGACGAACTCGAATCCCACATGCTCTCGGCGTGGGACGACGTGCGGGCCGAAGTCGAGGCCCGCGACCTGAGTTGGCGCGACGCCGCCTACGTCGTCGCACTCGAACGCGTCGGCGAGGCGAAATCCAGCAGAGGCCTCTGGCCGTAGGACGCGCGGTCGGACGACGCTGACGAAGCGAATTCCGGAGACGGCGGGCGCATCGGGTTCGCTTCGAGAGGGAATTAGGGATTTGCTTGCTCGGACGAACGCCGATGCGCCGGGTCAGGGGCGGGCGGTGCGGTCGGTCATCTTTTGCGGTCGTCACTCGCCGGAGAGGGCGGTCACGCGCCCGACGAACAGCGGCGTCTCTGTCGGGCGGTCGCGGATGTAGAACAGGAACGGCCGGTTCACCCGCATCTCGACCTGCTTGGCCGGGGCGTCCTCCGCGATTATCGCGGCCGTCGCGGCCGCCGCCTCGGTGCCGCGCTCGTCGACCGACACGAAGCTCTGGTGGACGATATCGCCGACGAACAGGTCGTCGCCCGCCGCCTCGCTCATGCCGCTCAGGTCCGCGGACGGCGTGAACGCCTGCGTCACGCCGAGCGACTGCATCGCCTCCACGAGACCGAACGACGATTCGACCTCGAACTTCGGGAGCGCGAGGTCCACCAGCGCGTCGGTCGTCCGGTCCAGCATGGTGGCGAGTCGGTCCACAGTCAGCGACTGCTCGAACGCCTCGAACTCGCCCTCGGCGGGGAGGACGACGACCATGCTCGTCTCGCCGTTGGCGTAGGGAAGTTCGACCAGCTGGTGGCCGTCGATTTCGGCGTACTGGGTCTCTATCGACTTGTGCATCGTCGGCACCCGCGCGGTCGAACCGCCGAGCGACGCGAACGGTCGGTCCTCGGTCTCGTCCTCGGAGAACGGAATCTTCCACCGCGCCGAGAAGTAGACGGCGTTGGTCAGCACGAGGCGGGTCGTCGAGTCGATGGACCCCCGCGGAATCAGGTCGTCGATGCGGTCCTCGGTGTGGTCGGCGACCCACGCGTTGATTCGCTTTCGGGCCTCCTCGGGCGACCCCCGGAAGTCCGCGAGTTGCAGGCCCGCGCCGTAGTAGGCGTCGAGCAGGTCGAGGAACGCCTCGCGGAACGGGAACCCGTCCTGCCCCCACACCGCGTTCGCCGCGGTGAACTCGAAGGCCGGACCCGCGTCCGCTTCGCGTTCGGTCATCACCCGTCCGCTGGCCTCCTTTCCCTCGGCGTTCCGTCGCTCGAACTCGGCCGCCAGCGACGCGAACGCGGGGTGGAGGTCCTCCCGGTCGAGGACGAAGTGGAGCGCGTCGGCCATCTCCGCGGCCGTCTCGCCGCGGGCACCGGCGTAGGTCATCGCCAGCGCGACCGAGACGCTGTAGGGCGAGAGAAAGAGGTTCGGGTCGTCGCGCTGGTCGCGAAGGACCGCCAGTAGGTCGAGCGCGAACGCGACGTTCCCCCGAATCTGGTCGGCGAGAAGGCCCTCGGAGATTTGGGGGTCGGTCACCGGGTCGATTTCGGGAAACGGCGGCGCGTCGAGGTCCTCGAACCCGGGCGATTTCTCGGTGGTCGTTCCGGGCGTCTCGTCGGTCGGCGATTCGCTCGCGGAGGTGTCGCTGGTCGGCGGGTTCGTCTGCGGGTCGTCGCTTCCGGTACATCCCGCGAGTCCCGCGAGGAGGGCACCGGACAGCGCGAGGGTTTCGCGGCGTCGGAGAGTCACGGGCGAGGCTTCCACGGGTCGGGATAAACGCTTTCGGTAGGGTGAAGCGGGCGTTTCAGTTACGGGTCGAAACGAGAAGCCGAATCGGACTCAGCGGCGGAGGCGGGCGACGAGTTCGTCGCTCGCGTCGCCGCGCTCGGTCTCCACCAGTCCGTCGTCCGAGAGGTCGGTCAGGAGTCCCTCCAACCACGCCCGGCCGTACTCTCCCTCCGGCGCGTAATCGACCCTGACGCGCGGTCCGAGTTTCGACAGCGGGAGTTCGTCGTACTCCTTCAGGACGGAGATGACCTTGCCGCGGAACTGCCTGCGACTCCCCTCGAAACTCGGCTGAGTCGGCACGTCGGGCGCGGTGAAGTCGCCGGTCTCGTAGGCGTGACACCACTCGCGCCACGGGCATCCCGCCGAATCGCACTTCGGCGTCTGCTCGCAGGCCACCCCGCCCAACTCCATGATGGCGTTGTTCCAGACTCGGGACTCGCCTTCGGGCATCGCCTCGCTCGCGGCCGCCTCGAATAGGGCGTCGTCGTCCGGAACGTCGAAGGCCCGGTGGAGGACGCGCTTGACGTTGGTGTCCACCACGGCGTCGCCGTTGTTGAAGGCGAAAGAGGCGACGGCGTTCGCGGTGTAGGGACCCACGCCCATCAGGTTCTGGAGTTCGTCGGGCGACTCGGGGAACTCGCCGTCGTACTCGGTCACGACCTGTTCTGCCGCCTCGTGGAGGTACTTCGCCCGGTTGTTGTAGCCGAGACTGTGGTCGGTCCAGAATCCCACCACGTCGGCGCGGTCGGCGTCCGCGAGCGCCTCGGGAGTGGGCCACTCGTCGAGGAACGCCTCCCACGCCGTCACGACTCGGCCGAGTTGGGTCTGCTGGCTCATGACCTCCGAGACCAGAATCTCGTAGGCGTCGTCGGTCTCGCGCCACGGGAAGTCGCGGTGGTCGTCCTCGTACCACGAAATCAGGGCGTCGCGGACCGCCGGGAGGTCGTCGGGCAGCGAGTAGTCGGCGTCGTCCGATTCGCTCATTGGCGCGGGGTAGGGACGACGCGGATAAAGGGACGGCGGTTCGGTTCGTCTCCGGGCTACTGGAGCGCGCGCTCCCGGACTTCTCGGGCCTCCTCGCCGAGTTTCTCGCTCGGCCGGTGCGTGTTCCGACCCATCGCCTCGTTTCCGGGACACTTCTGCGTCAGGCCGGTGACGGTCAGCACCGCGCCGACGGCGAACGCGCCGGCGGTCACCGCCGGGCGAAGTCGGGCGGTCCCCTGAAGCGACGCTACCGAGAGCACCACCAGCAGCGGTCCGAGCGTGATTCGAATCCCCTCGTCGAGTCCTCCAACGTTCTTCTGCATGTGTGACCCCGAACCACGGGACGACACCGCGACACTTGAAGGTGGGTGTCGGTCGAACCGGTCGGGCGAATCGGCCGAGTGCGGGTCGAAGCGAGGTCGATTTATGCGACCACGCCGTCACCGACGACACGTGACGGTCGCACGTTCGATGACGCTGGTCGGGGCCACGCTCGTCCTCGCCGGTCTGGCGATGACGCTCTACGGAGTCACCGGTCTGTTCGCGGTCGGCGGCGCGCTGTTGGTCGCCGGCGCGCTCGCCTCGTTCTCGCTGTCGCCCGAGTCGGAGTCCGGCGGTGCCGAGTGTCCGGAGTGCGCCGCGAGGAACTGGGCCGACAGGAGCCAGTGTCGGGAGTGCGGCGCGGACCTCCGCTGACTCGGCGTGAGGACGCCCGGCGACGCGACCAGTCGAAAGGCGTTTCCGCCGCGCCGCCAATCCTCCGGGCATGAGTCTCGACGACCTACAGGACGACGTGGAGGGCGAGTACGCGGACCTCGGCGAGGAACTCTCGGTGTCGCTCGACGGCGAGACCCGCAACGAACTGGCGCTGCTGAACGCCGCGCTCGACACCGACGAGACCGACGAACTCGTCCGCCGGGCGGTCCACATGCTCTTTCAGCGCACGGTGGACACCGGGAATCTGGACTTCCACCTCCGGAGCGGCTACGACGTGACCTACGACGAGTACCTCTCGGGGATGACCTACGACGAGATGACCGGCGGCGGCCAGTCGTTCCCCCAGCAACAGCAGAAGGACGACCGACGTTACCAGTTCTGAGGCGCTTTCGAGGACGTTCGGTCCGCGACTCTCGGCGATTTCTCCGTTTCGCGAGTGCCGACAGTCCACGGACTCCTGCGAACCGTGAGAGTTCTCGACGACCTCTGGCGTCGAACGACGGCACGCCGATAACTGGAACGACGGCGCGCCGGTAGCTGACTCCCGAACCCGAAGGGACAGACCCAAAACCGCGCCGGAAGTAGACCCACGACGAGACGGTCCCACTCATGCCACATTACGAGGGCGTCCACGCCCACCCCGACGGCGACAGCACCGCGGCGCGCTTCGCGGCCACCGCCGCGCGCTACGACTTCGACGGCGTCGTCGTGCGCAACCACAGCGACTCGACCGTCGACTGGGACGAGACCGACGCCGAGCGAATCCGCGAGGAGTACGGCGTGGACGCGGTGGACGCCATCGAGATTCGGGCCGAGAACCCCGACGTTGCGGCGGGCCACGTCGGTAACTACCGACCGAAGTGTACGGTGCTGGCGCTCCACGGCGGGACGAACGCGCTGAATCGCTTCGCGGTCGAGTCCGACCGCGTGGACGTGTTGGCCCACCCGATGCGCGGTCGGGGCGACTTCAACCACGTGCTGGCGAAGGCCGCGGCCGAACACGGGACCCGCGTGGAGTTCGACCTCTCGCGGGTCCTGCGCGACGACGGCGGGCCGCGCGTGCAGGCCCTGCAGGACCTCCGGAAACTCCGCGAGATAGTCGAGCAGTACGACGCGCCCTACGTCGTCAGCGCGAACCCGACCAGTCACCTCCAGATGCGCGCGCCCCGCGAGTTGGCCGCGGTGGGCGAGGCCGTGGGCTTCTCGGGCGACCAGATTCGGGCCGGGTTGGCGGAGTGGGCCGCGCTCGCCGAGCGAAACCGCGAGCGCATGTCCGACGAGTTCATTGCACCGGGAGTCAAACGCGGCAGGTATGAAGAAGACGCTTGAGGAACACGCCTCGCGCTTCGACGAGGTAGCGGGCGAGTACGACGACAGTCAGAACGACACCGAGGAGTACCGCGCCGCCGTCTCGCTGGTCGTAGACCACGCGAACCCGGACGACAGCGACACCGTGGCGGACCTCGGCACCGGAACCGGGGCCATCGCGCTGGCGCTGGCCGAGGACGCGGGGCGGGTCGTCGGCCGCGACATCAGCGAGGGGATGATGGAGCGGGCCCGCGAGAAAGCGGAGGAGCAGGGCATCGAGAACGTGGAGTTCGGCGAGGGCCGCTTCCGCGACCCGAACGTGGACGAAGCGGACATCGTCGTCTCGAACTTCGCCATGCACCACCTCAGCGACGAGGAGAAGGTCGAGGCCATCGAGGCCATCGCCGAGTTGGGTCCCCGGAAGTTCGTCCTCGGCGACGTGATGTTCTTCGGCGAACCGAACCCCGACGAACCGTTCTACAGCCCCGAAGTCGACGACCCGTCGACGGTCGGACACCTCGCGGACGCGTTGACCGACGCCGGGTTCGCGCTGACCGCGGTGGAGCGAGTCCACGACCAAGTGGGCGTGCTGGTGGCCGAACGCGGGGAGTCGACGGACGCGTAATCGACCGTCGGAGTTCCGGAACTCGGAGGTGCCGGCGGGCACCGCTGACAAACATATATCTTTCTCTTACGTGTGTTCTTATTTCCAAAAGACTCTTTCGGGAGTCTCTACCGCCTCGTCGGCCGAAACGAGATTTCGGCCGCGACGCTACTCCTCGGTGTCGTACGGTTCCCCGACGGCCGACGGCACGCGCGTGTACCCGACCAGATTCAGCACGACCAGCACCGCGACGTAGGGGAACAGGCCGACGATACTCCCCGGCAGCGAGATACCGACCGTCTGGAACTGGACCTGTAGCATGTCGGTCGCGCCGAACAGCAGCGACGCGCCGAACGCGCCCAGCGGGTTGTAGTTGCCGAACAGGTACGCCACGATGGCAATCCAGCCCCGACCGTCCACCATCGTCACGCCCGTCCCGGTGAACCCGCTCCCGATGCCGATGGAGAGGACCGCGCCGCCGAGGCCCGCCATCGCGCCCGAGAAGACGACCGCGGCGTAGCGCACCCGGTTCACGTCCACGCCCGCGGTGTCGAGCGCCTCCGGGTTCTCGCCCGCGGCCTGCACCCAGTAGCCGTAACGGGTGCGGTAGAGGACGACCCACGCCGCGACGGCGACGAGGACGGTGAACAGCACCAGCGGCGAGGCGTCGAAGAGCAACCGGCCGAGGACCGGCACCTCCGCCAGCAGGGGCACGGTCACGTTGTCGATGTTCGGGAGCGACGGACTGGAGACGCCGCCCCAAAGGACGGTGGCGGTGAACGGGCCGAAGCCGAGACCGATGAACCACACCGCGAGTCCCGCGACTATCTGGTCGGCCTCGTACCGGATGGTCAGCACGGCGAAGAGCAACGTCAACAGCGTGCAGACTCCGACCGCGGCGAGGATGCCGACCCAGAGGTCGGGTTGCCCGACCGACCCGCTCCCGGCCGAGAGCCACGCCGCCCCGGCGGCCGAGAGCGCGCCGAATATCATGAACCCTTCCAGCCCGATGTTGAAGACGCCGCTCTTCTCGGCGTAGAGGCCGCCGATGGCCGCCAGCGCGATGGGCGTCGCGGCCCGGAGCGCGCGCTCGGCGGTCCCGACCGTCAGCAGGTCGGCCACCGGAAGGTCGAACAGCGCCGCGAGGACCGCCAGCAGGACGAGTGCGAGCGCGGTCCCGCCGATTCTGCGTCGGTTCCGCGCGGCGTAGTCGGCGACGCTCACCGGCCGTCACCTCCGTCGGACTCGGCCCGACGTACTGGGGACTCCGACGAGCCTCGACCCCCGAGACCGGTCCGCCGGGCGGCCATCCGGAACAGTTCCGGCACCGCGACGAACAGCACGACGAGACCGACCACGCCGTCGACCAACTCCGGGGGCACGTCGAGCGTGAAGCCGATGTACTGGCCGCCCGCGTCGAGGCCGCCGAACAGCAGGCCGGCGGGGACGACTCCGAGCGGGTTGTTGGCCGCGAGCAGACTCACCGCGATGGCGTCGAAGCCGAACCGCGGGAACGTCGAGGGGTCGCTGTAGTAGCCCAGAATCATGATAGTGAACACCGCACCGGCCAGTCCGGCCACCATCCCGGAGAAGGTCATCGTGGCGACGACGTTGCGCTCGGGGTCCACCCCCGAGTAGGCCGCCGCGGGTTCCTGATAGCCGCTGGTCACGAGGTCGTAGCCGAACCTCGTGCGGGCCATCACGACGTAGACGACGAGGACCGTCGCCAGCGCCGCGCCGAGACCGACGACCGAGAACGACGCGCTGTCGAAGACGACCGACGGGAGCGCGACGTACTCGGGGAACGTCTCGGTGTTGGGCGCCGACGCGCCCGCCGGCCGGAGGTAGCGGTCCACCACGAAGAAGACGACCCCCGACGCGATGAAGTTGAGCATGATGGTCGTGATGACCTCGTTGGCGTCGGCGTAGGCCTTCATCATACCGGGGAGCGCCGCGTACGCGCCGCCGGCCGCAATCGCCGCGAGCGTGCCCAGACCCATCAGGAGGACGCCACCGACCGCGCCGCCGGGGAGGTGGGGCGCGAGGAACAGCACCGTGACGGCGGTGGCGAACCCGCCGACGACGAACTGGCCCTGCACGCCGATGTTGAACACGCCCGCCCGGAACGCGACGGCGACGGCCACGCCCGCGAGGATGAGCATCGTGGACTGGCGCAGGGTGAACGCGAGGTTCGAGGTGGTTCCGAACGCGCCGTACACCAGCGACGAGACGAACTCGACCGCGTCGTACCCCGACGCGGCCACGACGACCGACCCGAGCAGGAGCGCCAACAGGGTCGCGGCGACCGCGATGGCGAACCGCTCGACCACCGTCGCGCGGAGCATCCGGTCGGCCGCCCGGTCGAGGGCCGCGCGGGCACCGGGGGCGTCGCTACTCACGGTTCGACACCCCGTCGGTCGCAGACCCGGCGCTCTCGTCGGTCGGCGACTCCGTTACTGACTCGGTCGCGGGGTCGGCGGCCGACTCGACTGTCTCGCCGCTCGCCTCGACGGTGCGCCCGGCCATCAGCAGGCCGAGTTCCTGCTCGTCCACGTCGTCGGGGTCCACCACGTCCACGAACTCGCCCTCGTACATGACCGCGACGCGGTCCGAGAGCTTCCGAATCTCGTCGAGTTTCGACGAGACGAACAGGACCGCGGTGCCCGCGTCGCGCATCTCCAGCAGGCGCTCGTGAATGAACTCGATGCTCCCGATGTCCACCCCGCGGGTGGGGTGAGAGGCGACCAGCAGACTCGGTTCGTGTTCGAGTTCCCGGCCGACCACGAACTTCTGCTGGTTGCCGCCCGACAGCGACGCCGCCTCGGCGTCGGCGTTCGGCGGTTGCACGTCGTACTCGGCGACGATGTCCTCGGCGTGGTCCCGGACCGTCCCCCAGTCGACGAACCAGCCGTCGACGAACGGTTCGATGGTCTGGTTGCCCAGCAGGGCGTTGCGGACGAGGTCGTAGTCCTGCACCAGTCCCTCCTCCTGACGGTCCTCGGGGACGTAGGTGATGCCCGACTCGATACGCCGGCGGCGACTCGTCTCGGTGATGTCCTCGCCCTCGAAGGTGACGGTTCCGGCGTCCACCTCCCGGAGGCCGGTCAGCGCCTCCACGAGTTCGGCCTGCCCGTTCCCCTCGACGCCGGCGACGCCGAGGATTTCGCCCTCGCGGACGGCGAGGTCCACGCCGCCGACCTGTTCGAGGTCGCGGTCGTCGCGGACCCGCAGGCCATCGACCGAGAGCGTCACGTCGCCCGGCGTGGTCTCGCGTTCGGGGTAGTCGAACAGCACGTCCCGGCCGACCATCATGCGGGCGAGTTCCTCTCGGGAGGTCTCGGCGGCGGCCACGGTGCCGACCGCTCGCCCGTCGCGCAGGACGGTGATTTCGTCGGCCGCTTCGAGCGCCTCGTCCAGTTTGTGAGTGATGAAGATGAGCGACCGGCCGCGGTCGGTGAGTTCGTCCATCACCTCGAACAGGCTCTCGACCTCCTGAGGCGTCAGGACGGCGGTCGGTTCGTCGAGGACCAGCACGTCGGCACCCCGATAGAGGCTCTTGACGATTTCGACGCGCTGTTGGACGCCGACGCCCAACTGCTCGACCCGAGTGTCCAGAAACCGGTCCACGTCGAACCCGTAGGTCGAACAGATGTCCTCGATGTCCGACCGGGCGCTCGACTCGTCCACCAGTCCGTTCACGGACGGCTCGTGGCCCAAGACGACGTTCTGGACGACGGTCATGGTGTCCACAAGCTGAAAGTGCTGGTGAATCATCCCGACTCCGGCGTCGATGGCGTCGCGGGGCGAGTCGAACTCCCGACGCTCGCCGTCCACGAAGATGTCGCCCGCGTCGGGGTCGTAGAGACCGTAGAGGACGCTCATCAGGGTCGTCTTGCCGGCCCCGTTCTCGCCGACGAGCGCGTGGACCGACCCCTTTTCGAGCGAGAAATCGACGGCGTCGTTGGCCGTGACGTCGCCGAATCGCTTGGTGATGCCGTCGAGTCGGACGGCCGGCGCTTCCGTGTCGCTCATGGTCATGGTATGTGTTTCCGTATCATAAATAACGGCGAGGTGGCCGAGTCAGTTCTGACAGCCAGAGGCGGTACACGGCACCGTCACGTCGCCGTTCACGATGGCTTGCTTGGACTTCGAGAGGTTCTGGTTGACGACGTCGGGGAGCTTCGGGCCGACGGCTTGCCCGAGAACCACCTTGACGGCGTCCTCTTCGAGTCCGAGGATGTTCTGGCCGTTGACGCTCTTCCAGTTGTTCTGTGCGACGGCGGCGGCGACTTCCCGCGTCCCCTCGTTGATGAACTTGACCGCCGAGCCCATGATGACGTCCTGATAGTCCGGGAGCGTCTTGGACTGGTCGGAGTCCACGCCGATGGCGAACCGGTTCGCGTCGCTCGCGGCCTGAAAGACGCCCTGTCCGGCCGCCGCGGCGGCGTGGTAGACGATGTCGGCGCCCGCGTCGTACTGCGAACTGGCGATGTTGTTCGCGGTCTGGGTGTCGGTGTAGTTGCCGATGTAGCCGACGCGAACGTCCACGCTGTCGTTGACCCACTTCGCCCCCGCCCTGTAGGCGCGCTCGAAGGCGTTGATGAGTGCGCCGTCGACGCCGCCGACGAACCCGACGGTGGCGTTGTCCGGGGTGAGCGAGTTGCCCGCGTGGGAGAGTTTCCGGGTCGTCATCGTGCCCGCCAGGACGCCCGCTTGGAACGACATCTCGTGGTTGGCCCACGTGTAGCCCGCGACGTTCGGTTGGTCCACGTAGTCGTTGATGAGCATCCACCGCTGGTCCGAGTACTGGGCGGCGTTCGTTTCGAGCGCCTGCGTGTGGTTGTACCCGACCAGCACGATGAGGTCGTAGTCGGGGTTCTGGCTCTCGGCGAGTCGCGACTGGACCGTCCCGTACTGGGACTGGTCGGTCTCCTCTACCTGCTGGATGTTGATGTTGAACTCCTCGGCGGCGTTCTGGAGGCCTTGGAGGGCGAGGTCGTTGAACGCGCCGTCGCCGAATCCGGCGGGGCTAGAGATGATGGCGATGTTCGTCGGCTCACCGCTTCCGCCCCCGCCGTCGGTCGTCGTTCCGGTCGTCGTCCCGCCCTCTTGTCCGCCGGTACAACCGGCGAGCGCCGTCCCGGCGACGAGCGCGGCCCCCGACCTGAGGACGGCGCGTCGGTCCACGTCGCCCGCGGTTAGTTTCTGTCTGTACGTACGGTCCTCTCCCGTGTGTGTGTCACCCATCGTCATGGTTCTTCGAGACACGTTAACTTGTACGAGGGTAAATAATTACCTTTTAAAATTGAGTCACGTCGGCGAGTGATAAAGTATCAGGGCGCTCAGGGCACTCGGTTTGACCGTGACTCGTCGCGGACCTGAGACAGTCACTACGCCGTCGTGGGGATTCCGAATCAACCGACGGATTGGTCGACGGCACGACCGAAACCGTCACGTCGGGCGACTTCGCGACTCGGGGTCGGAAAAAACGAAGCGGCGGTCGGTCAGCGGAGTCGATGCTTACTCGGACACTTGGTCGCCCGCGTAGAAGACCTCGACGCCGTCGTCCCACGTTCGGGGACCGAACTCGTCGAAGCCGTAGACCTTGAACTGGGCGTAGTCGTTGGGCGTCGAGTTAATCTCGCCGTCGACCTTGCCTTCGAGGTCCCAGAGGGTGCCCTCGGTCGTATCGTAGCTCTTGACAGGTTGGAGTTCGACGCCGTACTCGGTCACTTCGACGTCGTCCGCGTACAACTGGATGTGGTAGCTACCCTTGCCCTGAACGCGGAGATAGCGGTAGTCCACCGCGGACGCGGAACCGCTGGTCGCCGCGAGACCGCCGGCCGCGACGGCCGCGGCGCCAGCGCCTTTCTTCAGGACGGTACGTCGACTGACGTCGCTGTCTTTCTGCGACATGCACGCTCACCTTGGGAGGGAAACATGTTTACATTAATTGCTGGCTAGTAGTAGATTAAATTTTCTTTTTCTTTAAGTAGGAACTAAATGGTTGCGTCGTACCGCTCCGCGGCGAGCGCAGTCTTGAGGAATTGCGGTCGGTGTTCCGTCCCGCCCGTTCGACTACGGAGTCGCTCACGTGAGAATCACTGCCTTCAAACCGGTTCCGGGCGAAATCGGTGCAACGTGAAACACCTCCCGAAGCATCTCCGGCCGAGGTGGCGCTACCTCGCGGTCGAACTCGAAGCGTGGCCCGACGCCGAATTCGACCGCCGGGACTTCCAGCGGAGCGTCTGGTTCGCGGCCCAGAACCTGCTGGGCGACGCCGGGAGCGCCGACGCCGACCTGAAAGTCCTCCAGTTCGAATACGGAGAGGGCTCCGGGGAAGCCATCGTTCGGGCGCGCCACGGCCACGCCGAAGAGGCGCGGGCCGCTATCGCCTGCGTGGACGAAATTCGAAACGACCCCGTAGGCCTACGCGTCAGCGGTATAAGCGGTACGGTCCGTGCCTGTGAAGAAAAGTATTTAGGAGCAGACGGCCAAATTCGTGACGAGAGAAAAGTCGTGTTCGGGGACGCCCAGCAGTCGGCCGTCGAGCGAGACGGACTCCTCGACGTGCGGACCGACGGCGCGTTCGCGGGCGCGACGGAACTCGATTTCGAGTGATACTATGCAGGGACAAGCCCAACAGCAGGCCTACGACCGTGGGATTACCATCTTCTCCCCGGACGGACGGCTCTACCAGGTCGAATATGCCCGCGAGGCCGTCAAACGCGGCACTGCGAGTATCGGCATCCGCACCGAAGGCGGCGTCGTACTCGCGGTGGACAAGCGCATCCGCTCCGAACTCATGGAGCGGACCAGCGTCGAGAAGATTCACAAGGCCGACGACCACATCGGCATCGCGTCCGCGGGCCACGTCGCCGACGCCCGCCAGCTAATCGACTTCGCGCGCCAGCAGACGCAGGTCAACCGCCTGCGCTACGGCGAGCCAATCGGCGTCGAGACGCTGACCAAGGAAGTTACCGACCATATCCAGCAGTACACGCAGGTCGGCGGCGCGCGCCCGTTCGGCGTCGCGCTCATCATCGGCGGCATCGAGGACGGGGAACCGCGCCTCTACGAGACCGACCCGTCGGGCACTCCCTACGAGTGGAAGGCCCTCGCCGTCGGCGCGGACCGCGGCGAAATTCAGGAGTACCTCGAAGACAACTACAGCGAGGCGATGGACCTCGACGGCGGCATCGAACTCGCGCTCCGCGCACTCGGGTCGGTCAACGACGACGAACTCAGCCCCGAGGGCGTCGGCATCGCGACCGTCGACGCCGAGACCGAGCAGTTCCTCGAACTCTCGAACGACGAGACCGAGGAGTATCTCTCCGAACTCGGCCTGCTCGGTGGCGGCGACGAGAGCGAACCGGAAGAGGAGTAGACGGCCCTTCTTTCCCGCGGTTTCGCTAGTTGGGTAGACGCCGGTTTTCGGGATTTTTACGGGCGGTAGAGCGCAGTTCGTCGAAGCACCGAGAGTTACGAGGACGGACACCGAGTCGAGTGGAGAACGCGCCGGTCGGCCGAGGATAGTTCGTCGAAAACTGCACGAGAGACTCCGAGAGTCGCCGCGAGAAACTCAGGCGTCGAGGACGCCGATGCGCTCACCGCGGTAGCCGAAGACGTTCTCGTAGCCGTACGCCGACATGAGGACGGGGTAAAACGGTTCGTCGGCGACCAGTTCCCGACCGTCGACCGCGGCGAACCGCTCGCCGGCGGCCACGCGCTCGAAGTTCTCGGCGAACACCTCGAAGCGGTCGCCGCCGTCCTTCGGTACCGGGCGACCGAGGCGGAAGACCTCGACCTCGCCGCGGTCGTACCCCGCGACCGGTTCGTCGTCGGGGAGCGCGCCCGTCGCTTCGAGGAAGCCGTAGACGAGGTCCACGGCGTTGTCTGCGGCCTCGTCGGAGCCTTGCAGGCCGCACTCGACTTCGAGGACGTGGGGGTACTCGATGAGGCGACCGTCGCTCTCTACCTCGGTCTCGACCAGCACGGAGACAGGCAGATAGGGACAGATAGAGCGCGCGACCGCGTCGACGGTGTCGACCAGCGCGAAGGGTTCGGCGTACGACTGCGTGGAGTGGAGCGAGAGCGTCGTGCAGTCGCGGACCTCTTGGGCGAGTGCGGCGGCGAGTCGACCCTCGTGGGTGTCGGCGTCGGGGTCGCCGGGAAACGCGCGATTCAAGTCCTCTTCGACGTACCTGACTCCGCGGTCCAGCGCCTCCTCGTTCGCGATTACGAACTTGACCGGACGCTCGACCGCCGGCGACGTTGCGAGGAGACGCTCTATCGCCCGGACGCCGCAGGGTTCGTCGCCGTGAATCGCGGCGACGACGGCTATCTCGGGGGTCCCCTCGCCCAACTGCTCGATTCGCATCGGCAAAAAAGCGGCAACGCGTGGCCTTGAGCGTTTCGACTCTCAGTCGGAGCGCGTCGAGAAACGGCCAGAAATATACGCGAACGACAGCAATCGAAGCGAACCCGTCTCGGTGTCCGGAGAGTCACTAGTGACAGTCGCTCGGTGGGGCGAAACGTTACCCGTCACCGGAAGCACACAGCGACCGAATCGTCGATTCGAGCGCGTGACCGGCGTCGGTCAGCGCGACGTAGTCGTCCTCTTGGTCGTAGTCCACTAACCCGTCGCGAGCGAGTTTCGGGACGTGCGTGTGATACAGCGACAGGTAGACCTGTAGCACCTCGTCGGCGTCGATTCGCGTGAGCGGTTCGCCGCGTTCGGCGACCGCGACCTCGTCGGCGAGGTCCGGCAGTGACAGGTCCTCGTGGGACAGGAGCGTCACCAGCGCCTCGCGCCGGCGGCGGTCCGCGAGCAGGTCGAACAGAGTGTCTATCGAAATGGGCCGGTCGGCCGACTCGAACGTATCGACGGCCGCGGCCACCGCCTCGAACCGACCGTCGTCGCAGTAGGTGACGAGTCCGCCGTCGGCGTCGTACTCCACGAGGTCCGTGTCGTCCAACTTCGGCAGGTAGTTGTGGTGGAGTCGGGCGCGCAGTCGGTCCTCGTCGGTCGGCGTGACGTCGGACGCCGTATCGTCGTTCGCGAGGAGGTCTACGAGGTCGTCCACGACGAGCGACTCGTCGCTGTCGGCGAGATACCGGAGCAGGACCCGACAGTGTCGGTTCCCGAGTGCGTCGAAGGTGGCGTCGAGCGAAGCGTCGCGTTCGGGGCTGTACGGTCGGGCGTCCGCCGTGTCTCGGCGAGAGTCGGTGGTTGTCATGTCGTGACCTCCTTCCGGGGTGTCGTGCGAGCAGTTAGTGTCCGCTCTGGTTGAACGAACGACGCGGCGTCTATATAAGTTGTCGATTCTCCTTGATTACACGTGGGAATTCCGAGTTGTACTACGGGAATCGGGAGAGGGCGGCCGGGTCGTGGCCGTCTGTCGGGCGTCACTCCAGCGACTCGGCGTAGGCGAAGTCGGAGGCGTCGGCGGTCGGCAGCGAGTCGTCGAGCGCGATTTGCCACCCCTCCAGGGCGGTCGGGTCGTCGAGCGCCCGGGTCATCGTTTCGCGCACGTCCAGCACGTCCACGCCGTAGTAGTCGCGGGGGACACCGTGGAGGTACTGGAGCGCCGTCTCGAACAGCGACCGCATCCCGCCGTCGTCCTCGAAGTCGAAGTGCTTGTACGCGCCCGCCGCGACCTGCACCATCCCGTGGAGGAACTTGCTCTCGGTCGTGGCGCTCCCGTAGTTGTACCACTCGTCCTCGAAGCAGTCGTGGGATTCGTGGAACTCGGCGGCGTTGAACAGTCGAACGCCGTGGACCGTCGCTCGCCGGAGCGTGTCGTGTTCCCACCGACCCTCCGCGGGGAGCCATCCGGTGGGGTTGCCCACGCGGGGCGGCCCGACTGACGCGTCGCGAGTGTGCTCGTCCATGTGAGCCACGTCGGTCCGAAGCCGTGTAACGTCGTCGGAGACCACAACAGATACGCCGATTCGGGTCGAATTGCGACCGTGTCCGTCGTCCACGACTACCACGTCCACTCGAACTACTCGGACGGCACCCAGATGCCCCGGATGCTCGCCGCCGCCGAGGAGGCGGGACTCCGGGCGGTCGGGTTCGCCGACCACTGTAACGTCTCCGACCGCGAGAGTCTCCGGACCGGCAAGCGCGAGTACGGCATCAACTTGGACCGGACCTACCCGCTCCGCCGGGAGGCCATCGAGTCGCTGCGCGACCAGTACGACCTCCGAGTCTTCGACGCGGTCGAACTCGACTACGACCCGCAGGACGAGTCCGAAATCGCGGCGTTTCTGGACGAGGCGGACTTCGACTACGCCATCGGGAGCGTCCACCGCGTCGAGGGGACCAACGTCCAGCGGAGCGCGCCCTTCGCCGACCTGTCGGAGCGCGAGCGCCGCGCCTTCGTGGACGACTACTACGAGCGACTCGCCGACCTCGTGGAGTCGGAACTGTTCGCCATCGCGGCCCACGTCGACCTGCCCGAGCGCACGCCGGAACTCCGCGGCTACACTACCCCCGACCACCACGAGATGCTCGCCGACGCGCTCGGTCGCTCGCGGACGGTCCCCGAAATCAACGCCGGGCGCGCCCTCCGGGACTACGGCGAGTTCCACCCCGAACCGGAGTTCTGGGCGGCGCTCCGAGAACGAGGCGTCGAGTTCGTCGCCGGGTCGGACTCGCACGAACCCGACGAGATTCACCAGCGGAAGCGCGCGTTGGACGAGCACTTCGCCGAGCGAGAGGCGGAACCGATTCGGTTGTTCGACTGACCTCGGACTCGGCCGTCGGTCGCTCGAAAACCTGTTGGTTCGGTAACTCCGTCACTCGTCTTCTACCGAGTTCGAACTGGCTTCCAGAACGTCGAGCGCACGCTCGAAGGCCGCTTCGCTGGTGTCGAACTCCCCCTCGTGGTTCCACTCGTCGTCGCCGCCGGTCGTGTACACGTCGAAGTTCCCGCCGCGGTACTCGTGGCTCTCGACGTAGAGTTCGCGCTCGACGTTGCCGTCGTCGTCGACCAGTAGCCAGATGCCGAGTTCCTTGCCGCCTTCGAGGTCCCGCCGTCGTTCCCAGTGCATCGCCCTCGTTCACGGTCCGCACGTAGTTAGCTCTTGACGTGGGTCGGTCTACTGGACACTCTCACGGAGCACTCCTCGACAGCACCAGCGGTGGCGGGCGCACCGTGACACTAACCACCGGCAACCGCTTCGTGGAGCAGACGGCCGTCGAGCGCGGGGGCTTTCTAAAACGAAATCAGTACAGTGGACGTTCTACCGGCGACGATAGTAAGAGCGTATCCATTCCCGAATCGGTGTCCCGTCAGAAGTGGTGCGAGGGCCCGCGTGGGCCGTCAGTTTTTGCGAGGGAAGAACGCTCCGAAGCGGTCTTCCTGCACTTTTGAACGTGGCGTAGCCACGCCGCGAGTGCGAGGGAAGGGATTCGAACCCTTGGACCCCTACGGGAGCGGATCTTGAGTCCGCCGCCGTTGGCCAGGCTTGGCTACCCTCGCGCGCGGTCGCTCGTCTTCGGGGTTCGCGCCTGGCGTTTCTCTCTAAAACGGCGGGTATATAAACCTCCTACGGTGTCGGACGGGACGGTTCGGGTCGGGCGACGGTTCGCGTGACGACCGCGAGAGGTGGCGGACAGTCGTTCGCGTTGCTCGCGACACCCGCCGACCTGCGCCGATGTGGACGGTCTTCTCGCGTGACTATCTGCTCTCGGAATCCCCAGAGCCAGTGAACCGACAGGGCTTTTCCCGGGACGGCCGACCACGGAAACATGACCGACGACGCCGACGAGCGTCTCGCAGTGGCGAAGCGCGCCGCGAGCGCCGGAAGCAAAGTCGCCGCCGAGAGCTTTCGAGCGGACATCGAGGTGGAGACCAAATCGGGCAAGACCGACGTGGTGACCGAGGCCGACCGCCGGACTCAGCGCCGAATCATCGAGGTCGTCCGCGAGGAGTACCCCGACGACGCCATCGTCGGCGAGGAGGAAGACGAACTCAAGGAGGTGCCCGACGAGGGCGACGCGTGGGTCATCGACCCCATCGACGGCACGAACAACTACGTCCGGTCGATTCCGGTCTGGACGACCAGCGTTGCGGCGGTCCGGGACGGCGAACCCGTGGCGGCGGTCAACGACTGCCCCGCGCTGGGCGAGACGTACGTCGCGGGTCCCGACGGCGTCTGGCGCGACGGCGACCCCGTCTCGGTCAGCGAGCGGACCGACCCCGAGACGTTCGCGGTCGCGCCGACCATCTGGTGGGGGTTCGACCGGCGCGACGAGTATGCCGCGGTCTGCCGGGAACTGGTCGAACGGTTCGCCGACATCCGGCGGTTCGGGTCGGCGCAGGTGACCCTCGGGATGGTCGCGGCCGGTTCGCTGGAGGGCGCGGTGACGAACGTGGACCCGAACCCCTGGGACACCGTGGCCGGCGTTCACATGGTCCGGCGGGCCGACGGAACCGTCACCGACCGCCACGGCGACCCGTGGCGACACGACTCCGAGAGCCTCGTCGCCTCGAACGGCGAGGCCCACGACGAACTGGTCGCCGCCCTTCGAAACGTCGACTGAGCGAATTGTGTCGTTCATCTGAGAACGTAATTACCCCGTTTTCGGCGAAGTGAATTCTAAGGATATTTAGTCTGAAAGAATCTGGTGTAGGACATGGAACTCGACGATACCGACCGCGAAATCTTGGAAGCGTTACAGGAGAACGCGAGAACCCCGTTCAGCGAGATTGCGCGCCGCATCGACATGTCCAGCGCGACCGTCCACGACCGCGTCAACCGAATGGAGGAGGCCGGCGTCATCGAGGGCTACCACGCGAAAGTGAACCCGAAGGCGCTCGAGTACGGCATCTCGGCGGTCGTCGGTCTGCAGGTCGAGCAGGGCCAAGAGCAGAACACCCTCGGTCGCCTCGAAGACATCGACGGCGTGCAGGAGGTCCACCTCACGACCGGTTCGTGGGACGTGCTGATGCGGGTGTACGCCGAGGACGCCGACCGCCTCCGGGAACTCATGTTCGAGAACATCGCCCAGATGGACGGCTTCGCGCGCTCCCAGACGATGGTCATCCTCGACACTCCCTACGAGACCGAGGAGTTACCAATCGACGGTAGCGAGGTCTGAGGACCGCGCGGCGCGACGGCGACCCGACGGAGCGAGCGTCGCGACGACCGACCCACCGGACGGGACTTCCGTCTCGACGGCCGAGACCGGAACCGTAAAACCGTCGGCTTGCGCCTTGGAAAACATGAGCACCGTAACCGAGGACATGGACTCGGAACGCCTCTGGGGCGGGACGGTCGCCGCGCTGTTGGCCGCGCTCGTCGGCGGCGTTCTCCTCTTCCCGGAGCGCGTCTACTACGGATTCGTCTGGCACTACTTCTGGGGGCCGGTCGTCGCCGACGCCAAGAGCGCGCAGTGTGCGGCCTACGCCGACGGTTCTGTGAGTTTCCTCTACGACGCAAGCGCCTGTGCGGCCGCGGCGGAACCGGTCGCGTACCCCGGCTACACGCTGGTCTCCGAGGTCGGCTACGCGCTCACGATGCTGCTGATGCTACTGGGCGTCGTCTTCCTACTCCGGCGTCTCGGGGTCGGACAGGACCGCGGCATGTTCTACGCGCTGTTCCCCTACATGCTGTTCGGCGGCGCGCTCCGGGTCGTCGAGGACGCCTTCGACGGTCTCGACGCCGCCGAGGCCGCCATCTCGTTCCCGTGGAACACCCTCATCATCAGCCCGGTCATCTACTTCACGATGTTCGCCATCACGCTGGCGGCCCTGCTGGCGAGCGTCTGGCTCAGCGACTCCGAGACGACCGACAGCTACTACTACCCGCTCGCGGGCATCGGCACGACCCTGCTGGTGGTCGCGGTGGGCTATCTGGTCGTCCTCGCGTTCACGACCGACACCGTGAACTTCTTCCCCCAGATTTCGGTCGTCGTCCTCGTCGGCGCGACGCTCGTGACGTGGCTCACGTGGGCGGGCGTGGAGCGCTACGCGCCGGAGGTCAACGAGGGGACGGGCCGGATGGGTCTCGTCGTCATCTGGGCGCACGCGGTCGACGGCGTGGCGAACGTCGTCGGCATCGACTGGGCGAACGAACTCGGCCTGCCCGCCGACCTCGTTCCCAAACACCCCGTGAACCGCGCGCTCATCGGCGTCGGCGAGCAGTTCCCCGAACCGGTCGTGGCCCTCGTCGGCACCGCGTGGCCCTTCCTGCTGGTGAAAATCGTGGCCGCGGTGTTCGTCGTCTGGGTGTTCGACGAGGCAATCTTCGAGGAGAGTCCGCGCTACGCCGTCCTCCTGCTCGTGGCCATCGTCGCGGTCGGACTCGGTCCCGGCACGCGGGACATGCTCCGGGCGACGTTCGGCATCTGAAAACGAGGTTCAGTTTTCGAGTCGTTCTAACGTCTCCTCCGGGAAGTACCGACCCCCGCAGTCGGGACACTCCGCGACCTCCAGCGACTCCGACGCGCCGACCCCGAGCGCGTCCCCCGCCACCTCGCGCCGGGTCAGCGACGTGCCACAGACGGCGCAGTCGAGGTCGTACTCCGACGTCATACCTGCACCCCCGAATAATCGGTCGGTGAAAATGCTGTCATACCTTAGCACGAACGACGGACCGAGACATAAAACCCTTGCTTGTGCGCCCTCCCAGACCGGTATCCGAACTCGCTCAGCGAGTCGGTGGGTCGGCGTTCATCACGACCGCATCTGAGCGAGAAGTCTCTCCGCGCCGGCGGTCGTGACGCAGGAGACGAACGCGACGGTCCCCAACTTCCCGCCCGCTCCCGAGAACGCGGCCGCGACCGCGACGAAGACCAGACCGCACACCGCGCCGGCGAGCGCGACTCTCGCCTCGCCGTCGAGTCGCTCCGACGAGGTCATGCCGACGAACGACGCGCAGAACGCGACCGCGGCCAGCGTCTCGCCCGGACCGACCGGAATCGCGGAGAAGCCCAGACCCGCGACCAGACCGACGAGCGCCGACCCGACCACTCCGCCGAGGTCGAGGCGGACGCTCAGGGCGACCGTCGCGACGGCGGCAGCGACCGCGACCGGGACGAAGAGGGTCGCGTCGGCCCACGCGAAGGCGCTCCCGGCCGCGAAGTCCGCGCCGGTCAGCGCGGCGGTCGTGGCACAACCGAACAGCGCGAGCGTCCCCAACTTACCCCCGAAGCCGTCGAACGCGCCGTCGGCGGCGACGAACGCGACTCCCGAGACGAGACCGGCCACTGCGAGGTGTCCCGTCGACGGGAAGACCGCGGGCGACGCCATGCCGACGAACGACCCGCAGTAGGCCGGGACGCCGACTTCCGGCGCGGCGACGCCCGCGACCAGTCCGACGAGCGCCGAGGCGACGACCGGTCCCAGACCCGCGCCGACGCTCAGCCAGTAGGTAACGACCGCCGCGACGAGGACTGCGAGCGCGTCGAGGAGGTCCCCGCGTTCGAGTTCGCGGGCGTCCGGCGCTTCGAGCGCGCGTTCGCGTTCGGTCGCCGCCGCGACGCCGCCCGCGAGGACCACTCCGCCTTCGAGACCGAGGACGGCGGGCGAGACGCCGCCGGTGAAGAGCGCGCCGGCGAGCAGTGCGATAGGTGTGAGCAACAGTACGGCGTAGCCAGCGAGACGAGTCGGCGCGTACACGCCCGTCCGTAGACCGGCGACCCGCCTAGTGGGTTGCGATTCCGGGTCGGATTGCCGCCACCGGACCGCCGCGCGGGACGCCAGACGCGGTCAGGGGTACGGATGCAGGTCGCGGTCGGGGCGAAACTCGAACCCCAACTCAGCCGGGACCTCGCGGGCGCGTTCGCCGAAGAACGACTCGCCGGTGAACAGCGGTTGGGCCGCGGGAACGAGCACCCGGACCGCCTCGAAGCCCAGTCGCTCGACGTCGCGCGTCGTCAGGCGCGCGGCGTAGGCCGACAGGTCGGCGTCGGCGAGGCGGTCGAGGACGGCGTCGAGTTCGGCCCCGCCCGCCGGCGGGTCGGCCGGGCCGACGCTCGCGGCGGGAATCGCGGTCTCGGTCGCGACGAACTCGCGGGCGGCGGCGGGGAAGTCGGCGTACCGACCGATGGCGCCGTCGGCGTCGTACGCCGACGACGCACCGCTCGACGAGTTCTGGTCGTCGGCGTCCGCGGCGTCGTCGTTGCCCATCGAGCGCAGCTCCATCCAGTTCTGGAGCGCCTCGCCGAGCGCCGACGCGGCCGCGGCCGCCGGGTCGAGGTCGGCGTCGGACCCGACCGCGAACTGGGGCCACTCGCCCTCGCGGTGGACGGCGACGGCGACCACCGGCACGTCTACGTCCTGCGTGACCAGCAGGGGCGTGACCGACAGGTCCTCGGCGCGCGCCCGCGCTTCGAGCGCGTCGAACCGCTCGTCCTCGACGGCGAGTTCGAGCGGTTCGAACGTCGAGTACCACGAGAGCATGGTCGCGTCGCGCTCGATGACCTCGTAGAGACCCGCGAGCAGGGCCTCGTCGGTCGAGTTGCCGAGACCGAGACCGGTCGTGATGGAGGGCTTGTGGCGGACCTCGGGCGGCGGGAAGTGGACGAACTCCGCGGGCAGGTGAGCCGAATCGCCGGTGTGGAGGTTCCGGCCCTCCGCCCACGCCAGTCGCTCGTCCGAATTCGCGTCGGTCCACCCCTCGGGCCGGACGAACGCCGCGGGACTCACTGCCGAATCGAGGTCGGCCGCGCGCGCCGTCTCGAACCCCTCGGTCCGGTAGACGCCCGCGGCGTAGCGTTCGAGCGCCTCGCCGAGCGCCTTCATCAGCGCCGCGTTCCAGTCGTCGGCGACGCCGGCGGCCTGCTCGGCGGCCTGCGCGTCGCTGAACTCCGTCGTGTCGGCGAGTTCCGCGAGGTAGTAGGGCGCGGGGAACGATTCGGCCTCGCCGATGGCCGAGACGACGCCGACGCGCTCGTCCACCGCTCGCTCGGCCCGCGAGAGCGCGTCCTCCAACTCGGTGTCGGCGTACTCGCGGTCGAGCGACGACGCGAGACGGAGGCCGGCGTCCGATTCGCCGTCGCAGACCTCGCAACCCGGCACCGGGAGCAAGTTCCGCTCGCCGTGCGGAACCTCCGCGACGCCGCCGAGGACGGCCGACTCGCCGCCCGAGAGGAGGGTCGCGGCCTCGCGCCCGGCGAGTGCGCCCGCGAAGCGCGCGCTCGCCGGGTCGGGGTCGGCCTCCGGAGAGTCCTCGCGCTCGTCGTCCAGATTCGCGGCGACGCGCGTCCGGAGGCAGTGCCAGCACGCGGTCCCCGGCGCGTACCCCGAGACCGCGGCGTCGATTCCGAGAGCGTGACCGCCGACCCCGCCGAGTTCGACCGCGAGCCACGGCGTCCCTCCCTCGCGGGCCGCGCGGTTCGCCTCGGCGAACCGTGCGTCGGAGTGGTCGGCGGCGGAACCGACGACCACCGCGAAGTCCACAGTTGCGACTCGGTCCGGGTCACACTCGGCGGTCTCGGCTCCCGTATCGCCGAGCGCGGCCCTCACGGCGTCGATTGCCGGACCCGCGCCGACGAGTCCGACTGTCGGTCCGTTCATGGCGACACCGACGGACGGAGACCGGAAAAACGCGGTGCTATCGCTCGGGGGCTACCGCGCGAGAAAGTGACGAGTTCGGGGTCAGTTCAGGAGGCTCTGGGCCGCACTGGCGAGCTGGTCGGTGTCCGCGTTGCGGAGTTCGTCGTTGGCCAGCTTCAGGCGCAGTCGCGGGCGGCCGACGTCGATGGGCACCTTCTCGGTGCCGATGAGACCCATGTCTTCGAGCTTCGTCTTCGTCCGGGAGAACGTCGCCTTGCTGGCGATGCCGACGTCCTCGCCCCACTTGCTGATGTCGTACAGCAGGGCCTCGTTCTTCGCGGCGACGAGCAGGCTGATGGTGACTTCGTCGAGTCCGTCGCCGTCACCACGCGCGGTCTCCATCGAGGACAGTACCTCGTCGAAGTCGTTCTGCGCGTCGGGGCTGATTTCCTCGCCGAGCGTGTCGCGGACGCGCGAGAGCGGCGGCGTGCGGAGCGAGAACTCGTCGGCCGAGTCGAACTGCTCGGAGTACGAGTCGTAGGCTTCCGCGACGAACTCCTCGTCGTCGGCGGTGAGGCCACCGACGCGGTCGTCGGCGGTCACGAGCGCGATGACGACTTCGTCGGTGACGAGCAGGGAGTTGCTCGGAACCTCGTCGGTGGTGCGCAGCGAGAGCGACCCCGCGTCGATGAGGTCCGCCGCGTTACTGGCGACGATGAAGTCCTCCATTACGTCTTTCAGCGTGCCCGACTGCGCGAGCATGCGCAGTTCCGGCAGGTCGCCCTCGTACTCGGTGGCGACGTTGATCAGTTCCTCGATGGCGTCCTTCGACGGGTTGACGACGAGCATCGTCTCGGGCGCTTCGTCGATGACCGTCCGAAGGATTTCGGCTATTTCCTGGTCCAGTAAATTCGATTCGGTCTCCATGTACCGACAAACGTTTTACCCCTACTTAATTTTAACGTTAGTAACGGGGGGAAATCACGGATTATCCGAGAACACATAAGGGCAAGTCGGACAATTCTAAACGAATCCCCAGGTCGGTTTTGGGTTCCACGGCTTCGTACAGCCCAAATAACACCTTCGGCCGAAATCGACAGACTGAGACGCGGTTCTCGGTCTCCGTATCAGATTCGGAACGTCGGCCGTTAGGTTTAACGAGGGGTTTCGCGAGTTATTCGCTGTTTACTCACGTATGAAAGATACAAAACAATAAAGTAGTGGTCCACTCTAACAAGAAACAAGCTATGCGAGGTAAGATTCGACAGTGGATCATGGAGAATCCGCGAGCGATGGACGCAGCGTACGCAATGGCGGCAGGGAGTACTTACCTGATTACCATTCAAGATTCGGCTGGTGGGTCGGCCGGCCCCTAAGAACTTCGAATGCGGTCGGAGAGCTCCTCCGACCAAATTAGGTCGCCGTCGTACACGAACGGCGCCTTTGCGCGTCTCAGAAACGAGAGGAGTTCTTCCTGATTCAGCGTGAAGGTTGTCTTCGAGCCCTGAATCTGTGGTTGCTCTTCGCCTTTTACGTACACTTCGTAGATACTACCGATGTTCGGTATCGAAAGGGCCGTGTACTCCACTTCGTAGAGGTCGCCCGACTCTTCGAGCGTGGCGATAATCGGAAATCGATTGTCACACTGTGTAAGCTGGTGCGTTCCGTCGCCGACGACAGCGTAGTCTTTGCCCATCATGATACGCCGACGGGCGAGTTGAATTGCGTGTGCGATGTCGTAGCCGTGCATCAACAGTCGCGAGAACGCCACGCCGACCTTCGCGGCCTGCTTGTTGAGGACTTTCGTGAACGTTACCGCACCCGCGACGCTTCCTTTTTCCACGAGGTCCCTGCCCTCGTAGTAGGAACCACAGGCGTTCAGGAAGAACGTCTGGACGTTGCTCTCCTCGATGGTCGCCACCGAGAGGTTGCCGTTTCGACACCGCAGACCGTCCTCCTCGCAGTGGCCGATGTAGTGGACGAAGTCGTGGGACGACTCGAACACGTCGGCGAGTTCGGCCTTCGAGAGGGACTCGTGGACCGTAACGTCGATGGGGAGTTCCTCGGCGCGTTCATCGTAGATTTCGGCGACCGTCTCGTGTTCGTCGGCCATCTCGTCGTCGTTGAGAATGACGGTCACATCGATGTCGTCGTCGCCCCGGTTCAGATACTTGAATCGGTTCTCGTAGGCTTCGGGGACGGCTTTGAACACGTCGATGGGCACGCCGTCGGCGAGCCATCCGTTGACTCTCCCCTCGTGGAGGACCGGGTCGCGTCTGTCGACGGATTTGACCGGGCCGGGTCCTTTTCGGGTCATGCCGGCGGCCGCCTTCGATGTAGTGGCCTCCGGGCGTCGCGCGTCCGGGTCGCCCGCGCGATAGAAGTCGTCTATCGACTTGTTCAGCAGTTCGTCCTTCTCCAAGTCAGTCGATTCGGGGAGGTAGACGAGGCTGAGATTGTTGAGAAGGTACGGAAGCGACGTGACGTTGTCCGCGCGCGGTTCGACGTGCATCGCGAGGTGCCACTCCGGCAACTCGTCGTCGATGCGCTCGTAGGGTGCGTCGAGGTACGTCGCGAGTTGTTCGGCGGGAGTGGACTCGTAGGTCGCTTCGGCGTCGATTTCCACTGCGTCCAGTAGCGATAGTTCCGCGAGGTCCCAGCTGTACTCGCCTGCGTTCCGGACGAGGCAGTCGAGGAAGAACACGCGCCGGAGCAGGTCGGCAACCTCGTGCTGGAAGCCGGGAAGCGGGGTGAACCGGTACTCGACGTCGGCCTCGGGTGCGCGAAGCACGGGCGAGCGCCGGTCCTCGACGGTCATCTCGGCCTGTAGGTAGTAGGCGAGCGGGGCCGCGACGAAGGCGTACTCGAAGTCGTCGGGGACGGCAAACTCGATGCCCGCGTCGAATCGCTCCGCTCGAACCGGGTCCGGAATCTCGGTCTCCCCGCCGAGTTCGACGCGGGGCGGATGTCCCCGAAGCGTCGGGTACGACCGGTCGGGCCCCGCGACCTTGTGCGACGACGAGAGGTACGTGACTGCGGTCGCCAAGCCGTCGGGCGTCGGCGGCACCGTCACCGTGTCGACCGGTTCCTCGTGGTGGCTCCGAAAGCCGAAGGTGACGAGCGTCGGGTCCGGGAACGAGACGTGAAGTTCGTTGTAGTCGTCGGTCTTCGACACCGTGGCGGCCCCCGAGAAGCGCAGGTAGGTCTTGACGTTGAGATTGATATTGAACAGATACTCGCCGTGCGAGAGGTCGAGGGGGTCGGCGTCGCCGCCGTGCTTGTATTCCCCGCCAGAGTCGAGACTGACGACCTTCACGAGCGCCGCGGGGAGTTTCAGTTCCGAGACGTACCCCGATACCGTCTCGTCGAGGGGACGGTCCACGTCGTAGCCTCCACTCGCGGTGTCCCAGTCTCTCGCCTCGATACACACCTCCGTCTTCGTACGGTCGAACACCCGCAACCCAGAACTCGTCTCCTCCCACTCGATCATGTCGGCGTTGTACAACGTGTCTCACCGGGACTTTATATTTTTGTCGCCCGGTAGTGCCCCCGCGAAAGGTAAGCTTATACTCCGGGATGCACCGATTTTTTGTATGGAGTACGACCGCGTCCGCGACGTCGACCGCGAGGTAGCAGACGCTCTGGAAGCCGAAGTAGAGCGCCAGCGCGACACCTTGGAGATGATCGCCAGCGAGAATCACGTCAGCGAGGCCGTGATGGAGGCCCAAGGGAGCGTCTTCACCAACAAGTACGCCGAGGGCTACCCCGGTTCGCGGTACTACGGCGGGTGCGAACACGTCGACACCGTCGAGGAGTTGGCCATCGAGCGCGCGAAGGAGCTGTGGGGTGCCGAACACGTCAACGTCCAGCCCCACTCGGGCACGCAGGCGAACATGGCGGTCTACTTCGCCATGCTCGAACCCGGCGACAAGATTCTCTCGCTCGACCTGACCCACGGCGGCCACCTCAGCCACGGCCACCACGCCAACTTCACCGGGCAACTGTACGAGGTCGAACAGTACGAAGTGGACCCCGAGACCGGCTACCTCGACTACGAGGCCCTGCGCGACCACGCAGAGGAGTTCGACCCCGACATCGTCGTCTCGGGTTACTCGGCCTACCCCCGAGAGGTCGAGTGGGAGACGATTCAGGAGGCCGCCGACGCGGTGGACGCCTACCACCTCGCGGACATGGCTCACATCACGGGGCTGGTCGCGGCGGGCGAACACCCCTCTCCGGTCGGCGTTGCCGACTTCGTGACCGGGTCGACCCACAAGACCATCCGCGCGGGCCGAGGCGGGATGGTCCTCTGCGACGAGGAGTACGCCGACGACGTGGACTCCGCGGTGATTCCGGGGATGCAGGGCGGGCCGCTGATGCACAACATCGCGGGCAAAGCGGTCGGCTTCGAGGAGGCGCTTCAGCCGGAATTCGAGGAGTACGCGTCCCAGACCGTCGAAAACGCCAAGGCGCTCGGCGAGAGCCTGCAGGACCACGGCTTCGGACTGGTCTCGGGCGGCACCGACACCCACCTCGTGCTGGTCGACCTCCGGGAGTCCCACGAGGACGTGACCGGCAAAGACGCCGAGGAGGCGCTCGAAGACGTCGGAATCGTGCTGAACGCCAACACGGTGCCGGGCGAAACCCGCTCGCCGTTCGTCACGTCGGGCATCCGGGCCGGGACGCCCGCCCTGACGACGCGGGGATTCGACGAGGAGGACTGCCGGTACGTCGGCGACCTCATCGCACGCGTGGTAAACAACGTGGACGACGAGGACGTGAAGGCCGAAGTCGCCGAGGAGGTTCAGGAACTCTGCGACGCCAACGCGCTGTACGAGTAGGGCGAGCTTCGCCCTCGCGGTAACGGAGAATTAACTCCGGTATGCTCTCTTTTCTTATCACGCATCCGGTTAATACTACGCTATCGAAGCGCAGCGGACGGCTCCGTCGGTCGGCGTTTGATGCAAGTACGTGTATCAAATAGACAGTCGAGGACAGAAAATACGCACGAACCCGAGGGTTGAAGGCGCTCGACGTTCCACCTTCGGGTAATGACAGAGGTAATCGACGGCGACGCCGTCGCCGAGCGAATCCGCGCCGACCTCCGAGACGGCATCGAGACGCTGGCCGACGAGGGCGTCGAAGTCGGACTCGCGACCGTACTGATGAGCGACGACCCCGCGAGCGAGACCTACGTCTCGATGAAACAGCGCGACTGCGAGGAGGTCGGCATCGAGGGCATCCACGTCGAGTTGGACCCCGAGGCCCCCGAGGAGGAACTGCTCGAAACGGTCGCGGACCTCAACGACGACCCCGAGGTCCACGGCATCCTCGTCCAGATGCCAGTCCCGGACCACGTCGACGAGCGGCGAGTCCTCCGGGCTATCGACCCCGAGAAGGACGTGGACGGCTTTCACCCCGAGAACGTCGGCCGACTCGTCGCGGGCCACCCCCGATATCGGCCCTGCACGCCTCACGGCGTCCAGAAACTACTGGAGTCGGCGGGCGTCGAGACCGAGGGCGCGGACGTGACCGTCGTCGGGCGGTCGAACATCGTCGGCAAGCCGCTGGCCAACCTGCTCGTCCAGAAGGCCCGAGACGGCAACGCGACCGTGACGGTGTGTCACTCTCGAACCGACGACCTCGCCGCGAAGACCCGGCAGGCGGACGTCGTCGTCGCGGCCTGCGGCGTCCCCGAACTCGTCGACGGGTCGATGCTCTCGGAGGGGACGACGGTCGTCGACGTGGGGGTCAACCGCGTGGACGCCGACAACGAGAAGGGCTACGAACTCGTCGGCGACGTGGACTTCGAGAGCGCCAAGGAGAAGGCCAGCGCCATCACGCCGGTCCCCGGCGGCGTCGGCCCGATGACTCGGGCGATGCTGCTCTACAACGCGGTCAAGGCCGCGGGACGGCAGGAGGGCGTGGCCGTGGACCTGCCCTGAGTTCGCCCCGATACCGTCTCTCCGCTCGGTCGGCCGAACGCCTCACCGCGGTCTCGTATTTTGTGAAACGATGCCAACCTTGTGGCTTGTTGGTTAGACCCATATTTTTACCGGTCGGCGAGAAAGCGGAGCGTATGGCTTCCGAACCGCATCCGCAGGTACAGGCGCTACTCGACCGACTCGAACAGTTGGGCGCGCCCGACCTCTCGACGCTCGACCCCGAGGAGGCCCGGGCGATGTTCGAGAAACTCCGGGCGGGCGAGTCGTCCGAGGAAGTCGGCGACGTGACCGACCGAACGATACCCGGTCCCGGCGGCGACCTGCCGATTCGGGTTTACCGCCCCGACGTCGAGGGTCCGCACCCGGTTCTCGTCTACTTCCACGGCGGCGGATGGGTCGTCGGGAGCGTCGACAGTCACGACTCGGTCTGTCGCCACCTGACCAACGCCGCGGACTGCGCGGTGGTCTCGGTGGACTACCGACTCGCGCCTGAACACCCCTTCCCGGAGCCGACCGAGGACGCCGTGGCCGCGGTCGAGTGGGTCGCGGAGAACGGCGACGAAATCGGCGTCGACGCCGACCGACTCGCAGTCGGCGGCGACAGCGCGGGCGGCAACCTCGCGGCCGTCGCGGCGCTCGTGGCCCGGGACCGCGGCGGTCCCGACGTCGACCGGCAGGTGCTGATATACCCGGCGACCAGCGCCCGCGACGACTGGCCCTCGGTCGCGGAGAACGACGAGGGCTACCTGCTCACCCGGTCGGAGATGGCGTGGTTCGGCGACCAGTTCTTCGAGAGCGACCTCGACGCGCGCAACCCCTACGCCTTCCCGCTACAGGCGTGCGACCACGCCGGTCTCCCGCCGGCCACGGTCGTCACCGCGGGGTTCGACCCCCTGCGCGACGAAGGTCGGGCGTACGCCAAGGCGCTCGCAGACGCGGGCGTGGACGTGACTCACCGGAACTACGAGGGGATGATTCACGGCTTCGTGAACATGCTCGAGGCCCCGGCGGACCTCGACCGCGCTCACGAGGCCATCGAGGCCATCGGCGAGGACCTGCGCGAGTCGTTCGAGTAGCGAGTCGGTCGCGCGAGCGCTCAGGCCAGTCGGCCGAACCGGTCGCGCGCGCTGGCGAGGGCGTCGTCGTCGCTCTCGCGCAGGAACCGACTCACGTCGCGGGCCGCCGCCACGAGCAGTTCCGCGGTGTCGGCGTCCACGTCGCCCTCCAGTGCCTGCACGCGCTTGACGTGATCGCCGAGGGTTTCGAGCGCGTCCCGGCCCTGCTCGCGGTCTCCCTCCGTCTCCTCCGAGTCGCGTTCGTCCGAGTCGCGCTCGTCCGCCCAGTCGGCCATCTCGCGCCGGTACTCCGCCACCGCGTCGGCGTAGGCCAACCCTCGAATGGGGTGCATCGACGCGGGCACCTCGTCGGGCGCGGGTCGCGAGTCGGTCTCCGGGTCGGTCTCGGGGTCGGCGTCCGCGCCCCGGAGGAGCGCGAGGAAGTACCACTCCTCGTCGTCGCTCAGGTCGAGGCCGCGACCCACCACGTCGGCGGCGTGGCGGAGTTCTTGGGCGGCGAGGTAGGTGTCGTCCAGCGGTCGGAGGTCGCCGCCGCGGACGAACCCGCGCTTGCGGACGTACTCGCCGGCGAGGTCGCCCGCCCGGTCGGCGACTTCCCTGAGCGGCCGGACGCCGACGTCCTCCCGGACTTCGGTCAGGTCGAACTCGACCGGGGTGTCGGTGTGGAGACTGCGCTCCTCGTCGACGCCGACGCTCCGGAGACTCCCGCAGTCCGGGCACTCGACGCTCCCCGTCTCGTAGTAGGACCACCGCGCGCCGCAGTCCTTGCACTCGCGCTGGCCGCGAACTTTCATGCAAACGACTTGGTCGCGGCGACACAAAATACGGTCGCTCTCGGACCTCTCGCCGTCGCGTCCACCCCCTCGGTTGGGATACCCTAAACCGGCGCGTTCGACGGTATTCGAGAATACCGGGCGTGTCGGCGTCGATACGTCGAGAGTTCGCGGAAATACCTCAAAACTTATACCATATACGGGCGACAGACGAGCCATGGAAGCGGGCGACCAACCCCGACCTCTCGAGTTCCGAGTCCCGGTCTCGGAGGACTTCTGGCGGGAGTACGGCGTCCACCTTAGCGTCCTGCTCCTGTCGCTGTCCGCGACGGCGGTGGTGGTCGCGCGCGAACCAGGCGACGGAATCGTGGTCGGACTGGTGGTCGTCGGTCTCTCGCTCGGGGCGGTGTTGGCGGGACTGGTCATGTACAACGTCGTCGTGGCCGCGCTCATCGCCGCCGAGCGGTGAGTCGGTCGTCCGACCCTGAGTTTTAAGCGGTCGCTCCCGCTATGGACTGATGCTATGTCGAGTCACGGCCTCTCCGAGGCACCCGAGGATAGAGTAAGTCGCCAGTCGGCGGCTGGTCGAGAAATTCGCCGCCGAACGTGACCACCCTTCTGACTCCGGCCTTCCGGTCGCCGTAACCGTCGCGGGCGAGACCCACGAACTGAGCAGAGCCGAGGCCGACCAGTTACGCGCGGCGCTCGGCGAGGCGCTGACCGAGCGCCGGGAGTTCGTACGCACGGTCGGGACCCACCGCGAGGACGGCAGTTACGTCGTGGAGCGACGGCAGGCCGAGTCGGCGGGCCACCGCAAGGTGTTCGAGAGTTTCGCCGCGCTCCGGCGACTCTACGACGACCTGCCCGCGGAGTTCACCGCCGCCGACGTCGAGCGGTCGGGGCTGACCGGCGGGCGCAGGCACGTGCTGGTCCACCACTTCGCGGAGCATCCCGCGTTCGAGTGCGGACTGTCGAAGCGCCAGCCCCTCACGGCGAGCAAGAACGACGACGCCGGTTCGAGCGCCGGGGGTGAAACCGGACACTGATACCGCCGGGCGAACGCTTTTCGGCCGGGCGGCCCTCGACCCGGACATGCAACCGCGACCTTCCACGTTCTCCATCGTCGCGCGCGACCCCGAGACCGAAGCGGTCGGCGTGGCGGTCCAGTCGAAGTTCGTCAGCGTCGGCTCCGTGGTCCCGTTCGCCAGCGCCGACGCCGGAGCCATCGCCACCCAGAGCTTCGCCAACGTCGCCTACGGCCCGGACGGTCTCGACCTCCTGCGCGAGGGGAAGTCGGCCGAGGAGGTCGTCGAGGAACTGACCGACGACGACCCCGAGGCGGCCCAGCGACAGGTCGGCGTCGTCGGCCGGGACGGTTCCGTCGCGGCGTTCACGGGCGAGGAGTGCTTCGAGTTCGCGGGCGACCGGCAGGGTGAGAACTACACCGTGCAGGGCAACATCCTCGAGAACGAGGCGACCCTCGACGCGATGGAGGACGCCTATCGGGACACGGAGGGCGGCCTCCCGGAGCGACTCGTCGCCGCGCTCCACGCGGGTAACGAGGCGGGCGGCGACAAGCGCGGCGAACAGAGCGCGGCGCTCTACGTCGTCAAGCCCGAGGGCGGCTACGACGGCAAGAACGACCGCTGGATAGACGTACGCGTGGACGACCACGAGGCACCCATCGACGAACTCGAACGCGTGTTCAAACTCTACGACGTGACCCTGCTGGAACGCGAGGAACCCGACGACGTGCGGAAGCTATCCGGCGAGACCGCCAGCGCGGTCACCGCGACGCTCGCGGACCTCGGGTTCTACGACGACGAACCGACCGAGACGTTCGGCGAGACCGAGCGAGACGCCCTCGAAGCGTTCCGCGGGATGAACAACTTCGAGAACCACGACCTCGGGGTCGTCGAGGACGCGCTCGCCCGCGGGTGGGCCGACGCCGAGGGAACGGGCGAGGACCGCATGGTGGACGCCCTCTGGCACGGCCTGTCGCGCTTGGACCGGAAGTAATCGCCCGTCGGTCGGGGACTCTCCGGACGACGCCGTTCCACGGTCTACGAACGCAGGACAACCCGAACGTCGTTCCCGCCGAACTCATTACGCACGAAACCCAACGCACGCTACATGAGAGACGAGGAGGAAATCCGCGAGCAGTACGAGTTCCTGAAGGAGCACCTCGAAGACGAGGACATGCGCCACGAGGGAGTCAGACAAATGTTCACGTACTACAAGCGGGCGCTCGGGTGGGTTCTGGAGGAGGAACACATTTAGCCCGTCTAACAAATTTAAAAATTTCGCCTCCACGGTTCTGAAACTGGTGTTTCAGCCGGGTACCGGTACAGCGTTCCGGCGGCGTTAGGTTTAAGTTGTTACGGCGTTTTGGTTCAGGTGACGCTTCGCTTGGAGGGCCGAAGCGTCAGCGGGGACCAATTCAGGGCGGCAAGCGGTTCGCGGGGCTTTTTCACCCCCGCGTGTTCCGCTTTCCTTTCCATATTCGCTTTCGAGTGTTTACGAGTTCGAGAGCAGTGGCCGTATCCATTTCCAGTGATTCGATACTCGACAGGCGCCGCTCTCGTTCGAGAGATGCTCCCCGCACGCAGAATCGCCGAGGAGCGTCGCGCGTCGGGACCTACTCGATTTCGAACGAGTCGTCCGCGCCGCTCTCCGACCCGCCGTCCTCGTCCCACTCCAGTTCGAACTCGACGCTGAGTTCGCCCGGCCCGCCGCCGCCGGGCGTCTCGCGTTCGGCTTTCACCTCGAAGGTCGGTTGCGCGGGCGGCGAGAGCGTCACCGACTGGTCGCCCGCCGACAGCGTGAGGTCCTCGCCCGACTCCAATTTTTCGGCGACGGTCCGGAAGTAGGCGGCCACGTCGCTCTGACTCATGCGTCGCTCGGTTTTGAACAGCACTTCTTCTGGCATGGAGACACGTACGGGGTCGGCGCGGATAAGTTCGCTGTCGAGCGTACCGGTCCGATTTCCGCGGACTCGGGGCCCGACGCCGACGTACCGGGACGGTTACACGCCGAGAGTCGGCCACGAAGGGCCGTTATCTTCATTTTCGTCGGCGTCCTAGCTGGTACGTTACTCATGCACGACCTGACAGGTTTCCAGCGCGACTTGCTGTACGTCATCGCGGGGCTAGACGAACCGCACGGACTCGCTATCAAGGACGAACTGGAGAACTACTACGAGAAGGAGATTCACCACGGCCGACTCTACCCGAACCTCGATACGCTCGTGGACAAGGGGTTAGTCGAGAAGGGCCAGCGCGACCGACGGACCAACTTCTACACGCTGACCCGCCGAGGCGACCGAGAAATCGAGGCCCGCCGCGAGTGGGAGTCCCAGTACATCGAACTGAGCGTCGAAGCCTGACACCGCTCGCAGGCCGTGAACGCCGCGGTCGGTCCGCCCGCCAGCACCGCCGTAAGCCCCGCCATTTGTCACTCCTTCGACGCGCTTCTGTCTCTCTGCTCGCGCGGTCCGTTCTCGGCCGCGCCGGACTTCAGCGGTCGGTCCGTCCCGGCGGCGTCTCGACGCCGTCGGACCCGTCCGCTCCGGTCTCGTCGCTCGCGCTCGTTCCGTCGGCGCTCGCGCTATCGGCGGCGTCGGCCGCCTCGGTCTCCCCCACCTCTGCGGACGAACCGCCGGAACCGAAGGTCTCGCCCGCGTTCGCCGCGGAAGGTTCGCGGTCGAATAGGTACGTGGGGTCCACCGCCCACGGCCGAATCGGTTCGCCCGCGACCAATTCCGGCAGGACGATGCGGACGAAGTGAACGACCAACACGAGAATCATCGGCCCGAGGAAGATACCGTACCACCCGAACATGAGCGGGCCGAAGATGTACGCCAACATGACGAGTCCGACGTGGAGGTTCCGCCCCGAGACGTAGGGCCGCAACACAAGGTCCGGAATCGTGTCCACGACGACGAGCGAGACGACGAAGAACAGCGCCGGGAACCAGAGGAACGCGGGGTCGGCTAGCGCGGTCTCGATGCCGAGATACGCCGAAACCGGGAAGTACACCAGTTTCATCCCGACGATGGGGATGAGGCTGGCCGCGCCGGTCAGCAGACCCAACAGCGTCGGATACGGGATGACGAGTTCGGTCGGCGCGAACATGTTGAGCGTGTTGTACGACGCCGCGCCGATGGTCCCAGTGAGCAGCGCGTTCAGGATGTTGCCGAAGAAGATGCTGTTGAAGTCCCGGTCGACCGCCCGAACGTACGCCTCCGCGACGCCGCCCTCGTCGCCGAACTGTCGGCGGAAGAACCGCGAGAGTCGGTGGTCGTCGCGGAGCAGGTAGAACGCGATTGCTATCATCACGAACAGGTGGAGGACCGCGTTGCCGATGAACCCGAGATACCCCAGCGCCGAGCGGCCGATCTCCTCGATCAGCGCGGGGTCGGGGTTCGCCAGCAACTCCTCGGGACTCCGGGCCAGCGTCGAAACGTCGATGTAGGGCTGAATCGCCCCCTGTAGCCCGTCTATGTCGGTCTTCTTGGCGATGTTGTTGAACTCCTGTAGCCCGATGGCCGCGGTGTAGGCCATCAGGAGCAACACCGGGAGCGCCAGCGCGAACAGCGCGGTCGCGGCGGCCAGACTCGCCGGACGGATGCGCCGCCGGAGGCGCTTGTACACCGGCCGGGTCGCGTAGTAGAGGAAGATGCCGAAGACGAAGGTGCCGACGAACGAGTAGACGACGTACAGCACCGCCGCTCCCAGCACCAACCCGACCAGCCACCAGCCGATTCGCGTCCGGTCGATGTCCAGACCGCCGACCATACCCAAGCCACTCGGGCGCTCTGGTAAAAATGTTCGCAGTCCGTGGGGTTCGGTTTCGAACCGACGCAAGTTCGCCAACCGACCGATGGCGGTCCGGCCGGCCGCCCCGAGTCCGCCAGACCGGGTGACGGCGCGACGGTACGCCGTCACACCTATTAGACCGGGGAGACATAGCTATCACTACATAGAGGTGGCGAGAGAGTGCCGGGTATCGCCGACTTCCTGACGCAGGTTCCCCTCGACAGCGAGGTGGTTCGCATCGCGCTGGCCGGCGCGCTGGGACTGTTCCTCGGACTGGAGCGCGAGTGGTCACACAAGCCCGCCGGCATCCGGACCTTCACGCTCATCAGCCTGCTCGGTGCGGTGTTCACCCTGCTCGACGAGGACGTTCTCCTCCTGCTCGGTGGCCTGCTCGTCATCGTGCAGGGTATCATGCTCGGCGTGCAGGGGCTGATGGCCGACGAGGAGGAAGAGGAGGGCCTGTCGCTGACGACTTCGGTGTCGATGCTGGTCTCGTTCGGCGTCGGCGCGCTCGTGATGCAGGGGCACATCCTCGTGGGCGTGACGGTGGCGGTGCTGTCGTCGCTGCTGCTCGTCCTCAAGCGCGAACTCCACAGTCTCGCGTGGGGGATGTCCCGGCAGGAGCTCCGGTCGGCCGTCGAGTTCGCCATCCTCGCGTTCGTCATCTACCCGCTCTTGCCCGACGAGCAGTTCGCCTTCGGCATCGAACCCCGCGTGGTCTGGCTGATGGTCGTCACGGTCGCGGCCATCGGCATCGTCAACTACGCCGTCGTGACGACCTACGGCGGCCGAGGAATCGCGGTCACGGGGTTCTTCGGCGGACTCGCGTCCTCGACCGCGGTCGTCGGGACGATGCTCGACCACGTGCGCCAGCGCCCCGAAGCGGCGTCCTACGGCGTGGCGGCCATCCTGCTCGCCGACGCCGCAATGGCGGTCCGGAACCTCGCCATCGCGCTGGCGTTCACCTTCGGCAGCCCGAAGCCGATTCTCTACGGCGCGATACTCCCGCTGGGCACGGTCATCCTCGGAAGCGTGGCCATCGCGGCGTACGCGGCCGACTGGTCCGAGCAGGTGGACATCGACCTCGAGAGCCCGTTCTCGCTCCGGAACGCGCTCGGGTTCGGAGCCATCTTCCTGCTGGTCATCGTGGGCGGCGCGCTCGCCCAACAGCAGTTCGGCTCCGCCGGGTTCTACGTCACCGCGATTCTCTCGGGACTGGTCTCCAGCGCGGGCGCGACCTCCTCGGCGGTCCTGCTCTACATGGGCGGCACTATCGACGCTCAGACCTCCGTCTTCGGCATCCTGCTGGCGACCGCCTCGTCCATCGTCGTGAAGGCCGCGCTGACTGTCTCGGCTCCCGACAAGAGCTTCAGCTATCGGGTCGCGGCGTGGAGCGGCGTCCTGCTCGCGGGGTCGGCGGTCGTCGCGGCGCTGGCGGCGGTGTAGTTCCGTCCCCGGTTCCGTCGGCGGCGGAACCTCGACCGTGACGCCGTCGGTGATTCCGCGCGGCGCAGTGCCAGCAGAAGTCGAACTTCGGACGGAGAGTTCGGACCTCTTGCAATTGTTGCCCGAAGCGCAAGAAACCAATTCAATTAAAGGGTGTCTCTTCATACCCCGTGTCATGGACAGAGACACCGCAGAACCGGCGGTCGAAGACATGCCCGGAAAGCGAGCGGAAGAGTGGGCCGACTACCACCACCAGTTCTCTGCACCGAGCACCTACGTCTACGACTTCGTCTGGGACTTCACCGCGGAGGCGGAGGGACCGTTCTGTACCGACGTGGACGGCAACGTCCTGATGGACTTCACCAGCCACGTCGCGGCCGCGCCGCTGGGGTACAACAACCCCAAAATCATGGAGAAGTTCGAGGAGTTCGACCTCGTGGACCCGACGAAAATCGCGGGGCAGGACTTCTACGCCTCGGGTGGCTGGCCGCCCGAGGACCCGGAACTCCCCGGCCCGACCCAGTTGATGGACCGGCTGACCGACCTGACCAGCCACTACGACATGGACACCGTCTTCCTCTCGAACTCGGGCGCGGAGGCGGTCGAGAACGCCATCAAAATCTGCTACGCGCAGGGCGGCCACCGGGCGTTCACCTTCGACGGCGCGTTCCACGGCCGGACCCTCGGCGCGCTCAGCCTCAACCGCTCGAAGGTCAACCACCGGAAGGGCTACCCCGAAATCGGGGGCGTCGTCTCGGTCCCGTACCCCTCCACATCGAAGGAGTACGAGGAGAAGTGGCTCACCGACGGTCCCGGCGGCAACGTCGTGGCGGACAAACTCGACCCCAAGCAGGGCGTCATCGACCCCGACGAGGTGGCGTACATCATCCTCGAACCCGTGCAGGGCGAGGGCGGCTACCGCGTCCCCCACGACGGGTTCGTCAGCGACCTCGCCGAGATTCGCGAGCGGTACGACGTGAACGTCATCAGCGACGAGATTCAGGCCGGAATGGGCCGGACGGGCGAGATGTGGGGCATCGACCACCTCGACCTCGAACCGGACGTCATCACCTCGGCGAAGGGTCTCCGGGCCGGCGCGACGGTCGCTAACTCCGAAGTGTTCCCGAAGGAGAAGGCGCGGCTCTCCTCGACGTGGGGCGCGGGCAAAATCGTGGACTCGATGCAGGGCGTGTTCACCGTCGACGCCATCCGCGAGTACGACCTGCTCGACAACGTGACCGAGCGCGGCCGCCAGATGACCGAACTCCTCGAAGACGCCGAACTCCCGAACGTCATCGACGTGCGGGGCCGCGGCCTGATGCTCGCGGTCGAGTTCGACACCCAGGAGCGCCGCGAAGCGGTCGTCAAGGCCGCCCTCAAGCGCGGCCTGCTGACCCTCGGCTGTGGCCACAAGACGCTCCGACTCCTGCCGCCGCTCGACGTGACCGAGCGCGAAATCGAACTCGCCTTCGACCTGTTCAGCGCCGCGGTCGAAGACGTGGCCTGAGCGGTCTCTCGGGCGTTCGTTCTCTCTCGGCTACTGGTTCTCTCGCGGGCCGTCGTTCTCCGTCGAACATTCGTCCTCTCTCGGTCTCGGTTCGCTCGGCAACGGTCTCGGTACTCTCAGCCTCAGTTTGGTTCGCTGGGCCTCCCTCTTCCGAATCGCTGCTCCGCCATGCTACTCCAGCGCCAGAAGGTGATACGCCGACTCGCCGGTCTGAGCGACGACGTAGAGGACGCCGTCGTCGAGCGTCGGGCCGGGGCCGACGCGGCCGTGGAAACTCCGTTCGAACCGGACCGCCGGACCGTCGGCCAGCGGCACCGACTTCGGTGTCGGGTCGAGCGCGTAGAGGGCGTCGCCGCCGACGAACAGCGTGTCGCGGCCGAGCGCCGGCGCGGTGTGTCGCCAGTCGCCCGTGTCGAACCGCCACCGCTCCTCGCCGGTGTCCGTGTCGAGCGCGCGGAGGTCGTCCGTGCCGTTCGCGTAGAGATGGTCTTCGACGGCCAAGCCGCCGTCCGCCCATCCCGTCTCCGTCGCCCAGTCGACGTCTCGTCGGGGCACGTTTTCGAGGAGGATGCCGTACGTCCGGCCGTCGCGACAGTTGACGTAGACCGCGTCGGTGTCGGCCGTCGGCGGGGACCTCGGCACGGCGGGAAAGTTCCACTCGCCCGCGGCGACGCCCTCGGGACCGACGAGAAACAGTTTCCCGGCCTCGCTGGCGACCGCGACGTAGTGCCCGAAGTGGACGGCGGGGGACCCGAGGAGTCGACCGAACAACTGGCGCGACCAGTCGGTCTCGCCGGTCTCGGGGTCGAGAGCGAAGAGGGTCTCGTCCGCGGGGACGTAGAGTCGCTTTCCGGCGTAGGTCGCGGGCGCTCGCACCGAGACATCCTCGCCGAGCGTCCGCTTCCAGCGCGGTTCGCCGGTCGGGGCGTCGAGCGCGACGACGCCGTCCGTCGTCCCGGCGTAGAGCGTCTCGCCGCGAACGAGCGGGAGCGTCCGAATCTCGGGGGCGCGCCACGCCTCGGACCCGTCGGCGGCGTCGAGGGCGCGGAGGCCGTCGGAGAGGTAGTAGACGCGGCCGCCCGCCGCGATTGGTTCGTGCTGGCGCAGTTGAGGCACCTCGACGCGCCACCGCTCGGTCACGCCGTCGGTCGGGGCCTTCCCGTCCCCGACCGCGCGGGTGTTTCCGGCGTTACAGCCGAAACTCGACCAGTCGCCGTTCGCGCCGTAGGCGTGTCCGTCGGGGTCCGGTAGCTCTTCGACGCCGGACTTCGGCGGGTCGTTCGGCGTCGCGGTGCATCCGGCGAGCGTCGTCGCTCCGAGGGCGGCGAGGAACGTCCGTCGAGAGGGCATACGCTCGCCGTCTCGTTCGAGGAGGATAGGTTTTCTCACACGTTTCGGGCGTCGGTCCCCGGCGGGCGCTTCGCCAGATTCCCGACAAGATTGATAACGGGAATCCCCGATGTTACGACCATGTATCAGCTCAGCGATTCCCTCCGCGAGGAGTCCTCCCCGGTTGCGAGGCTCCTCGGCGCGATTCGGAGTCGGGTCGCGGGCGCGCTCGGCGTGGTCGCGGTCCTCGCCGTCGTCGCGCTTCCGGACCCGCTCCCGGCGCTCCCGCCCGGGGCCTACGCGGTCGTGGGCGCGGTCGAAGGTATCGGTCTCGCGGTCGCGGCCGAGAACCTCATGTGGCGGCCCGCCAAGCGGTTCGACTGGGCGCGCGCGAGCAGACGAGTCGGCGGCGTCGCCGCGGCGGCCGCGCTGTTCGTCGTCGCCATGGCCGCGCTCGGCGTGGACCTCGGGCCGCGCGACCGGGCGCTGTTGGCCGGGTTCTGCCTCTCGGGACCGGCCGCCATCGCCGCGCTCGACTACCTCAAGGCGCGGGTGCAGGCCGACCTGCTCGGGAGCGAGTCGGCGACGTGACTCGCCGGCCCCGCCGACCGACGTGACGTTTTAGTCACCCCGGCTACTTCTCTCGCGGTATGAGTCAACTCGCAGCACGCGAACCCGAAGTGCGGAGCTTCGAGGCGACCGTCACGGACGTGGACGGCCGCGCGGTCACGCTGGACGAGAGCCACTTCTACGCCGAGAGCGGCGGCCAACCCGCCGACCGCGGAACCCTCGGCGGAGTCGCAGTCGCGGACGTCCAGAAGCGTGACGGCGAAATCGTCCACCGCCTCGCCGACGACCCCGACTTCGCGGTCGGCGAGACGGTCCGGGCGGAGATAGACGACGAGTTCCGGACCTACTGTGCCCGCGCTCACACCGCGAGCCACGTCCTCTACGGCGCCGGCCGCAAGGTGCTGGACGAACTGGGCTACGGCGGGTTCGACATCGGCGAGGAGAAGGTCAGGGTGGACTTCACCACCGCGACCGACATCACCGACGAGACGCTGGCCGAACTGGAGCGCCTGACCAACCGGGCGGTCTGGGACTCGCTGGCCGTGTCGTGGGAGGAGATTCCCGAGGCGGAGGCGCGCGAACGCGACGAGGTGGCGTTCAACACCAAGACCGAGGAGGGCGTGATGAGCGAGTCCGACACCGTGCGCGTGGTCAGCGTGGACGGGTGGGACTGGGCGGCCTGCGGGGGCACCCACGTCACCAACACCCGCGAAATCGGTCCCGTGACCCTCCTCGGCCGGTCGAACCCCGGAGAAGGGCTGACCCGCGTGGAGTTCGCGGTCGGCCCGACCGCCATCCGCCGCCGGGCCGCGGACGTGCGCGCCGCCCGCGAGGCCGCCCGAACCCTCGACGTGGGCATGGGCGAACTCCCCGAAGCGGCCGAGCGCGTCGCCGAGCAGGTCGAACGACTAGAGGCCGACCTCGCGGACGCCAAAGAGGACCTGCTCGACGCGCGCCTCGCGGACCTCCGGGAGGAGTCGGTCGAGCGCGACGGCGGGGAGTGGTTGGTCGGCACCGTCTCGGAGTTCGGCCCGAACGAGGTCGCCGACCGCGCCCGCGAGGCGGTCGGCGACGACGGCGGTTCGCCCGACGCGGTGGTCCTCGCGGGCGAGGACGGCGCGACGTTCGTCGTGGCCGCGACCGGCGGCGACCCCGACGCCGGCGACGTGGTGGACGACGTGACCGCGGAGTTCGGCGGCGGGGGCGGCGGCAGTCCGACCTTCGCGCAGGGCGGCGGTCTCGACGCCGGCCCGGAGGCGGTCGTGTCGTTCCTGCGGGAATAATCGAGATATATAGTTCGTTCTCTAGGCAATATTTTTGCACCTGAGAGAATGAATTTCATTTCTTTCCTCCGTTCGACTCTCCGCACCGTCTCCCCACCGACCGCTTTCGCACCGAACCGAGAACAGGCAACTTTTTCCACGCTCTCCCCGACGGTAGCGGTATGAACCTCTCCGACGAGCAACGGGCCATCCGCGAGGTCGTGCGGGAGTTCGCGGTCGAGGAGATTCGCCCGACCGCGGCCGAGTGCGACGAGGAGCAGTCGTTCCCCGAAGACGTCTGGGACGGCCTCGCCGACCTCGACATGACCAGCCTCACGGTCCCCGAGGAGTACGGGGGTCTCGACGTGGACCGCCTGACCTACAGCGTCGTCAACGAGGAGGTCGCCTACGGGATGCTCTCGGTAGCGACCGCGCTCTCGGTCCACAGCCTCGCGACCTCCTGCATCGCGGAGTTCGGCGACGAGGACCAGAAAGAGCGGTGGCTCCCCGACATGGCCGAGGGCCGCCCGGTCGGCGCGTTCGCGCTCTCGGAACCGCAGGCCGGGTCGAACCCCGCCGAGATGACCACCGAGGCGAAGCGAGAGGGCGACGAGTACGTCATAAACGGCAAGAAGCAGTGGATAACCAACGGCCAGCGCGCGGGCGTCGTCGTCCTGTTCGCCAAGACCGACCGCGACGACCCCCGGTCGGTCACGCAGTTCGTCGTCCCCAAAGACGCCGACGGACTGGAGGTCGGCAAGAAGGAGGACAAACTCGGCCTGCGGGCGAGCGACACCACCAGCCTGATTTTCGACGACGTGCGCATTCCGGCGGAGAACCGCCTGACCGAGGAGGGCAAGGGACTGTCGGCGGCGTTCCACATCCTGACCGGCGGGCGCATCGGCATCGCCAGTCAGTCGGTCGGACTGGCCCAGTCCGCGCTCGACGAGGCCGTCGCGTACGCCAAGGACCGCGAGCAGTTCGACAAGCCCATCGCCGACATCCAGACCATCCGGCACAAAATCGCCGACATGAAGACCCAACTGGAGGCCGCGCGCCTGCTGACCCGCGACGCCGCCCGGCGCGACGACGAGGGAGAGAGCGTCGAGATGGCCGCCAGCATGGCGAAGTACTTCGCCAGCGAGGCCGCGGTGGACGTGACCAACGAGGCGGTCCAGATTCACGGCGGCTACGGCTACACCACCGACTTCGACGTGGAACGACTCTATCGGGACTCGAAGATTACGACCATCTACGAGGGCACTTCCGAAATTCAGAAGAAGGTCATCGCCCGGAACGTGTTGGAATAGCGCCGCTTCCCGGCAGACTTATCGGGGTCCGCCGAAACGCCGATAAACGAAATGGTCGTTTCCGAAGAATCGGTCCTGGTGGACTTCGACGCCGACGCCGCGCTCGCGGCCGCCCGCGAGGCGAGCGACGAGTCGGTTCGGCTCTGCGTGGAGTACACGCCCGAGGAGTTTCACACGCTCTGGGCCGACGAGACGACGATGGCGACGTACGCCGGGGACGAAGACGAGATGCGCGACCACTTCGAGGAGGTCCACAGGTACGTCCACGTGGATTTCACCGAGCGTGACCTGTTCGCCGACATCCTCCGCGACGCCGGCGAGATTCGGGCGTTCGTGACCTACGCGGAGAACGGCACGTTCGTCCGGACTCTGCTCGGCCAGCAGGGACTGTTCCTCTCGCTGGCCCCCGATACCGATGTCACGGCGGTCGTACAGGCGGTCGAATCGCGAGTGGAGTAGTCGGCGACGGACCGCGCCGACGCCGGGCGTGACGACCACGACCGACACCCCTTTTTCGGCGCCTACCGTATCGCAGGGCGTGACCGAAACTGACGCCAGCGACGCAGAGGCGGTCGTCTACGACTTGGACGGGACGCTCGTCCGCCTCGCGGTGGACTGGGAAGACGTGGAGCGCCGACTGGCCGACCTGCTGGAACGCGAGGGCGTGGACGCCGACCCGCTGAGCGCGTGGGACCTCCTCTCGGCCGCCGAGGAGTTGGGCGTCGGCGGCGAGGCCGACGCCCTCATCGCGGCGGCGGAACGCGACGGGGCCGAGGTCTCCGAGCGCCTGCCCCTCGCCGACGAACTCCTCGACCGCGAGATGCCGGTGGGCGTCTGCTCGCTCAACCACGAGGAGGCGGTCCGAATCGCGCTCGACCGCCACGACCTCACCGAACACGTCGAGAGCGTCGTGGGTCGGGGCACCGTGCCCGAGCGCAAGCCCCATCCGAGGGCGTTGCTGGCGGCGGTCGAGGAGTTGGGCGTCGAACCCGAGGACGTGCTGTTCGTCGGCGACTCGGCGAGCGACGAGGAGACCGCAGAACGGGCCGGGACGCAGTTCGAGTGGGTCTAATTTTCGGACTTCGAGGCGGTGTCTTCCGCCGCTGAGGCGTCTTCCACCCGTCTCGCGTACAGGAAAACCCCTACCGCGACGACGAACCAGACGAGTGCGCCGACCCGAATCGCGAACTCGGCCCGGGCCGCCCACGTCGGCAGCGAGACCCCGACGAGCCACGCGACGACGGCGACCACGGGCGCACCGACGACGATGGTGACGACGAAGGTGGTCTGCATCACCCACCCGTAATCGACGCCTTCGGGGTCGTGAGTCTCGACTGGTTCGGGCACGTCCGAAAGGCGGGACGCTCGGGGCTTAAACGTTGCACTCTCGTTCCGACACGGCTCAACTCTCGACTTCCTCGACCGAGACCGTCCGCATCTCGTCGTCCTCTCGCTCCCGTTCGACCCGCAGTTGGATGCCCTGCTCGCGGTCGCTCTCCTCGACAGTGTGGACCACCTTCGGCGTCGCGGCGGCGTCGAGCATCGTCATCTCCTCGCCCTCGTTGACGAGGCTGTAACCGCTCTCGACGCAGTGGCCCATGAGCGCGCAGTCGCGGGTGTGAGAGCGGGCCGCCGCCAGCAGGTCGTCGCGGGCGTTCTTGCGCACGCAGCCGTTGTCGATGACGTACCCCTCGACCGTCTCGGAGTTCGTCGTCTCTCCGGCAACCATCGCGTCCGCCTAGTACCGACCCACACTTGCATTCTCTGGCCAGGAAACCGCCGGTCGCCCGGCGGAACTATCACGAACGACCGGAACCGAACAGGTTTAACACACCGCGTACCAGTTCCCGAACATGGCGACGACGGTTCAGGACCTCGCGGAGATGGCAGGGGACGAGGAGATAACGATGCTGACCGCCTACGACGCGCCGACCGCGGCAATCGTAGACGAGGCCGGCGTCGACGTGATTCTGGTCGGCGACAGCATGGGCAACGCGGTGCTGGGCCACGACTCGACGCTCCCCGTGACCGTGTCGGAGATGCAGAGCCGGACCGCCGCGGTCGCCCGCGCGACCGGCGACGCGATGGTGGTCGCGGACATGCCGTTTCTGAGCTACGGCGTGGACGAGGGCGAGGCCGTCGAGAACTGCGGCCGAATGCTCAAGGAGGCCGAGGCCAACGCGGTCAAACTGGAGAGCGGTCCGCACACCGTCGAACTCACCGAGCGACTCGTGGACCTCGGGATTCCCGTGATGGCGCACCTCGGTCTGACGCCCCAGCGCGTCAACCAACTCGGGGGCTACTTCCGGCAGGGCACCGACGAGGAGAGCGCCGGGGAGATGCTTGAACTCGCTAAGGCCCACGAGGAGGCCGGAGCCTTCTCGCTGGTCCTCGAACACGTCCCCTCGAACGTCGCGGCACAGATAACCGAGGCCATCGACATCCCCACCATCGGCATCGGCGCCGGTCCGGACACCGACGGACAGGTCCTCGTGTTGAACGACGTGTTCGGCCTGAGCGACCGGAGTCCGTACTTCTCCGAGCAGTTCGGCGACGTGAAAAGCGAGATGGAGCGGGCCGTCGCCGGCTTCCGCGAGGCGGTCGAGTCGGGCGAGTTCCCGGCCGAGGAACACAGCTACAGCGAAGACGAGATAGACGAGATTTACTGAGCGCGCTCACCGACCGGCGTCTTTCTTTCGAGACGAGCATCGCGTCCGGTGGTGCCCGTCAAATTCCCGCGTCGTCCAGAAACTCGCCGAGAGCGGCGTTGAACCCCTCGGGGTCCTCCAGCATGGCGAGGTGGGCCGCGCCCTGCACCTCGCGGTACCGGCCGCCGGGAATCGCGTCGGCGAGCGACTCGTGGTACTCCGGCGGGGTGAGGTGGTCGTGTTCGCCGACGAGCGCGAGCGTCGGGACCTCGATTCGGGAGAGGTCGTCCCGAACGTCGAAGACGTGGCAGGTCTCGAAGTCCCGGCGGGTCACGCGCTGGCCGACCTCCTTCATCGCCTCGGTCGAAAGCTCGACGTACCGCGAGTCGGCGTCGTGGAACAGGCGGTCCTCGCCGTGGAGGAACTCGACCGCGCGGTCGAAGTCAGAGTCGAGCCAGCGCCGGAGGTCGGCCAGCACGGGGAGTTTCGCCCCCGTCCCGGCGAGGACGAGACCGTCGAGGCCGTGGTCGCGCTCGATTGCGAGTTGGAGCGCGACCGCGCCGCCCAGCGAGTTGCCGACCAGCACGCCCGCGTCGGTCTCCTCGGCGACCGCCAGCACGTCGTCGGCGTAGGCCGAGAGGGTCTCCCACCCGGGGTCGGCGTCGAAGTCCTCGGACTCGCCGTGGCCGCTCAGGTCGAGCGCGACCACCGGTCGCCGGCTCGCCAGTCTTCCGAGTTGCCCCTTCCAGACCTCGTGCGTGCCGCCGGACCCGTGGACACAGAGGAGCGGCGACCCCTCGCCGCCGCGGTCGGCCACTCGGTAGGCCGTCGTGCGTCCGTGGTGCGTGACCTGTTGCATGCGACGAGGTTCGTGTGCGCGAGACAAAACACCCCCGGTCGGTTCGCGGAGGGTCGAGACGATTCTTCGCGCCCGACCGCTTCCTGAACCGCAATTCACCTCTCGAAATCCCACCCCTACGCCTTACCGTGATTAGTCGGGGAAAGGTTTAAGTACTTGAACCACTAACTTCTGGTTAGGATTAGAATGTCATTGAAGCACATCACCGAACGTGACGACGTGTTCACCCGGCGCTACGAGTACGAAGACGCCGAGGTCCTCGCGGCCGACCTCGGGGTCACGGGCGACGCCTCCGTGGACGTTCTCGACGACACCGCAATCGTCGTCTTCGACGGCGACGAGGAGACTCAGCAGGTCGAGTTCCAACTGCCCGACGGAGGGGCGGAAGCGTTTATCACCAACGGCGTCCTCACTATCGAGGTGGGACTATGAAGCTCACCGTCAAGCCGTTGAAACAGAAGGACGCCGGGCGCGGACTGGCCGCGGTAGACCGCCAGTCGATGCACGAACTCGGCGTCGAAAACGGCGATTACATCGTCATCGAGGGGAAGAATCAGGGTCGGGCGGTGGCCCGCGTCTGGCCGGGCTACCCCGAAGACGAGGGACGGAGCATCGTCCGCATCGACGGGCAACTCCGACAGGAGGCCGGGGTCGGCATCGACGACAAGGTGACTATCGAGAAGGCCGACGTGAAACCGGCCAACTCCGTCACCATCGCGCTCCCCCAGAACCTCCAGATTCGGGGCGACATCACGCCCCACATCCGCGACAAGCTCAGCGGACAGGCCATCACGCAGGGCCAGAACGTGCCCTTCGGCTTCGGCCTGATGGGCATGGGGTCGGGCCAGTCCATCCCGCTCAAGGTCGCTAGCACCGACCCCGAGGGGACGGTGGTCGTGACCGACTCGACCACGATAAACATCAGCGAGCGCGCCGCCGAGGAGATCGCGCAGGGCGCGAGCGGCGGTCCCGAGGGCACGCCGAGCGTGACCTACGAGGACATCGGCGGTCTCGAAGGCGAACTCGAGCAGGTTCGGGAGATGATAGAGCTGCCGATGCGCCACCCCGAACTGTTCAGCAGGTTGGGTATCGACCCGCCGAAGGGCGTCCTGCTCCACGGCCCGCCGGGCACGGGCAAGACCCTGATGGCGAAGGCCGTCGCCAACGAAATCGACGCGCACTTCCAGACCATCTCGGGCCCCGAAATCATGAGCAAGTACTACGGGGAGTCCGAGGAGAAACTCCGCGAGGTGTTCGAGGACGCCGAGCAGAACGCTCCGGCCATCATCTTCATCGACGAGTTGGACTCCATCGCGCCCAAGCGCGAGGAGGCCGGCGGCGACGTGGAACGCCGCGTCGTGGCCCAACTGCTCTCGCTGATGGACGGCCTCGAAGAGCGCGGTGAGGTCACCGTCATCGCGGCGACCAACCGCGTGGACGCCATCGACCCGGCGCTCCGTCGCCCGGGCCGCTTCGACCGCGAAATCGACATCGGCGTCCCGGACCGCGAGGGCCGCCTCGAAATCATGCAGGTCCACACCCGCGGGATGCCCCTCGCGGACGGCGTGGACCTCGAAGCGTACGCCGACAACACCCACGGCTTCGTCGGCGCGGACTTAGAGAGTCTCGCCAAGGAGGGCGCGATGAACGCGCTCCGGCGCATCCGGCCCGAAATCGACCTCGAAGAGGACGAGATTCCGGCCGACGTGCTCGACTCGCTGCAAGTGACCGAGCGCGACCTCAAGGAGGCGCTGAAGGGCATCGAACCCTCGGCGCTCCGCGAGGTGTTCGTCGAGGTCCCCGACGTGACGTGGGACCAAGTCGGCGGACTCGAAGACACCAAAGAGCGCCTCCGGGAGACCATCCAGTGGCCGCTCGACTACCCCGAGGTGTTCGAGGCCCTCGACATGGAGGCCGCCAAGGGCGTGCTGATGTACGGCCCGCCCGGCACCGGTAAGACGCTGATGGCGAAGGCCGTCGCCAACGAGAGCGACAGCAACTTCATCTCGATCAAGGGTCCCGAACTGCTGAGCAAGTGGGTCGGCGAGTCCGAGAAGGGCGTCCGCGAGGTGTTCAGCAAGGCCCGGGAGAACGCCCCGACGGTGGTGTTCTTCGACGAGATAGACTCCATCGCCACCGAGCGCGGAAGCGGCGGTGGCGGCGGTGCCGAGGTCAGCGAACGGGTCGTCTCCCAACTGCTGACCGAACTCGACGGCCTCGAGGAACTCGAAGACGTGGTCGTCATCGCCACCTCGAACCGGCCGGACCTCATCGACAGCGCGCTGCTGCGGCCCGGACGCTTGGACCGCCACGTCCACGTGCCGGTGCCCGACGAGGAGGCCCGCAAGGCCATCTTCGAGGTCCACACCCGCGACAAGCCCGTCGCCGACGACATCGACCTCGACTGGCTCGCGAGCGAGACCGAGGGCTACGTCGGCGCGGACATCGAGGCCGTCACCCGCGAGGCCTCGATGGCCGCCAGCCGGGAGTTCATCCAGAGCGTGGACCCCGAGGACATCGGCGAGAGCGTCGGAAACGTCCGCATCAGCAGGGAACACTTCGAGCAGGCGCTCGAAGAAGTGACCCCGAGCGTCACCGAGAAGACCAAGGAGCGCTACGAGGAAATCGAAGAGCAGTTCGACACGGCCGAACCCGCCAAAGAGCAGGACCAACTGGGACGCACGTTCCAGTAGAAACTTTTGCTGCGGGAGAGCGCGGCAACGCCGCGATTTCTCGCTGGCAAAACGTTCACGAAAACACCGTCAGAGCTTCGCTCTGACGAGCCATCGTTCGCTACGCTCACGACGACACGGCGGTCGTCCCTCGGTCCGCTCGCGGTGAGTTACGGTGTACTTTGGTGGAACGATTCACCGGGCTACGTCCGTAAAACGGTTTATCGAGCGAAACTCGCTTTTTGGACAGACAGACAGACACTCGGTAGAGAAATATTCTCAATTAACAGAGCAATACAGACATTTCCGAGCCGCTCACTTCTCGCTCGGTTCCGACCGCAGAACCGCTTTGGTCTCTACTACTCTAACTCCTCGGCCGCGCCGCGTTCCACGAGCGGTGCGGCGTTGGCCTCGGGGAGCGTCACCACGTCCTCGGTGGCGAGGTCGTAGGTGCGCTCGTCCACGCCGAAGATTTCGCCCACGTCGTCGGTGATACGGACGGTCGTACGCTCGTCGAGACCCGCGAGCGGGTCGGCGTCGTCGCCGGACTCCGACGCTGACGCCTCGTCCGCGGACTCGGAGGACGAATCGGGCGATTCGCCGGTCGAATCGGCACCGTCGTCCGGACTGTCCGCGATGGCGGCCGCCTCCGCGGCCGCCGGGCGCTGGCCGTCGGACGTAGCGCCGTCGGCGGGCGTCGAACCGTCCCCGCCACCCATCACGTCGGCAGCGCTCACGTCCTCGCCCGAGGCGCCCGCTGTCTCGGCGGGCGGGTCACCGGGGTCGGGCGCGGCGTTCGAGTCGGTCGCGGGGTCAGAGCCGGTCGGCCCGCCCGCGGCGTCCGACGCGCTCTCGGCGGGCGTCGGCGTCGGTTCGGACCCGACGGGGTCGTCGGCCTCGCCAGCCAGCACGTCCAACACGTCCTGCTTGTTCGACTCGATGCGCCCGACCAGTCCGTCGAACAGGTCCTGTTCCTCGCTGGTCAACCCCTCCTCGTCGGCGGGCATCCCCGCCGCGGCGAGGCTTGCGCGCTTGACTATCTTCCCGACGCGGCGCTCGTATATCGCCTCGACCACGTCCTCGGCGGTCTTTTTCTCGTCGGTCAGGCGGTTGACCTCCGGGTCGTCGAACGGGTTGTCGGCGCGCTCGGCCGCCCGGTCGCGCTGGTCTTTCAGGTCGGCGATGTAGTCGGCCACGTCCGCGTAGAACGACTCCCGCAGGTGCTGGAGGCTGTCCTTCGACCGCTCCTTGCTCTGTACCGTGCGGAGTTCGTCCAGATTCATCGTCGTCCTGTCATCGTCGGTGAGTTTCGTTCGTCTCGCGCGTCGCGTCGTTCGGTCTGTCGGCCGTCGGTCATTCGCGGCCCTTCTCCGCACGGCCGCGGGCCATCAGGAAGACGGCCACGTGTTCCGGAAGCGATACGTCACCCTCCGAGAGCCTAAAGCTTTCGTCGCCGAGTTCGACCGGGCCGGGGTCGGTCACTTCGACCGCTATCTCGTTGCCGGTGAACGTCTCGGGGACCGGGTCCACGAGCGGGTCGAAGGCGGCCACCTCGTCGCGGGGGATGCGCGTCACTTCGAGACCGGTGCCGCCGTGGAGGCTCCCCGGCAGGCGGATGAGCCGCCGGAGGTCGGTGGTCACGGGTTCGTCGATGGCGGCCGACTGGTCGGCGACGACCGACTGGGTGATGACCTTCGCCAACTGCCGGATGCCCGGCCCGCCGCGCTCGATGTTCCCGCTCTCTAACTTCTCGTAGTCCTCCGAGACCGCCCCGAGGATGGTCTTCGCCCGGCCGTCGCCGATGCGGTCGAACTCCTTGAGTCGGTCGAGGGCGTCCTCCTCGTCCAGTTCGAGCAGTTCGTCCGCCAGCGCGAGCAGTTTCCGGTGGACCCGCCGCCCCCAACCGCCGTCGGCCTTGAGGACCCGCCGGGTCGCGGTGCCGCCCATCTCGGTGCGCTGGATGGCGTCGAGTTCGATGCCGTCGCCCCGGATGTAGTCGACGATTTCGCGTCGCTCGTCCCGGTCGAGGCCCCGGATTCCCTCGTCGCGGACGTGGACGTGGTAGCCCCGGCCGCCCGAGAAGACGACGGTCAGGTCGTCGAACCCGAAGTCGGCGTCGAGGATGTCGATGAGGTTCTCGACCTCCGCCTTCCCGGCCGCGAGCATCTCGCCGTAGGAGTCTCGCTGGGGGTCCACGCCGGTCAGGTGGTCGGCGTCGATGTCGAACACCAAATCGGAGTCGCGCCAGCCCTTCTCCTCCATGTCGTCGGCGCCGGGGTCGTCGTAGCGCCCGGCCGAGAAGTAGACGTGGCGGGGGCGCTCGCGCCGGAGGAAGTCCCCGAGTTCGCCCAGTTCCAGCAGCGACTGGTGGCGGACCATCGTCGTCGGCCCGTGGGTCCACGGGATGTAACCCCACTCGCGGAACTGCGGGTCCGGGGGCGGCGTGAGGTCCGTGCCCCGGTAGTGGTCGCGGAACCGACCACGGAGGTATCTCAGGGTGCGCTCTTCCATGCTGTCTCGTCCATGCTCGGGCCGCGTCTTTAAGATTACCTATCCGCGCATGAACTCCGAGAGCTTCTCGGTGAGACCGCCGCCGCCCCCGAGTTTCAGGTAGTAGGCGTCGCCGCCGTCCTCGTAGTAGTTCTCGATGTGGCGGTCCACCTCGAAGCCCAGATGCTCGTAGAAGCCGAGCGCGTTCCGATTGCTCGCTCGCGCGTGGCAGGTGACGCTGTCGTGGTTCTCCGCTACCTGTCCCACGAGTCGCTTGCCGACTCCTTCGCCGCGGAACTCGGGCGAGACCGCCAGAAAGAGGATGTAGCCGTCGCGCCGGACCGCCGCGAACCCCATCAGTCGCTCGTCGCCGCCCTCCTTGCTGACCAGGAGGTAGACCGTCGAGCGTCGGTAGGCGTCGGTGAAAAAGCCCTTGCGCTGCTTGAGCACGTCTTCCTCGTGGCGGATGCGCTCTTTGAGCTTCCACGCCGCCTCGACGTAGCTGTCGTCGCCGGGGCGAGCGATTTCGGTATCGACGTTGACGCTCACTAGATTGGGGTAAGCCCGTGGGCAATATAATTCCACCGCCCCCGGGTCGCGGTGGCGACCGGCGCGCGCCGGGGAGGGGTTCGCGACCCGAGTGAACGGGCACCGCGAACGAGTGCGCGCCGCGGAAGGGCGAGACATTTCCCGCGCGACCTCCGAGAGCGAGACATGAGCTACGAACTCCGCGACCACACCGCGGACGTCGCTGTGGCGGCGACCGGGCCGACTCTCGACGCCGTCGTCGCCGCCGCGGGCGACGGAATGGCCGCCGCGATGTGCGACGAGATTCCCGAGACGGGCGGCGAGCGATTCGACGTCTCGGTCGAAGCCGAGAACCGCGAGGCGCTCCTGTTCGACTACCTCGACCGACTCATCTACGAGCGCGACGTGCGGGCGGTCCTGCCCGTGGACAACGAGGCCGAGATTCGAGCGAGAGACGAGGGGTTCGTCTTGACCGGGAGCGCCCGCGGCGTCCCGCTCGGCGACGTGGAGGCCCGCGAAATCAAGGCCGTTACCTACTCCGACATGGAACTGGTCGAGACCGACGACGGGTGGCGGGCCTACGTCGTCCTCGACGTATGAACACTTACGGCGCGACGTGACGTTGGTGGACGCATGAACTGGCGACGAGTGACGCCGCTGGTCGTGCTGGCGACGCTCCTCTCGGTTTCCGGGACCGCGAGCGCTCACGTCCGCTACGTCGTGGACAGCGCCGAAGACGTGGCGAACGCGCTCCGGTTCCTCCTCGACGTTCTCTCGGACCCGTTCAACGCCGCGCTGGTCGGCGGCGGCGCACTCGCTGTCGCCGTCGCCGCGCTCGCGTACCTCCGGTTCCGGCCCGCGGCCCGGGACCTCGCGGTCCTGCGCCGGACGCTGTCGGGCTACGACGACCTCGTGCCGTGGATGCTCAGGCTCTCGGTGGGCCTTCCGCTGGTCGGCGCCGGCTTCGCGGGCTACTTCTTCACGCCGCTCGTGACCGCCGACCTGCGGGTGTTACAGGTCGCGGTCGGCTTCCTCCTGCTGTTCGGACTGGCCACGCGGGTCGTGGCGCTGGTCGGCCTGCTGGCGTATCTGGCGGGGCTGGTCGCCGAACCGGCGCTGGTGTTGTCCAGCGAGTACGTCGGCGGCTTTCTGGCCATCGCGCTGCTGGGCGGCGGCCGACCGAGCGCCGACCACATGCTCCAGCGGGTCGCCGAGGACGAGCGGACGCTGTACGGTCGGTTCGACCCGGTTCACCGCGTGGCGTCGTGGCTACACGCCCGGACCGACCCCTACCGGGAGTACGCGCCGACGCTGGTTCGACTGGCGCTCGGGTTCAACTTCTTCTATCTGGGGTTCACCCAGAAGCTGTTCGCGCCCGGCCCGGCGCTCGCAGTGGTCGAGAAGTACGACCTCACGGCCGTCGTTCCGGTGGACCCGGGACTGTGGGTCGTCGGAGCGGGACTCACCGAGATGGCGGTCGGGGTCGCGCTGTTCGTCGGCCTCTTCACCCGCGCGACGGCGGCGACGGCGTTCACCATGCTGACGCTCACGCTGTTCGGACTGCCCGACGACCCGGTGCTGGCTCACGTGACCCTCTTCGGGATGGTGTCGATGCTGTTCATCACGGGGTCGGGTCCGCTCGCGGCCGACGAGCGGCTTCGGGCGGCCGCGTTTGGTGAGAGGTCACGCACGGGGGCGGATGGCGAAACGTCTTCGGCGTCCGAGCCGAACCAACGAGTATGACAACCGACGACGCGAGCGACACCTACGACGCGGGCGACGTCACGCTCCACAAGGTCCGTGACTACGTCTGGGAGATTCCCCGAGATGGCGAGATGCGCGTCCCGGCGCGGGTGCTGGCCAGCGAGAGCCTGCTCGACCAGATAGCCGACGACAAGACGCTCGAACAGCTCAAAAACTCGACGCACCTGCCGGGCGTCCGGAAGTACAACGTCTGCATGCCCGACGGCCATCAGGGCTACGGCTTCCCGGTCGGCGGCGTGGCCGGAATCGACGCCGAGGAGGGCTGTATCTCGCCGGGGGCGGTCGGCTACGACATCAACTGCGGCGTCCGGATGATGAAGACGAACCTCTCCTACGAGGACGTGCAGGGCCGCGAGGAGGAGCTTTTGGACGCCCTGTTCGCGAACGTTCCGTCGGGCCTCGGCGGCGGCGGCATCGTCGAGGGCGACATGGACGCCGTGGAGGCCATCCTCGACCGCGGGATGGAGTGGGCGCTCGAAGAGGGATGGGCAGTCGAGGAAGACTTGGCTCACTGCGAGGACGAGGGCGTGCGCCACGACAGCGACCCCGCGAAAGTGTCTCAGAAGGCGAAAGACAGGGGGAAGAACCAAATCGGGAGCCTCGGGTCGGGCAACCACTTCCTCGAAGTCCAGCGCGTGACCGACACGTATCTCGACGACGTGGCCGACGCCTACGGACTGGAGGAGGGTCAAATCGTCGTCCTCATCCACTGCGGGAGCCGCGGACTCGGCCATCAGGTCTGTAGCGACTACCTCCGGGACATCGAGAAGGCCCACGCCGGGATGCTCTCGCAACTCCCGGACAAGGAACTCGCGGCCGCGCCCGCCGGGAGCCAACTCGCCGAGGACTACTACGACGCGATGTGCGCGTGCATCAACTTCGCGTGGGTGAACCGACAACTCATCATGCACCGCACGCGGCAGGTGTTCGAGAAGGTGTTCGACTCGGACTGGGAGTCGCTGGGCATGGACCTGCTCTACGACGTGTCCCACAACATCGCCAAGAAGGAGACCCACACGGTGGAGGACGGAGAGGAGCGCGAACTCTACGTCCACCGGAAGGGCGCGACCAGAGCCTTCCCCGCGGGCCACGAGGAGGTCCCCGGCGCGTACCTCGACGTGGGCCAGCCGATCATCATCCCCGGGAGCATGGGCGCGGGGAGCTACGTCCTCCGGGGCGGCGAGGACTCGATGGACCTGACCTTCGGGTCGACGGCCCACGGCGCGGGCCGGACGATGAGTCGGACGCAGGCCAAGCAGGACTACTGGGGCGGCGACGTGCAGGACGAACTGGAGCAGGAACATATCTACGTCAAGGCTCAGAGCGGTGCCACGGTGGCCGAGGAAGCGCCGGGCGTCTACAAGGACGTGGACGAAGTCGTCCGGGTCTCGGACGCGCTGGGCATCGGCGACAAGGTTGCCCGGACGTTCCCCGTCTGTAACATCAAGGGGTAGCTCGGACGCCGGTTCTCGTCGGTATCGGAGTCGCGGACAGCGTCTGGGTTTCGAGCGGCTATCAGCGTGACATGGGAGTGGCGCAATTCGGGGCGCTCGTCTGTCTCCTCGGCATCTGCCTCGACCTGTTCGCCGTGTTGGAAGTCGCCGAGAGCTGAGACGTTCGGCCCGCGATAGTTTGAAGCCCGAATCGAACGTCCCTTCGAGGGATGAGTCTCGTCAGCGCCGTCCTCGTTTTCGTCGTCGGGTTCGTCTCGGGCACCGTGGTCCGATGGGTCGCGGGCCTCGCGGCAGTCGTCGCGCTCGCGTTAGTCGTCCTCGGGCTTGCCACGCCCGAAATCGGTCTCGTGAACGAAGTCGTCGACCGGTACTACCTCGGCAACGAACTGCTGTTCATCTCCGGGTTCCTGTTCGGCATCGACGCCGAGAGGACGAGGGAGGTGGTAGTCGAGCGCCGGGAGTGAGTCGCGGTCGGGAGTCCGCGAACCGGACAACGACAAGACATTTACCCGCCGTCCGCACACTCCGGGACATGGACTCCCCGCGACGGCGTGCCCTCCTCGGAGCCGTCGGACTGGCCGCGGTCGGGACAGGTGCGGGATGCCTCCGGACCGACACTCGGGAGTCGGAGACTACCACCCGACCCACCGCTGGCAGGACGACATCCGCCACGACCGACGAGACCGAAGCCAGACCCGCGGTAACCGACGAGACCGACCGGACCACCGGGAAGCGAAAGCGCACGGACGACCTCTTTCTGACGAACCGGCTGTCGGACGACCGACTCCTCGACCTGCGCGTGACGCGTCGAACGAACGGTTCCGACGAGCGCCTGCTTTCTCGGCGGTACGAGGTCCCGGCCGGTTCGGCGCTCGAACTCTCGAACCTCGTCGTGGCCGGGAACACCTACGACGTCGAAACGCGACTGCCCGGCGGCGAATGGCGGGCGTTCGCGTGGGCCGTGACGGACTGCTCGGAGTACGGCACGCCCACGCAGGAACCGCGAACGCCCGAGGACGACCCGACCCTCAACACTGACGCGATGGCCGGATGCGCGACGCTGGCATCGAGTTTCTCCGCAACGAGTGCGACGGCATCGCGTTCTCGCGGGACGCCGCCGCTCCAGCCAGCGAGTACGTCGTGCGGGACCACCTCACCACGACGAAGTCCGGTTGAGGTTCAGTAGAGGCAGTGACCGGCGGCCGAGAGTGAGGCGAGCAGGTCGCGTCTGGAGGGCACGCTCGGAGCGAGACGGTGCCGCAAGAAGAAAATCTCGATTCGTTTTCAATTCCCAGCGAGTCCATAAGTTATAGATATTATTTTCTAATCCATCGTGTTTCTAACCCTATGGATTTATGTACCCATAGCACGTAGTGCGAAGTACGCATGAACTACTACGACCTCATCCTCGGCCTGATTCCGCTCGCTCTCCTCGGTCTCACCGCCCTCCTCACGACCGTCGGCGTGGGCCTCACGGCCGCCGTCCCGGTCGCTGGCGCGGTCTCGGTCGGGATGATCGGTCACGCGATGTTCGTCCGGACCCCGACCGACGCTCTCGGGACCGACGCCTCCGCGACTTCGGCCGTCCGCCAGTAAACCGGCCGTCCGCTCTCTCGCTTTTCCTTTCCGCTCTTTTCGGCGCCCTCTCTCGTCGCTCTCGTTTCTTCAAACAGTCCGACCACTTCGACGTGCGTCGGCCGCCCGTCTGACGAATTTATTTGTGTACGTGCTTCGGTGGATTCTCAATATGCATCAGGACCACCTCGACATGGAGTCGGTCACGCTCGAACTCGACGAGGAGGAACTCGACCGCATCGACGACATCGCGTTCGCCGACCACCGGGACAACCGCGAGGCCGCGATACGCGAACTCCTCGACGAGTGGCTGAAAGCGCAAAAGTCGGAGGATTCGGGCGGGGAATCGTGAGCTACGGTTTGAAGTCGAATCGCGGGCCGTCGTCTTCGTCCTCCGACTCGGCTATCGCGGGACCGTCCACCGTCGGCGGCACGAACGACCGGTCCTTCGGATCCACCTCCTCGCCGTCCTCGTACTTCACGAAACTCAGGTAGTAGAGTTCGCCACAGCCCTCGCCTTCGGTCTCGTCGGCCCCGCAGACGATTTCCACGCCGTCGGCGTCTTCTCGCGGGTTGCGAGACGGCCCTGCCGTCTCGTTCGAGGCGGTTTCACCGCCTCGCCGCCCGCTCGAATGGTCCGCGGAACTTCGTTCCGCGCTATCTTCGAAGCCGTCGTACGCGTCGGCGTACTCCCATCCGTCGAGCGGGTAGGGCGTCACGCACTTGTCGGCGAGGTAGCCCTCGCGTTCGAGCGCGGCGATGGCTCCGCACCGCGGGCAGTAGTACCGAACCTCGGTCATGGGTGGTCGTTCGGGCGGCGTCTACTTTCGACTGTCGCCGAGGTGCGTTCGACGTTCGGTTCTCGCTCGCGGGACTCCGGTGGCCGGTCTTAGAAGCGAGCGACCGCCGACTCCGAATCCCCTGACTCACCGTCTCGCGGCCCGAGAAGCAAGACCTTTGGCCCGCGGCGGAGACGGTTCGGGTATGATAGACGAGACGGTCGAGGAGATTCGGGAGATGCAGACCCATAGCTCCTCCGTCGTCGCCGTGAAGGCCGCCCGGGCGCTGGAGGACCTGCGCGACCGCGAGTTCGCCTCGGTCGAGGACTTCGAGCGCGACCTCGAACGCAACTCGTCGGCGCTCCGGCGGGCGAACCCCTCCCACGCCTCGCTGGTGACGACCCAGCGCGCCATCGTCTCGATGGTCGAGGACGCCGACGCGGGGACGGTCGAGGAGGCGACGGCCGCGCTCGACGCCGCGGTCGAACAGGTTGTCGAGCAGGTCGAGACCGCCAAGCGCCGGGCCGCCGAGAACGCGATGGACTTCGTGGAGGACGGCGCGACCATCCTGACACACGACTACTCCTCGACGGTGCTGGAGGCCATCGAACGGGCGGTCTCGGACGGTCGGTACGTCACGGTGTACGTCACGGAGGCCCGGCCGCGCTACCTCGGGCGCAAGACCGCTCGCGCCCTCGCGGAGATGGACCGCGTGGACGCCCACCTCCTCGTGGACGGAGCCTCCGGCCACTACCTCCCCGAGTGCGACCGCGTGCTGCTGGGGATGGACTGCATCGTCGACGACACCCTCTACAACCGCATCGGAACCTTCCCGCTGGCCGCGACCGCGGACAACCTCGACGTTCCGGTCACGGTCGTCGGGTCCTCCGCGAAGTTGGTCGGCGAGGGCTTCCGGTTCGAGAACGACTTCCGGTCGCCCAGCGAGGTCCTGCTCGAACCCGCCGAGGGCTTCTCGGTGGAGAACCCCGCCTACGACGCGACCCCGACCGACCTGCTCGACGCCGTGGTCACCGACGAGGGCATCCGGGAGTTCTGAAGCGAACTCGCGGGGCGCGGGCCAGTAGGCCGAAGGACCGCCCCGTCGTCGGTCGTGTCCATGGACCCGAGAGGGCGACTCGCCCACAACCTCACCGCGGAGTCGGAGGCCTACGGCTACACCCTGACCATCTGGGGGTCCGGCGCGATGCTCATCTACAAAGTTCAGACGCCGGACCTGTTTCACATCCTCCTCCTCGCGTTCGGTGCGATTCTCGGGTTCGCGGTCCTCGGGGCGTTCGCCTTCCAACAGATGGTCCGGGAACCAGAACAGGGAGACACTCCGTTGGTCGTCACCTCGATGGTGCATCTGGTCTCGACGCTCGGCAATCTCGTCGTGGCCTATCTGTTGGTCCGGTTCGTCGTGTCCCACTCGACGCCGCGGTGGCTGGCCTTCCCCCTCGTAGGATTTCAGGCGACCGTCCTCTACAACGTCTTGCTCCTGCTGGAGGACTTCCTCTCGGAGCGGTTGGTCGAGGATACCCGGTTCGGCGAGGACGTGGACGACGTGGAAGAAGTGGAGTGAGCGGTCCGTAACTCGCTTCGCCTGCTCCGTCCCGCGCTACGCCACCGAAACCCACTCGCCGCGCTCGTCGCTCTCCTGAATCGCCGCGAGGACCCGCTGGACCGCGAGACCGTCCTCGAAGTCGGGACGGTAGTCGCCGCCTCCGCTTCCCGACGACTCCGACGCCGCGCTATCGACGGCGCTCAGGAACTCGTAGTTCTCGTGGACGAAGGTGTGTTCCCACCCGAGGACGTGGCCCGGCGGCCACCAGTGGTCGAGGTACGGGTCGTCCTCGTCGGTCACCAGAATCGTCTCGTAGCCCCGGTTCCCCTCGCGCAGGACCTCCAACTCGTTCAGCCGTTCGAGCGAGAACCGGAGGCTTCCCTCGGAGCCGTGAATCTCGATGGTGTGGTCGTTCTTGTGCCCGTCGGCGAACCGCGACGCCTCGAACGTCGCCATCGCGCCGCCCTCTAGTTCGGCCTGCGCGGAGTAGGCGTCGTCCACCGTCACCGGCCGGGTCTCGTTCTCGCCTTCCACGGGACGCTCGTCCACGAACGTCCGGAGGTGCCCGCTCACGCGCTCTACGTCGCCCACGAGGAAGCGCGCGAGGTCGATGGTGTGAGCGCCCAAGTCGCCGAGCGCTCCGCTCCCGGCCATCTCCTCGCTGTTGCGCCACGACCACGGGGCCTCGGGGTCCACCAGCCAGTCCTGTAGGTACTGACCACGGAAGTGCCGGATTTCCCCGATTTCACCGTCCTCGACGAGGTTCTTCGCGTACCGGAGCGCCGGGACGAACCGGTAGTTGAACGCGGTGGCGGTCGGCACCCCGGCCGACTCGGCGGCCTCGGCCATGCGCTCGGCGCTCTCTAAGTCGTTGGCCAGCGGCTTCTCGGAGAGGACCGGCGTGCCCGCTTCGAGGGCGGCGACGGCGGGGTCGGCGTGGACGTGGTTCGGGCCGAGGTTGTAGAAGGCGTCCACCTCGCCGACCACGTCCTCCCAATCGGTCGCCGTGTTCTCGAATCCGAGGCGGTCGGCCGCGTCCGCGAGGGCGTCCTCGTCGCGGCCGACGAGGACGTGGCGCTCGACTTCGGGCGCGTCCGGGAAGAACATCGGAAGCCGAGCCATCGCGTTCGCGTGGGCTTTTCCCATGAATCGGTAGCCGAGAACTCCGACCTTGAGCGTCATGTGGTCGGGGTACTCGGGGGAGACGCTTAACGTTTCAGGGAATCGCCCGGTTCGGGTCGTCCGCTCGGAGGGGACTCACCCCGGGTCTTCCTCGGCGAGGACGGACTCGACCGCCGAGGCGAGTTCCTTGAACAGGTCCATCTCCATCTCGTCGGTGGTCACGAACGCGCCGTGGTCGCCGACGATGACCCGGGTCAGGTAGCCCCGCTCGAACACGCGGATGTTGAACCGATATCCGCCGAGTTCGGTGTCCTGATACACCGCCTGCGTCCGGAAGCCGAGTCGCTCGTTGTCCGCGAACCCCACGAGGTCCGCGTCGGCGTCGAGGTCCTCGCGGAGGTAGAGTTGCTCCTCGGCGTCCTCGGTGAAGTAGGTCACGCTCCGGAGTTCGTCGCCGACGGACGTTCGGGTGGCGCTGACGAGTTGGTCGCTGAGGTCGTCTGAGACTGTTTCCCCCATGGTCGCCACGTCGACCCACAGCAGGAAAAGTTCTATTGGCGGTCGCCGGGGTTCGGGAATCGACCGCGGTAGTTTAGAGGACCGGGACGGCGACCGGTTACGCCCAGTAGGCTTCGCCGGGTTGCTCGCGGAAGACCGCGCGCTGGAGCAGGTTGACCGCCTTTTCGAGACCCTCGTTGGAACTGGTCAGCGAGTCCTCGTGTTCGATGGAGAGCGCGCCGTCGTAACCCACCATCCGGAGGGTCGAGACGACGTCCTTCCAGTGTTCCTCGCCGTGGCCGTAGCCGACCGACCGGAACAGCCACGAGCGGTCGGCCTCCTCGTCGTACGGCGTCGTGTCGAGGACGCCTTTAGTGCGCGCTTCGGCGTCGTAGACCTTGGTGTCCTTGGCGTGGAAGTGGTGGATGGCGTCGCGCTCGCCCAAGAATCGGATGGCGTCGGTCACGTCGATGCCTTGCCAGTAGAGGTGACTCGGGTCGAAGTTCGCGCCGACGTGTTCGTTGGTCTCTTCGCGCAGGCGGGCCATCCCCGATGGTTCGTACACCAGCATGTTGGGATGCATCTCGATGGCGATATCGACACCGTGGTCGGCCGCGTGGGAGGCGAGGTCTGACCAGTACGGAATGGCGACTTCTTCCCACTGGTAGTCGTGGGCGTCGGCGTGTTCGCCCGGCCACGGTGCCGTCACCCAGTTCGGCGTCTCGTCGTTCGGACTGCCAGCAGGAAGTCCCGAGAAACACGTGACCGTGTTCACGTCCAGTTGGTCGGCGAGTTCGATAGCCTCCCGGAGTTCGGTGTCCGCCTCCTCTGCAATTTCTTCGTCGGGATGAAGCGGGTTGTTGTGCGTCGCCAGCGCCGAGATTCGCATCTCGTACTCGTCGAGCAGGTCGAACAGGTGGTTCTGTGCCTCGTCGTCGTTCAGGTACTCCTCTCGCGGCAGGTGAGAGTCCCCCGGGTGGCCGCCGCACCCGAGTTCGACCGCGTCCACGCCGATGCCGTGGAGGTACGCCATGGCGTCCTCTAGCGATTTCCCGCCGAGCGGAACCGTGAGTACACCGATGTCCATACCTCGACCACCACGGACGCATTGAATAAGATTACGGGAGTCCCGGACCGCGACGTGCCCCCGTCCCGCGGAAACACCCGGGACTCGAACCCCCGCCCCGCTCGAACGCGTCGGCGACGCCTACTCCTCGGCCAACTGCACGTCGAGGCGGTCTTCGAGCGCCTCTATCAGCGTGCCGCCGACGTTGGCCTGATTCGCCCGGCCCTGTTCGACCGCCAGCAGGTCGTTCTCGGCCGCGTCGAGTTCCTCGGCGAGTTCGTCTCGCTGGAGGCCCTCGTCCTGTCGGGCCTGCTCGACCACGTCGCCGTAGTTCGAGACGAGATACGGGAGCGGGTCGTCGTCGTAGTTGGTTCCCTCCTCCTCCCAGTGGCGCGAGTCGCCGTCGTAGACGCCGCTGGCCTTGGCGGCGTTCTGGGCCGCCTTCCGCTTGCGGTCGCGTTCCTCGTCACCGTCGGACTTCGTCTGCTGGTTGTCGTTGTGCGAGGAGGCGCAGTCCGAACAGACCTGCAACTGCGCGCCGGCCACGTTGGCCTCGGTCAGCGACTCGCTCGACGTGCCACAGAGTTCGCACGAGTCGCCGCCACCACTGCCGGACGACCCGCCGGTCGAATACTTAGCCATATGCGAACCAGTAGGGACACGAAGCATTTGAATACCCCGCTTGCCAGTCGGAGCGACCGGTTCCGTTCCGCTCTCGACAGACCGGCGAGGCCCAAACACTCTTTTCGGTGTGCCAACAACACTCTGAACAATGGCGGACCACTCGACCGAACCCCCGACCGACGACTCGGCGCGGGTCGACGCGGTGTTCGGTGCCGTCTCGAATCCCCGACGCCGCTACGCGCTCTACTACCTCTCCGACCGGGGCGCGACCGACGTCGAGACGCTGTCGACCGTCGTCGCGGGGTGGGCGCGGACGCGCGCGGACCCGTCCGCGGTGGTGACGCCCGAGGACCGCGAGGACGTGCGGGTGTCGCTCCACCACACGCACCTGCCGCGACTCGAACGCGAGGGGTTCGTCCGCTACGACCGCGAGACGGGTGAAGTCGAACTCGCAGAGATGCCGGACCTGCTCGAAACCGTGCTGACGCGCTCGCTCGACCAGCGACGGCGCGAGACCGGACCGGGGTCCCGGCGGAGTTCCGACTGGCACGACTCCAAGACCGATGACGCTCCGTGAATTTCTCGACGGGGTCGCCTCGTCGGGCAGAGCCGTCACGATATTCGCACCCCGGCCCTGCGAGTCCGTCGAGACGTACTTCGAGAGTCGGAACGTGACCGTCGAGTACGAACCGATTCCCGACGACGGTTCCGGAGGGTTCGTCGTCCTGAACGTGGACGGCGAGTTCGCCGGAAGCGCGAGCATGGAAGCGGTTCGCCACCTCGTCTCGCCGACCGACGCGGACCTCGAACCCGGTGCGAACGAGGCACTCCGCGTGACGCTGGACCTCCTCGCCGAGACCACCTTCGTCGCGTTCGAGAAGCGCAATCTGCTCGCGGCCACCCGCGAGTTCGAGGACCGCGCCTACCGAGTAGGCCACGGTACGCTCCGGGCCGGCTTTCAGTCGTCCGCGGCATTAGAGTCTCAGCACGACGTGTACGCCGCGTTGAGTACAGAGAGTCTCCTCGACGTTCACATCTACGGCGACCTCGACTGGGAACCCGACCTGCCGGGCGCGACGATTCACGCCGAGGACGACGGCGAACTCGGAGCGTTCTGGTTCGTGGTCTTCGACGGCGGCGACGAGGAGCGACAGGCCTGCGCGCTCCTCGCCGAGGAGGCCGAGGAGAACCCCGGTTCCTTCCACGGCTTCTGGACCTACGACACCGAACTGGTCGCCGACATCGACGCGTATCTGGAACGGACGTACGGCTGAGACCCGGCGCTCGGTCGGCGTAGCATCGCGCGTCCGAACGCCGAACCCGGACCGATTTCGACCGACCGCGCCGTTCCGAAAGCGATAGACCGAACTGTCCGCCACTCCGACCCTCGGTCGATGAGCGACTACTCGTTTACCCACGACGTAGAGGTGCGCTATCACGACCTCGACCCGATGGGTCACGTGAACAACGCCGTCTACGCCAGTTACTTCGAGCAGGCCCGAATCGCCTACTTCGAGGAGGTGCTCGACGTGCCGGTCGACGAGATAGAGTCCGTCCTCGCCAACCTCGAAATCGACTTCCGGCGGCCGGTCGAGATGGACCACGACGTGACCGTCGCCCTGCGCGTCCCCGAACTCGGCGAGACCTCGATACCGATGGAGTACGAGGTCCGGGCCGACGGTGCGGTCGCGGCCACGGGCGAGACGGTGCAGGTCGCGGTCGACGGCGAGACCAAGTCCTCGCGGCCGATTCCGGACTCGTGGCGCGAGCAGATTCGGACGTTCGAGGGGTTGTAATCGCGGCTTTCCGAAGCGTTCGGACCGTTCGTATCCGGTGAGTATCGTTTACCGGCCGCCGTTCCGACCGCCGCGACGAGCGCGGAGTGAACCGTCAGCGCGGTTTATTCGACCGCCAGTGGAATCGCCACTCAGTGAACGACTTCGACGCCGAACTCGACGGCCCGACCCGCGTCCCGGACGCCGACCGCTTCGACGCCGGACTCCTGCCGCGCGACCACGCCCGGAACGGAGCGACGTTCGCTCGTCGCCCGGGCGAGGAGTCGGGGCCGACGAGGATGTACCGAGCGGTCCCGGTCCGGGTCGAGAGCGCCCCCACGACGCTCGTGGTCGGTCCGTGGTTCGACGCGCCAGCGTCCCGGGCGTACCGAATCGAGGCGGTACGGGAGGTTCCCTCTGGCGGGTTGGCGACGGTTCGATTCCGCGCGACCGACGCTGACGCGGAGTAGAGGACGCGTAACGAGGAGAGACCGAGTGAAAGAGACGCCGAGCGAAGACGGAACAGATTGACTGCTCGTCGGCGATGTCGTCCCCGAAAAGGATGGACGTCGCTCTCGCTCGGAAGGTAACGTCCGAAAGGAATTGTGCGTGGGTGCAGTCCCAAGGGACTCCACCTGCATCGTATTCCGTGGCTGAGCCACGTCGCGCGAGTGTATCGCGCTTGCGATGCGTGGGACCGGATTTGAACCGGCGGACCCCTACGGGACAGCGCCCTCAACGCTGCGCCGTTGGCCTAGCTTGGCTACCCACGCTCGCGGTGTCTCTTACTGCACTCAAACGTAGTGGCCAAGCAGATAAAATGCCTTTCGTTTCGACGGCGGGTCGGCACGTACCCGCACGGCGACGAGAGTCCGACCGGTCTCCGACGACCGACGGAACCGAAAGCAGACGACAAGGCGTATGTCGGACCGCTCCCAACGTTCGGACATGCAGCGACTCGTCGAGCGTCACGTCCCGGCAGTGACCGGGCTACTGACCGTGGTCTCGCTCGCGCTGGTGTTCGCGGCCGCACTCCGCGTCGTGCCCGCGGGCGCGCTCCCCCGAGCGCCCGAAGCGGTACTCTCGGCCGTCCCGCACGTCAACGCCGTCATCAGCGTCGTCGCGTTCGGCGTCGTCGGAGCCTCGTGGCGCGCGATTCGACGCGGCGAGGTCGAGCGCCACCGGAAGGGGATGCTCGCGGGCGTCGTCCTCTTCGCGGCGTTTCTGGTACTCTACCTCTACCGCGTCGCGCTCCTCGGGCCGACTCACTTCGATGGGCCCGCAGTGGTCGAGCAGTTCGTCTACTATCCGATTCTGGGGATTCACATCCTGCTCGCTGTGGTCTGTATCCCGCTGCTCTACTACGTCCTCCTGCTCGCGCTGACTCGGCCCGTCTCGGAACTCTCGGCGACGAACCACCCGCGAGTGGGTCGGGTCGCGGCCTCGCTGTGGCTGACCTCGTTCGCGCTCGGCGTGGTCGTGTATCTCCTGCTCTACCTGTTTTAACCCTCGTCGCCACCGCGCTCGTACTCGTCGTAGGTCTCCAGCAGCACTTCCCACGCGTCGTACTCCTCGTGGTACTCGCTGGCGACGATGCGACCGTTCCGGCCGATTTCGAGCGCGCGCCTCGGTTCGCGGACCTGCACCCACCTGAGTTCGGGGGCCGGGCGGTCCTCCTCGTCGCTCGCTCGACGGCCGGTCGCGTCGTGACCCTCGGCCATCTTCGAGTGCCACGGTCGCCCGGCGATTAACTGTTTTGCCCGCGAGGGACGCCGAGAACGGTCAGACGGCGCGAAGCGAAGGTCTCGTTCGGGTCGCGCGTCGGACGCTACTACTCGTCGCTCGGGTCGCCGTCGCCGGTCTCGCCGCTCTCTACGTCGATGCTGATGCTCTCGGACCGATTCGTAGATTCGCTCCGGGTAGTTCGCTCGTCCCCGCCGCTGCTGCCGCCGCCGAGGAGTCTCGTCCGGAGGTCGTCGGCGACCGATTGGACTTGGTCGCGGAGCGTGCTGACCTCCTCCTCGAACTGCTCGACGGTTCGCTCGACGTGGTAGACCCGCGAGGCCGGGATGCGGCGCACGAGGTCACGTCCCTCGTCGTCTTCGCCGGTTTTGAGTATCCAGTGGTCCTGAAAGTACGCGACGTGTTCGTTCTGGACGTTCTTCTCGACGGTTTCGCCGTCCGGTCCCTCGTACACGATAGTCGCCTCTCCGAGGTCTTCTTCGACCATACCGAAAACGTCGGCTTGGAGACGGGTAGCAACTGTGGCCGAGCGATGGCGAGCGGTTCGGGTGGTTCGAGGTTCGTCGCCAGTCACCGAATCTGGATATGCTCGCGCGCGCAGTCGGCGAAGTAGAGGTGGTCGCGTTTGGGGTACCCCTCCGGGCGCGGGTCGTTCCGTTCGCCACAGAGATTGACGCCACCGCCGCCGTGTCCCATCGGCGTCCGGTTCCACGACTTCGTCTCCTCGTCGACCCACGTGCGGCCCCAACTGCGCTCGTGGCCGCCCGCGTGGAGGTTGTGCCCGAGTTCGTGGAGCGTCCCGTAGACGCAGTGACGCGGGTCGTCGGGAGCCACCCACTCGGCCATGTCGGCGTCCTCGGTGAGCGTCCCGGCGGGCGCGACGGCCGCCCGTTTCCCGAGTATCGAAATGCCGCCGCCCGAACGGTCGGTGAGCAGGAGGTTCGAGTCCTTCCGGACGTGCGGCGTGCGCTCGTCGGCGAGACGCTCCGACCACTGGTCGAGCTGGCGGCGCTTGTTCTCCCGGCCGGGTCTCGACGGCGCGATCTCTTGGACCGGCGGGAGGTCCCACGTCACGCGGTACGGGACGCCGAGTCGCTCGAACGCCCGTTCGACGTACTTGGCGACCAGCTCCTCGGGGTGGCCCTTCGCCCGCTTCGAGAGGTCGCCGGTCTGACGGACGGACACCTCGACGGTCGGTCGTGCGGAGGAACCCCGCGCGGAGTCGGTCGGCTTCGCGGAGTCGGCCGGTCGCGCGGAGTCGCTCGGCCTCGGCACGTTCGAGAACTCTTTGACTCTCACGGGGTGACTCCGCGACTGGAAGGCTTAGGCGCTCTGGCCGGGCATCGAGACTGCCGAGCGGCTTTTCCGTCAGGCGACCGTCAGCCGCCCCGTGGAGACCCATCGCATCCCGGCGAAGAGCGCCGGCGCGTTCGCTGTCGAGGCCGACGCGTCGTTCTCGGTCGTCACCCCGGAGCCGAGACAGGTCGCCGACTTGGTCGCGTTCGTCCGCGGGAACCCCGCCGAAGCGTTCGCCCAGTCGTACACGCGAGACCTCAACGGTCGCCTCCGCATCTCGACCGGCGACGCCCTCTACACCACTGCTGGCCGCGAACTACTGACGATAACCGACGACGACTGTGGCGTCCACGACATCATGTTCGGCCCCTGCACCGAGTGGATGCTCACCGACCGGCCGACCGACGAGGGGTACCAGAACGAACCCGGCGGCTGTCGGGAGAACCTCGCGCTCGCGCTCGACGCGTACGGACTGGACACCGCCGTCCCGAACACCATGAACGTGTTCCAGCGCTCGACGGTCACCGACCAAGTCCACTTCGACGTGCGCGAGAGTCCGGCGTCGGCCGGCGACGCGGTGACGTTCCGGGCCGAGCGCGACGCCGTCGTCGCGGTGTCGGCCTGCTCGGCGAAGGGCGTCGCCAGCGGGACGACGCTGACGCCCATCGACGTGGCCGTGCCCGACGGGACCGAGGTCTCGCTCGCCTCCGTCCACGACGACCGTCCATGACGGTCCCCGCCCTCCCTCCAGACGAATTACCTGCATCGTGTCACCGCGTGTCACCGAGGCCACCGCGCTTAATTGCGCGAAATCCAAGGTAGAGCCAGAATGAAGGGTCCTACCACTCGAACGCGAATCGAGTCCGCCATCGGCGAGGGCGACCTCGCGGCGTGGAAGGCCGAACGCTACCTGTCGTTCCACGAGACGATGACGGACGAGGTGGCCCCGTTCCCGTGTTACTTCGCGGTCGACGCCCACTGCGACGGCGACCTGCGGTACCTGTTCGCGCCCGGGCCGACGACCGAGGCGGGCGAGTCGGTCGTCGCCGACGGTCTCGCGGAGTACCTCGACGGAGCGCGCGCCATCGCAGACGTCACCGCGCTCGCGGTCTTCTTCGAGCCCGACGACGGGAACCTCTCGGTCGCCGACTACCGCGAGCGGGTCTGGGACCTGCTCGTGTCTCTCCGCCGGAACGACCCCGAACCGTGGCCCGAATCGATTCCGACCGACCCAGCGAACCCCGAGTGGGAGTTCTGTTACGCGGGGGAACCGATGTTCGTCGTCGCCCGAGCGCCGGCCTACGACCGGCGAAACAGTCGGCACGCGCCCCACGGACTCGAACTCACCGTCCAGCCCCGGTGGGTGTTCGACGGCCTCGGTCCCGACACGGAGGCCGGACAGCGCGCGCGGGAGGTCATCCGGCAGCGACTGGCCGAGTTCGACGACGTGCCCCGTCACCCGGCCATCGGGGACTACGGCGACCCGGACGTCAGGGAGTGGAAGCAGTACGTCCTCCCGGACGACAACGACGAGACGGTCGAGGAGTTCCCGGCGGACGACTGGGCCGCCTGAGCGAGGAAGTGCGACGAGAATCGAAGCGGAAGGGAGCGAGACCGACTCAGTCGTCGGCGTTCGCGGCCGTTCCGACCTCGGGCCGCGAGACGTCGCGGTCGGTCGCCTCGCCGTCGATGTCGTAGGGGTACTCCCCGGTGACACAACCCATGCAGAGGTCGGCGCGCGAGGCGTCTAGCGCGTCGGCGACCGCGTCGTTCGAGAGGTACGCGAGGCTATCGGCCTCGATTGCCTCCCGAATCTCCTCGACCGACTTGTCCGACGCGATGAGTTCCTCGCGGGTCGCCATGTCGATTCCCATGTAGCAGGGCGCGACGATGGGCGGCGCGCCGACGCGCATGTGGACCTCCTCCGCGCCGCAGTCCCGGAGCAGGGCGACGAGTTGGGTCGAGGTGGTCCCCCGGACGATGGAGTCGTCGATGATGGTCACGGTCTTGCCCTCGACGGTGGACTTGATAGGGTTGAGTTTCAGGCGGACCGCGCGCTCGCGTTCGTCCTGCGTCGGCATGATGAACGTCCGGCCGACGTACCGGTTCTTCATCAGTCCCTCGGCGAACTCGACGTTCGCGCCCTCCTCCTGTGCGGCCTCGGCGTACCCGGAGGCGAACGCGCGCCCGGAGTCGGGGACCGGCATCACCACGTCGCTGTCGATGCCGCTCTCCTCCCACAACTTGCGGCCCAACTCGCGGCGGACCTCGTAGACGAGGTGGTCGTCGATGACGCTGTCCGGGCGCGCGAAGTAGACGTGTTCGAAGAAGCAGTGAGCGGTGTTCTCGCGCTCGAACAGTTGGTAGGAGTCGAACCCCTCGCCGTTCGGTTGGAGGACGACGAGTTCGCCGGGGCGAACGTCGCGGACGAGTTCGCCGTCGAGGGTGTCGATGGCCGCCGACTCGCTGGCGAGGACGTAGCCGTCGTCGAGTTCGCCGATACAGAGCGGGCGGTTGCCCTCGGGGTCCCGGACGCCCAGCACGGTGTCGTCGTGCATGATGGTCAGAGAGTACGACCCGTGGATGCGGCCCATCGTCCGCTTGACCGCGCGAACGAGGTCGGCCTCCAGCAGGTTGCGCGCCAAGTCGTGGGCGATGACCTCGGTGTCGCCGTCGGAGGTGAAGGCGTGGCCCTCGGCCGCCAACTCGTCGCGCACGTCCTCGGCGTTGACGAGGTTGCCGTTGTGGCTCAGTCCCAAGGCGCCGCTCCGGAACGAGACCGTGAACGGTTGGGCGCAGGACTTGTCCACGCTCCCCGCGGTGGGGTAGCGAACGTGGCCGATGCCCGCGCTCCCGCGCAGGGCCTCGACGTCGTCCTGTTCGAAGGCGTCGCCGACGAGTCCCATCTCGACGTGGTCGTGCTGTTGGAACCCGTCGTGGGTGACGATGCCCGCCGACTCCTGTCCGCGGTGCTGGAGCGCGTACAGCGAGTAGTAGAGAGGGCGCGCGGCGTCCCGTTCCGTGAGCGAGACGCCGACGACGCCGCACTTCTCGGTCGGACCCGACAGGTCCGGGCGAGTCGATTCCGGAGAGGACGGCGCTGACTCGCCCGACTGGGCGTTCTCGGTCGAACCGCTTCGGGCCGCGTCCCGGCCGTTTGGCATGGCTGAACGTACTGCGCCACCGTAGTAAAAACCCTCGCTATCGTGTCGAAAATCGCGTCCGTCTCCGGAGAAGTATGCACGTTTGCGCACACTTCCAGTTGCGCCAGTGAAACCTCCGATTCCGGCCCCGACGCCGCCCGACTGGCAGTGTCGGGTGCGCTCGGCGACGCGTCCACCAGAAGGCGCTCAGTGATGTGTCCACAAAATGCGCTCGGTGAAGTCACTAACAGAATTCACTCGCTTCCCCAGAAATCGTCTAGACGGACTGAAATGGCCGCCCGAGTACGGTCACGCGGGCGGAACGAGCGCATTCGATAGCTGTCGCTCTCGACCGTACCGACGGCTGGTCGAAACGGGAAACCGCAGAGAGAACGGAGATTTCGGCGACGAGCGAAGCCGACGATTACTCGCCGGACTTGCTCTGCCACTCGTAGTCGCGGCGCTTGGCGGACTTGCCGAAGCCGCAACTCGAACACTCCTTCTTTTTCGTGTGATACGATTTCTCGCCACACCGACGGCACTTGGTGTGGGTCGTGGTGTTCTTCTTCCCTTGGCTCGGGGTACCTGCACCAGTCATGGGTTAATCGAAACGAGGTTATCGCCGCGTATAATGGTTGTGTCTTCCTCCTCGGTGTCTTCCAGCACCAGGTTCATGTGCTGGTCGTAGCCGGTGAGAACGCCCTCGTACTCCTCGCCGCCTTTCAATCGCACCGTAACCTCCTCTTGCAGGGAGGCTTCCAGCACGTCGAGCGGTCGTCCACTCATATCATTAGCGCCACCCGTCTAAGCCTTAAACGTACCGGAAACACCTCTCTGGAGGAAACTTTCATCGAGCGCGCTCTGAATAGAATACTGACACGTCTGAGCGGGCCGGACGGCTCACCGCGCCCACTCGACCATCCGCGCGTAGAGGTCGTCGGTCCGCAAGGCCGCCTCGTCGCCGACCAGCACGAGCGATTTCTTCGCGCGCGTCAGCGCCACGTTCACCCGGCGGTGGTCCTCGAAGATGGGGCTCTCGAGGTCCCCGGTGGCGACGAACGAGACCACGATGACCTCCTTGCTCGACCCCTGAAAGCGGTCCACCGTGTCCACCGTCACCGCGTCGGGCACTCTGCGACCGATTTCCGCGACCTGCGCGCGGAAGGGCGCGATGACGCCGATTTCGGCAGGGTCCGCGCCCGCCTCGAGGAAGTCGCCGACGATTTCGGCCACGCGTTCGGCCTCGGCGGGGTTGGTGTTCCCGTCGGCGTCGCCGTCGGGGTCGACGAACGAGACGCCGCCGTTGCTCCGCAGTTCGTCGGGGAGGTCGGTCTCCGCGAGGTGGGGCAGGTCCGCGAGACGCTGGGCGGCCACCTCGCCGCTGGCGGGCCGCAACTCGCCGTCGTAGAACTCCCGAGAGGCGAACGCCTGAATCCGCTGGCTCATCCGGTACTGGCGGTCGAGCATCACGCCGGCCTCGGGGTAGGTCTCGATGAGGCGCTCGAACAGCGAGGTCGAGAGGTCGTTCTCGGTGCGGACGACCGGCGGGAGTTGCTGGTGGTCGCCGACCAGCACGAAGCGGTCGGCGAGGTTGACCGCCGCGAGCGTGTTGGGTTCCGTGAGTTGGGACGCCTCGTCCACCAGCGCCACGTCGAACGACTGCTCGCGCATGATTCGAGACCCGCAGGTCGCCGTGGTCGCCGCGACGACGCCGGCGTCCCGTAGCTCCGCGACGCGCTCGCCGGGGTCGCCCGCCTGCTCCAATCGGAGGTCCTGCATGTCCTCGCGGACGCCGCTCTCGGTGCCGACGCGGACGATATCCTCGAAGCCTTGGTCCCGGAGCGCTTCGAGCGCGTTGTCCACCGCGCGGTTCGTGAACGCCGAGAGGAGGACGCGGTTCCCCCGCTCCACCAACGCCCGGATCGTCCGCGCGATGGTGTAGGTCTTGCCCGTGCCCGGCGGACCGTGGACCAGCGCGAAGTCCTCGGCGTTCACCGCGAGGTTCACCGCGTCGTTCTGGGCCTCGTTGTTGTCGATGTACGTCTCGCGGGCGTCCTCGAACTCGGGGTCGGCGCGGCCGAACAGCACGTCTTTCCGGCGCTCGTCGCCCTTGAGCAGGTGGTCGTGGAGCGCCGTGAGCATCCGGTCGGCCGAGAGTTCCGAGGGGTAGACGTCGAGCCGCCGGAGTTCCACCGGTTCGTCGGCGGTGACGACGACGTTTCCGTCTCGCGGGTCGCTTCGCTCCCCGCTCGACCCGTCCGAGTCGCTCCCCGACTCGCGGCCCAGTCGCTCGACGCGGGCCAACTCGGCGTGGCCGTTCACCGGGTCGCCGTCGCTGGCCAGCACCACGTCGCCCTCCCGGATTTTCGACACCGCGTCGCCCGCGCGCTCGGCGCGCAACTCCCACCGGCCGCCGTCGAGTTGGCGGCGACCCGCGGGTTCGAGACCCACGAGCGCCCGGTCGTCGTCGGCGCGTTCTTCGGCGGTCTGCTCCCAGAGCTTGGCGTACTCGGCGTGGGTCGCCCGGCGCTCCTCCTCGACGAGGCGGTAGAAGCGCTCGAAGTAGTCGCGCTCCTCCTCGGGAATCGCGTTGCCGATTTGGCCGGCCTTCGACTCCTGGTCGAGTCGGCCCGAGACCACCATGCAGGTGTCCTGCTCGAAGCAGTATTCGCAGGTCGCGTCGGCCTCGTAGCCGGTCGGGACGCCGGGGTTCTCTCGGTCCGACGCCTCGGAGTTGACCGCGTCGTACTCCATCGCCGCAATTTCGTTGCGCGTGCGCACGACGAAGTCCAGCAGGCCGTCGCCGATGGAGAACTCCTTGGCGGGCGAGAGGTCGCCGTCCTCCTCGGTCCGGTCGAGCGCGGAGTTCTTCGTGTAGAGCAGCGTGCCGGTGTCGGCGGGCACGCCCTTCTCCTGTAGCAGGAGCGCGTAGCAGGCCGCCTGAATCTTGTCCTGAAATCTGGGGTCGCGCTTGAGGTTCTTGCCGGTCTTGAGTTCGACGGGCATCCCGCGCCGGAGCGCGTCGGCCCGGCCCTTGATGCCGAACCGGTCACTGATGAGCGTCTGCTCGCTCCGCCAGTCGTCGTTATGCGACCACGTCGCATCGCTCGCTGAGCTTTGCTCAGCGGTGTCCTCCGTGAGTGCGCCTTGCGCCAGCCAACCCTCGATTGCGGCGGCGTTCTGGCGGACCTCCTCGGCGACCTCGTCGCGGTCGCGCCCGAGCAACCCGAGTTCGAGTCCGGCCTCCCCGACCCGCTCCTGGATGGACTCGTCGAGGTCGCGACCTCGAAGCAGGTCGCCGAACACCTCGTGGACGATGGTCCCCTTGACGACGGGGTACGCCAGGGGAATGCCCGAGAGCTTGTTCAGATAGTACATCCGCGGGCACTGGACCCACGACCGGACGTCGGTCACGTCCACGAGGAACGACGGTTCCACGACGACGTACGAGTCCCCGCCGGTGGAGTAGGTCGTCTCGCCGCGGTACTCGCCCTCCTCGACGTCGGTCACGAGCAGTTCCATCCCCGGTTCGAGGAGGTCGGCGCTCTCGGTCCACTTCCCCCACAGCGTGACCTGTCGGGGACCGGTGTCCTCGCGGACAGTGACCTCCGCGAGGTCACGTTCGCCGTACTGCGTGCTGACCGTGCGAACCTCACCGACTTCCGTGACTTCTCCCCGAACGTTCACGCGACAGTGGTAGCGCCCGCCGGTAGAAAAATCCCGTCGGTCGGCGGCGGGGTCGATTACGACGGTCGGCGGAAGACGCTCGGTTTCGAAAAAAGGAGGTAGTCGTCTGGCGATACGACGTTCGCAGTGTGCAGTTCGACAGTCGCGGTCGATGCGGTCGATACGGTCGGTGCGGTTCGACGGTCGCGGTCAGTCCGGCCGGCGGCCGTCAGTCGGCACCGCGGGGCGGGATGTGGCCGCACGACGTACAGGACTCGTAACCGCGCGTATCTGCGAGTTCACCGCTGCATTGGGGGCATCTCATCGTGAGAGTCGGTAGCCGAGACGCGGCTATAAGCCTTCCTATAAGACGGGTTAAGTTCTCAGTATCCGTATAAGGACACCTATTACATTCGCCAAAAGCGAGTCGTTGACCATCGACGACTTCGCGCTCTAGAATGTACTCTCGGTCGGCGAAACGGCAGTCCGTCCGCCGAAACCGAGGCGAGTTAGTTCTCGGGACGGACAGTGAGAACAGGACGCGAGAAGCGGTTCGAGCCGGTCGTTCGGCGGTTATCCCGACCAGCCAGCGCAGATGTCGTCGTTGATGTTGCTCCGCCACGTCTCGAACCCGTCCTCGCAGTCCGGGTTCTCGTGAATGTGGTCGATGAAACCCGCGCCGGGGTTCCGGAGTTCGCTGCCGCAGAAGGGGCAGTCGTTCGGGTCGTTCCACGTCGGTGTCGTTGACATGGATACTACGCCGACGTTCTGGCATATAAGCTCTGTGCGGATATGTCTAAAATACCTTCATTGGCATAATATGTGCCTAATATACGCTCGACAGTGTCGTCCGAGGAGGGAAGCGGAGCGACGAAACGGAGGGACGAGATGCCGATCAGATGCGACTGTGAGACGCCAATCAGATGCGACGGCGAGACGCCGACTATATGCCGAGGTCCGCGATTCTGGAGTCCCGGTTGAGGACCTTCTTGACGATTTCCGGTTCCTCGAGGAGTCGGTGCTTGGTGTGGACGCCCCGTCCCCGACCCCGACCCTTCGTCTCGGAGTTGATGACGTTGAGGAAGTCCTGTTCCTGTAGAATCTCCTGCACGCGGCGCTCCGAGAGCGGGTCCATGTCGAGGTCCGACGCGATGGTCTGGTACTGGCGGTATATCTGCTGGGTCGGGAACTGGTCGCGGGGCTTGTTCTCGGTCAGGAGGGTCAGCGCGAGCAGGATGGCCTTCGCCTGCGTCGGCGCGCCCTCGATGAGTTCGGCGAAGCGGTCGGCCTCGGTCTTCTCCTTGGCGGCGTAGACGTGTTCCTCCGTGACCTCCTCGTCCTCCTGCTTGGTAGCGATTCGGCCCGCGTTCCGCAGGATGTCGATGGCCTTCCGGGCGTCGCCGTGTTCTTGGGCCGCGAGCGCGGCGGTCAGCGGAACGGCGTCGTCCGAGAGGACGCCGTCGCGGAAGGCGTCGGCGCGGTTCTGGAGGATGTCCACGAGTTGGTGGGCGTCGTACGGCGGGAAGACCAGTTCGTCGTGGGCGAAACTCGACTTGACGCGCTCGTTGAGTTCGTCCGGGAAGTCTATCTTGTTCGAGATGCCGATGATGCCGATGGTCGAGTCGGTGACGCGGCGGTTCTCGCCCGCCCGAGAGAGTTTCCGCAGAACTTCGTCGTCCTCCAGCATGTCGATTTCGTCGAGGATGACGATGACCACGTCGCTACAGGTGTCGATAATCTGCCAGAGTCGGTCGTAGTAGTCGCCGGTGCCGAGACCCCGCTGGGGGACCTTGATGCCGGTCTCGTTCGGGTCGTTGAGTTCGCGCCCGATGGTCTTGATGACCGACGCCTCGGTGGTCTGCTCGCCGCAGTCGATGAACGCGGTCTTCACGTTCACGTTCTCGTGTTGGGCCTCGTTCTCGACGCGCTTGGAGACGCTGCGGGAGATGAGCGACTTTCCGGTTCCGGTCTTGCCGAAGATAAAGAGGTGAGTCGGTTCCTGACCGAAGATGGCGGGGTTGAGGGCCTCGGCCACCTTCTGCATGTGTTCGTCGCGTCCCACGATGCGGTTCGGACCCGGGAGGTGAGAGATACGCAACAGGTCCTCGTCGGCGAATATCGGCTCGTCGTAGCGGAACAGCGGGTCGCGGTCCGCCTCGTCGTCGGTAGCCATCAGTTGCCACTCCCTTCGTACTTCAGCACATAAATGGAGGGGGTATCGTCGCGGATGTAACTCGGGGGCAAATGAGGGGCCAGCGTCGGTTGTCGCCCCTTCGAGCGAGTCGTAGGCTCGAAAGTACCCTCGCGGATGTTCTGGCCAGCGCCGCGGGGGAATCAGTTCAACTGGGACAGACACCTACCTCGCGGATGTAAGCGAAAGGGTGGGAGGGGTGGGTGGACCGACGAAAGGTAAGATAGACTGGTAGAGCTGAGGAGGACGAACAAAGGCGGGAAGAAAGCGGACGAAGAGGGTGGGAAGAAAGGCACCAAGAGAAGCGGAAAGAGGGACGAAGAAGAGGCGGGTAAGCGTGGCGAAGGGGAATCTGAAGCGTCGAGGAAAATCCGGAATCTCGAGGGGGAGAAAACCGAAACGAACCGAGAACCAGACGAGAAAAACGGCGGAGACGCCGAGTACGGTCGGAAAACAGAGACGGACTGACACACCTCCGTCGCGTCTGTAACGAAACGCCTCTCTAGAGAGACAACACACGCCACCATCTCGTATGTAAATGTCCACAATATACTATTCTCACAGCCTGAAACGAGAATACAGTATTTCTAAATAATCTTTCCTTCGGAACGTTTCAGTGCGTCCGCGAGAGTGGTGACAGCGGCTGAGCGTCGCCCCGACAATCGAAACCCCCACCAACCCGCTTACAAACGCGACGGTGGTGTGTCCCACCCCACTCCCCCTCGTCATCGCCACGATACGGACCGTAACCCGACCAGCAGAAAGATTTTGACCGCTCGGCCCCAACTGAAATCCGTGAGTCTCTACCGTAGCGTCCGGGCAATCGCCGACGCCTCCGGAACCGGCCCCATCGACTGGCACGCCGTCGCCGAGGCCGCGAAAGCGTCGACGGACCCCGGTTCGATCGAGATGTCGCCGAGCGAGCAGGAGGGATACGCGACCGACGTACGCGACGCTCGCGCCCGCGTCCGCGAGGTCTCCGGGGCCGAGTTCGACGTTCCGGACACCATCGAAGTGCAGAACCGCCACCACTGGATCGACGCCAACATCGACACCTTCCGGCGAGTGATGGAACCCATCGAGGAACACGGCCCGGACATCATGCCGGGGGTCGCTCGGACCATCAACACTGGGACGATGTCGCTGATGCTGTCGGTGCTGGGCAAGAACGTCCTCGGACAGTACGACCCGCTACTGCTCGCTGACGGCGACGAACACGCCCTCTACTTCGTCCGACCGAACATCGAGCGCATCGCCCGCGAACTCGACGTGAACTACGACCGGTTCCGGCGCTGGATAGCCTTCCACGAGGTGACCCACGCCGCGGAGTTCGGTGCGGCCCCATGGCTCTCCGAACACCTCGAAACCCGGATGGAGTCGGGTATCGACGCGCTGGCGCAGGGCCACCTCGACCGCGAGGCCTTCAAGGAACTGGACGCCGCGATGACTGCCGTCGAGGGGTACGCCGAACTCCTGATGGACGGCGCGTTCGACGACGAGTACGCCGACCTCCGCGAGAAGATGGAGGCCCGCAGACAGGGCGGCGACCCGCTCTCGCGACTCGTCCGGCGGATGCTCGGTCTGGGCCTGAAGCGCCGCCAGTACGAGCGCGGCAAGGCGTTCTTCGAGGCGGTCGCCGCCCGACGCGGCATCGAGGGCGCGACGGTCGTCTGGGACCGGCCGGAGAACCTGCCGACCGACGCGGAACTCGACGACCCCGAGCAGTGGCTCGCCCGCGTGAACCCCTGATCGGACGTAACCGACGATACGAAGCAGCGACGGAACCGTTCTCGTCCTCACGTGATTCGAATCAGATACGCGAGAAGCGCCACGCCGAGTACCAGTCCCGCGCCGACCGCGACCGCGACGTGCAACAGCGACCCGCCGCTGGAGAACGCGACGAGACCCGCCGACACGCCGACCAGCAAGACGATGGCGACCTTGAGGCGGTTCATCGCCTCGCGCTTGTCCTCTTGGGATGCTGGCCCGACCATCGTCAGAGTTCGCGAGGCGCGCTGACGTGCATCTGGACGAACTGCCAGCGTCGGTCGTCTCTCTCGCCGGTTTCCTCCTCACCATCCTCGCGTTCGAGAACGCCGCTCCAACGCGTGTCGAACGACCGCCGAGACCCGGCATCGTCGGCCCACGACAGTCCGACGTCGTCGGTAAACCACGCTACCGACTCGCCTGTCGTCGATTCGCCTACCGAAGACCCGCCCGCAGAATCCGCCGACGACTCGGGTGTAACCATTCGGGGGTTCCGACTCTCGACCAGCCAGTCCTCGGTGGTCCGGGTCTGGTCGCGCAGTCCCTCGGCGACCGCCTCGTGGCCGACGAGACGGTCGCTGATGCCGAACTTCACCACGTCCTCGCGCTCGGCGAAGTAGGGCGAGAGGGGTTCGCCGCGCCGAAGCGCCTCGTAGTACTCTTCGACGGTTTCGGTCGCGCTCATGGAGAATTGTGCGGATGGACTCGCTTAAGCCTACTCACTGTCTCGTCACCTCGTCGACGAATCGCGGTCCGAGGCGACCGACCGAAGACCCCCGGGTCTACTGGAAGCCCCGGCCGACGTCGTCGTCCTCGATGAGGTCGTCCAGTTCCTCGTTCAGGAGGTCCTCGGCTTCCTCGAACCGATCGGAGAGTTCGTCGGCGGGGTCGGGCCGGTCGTAGCGGTCGAAGTCGATGGGACCGAACGCAGGACTGTCGAGGGCCTCCATCACGTCGTCGAAGAAATCGTTCGGGGTGGTCGGCGCGTCGGCGTGCGCCTTGACGACCGCTTCGAGGTGTTTGGCCTTCTGCTCGGCGTCGTCCTCGTCCTCGGGCGGGTTCTGGACCGCGAACCGACCTCCGGTCTCCTGCTGGGGGAGGAACGAACCGATTTCGTCGTCGAGTTTGCGTGCGACGCGCGTGCCGACGCCCTTCACCTCGAAGGGGTTCTTCGCGTACGTCTTCAGGTGGTAGACCCCGCCGCGCGGATGCCCGAGATAGAGGTCTTCGCCGACGCCGCCGGCCCGCTTGCCGCCGACCGCCCGCCAGTCGTCGGGGTCCACGTCCTTCTCGACCACGTCTTCGACGATGTCCTTCCACTCGCGTATCCGCATGCCTACCTATCGCATGCGGCCGAGAGAGAATTAACGTGTCGGTCCGGCGCCGTCCCGTCGTTTCGTCTCCGATACGCTCACAGCTACGCGCGAACCCGAACTACGCGCGAATCCGAAGCGGACAGCGTCAGCTTTCGGACTTCGGTGAAAGAGAGCGGACGGTCGGTCTTCCGAAGAGTGCGGAGGGTCAGTAGGTCGGCGACTCCTCGGACACGTCCTCGCGTTGGTTGACGATACGGCCGAGGACGAAGAGCGCGTCCGAGAGTCGATTGAGGTAGGTGACCGCGGTGTCGTTGACGTCCTCCTCGACTTCGAGCGCGACGGCGCGGCGCTCGGCGCGGCGACAGACCGTCCGGGCGTGGTGGAGTCGCGCACCCGAGTCGCCGCCGCCGGGCAGGATGAACGACTGGAGGGGCGCGAGTTCGTCGTCGTAGGCGTCTATCCACTCCTCCAACTGCTCGACGTGTTCCTCGAGGACTTCCGGGTCGTCCTCGTCCGGGTCGGGGTTGGCGAAGTCCGCCTGCACGACGTGGAGGTGGTTCTGAATCTCCCGCAACTGGTCGTCCACGTCGTCGTGACCCGTCGGCCGGACGCGCCCGACGAGCGCGTTCACCTCGTCCACCGTGCCGTAGGCCTCGATTCGGGGGCTGGCCTTCGAGACCCGCGACATGTCCCGGAGGTCGGTCTGGCCCTCGTCACCGCGACCGGTGTAGATTTTCATGCTCTCGATTACCGACCGACCGCACTTAACTCCCCTCCCGAACGGGCGAGAGCGTCGTCTGGCCACGCCCGACCGCCGATTTCCGTCCCGCAGAAATTATCTTCGTCGACCGGTATTCCATTCCGCTCAGGCCAACGAGGTTTCGACGTACTCCACTATCTTGTCGCTCTCGGCCATCGTCACGCCTCGCTCCTCGTCTACGAGGACTGGAACGCCGCGCTGACCGCTGATACGTTTGACCTCGTCGCGCTCGGAGTGGAGCGCCTCGACCCATTCGGTCTCGTACTCGACGCCGTGGTCGTCGAGCGCGTCGTGGACTTTCTCGCAGTACGGACACCCGTCGAGCGCGTACAGGATTACGGACATGCCCGAGCGTTGGGCTTCGGTCGGCAAGAAGTTGATGCCGACGGCGGGCCCTCTCCGAAGGCGTCGAACTGCGACTCACGAACGAGGCCAGTTGGGTCTCCGTGCGGGTTCCTCCACCGAAAACTCCGTTTCGTCCGGAAGACGCCCGCTCTGCCCGGAAACTGGACCCGACCAATTCGAGATAGACGCCGAGATTGATATAGCGAAAAAGAGTTTACTGGGGCCAACTGCGGCGCTCTCCGAGAAGACTCGACGGAGGACACCAGTGAGAATTCCGCTACCGGTACCGCCGAGCGCACGATACGGCCGGCCCTGAGGCCCGAGCGCCCGTTCGTCCTCAAAGGTCGGGGGACCGCAACCAAACCAGTATCCTCAAATGTCGCGCGGTTCGAAATCGAACCATGGCTCAGGAACTCGACCACGACTGTCCCCAGTGTGGCACCGAGCGGACGTTCTATCGCACCGCCAGCACCAACCTCCACCTCGGCGAGAAGACCAAGTGGGGCTGTCCGGAGTGTGACTTCCGGTTCGTCCGCATCGACGGCGACATCGACTCGGCCGAGGCTTAAGGACGACGATTCTTCGACTGTCGCACGAACCGACAGTCGGGCGACCGTGGGGGGAACCGAAATGGAGTTCGCTCGTGGACGAGTTAGACGGGCGAATCTCTGGCAGTGGGCCGAACAGCGTCGGAGGTGTTATCGACCTGACCGTCGTAGCTGTCGTAGGTAGCTTCGGCCCAGTCGTAGACCGACGAGGAGGAACTGACGATCGCGCCCGCGACGTTCCCGCGCTCTCCGATGGCTGTGATCGCCACGCGTTTGGCCGCCTCGTCGAGGAAGAGACCGACCGGAATCCGACTGTCCGTCCGAGTGACCCGAACTGCGTCGATCGAAACGAGTTCGTCGAGTTTCCGCTCGACTGCGCCGTTCGACCGATCTCCCGCGTGGTCTTCGAGGACGACCGGAATCGTCCCGAGGTCCGACCGCTCGGCCATCGCGTCGACGTACCCACGCCGGAAGACGGGGAGGAGAACCCGTAGCGACTGTGCGCCCGAGATGAACTGCGTGACTTGTTCGACCGGGGCGTCCGGAGCGTGCCGTCTACAAGGAGTCACCTCGGCGACCGCGAACTCCTCGATTTCGGGCAAGTCATCGCCGGGAATCTCGTAGAGGACCTCGCCGACCTCGAACACGGTCTCCGAAGCGTCACATAACGCAACGAAGCGACGCGCGTGAAACTCGCCGATTTCGGTGAGACGGTATCCGTCCGGCGTCCGAGTGGCGAGGCCGAACTCGTTCAACTGGCGCATCTTCCGATAGATGGTCTGGGACGAAACGTCAAGCTGCGCCGCGAGTTCCGGTTTGGACCTGACCTCTTCGCGGAGTTCCGAGATGAGCCGTCCGTTCTTCGAGATCAGTCGCATCACTTCGAATTTATCGTCTGGCCGGTTCATGAACGTATCTTCGAGTCAGCCCATTTATTATTATTGTAACCAGACATTAGTTCACTAAGAAGTGATAGATTTATTTGAGCATATTTCATTTATTGTTTTATAGTAAATAGTTGTATATAACACTCGGGCCGGCCAACGGGAAAAGGAGGCATGACATCGAACGAACCCGAACCGACGAAGACGAACCGACGACGACTCCTCCGCAACCTCGGCGTAGCAGGCCTTGCTGCTACGGGCCTCGGCGCGAGTGCGGTCACCGGTCGGACGGAGACGGCGCCCGCCAGCAACGGTTCCGAGGGCGTCCAAACCACCGACCTGACGCCCGCCAACGGGGCGGCCGAGAAAGCCGAGAAAGCGTTCATCAACAACGTCACGCTCGTCGAGTCGACGGACGGCGACCGGCGTGCGGTGCGCGTCGACGGAACTGCAGTCATCCCGGTCGAGTACGACGTGCAGGTCGACGCCCAGCGCGGCACTTACAGCATCCCCGAACTCGACGTACTCGGTGGAGAACTCAACGTTATCAAGCCCGGCGAGGTCGGCACGCAGTCGACCGTCGGCACGAACGCCACGTCGCAGATCTACGACCTGACGGTGCAGGCGACGACGCACGACGGGGCCGAGTGCAAGCTCTGCCGGACGACGCACATGCTCGAGTGGTACTACCACACGAACTACGACGCCACCATCATCGACAACCGTGGCGTCGACGGCCGGGCGTGGGAGAACACCTGCGACCCTGCCGACCTCACGACGTGGTACGAGGACTACAACAAGTTCACGGACCGTAGCGAGGGGTCGAGCGAGTGCTTCTCACAGGCCGAAGGCCAGTACTACTGCGACAACTGGCACAAGAACGATAAGCGGACGTGGTCGTGGCACGAGGTCGGCATCACCGGCCACTCCAACGGGACCAGCGACTACTACGGCACCGGCGACCACACCGGCGAGGACGGCGACGCGCTCCACATGCACGTCAAGGTCGTCTGACGACTCGCCACGCAGAATCTTCACGAACCAATCACCCAGAAAACGTATAACGCTTATCGACAGATGCTACGTATGGTCACCGCTACCGACTCCAAACGAACGCTCTTCGGTCGAGTGATCGTCGTGACGTTCGCCCTCCTCGCTGCGATTCCACTTCTGAGTGGGACGTGGTATCCGCCAGCGTGGTTCGCCATGGCCGTCGCGACCGGTCTACGAAACAATCTCCTGCCGTGGCTCGGGTCCGGTCCCCTCTTCACGGCGGTGGCGTACGGTATTCTGTATCTCGAAGCCGCCTTCTTCGTCGCGCTCGCGCGGGCGATCCGAAGAACCGCCTCCTCGTTCGGGGAGTTCGTGAAGTCTCGGAACCGTCAGTAACTGCGATCGCCTTCGAGTCGAACGGACAGCACAACTGCTGTAACGATTCCTATTCTTGAGAAAGCTCCGCTAGGTAATTATAAGATTAGTAGATGGTAAGGTAAAGACGAAGCCCCATGGTAGACGACTCTCGAACCCAGAACCGGCGACAGTATCTGAAGACACTCGGCGCGGTCGGTTGCGGCCTCGCGGGCGTGGTCCCCGCCGCGAGCAGTGCCTCCGCACTCCCGAACGACGAACTGGTCGAAGCCACGCCCGCTTCGGGCCACGCCAAGCGTGCCCGGGCGGCCGGAATCGACGCGGTGACCGTGACGAAGCGCGACGGCGGCTACGAGCAAACTGTCTCGGCGAGCGCCGTTGGTCCGGTCGAGTACGACCTGCGGGTCGACCTCGAAAACGCGACCTACGAAGTCGTCGATCTAACCGCAGGCGTCGGCGAGTTGAACGTCGCGACCGAACCGAATACCGCTACCGTCTCCCCCGACGGAACCTCGCAGAACTACGACCTGAGCGTCCAGTACACCACCCACAATCAGTACGAGTACAAACTCTGTCGGACCACCCACTGGCTGGAGTGGTACTACCACTCGAACTACGACGCCACCATCATGAACGACCGAACGGTCACGCCCCGCACGTGGTCGGCGCGCAACTGGTACACCGAGGAGTCGAAGTTCACCGACCTGAGCGAGTCGTCGAGCGAATGCTTCTCCGAGGCGTTCGGCAAGCACTACAACGACAAGTACGGCGGCGACCACAAGCGGACCTACTCCGAACACACCGTCCAGATTACGGGCCACTCCAACGGGACCAGCGACTACAACACCAGCGCGTACCACTACGGCGAAGGGAGTAGCTACCTCCACACCAACACGGTCGTCAACTGAACGTTCTATCACCCGCCAGAACCGTCGGTCCGTCGTCCCGCGACCGACCATCGACGAGCCGTTTTGCCCTCGATTCCCGACCGCGGCCCTTTTCCGGGGAACCCGTCCGCGACCGACAGCACCTACTGTCGACGCGACCGCCGACCGACCCCAACCCACGGGTAGAAAGGGTTATCAGTTCGCCGGGACCGTAAACGAAACATGAGCCAAATCACGGTGGTCCTACCCGACGGTTCGGAACTCGAACTGGAGGAGGGAGCCACGGTCGAAGACGCGGCGTTCGAAATCGGCCCCGGTCTCGGCCGCGACACCGTCGCGGGGGTCGTGAACGGCGACCTCGTCGACAAGGCGAGCGAACTGCCCGACGGTGCGAAACTGGAAATCGTCACGCCCTCCAGCGACGAGTACCTCGACGTGCTTCGCCACTCCGCGGCCCACGTCTTCGCGCAGGCGCTCCAGCGCCTCCACCCCGAAGCGCGCCTGACCATCGGTCCGTGGACCGACGACGGGTTCTACTACGACGTCTACGGCGTCGAACTCGACGAGGAGGACCTCGACGCCATCGAGGACGAGGCCTACGACATCATCGACGAGGACCTCGACATCGAGCGGTTCGAGCGCTCCCGCGAGGACGCCTTCGAGTTCTACGAGGACAACCGCTTCAAGCGCGAGATTCTGGACGAGGAGGCCGCCGACGAGGAGTCCATCTCCTTCTACGAGCAGGGCGAGTTCGAGGACCTCTGCAAGGGACCCCACGTCGAGTCCACCGGCGAAATCGGCGGGTTCGCGCTGCTCTCCATCTCGGGGGCCTACTGGCGCGGCGAGGAGGACAACGAGATGCTGACCCGCGTCTACGGCACCGCCTTCGAGAGCGAGGGCGAACTCGAGGAGTTCCTCGAACGCCGACAGGAGGCCGAGGAGCGCGACCACCGGAAGATCGGCCGCGAGATGGACCTGTTCTCCATCCCCGACCACTCGCCGGGGTGTGCCCACTACCACCCCAACGGGATGACCATCCGGCGCGAGTTGGAGGACTACATCCGGACGAAGAACGACGAGTTGGGCTACGACGAGGTCTGGACGCCCGAACTCAACAAGGCCGAACTCTGGAAGCCGACGGGCCACTACGACAACTTCAAGGAGGAAGGCGAGATGTTCGCGTGGGACCAGGACGACACCGAGTACGGCCTCAAGCCCATGAACTGCGCGAACCACGCCCACATCTACGACGACCAGCAGTACTCCTATCGCGACCTACCGGTTCGGTTCTCGGAGTTCGGCACGGTCTACCGCAACGAACAGTCGGGCGAACTCTCCGGATTACTGCGAGTCCGGGGCCTGACGCAGGACGACGGCCACGCCTTCATCCGGGAGGACCAGATTCGGGAGGAAATCACCCAGACGCTCAGCATCATCGAGGACATCTACGGCCACTTCGACCTCGAAGTCAAGTACAAACTGGAGACGAAGGGCGACAACGCGGTCGGTAGCGACGAAATCTGGTCGGAGGCCACCGACGCGCTGAAGGACGCGCTCGAATCTCAAGGCCTCGACTACGACGTCGAGGAGGGCGAGGCGGCCTTCTACGGTCCGAAAATCGGGCTCGACGCCGTCGACGCCATCGGCCGCGAGTGGACCATCGGCACGGTCCAACTCGACTTCAACATCCCCGAGCGCCTCGACCTGACCTACACGGGCGAGGACAACGAACCCCACCGCCCGGTGATGGTCCACCGCGCGCTGCTCGGGTCGTTCGAGCGGTTCATGGGCGTCATGATAGAGCACTTCAAGGGCAACTTCCCGACGTGGCTCGCGCCCGAACAGGTCCGCATCCTGCCGGTCAGCGACGACAACATCGGCTACGCGAAACAGCTTCAGAACCGGTACCTCGGCGACTTCCGCGTCGAAATCGAGGACCGGTCGTGGACGGTCGGCAAGAAGATTCAGCAGGCCCACGACGACAACGTGCCCTACATGCTCGTCGTCGGCGACAACGAGGAGGAGGCCGGAACCATCTCGGTGCGCGACCGTCTGGAGCGCGAGCGCGACGACGTGAGCGTCGAGGCGTTCCGCGACCACCTCGAAGACGAAGTCGAGAGCAAGGCGGTCGAACCGAACTTCCTCGAATAGTCCGCGTCCCTCTCGACGCTTTCGACGTTCACCTCTGGATTCTCTCGATTCTCCCCTTTTCGACTCGGAGAGTGCGAGCAACGCACGGGGTTTAGCTACCGCTTCTCCCCGTTCGTCGTCTTTAGACCGAGAATCCCTCACGGCCAGCGAGCGAATCGACGCGCCGAAGCCACATTCTCCGACGGTCAGACCGCTTCCCACCGAATCTCCGAGAGCGGGTGGAGCGGGTTCCCGCCGACCACGTCGTAAGTCGCGCTCGTCACTTCGATGGCGCCGGTCGCTCGGAGCGACGCCAGCAGGTCGTCGTTGTAGTTCCGGCGGTCGGCGTACCTCCGGCGGAGGAGCCCCAAGAGCGACTCCTCGGCGTGGAGTTCGTAGACGTGTTCGAGGTGGACGCCCTCCCGCACGCGGTCCGCGTACTCGGCCAGCGTGTCGGCCACGACGTCCCGCACGCTCGGGAGCGCGGTCAGCGACCCCTGCGAGAACAGAACCACGTCGTCGCCGCCCTCGTCGGCCAGCACGCGCTCCAGCAGGTCCCACTCGTCGTCCCGAAAGTCGAAGCTCTCGACACGAATTCGGTCGCGGTCGCCGAACAGTTCCCGGCCGAGAGCGACCCCGTTCTCCGCCGGGTCGCCCCCGACGAACGCGCAGTCGGGGTAGGCGTCCGCGAGGACGCCGAGTTCGTACCCCCACCCACAGCCCAAGGCGACGACCGTCTCGCCGCCGTCGAGCGTCCCCGCGAGCGAGGCCACCAGCGCCTCGTCCTGTAACTTCTGCTTCTCGTCCACGTCCACGAGGTAGAGGCTCTCGGCCCGCGAAATCGGCACGGGACTCTCCTCGGCGTAGTGGTTCGCCGACCGCTGTAGCTCCCGGAACTCCGTCTCGGGGTTCGCTTCGAGGAGTCCGAGCAGGTTGGCGTACACCTCGTCGTAGGCCGACACGCCGGTCCCGCTGTACTCCGCGTCGCCGTCTCCGTCCGCCGACCCGAAGAGTCGGGCGGGCCACGGCGAATGTTTCGGCAGGTCGTCGAGGGGAAGTTCGCGCATGGAGGTAGCCCGCCCGGGCCGGGAAAAAGCGTTCCGAAAGCGTCGCTCGTCGGGGCTGGCGGCCGGACTTTCGGGCGTCGCTTCGACGCCGACCGGGGGATTCGGTGGGTTTTATTTAGATGCCACTCTCCAGCGAACGACAAGTAACGAATGGCACCTACCTTGTTAATCGTGGACGACAGCGACTTCCAGCGCACGATGGTCCGACAGGCGGTCGAGGACGACTTCGAAGTCGTCGCGGAGGCCAGCAACGGCGCCGAGGCGGTCGAACAGTACGAGAACCACCGGCCGGAGGCGGTCACCATGGACATCATGATGCCCGAGATGGACGGCGTCGAGGCGACGTCCCGAATCAAGTCCGGAGACAGTCCGCCGGTAATCGTGATGGTGACCAGCGTCGACCAGCAGAGCAAGATGAAACAGGCGGTCAAGGCCGGCGCGGACGGCTACGTCACCAAGCCCTTCGAACCGGAGGACGTGAAAGCCGAACTCGCGTCGGTTCTCTGAGAGTGGGAGTCGCTTTCGCTTCGCTCGACTACTCCGCGTCGCCTTCGAGCGACTGCCACGAGAGTCGGAGGTTCCGCGCGGCGCTGGTCTGGTCGATGCGCCGGGCGGTGGTCCGGTTCGGCGCGTTCGCCAGCGTCTCGTCGTCCTCGGTCGCCACGGCGTCGAACGCCTCGGCGAGTTGGTCCAAGGTGTCTTTCCCCTCGATTTCTGTCGGTTCGGTCATCAGCGCCTCCGGGACGATTTCCGGCCACTTGGTCGTCGGCGGGTGGACGCCGTAGTCGAGCATGCGCTTGGCCACGTCGGCGGCGTCTTGGTCGCCCGCCGACGCGACGAACTCGTGGTGGAACGGTTCGAAGGGCACTTCGTAGTCCACCTGACTCGCGAGGTAGTTGGCGTTGAGGACCGCCTTCTCGGCGGCGTCCGCGAGGCCCTCGTCGCCGAGACGCGCGATGTAGGCGTAGGCCTTCACGAGGACGAGCCAGTTGCCCTCGAAGCCGTGGACCTTGCCGACCGTGTTCTCCGGGTCGAACCGCTCGTACGCGCCGCCGTCGGTCGCTCGCGGCGTTCCGTCGCTCGCGCGTTCCGAGGACTCGCTTCGCTGGTCCTCACGCTCCCGCACGCGGGGTGCGGGCAGGAACTCCGCGAGGTCCGAGACCACGCCGACCGGACCCGCTCCCGGACCGCCGCCGCCGTGTGGCGTGGCGAACGTCTTGTGGACGTTGTAGTGCATGATGTCGAAGCCCATGTCGCCCGGCCGGGCCTGTCCGAGCAAGGCGTTGAGGTTCGCGCCGTCGTAGTAGAGCAGGCCGCCCGCGTCGTGGATGGTCTCGGCTATCTCCTCGATGTCGCGCTCGAACAGGCCGAGCGTGTTCGGGTTCGTGAGCATGAACAGCGCGGTCCGGTCGCTCGCCGCGGCTTCGAGCGCTTCCAAGTCCACCCGGCCGTCGTCGCCCGACGGGAGTTCGACGACTTCGTAGCCGGCGAGCGCCGCGCTGGCGAAGTTGGTGCCGTGGGCGCTGTCGGGGACGATAATCTCGTCGCGCTGGTCGCCCTCGCCGTTGGCCTCGTGGTAGGCCTTGGCGACCAGAATGCCGGTGAACTCGCCCGCCGCGCCCGCCGGTGGCTGGAGACTGACGGCGTCCATCCCGCCGATTTCGGCGAGGTAGTTCTGGAGGCCGTGCATGAGTCCGAGCGTGCCCTGCAGGCTTCGGTCCGAGCGGTCGTGGTGGACCGCGGCGCTCGGGAGCGCGGCCACGTCCTCGGTGAACTTGGGGTTGTACTTCATCGTACAGCTCCCCAGCGGGTACGGCCCGGAGTCGACGCCGTAGTTCATCTGGGAGAGTCGGGTGTAGTGGCGCGCGAGTTCGGGTTCTTCGAGCGCCGGGAGTTCGAGGCTGTCGCGGGTCAGGTCGTCGGGCAAGGGGGAATCGACCTCGACCTCCTCGCTGTTCTTCTCGGAGAGCAGCGGTTCGTACTGGCCCTCCGCGCTCTCTCCGTCCTTCGTCTTTCCGTCCGTCCAGCGTGCTTGGTCGTATTCCATTCAGGCCACCTCCTCGAAGGCCGCGACGAGTCGGTCCGCGGCGTGTTCGTTCGCGTCGGTGATGCACACCTGCACTTCGTGTTCGCCGACGGCGTGGACCGCGAACCCTTCGGCTTCCAAATCCTCGACGACCGCGTTCGCGGGTTGGTCCGTGTGGACGACGAACTCCCGGAAGTGGTGGCGGTCGTGGACCGGCGCCCGGAGTCCGGTCACGTCGTCCAGTCGCCCGGCGAGGTCGTCGGCGAGTCGCACGCAGTCGTTGGCGAGGTCCACGAGTCCGTCGGGGCCGAGGTACGCCGCGTGGATGGCGGTCCGGAGCGCGACCCACGCCTGATTCGTACAGATGTTGCTCGTGGCGCGCTCCCGGCGGATGTGCTGTTCGCGAGTCTGGAGCGTCAGGGTGTAGGTGCGCTTGTCGGCGGCGTCCTCGCTCGCGCCGACGAGGCGGCCCGGCACCTGCCGGACGAAGTCCTCGCGGCAGGCGAACAGGCCCAGACCCATCCCGTAGGCGGTCGGGAGGCCGAGCGCCGCGGCGTCGCCGACCACCACGTCCGCGCCGACCGAGGCGGGTTCCTGCAGAATCGAGAGCGCGACGGGGTCGGAGCCGAGACAGAACAGCGCGTCGTGGTCGTCGGCGAGGGCCCCGATTTCGGCGAGGCCCTCCTCGACGGTCCCGCGCGTGGTCGGGTTCTCGGCGTACACCATCACGGCGTCGTCGTCGATTGCCTCGGCCAGCGCGTCCGCGTCCGCGTTCCCGTCGTCGGTGGCGAACGTCTCGACCGAGAGGCCCGCGCCGTCGGTGTAGTTCTCCAACACGTCCTTGCGCTGGTCGAGGAGGTAGTCGGGCACCAGCACTCGGTCGCCGTCGGTCGACCGGACGCGCGCCGCGAGCAGGGCCGCCTCCGCCAGCGCGGTGGCGTGGTCGTACATCGAGGCGTTGACGATGTCGAGTCCGGTCAACTCGACCAGCATCGACTGGTACTCGAACAGGGCCTGCAGGAACCCCTGCGTAATCTCGGGTTGGTACTGAGTGTAGGAGGTCAGGAACTCCGACCGCAGCGAGAGGTGGTCGACCAGCGAGGGCACGTAGTGTTCGTAGTGACCTCGGCCGAGGAACTCGGTCAGGTCGTCGTTGCGCGAGAGCAGGCCCCGGACGTGGCGCTCGGCCTCCCGTTCGCTCCGCGCCTCGATGCCGAACTCCCCGTCGAACGCGACCGACTCGGGGATGTCGAACAGTTCCGTTACGTCGTCCGCGCCGACCGCGTCGAGCATCGCCGCGGTCTCGTCGGCGGTGTGGGGCGCGTACGGGCTTCCCCGGTCCCCAGACTCGTGTCGTCCGCTCATGTAGTCGGGGCTAGGGAGTGTACCGTTTTAATTGGGAGGTATTCGGTTTCGTTCTCCGGTTAACTCTCGTGGTGCCGGTGGGAGAACCGTGGCTAGTACGGAGCGACATCTCGGGAGGGAGACCGGCACATGGGAAGCGACCGCTCAGTAATCAACTGGCTCGGGAACCGAAACGGAGAAAGAGATTTTGTGGCCGTCAGAGCTACTGCGGTTGCTGTTCGCGCTCGACGCTTTCGACGAAAGAAATCAGAAGTTCCGAGGGGTTACTCGATTTGGTCGCGGTACTCGTCGGCCGACAGCAGGTCGTCGAGTTCGCCGTCGTCGGCCAGTTCCACTTCGAGCATCCAGCCGTCGCCGAAGGGGTCCTCGTTGACCAGTTCCGGCTGGTCGGCCAGCGCGTCGTTGACAGCGGTGACGGTGCCGCTGACGGGTGAGTAGAGGTCCGAGACCGCCTTGATGGACTCCACGACGCCGAACTCGTCGCCCGCGGCGAGTTCGTCGCCTTCATCGGGCAACTCGACGAACACCACGTCGCCGAGTTCGTCCTGCGCGAAGTCGGAGATGCCGATGCGCGCGGTGTCTTGCTCGTCGTCTACCCACTCGTGCGATTCCAAGTACTTCCGGTCGTCGGGAACTTCGAAGCTCATTGTTAGTCACTCAGGAATGGTACGTTCGCAATCTTTGCTTTTTTCGACTGGCCGCGGACCACCACGCGGACGACCGTGCCGGGGTCGGCGTAGTCGGTCGGCACGTAGCCCAGCGCGATGGGTTCGCCCAGCGTCGGACTCATCGTCCCGCTGGTCACTTCGCCGATGACGTGGTCGTCGGTGTCGGTCACGTCGTAGCCGTGGCGCGGAACGCCTCGGTCCACGAGTTTGATGCCGACGAACTTCTCGTCGGTACCCTCCTCTTTGGCCTGTTCGAGCGCGTCTCGGCCGACGAACTCGGTGTCGAGGTTGACCGTCCACCCGACGCCCGCCTCGTAGGGGTTCCGGGGGTCGTCCTCCGCGTCGAAGTCCTGCCCGGAGAGCAGAAAGCCCATCTCCATGCGGAGGGTGTCGCGGGCACCGAGTCCGCAGGGCTGACAGTCGAACAGGTCCCAGACCGCTTCGGCGGACCCCGCGGGGAGGATAAGTTCGAAACCGTCCTCGCCGGTGTAGCCCGTGCGGGCGGTCCAGCAGTCCGCTCCGGCGAACTCGGCGTACTTCCCCTCGAACTTCGAGAGGTCCGACAGCGAGTCCCCGGTCGCGCCCGTCACGAGGTCCGGAGCCTCCGGCCCCTGCACCGCGTACATCGCGTACTCGTCGGTGACGTTCTCGACGGTCGCGTCGAGGTCCCACTCGTCGCGGCGGTCGGTCCACCGCCGGTGCATCTGCTCGTCGTGGCCCGCGTTGGGGACGAAGAGGAACTCGGCGTCGTCGTCCTCGGGGAGTCGGTAGACCACGGTGTCGTCGAGGATGGTCCCCTCCTCGTCGAGAATCATCGAGTAGTGGGAGTCACCGCGGCCGAGTTCGGTCACGTCGTTGGACGTGAGCCGTTGCATCAGGCGCTCGGCGTCGGGACCGGACACCTCGATTTGGCCCATGTGGGACACGTCGAAGATGCCGGCCTCCTCCCGGACCGCGCGGTGTTCGGCCTTGATGGAGTCGAACTCGACGGGCATGTCCCACCCGCCGAACTCCGTGAACGTCGCACCCGCGGCGTCGTGTACGTCGCGCAGCGGCGGCTTCCGAAGCGTCATACTGGAACGGTCGTCCGCCCGGTACGTAATGCTTTGTCTTCCGGACCGACGAGCGGTACTCGACTGCGAGGAAACGAACTGGGTCGGCGTCGCGCGGTCACGCCGGTTCGATGACAATCTGGCCGTCTCGGAGTTTGTAGACGAGTCGGTCGCCCTCCTCGACGTCGAGTCCCTCCTCGGCGAACTCCTCGCGGACGGCTTTGATGAGACTGATGCGCCACCGCTGGGTCACTGTCGTCGTGCCGAGTATCTTTTCGTCGGAATCGTCTGAACTCATCTACCGCCGTCTTTGGTATCGGTGTTGTTATGGACTCTTAGCTATTTCGACTATATCGACTATCGGGTGAGATAACTAACTATTCGCCGGCATTCACGCCAAATCGATGACTGTTTTGCGTCGACGGCCGCCCGAGGAACTGCGCGGTGAAACCCGGTCGTAACCCGTCACGTGCCTCGTAGGGAGGCTCCGGATGGAGGCGACGACCATCCTCCGAAAGCACGCACTCGCGGACACCGAGTGAGCGGAACTAACGGCGGAACGTCACGTCGTGCTACAGTTAGAACTGGAGAACGGGAGTGCTACCGCAAGGAAACGTCGGGGCGGTCGTAGAAGAGAGAACTGCGGGAGGGAACTCGGGTGCGTTCACAACTCCATCCACGGGGTCTTCGCGTCGATTTCGGGCGCGTACCAGCGCTGTTCGGGGTTCCGTCGCGGCCGCCTCCGGAGTTCGACGCGCGCGTCGAACAGACCCATGAGGTCGTCCACGATTTCGTCGTCGGGAACCCGGAGGTGATAGTGAGCCATCCCGTGAACGCTCCGGACCGTCGCGCAGAGCGTGCCCAGGACGTGACGAGTCGCCGCGCGGTCCTCCTGCACCAGGGGAAACAGCGAATCGACGCCGACGCGGAGTTCCGCGGGGTCGAGACCGTCGGCTCGCTCGTCGTAGAAACTGATGGCGGTCTGAATCTCGTCGCAGAGCTGTCGGGCGTCGTCGGTCCGGAGCGAGTCGGAGTCGGGCGTGAACCCCTGCGCCGTCGCCGGGACCGACCGCTCGCCGCGGCGCTGGTCGATAATCCACGTCGTGGGGTCGTCGAAGGAGGCGTCGTCGGGGAGACGCGTGGCCGCGTTCCGAATCGTCTGGTCGGTCAGTCCGAGGACGCGGAACCGGCGGTCCTCGCGGCCGAAGAGGGACCGAGAGGCGCGGGCGGAAACCGCGTCGGGGACTTCGCCGGTGAGCAGGATATTGCTCCCGGTTCGCTTGAGTTTCGCGAGCCACTCCGAGAAACGGGGATTCGCTCCACTCCCGCGAAAACGAAGTTCGGTGGTCATTTACTCATTTTGTCGGAGTTTACTATGATAAAATTTCCGGAATTTAGGGCCGGATAGATACCGGTACGGCGGTGCGTCTCGGTCAGATGTGCTTCGGCCGCCACAGAACCGGAAGGAGGCCCCAGTTGTTTTGCCAACCGAGATCGAACAGTCGCATTGAGTTAGCTTCGCCCTCGTTCACCGACTTTTCTGATATATTTCATAGTTAGAATAATTAAGAAAAATATAATTTACGGCGTATATACAAGACTAGTACATGCCAAGCACAAACGTACTCGCTCAACTGAAACAGCATCCGCGGCTGATTGGTTTCCTATTTACTACTGGAGTGGTGCTAGCGCAAGCAGGGAACGTTGCGGCAAACAGTGCAGGTTTGACCAACGGTCCATGAATTCTTAAACATCTAAATCGAAGAACTCTCCGCTCCAATGGAGTTCATCGCCAATTTTAACCGGTGCAAAATCGGAGTTCAGTACCAATTTTAATTTTTCTTCCTTCATCCGGAACGTCCCGAGCAGTCCGGAGGTAAGATATCGAATTGAGGAGTCACCAATAAAAACAGCTAAGCTTCCTAATCGGTACGACGAGCTCGTATACGAATAATAATCGACCAAGTATTCGTTATTGTCCTTCCGAAGGTCGAATCTCACCGGTCCACCACTTTCACCCTCACACAGCGTCAAGCCACCGTGGCCGACCGTTACGTACTCCATCGATACCGTTACCTCCATTTTCGCAATACTCAACGCCGAGCGAAGTCTAAACCCGGAGTTTAGCAACCGTGCAAGCGCCCGACCCACCTTCGTCGCGGCAGAGTGAACTACCTCCGCCAGCGTGACCACGCCGCCGCGACTGCCCTTTTCGACCAGTTTCGCGCCTTGCTCGTACGACCGACACGCGTTCAAGACGAAGGCCTCTATACCGACCGATTCGAGCGAATCGGCGTCGAGAGAGCCATCTACGCATCGGAATCCCTCCTTGTCTACGTGGCCGATGTAGTGGAGGAAATCCGCCGACGATTCGAGCAGACTCGCGAGTTCGGCGACCGTCAGTTCCTCGTGAACCGATACGTCGTAGTTCACGAAGTCCCGGAGACCGTAAAACTCGCTGACCACGTTCTCCTCGGCCATGCGCGAGTCGTTGCAGACGACGTGGACCTCAATTTCCGACTCGTCGGGCGGCGTGCGCTCGGCCTCCCGGTGCAGGGAGTCTATCGTCACTTTGTTGGCACCGACGGGGTAGCCGTCGCCGACCCACGCGTGTTCGACCGTCTCGGCCGGTTCGACCTGAAACATCTCGTCGTCGGACTCCCAGTCACCGCCCGCGTTTCGGGCGAGGTCGCTCGCGCTCCGGGTAAAGTCACCCGAGGCGACTGCCGCTCTGGTGAACTCCTCGATGCCCTCTAGCGTGGATTGGGGCGAGCGGGGTTTCGGACTCTCGGGCGTCCGCAGCAACGAGAGTTCGTGCGCGAAGTGCGGGAGCGCGGGCGCGTTCTTCGCCTCGGGAACGATGTCAGTGGTGAGATGCCAGTCGAGGACGTGGGGCTCCAGCACGTCGTACGGCACCGCGAGATACGCGCGCAACTGCTCGGCGAGCGGTCGCCCGTAGAGGTCGGCGAAATCGAGGTCCACCGACGGTTCGACCTGCTCGCGCTCGTGGAGGTCCACGGGGTAGTAGCCCTCTGTCCGAGTCAGACAGTCGAGGAAGAAGACCTGCTTGAGGACCCGATTGACCGTCGCCTCGTAGCCGTCCGGTCCGTCGAGCGGATACTCGAAGTCGCCCGCCACCAGCCGCGGCTCCGCGCCGTTGACGACTTCCGCACCGAGATAGTACGCCAGCGACGCTATCGGATAGACGCGCTCGCGTTCGGGCGGCAGGACGAGTTCGACGTCCGTGTCCGGAACGTCGATGTCGCCCGACACTTCGAACGAGTCGCCGCGCTCGATTCGGGGCGGGTAGCCCCGAAGCGTCGGGAACGAGCGCTCGCAGGAGGTCGTCTTCAGCGCGGACCCGAACCGCGAGACCGCCGCCATCGCGTCTTCCACGTCGTCGGTGACGGTAATGGTCCCCACCGGGTGTTCGTGGAACGACCGCGCGCCGACCCGAACGCGACGGTTCTCGCCGAACTTCACCGTGACCGACTCGTCGCCGGGGACGATTCTCAGGGTTCCGTCCACGACGAGGTAGACTTTCATCGGCGTACTCTGAAGTTCGATGAGATAGTTCCCGTCGTCGAACTGCTGAACGTCGCTCGCGGTCGCGTCGGCTATCATCTCCCCGTCCTGTCGCCGAACGACCGTCGAGACCAGTTTCGGAATCTCGACCGCCGTGGCGCGAAACCCGACAGCGTCGTCCACGGGGAAGTAGAACTCGTCGGTCGATGCAGCCTGCGGTTCGACGGACTCGGGAGTGTACAACTCGAACCGGACGCTCTCGATGGGGTCGAAGATGCGGACTCCGGTGCGGTCCTCGAGCGCGTCGAACCTCATTCACTCCGAACCGTACTCGCCCGAATTTATAGTTCTATCTACTGACACGGGCGGGAACGACCGCTACGGAGTGGCGTCCGTGACCACCTGTATCGGTACTGTTATGAACGCGTAGCTTTATCAGAGATGTAGTCAATAATGACTAAAGTGGCGATGAAACAACTCCGCTCGCATCTGGACGAAACCGGGGCGCGGACGGCGCTCGTTCGGGACGCGAGAGCGCCGCCGCGGCCGCCCGAAACCGTGACGGTCGCGCCGGGAATCAGCGGATCAGTGGGTCCCGGCGTCCGGACTTCACCGCTGTACGTGACGGCCGAGGCTCCGAGCGGTCGGACTATCCGGGAGTACGACGGCCGGAACGTGCGCGCGGTTGCCGAGTGCGCGACGGAACTGGTCGTCGAGCGCGACCCCCGAGCGGTGTGGCTCTGCGGGCGCGACCAGATTCGAGCGTGGTGGGGCCGAGGCATCGCCGACATGCTCGAACGCCGACTCGCCGCGGCCGCACGCCGGGCGGACGCGCGACTCGTCGTCTGGACGAGCGACGGCGCGGACGACGACGCGAGCGAGGATGGCGATACCGCGGTCGAAGACGACGTGGCGGTCGAGGACGGTTACGACGTGGTACTCGACCCGTAGCGCGCGAGCAGGTCACCGGCCGCGACGCCGACGTCGGTGCTGTCGCAGGCCGGGCACTGGACCGCCAGCGAGAGGTCGCCCGACGAGGGGAGTCGCTGACAGTCTGCGCCGTCGGACGGACAGTGCGGACCGTCAAATCGGCGGCCCGAGGCGTCGGACCGAGGTTCCGCCGTGTCCGACCGGTCTTCGACGGAGTCCGACGGACCTTCGGCAGAAGTCGGCGCTTCGTCGGCGGGGCCGGGAACCGAGAGCGCGAATTGGGCGAGCAGTACGAACGTACCGGAGTGACCGCAGTTGTAGCAGTGCGTCATGGTTGTCGGACCGGCAGGTGCGTTCGGCGCGCCGGTCGGGCCGAACTCGTGCGGTATCGCATTTGAAGTTTGGCGGCGCGGCGGTGGCGGTCCGGCCGTCGATACGACGAGAAGGAACGCGTCCCGCCACCGAATCGGTGATTCAGTCGTCGTCGGCTTCCGTCGCTTCCAGACGACTTTCGAGACCGAATTCACGGGCCCGCGAGCGCCAGAACTCCTCGTAGCCTTCCTCCGGCCGGTCGGTCACGGTGCTCTCGCCCGACTCCACCCGGTCGAGTTTCAGGTCCACTTCCTCCATCAGGCGGTGGCCGACGTCGTCGCTGACCGCGCCGGTGCGCATCGCGTCCATCAGGGCGCTCTTCTCCTGTTTCAGGACGCGGCGCTCGCCGACCAGCAGTTCCTCGCGCCGGAGTTCCGGATTGGCGTCGAGCAGGAGCGAGATGGCCTCCTTGAGGTCGTCCTTCTCGTTCTGATACTCCACGCGGAAGTCCTCGTAGACGCTCGGCGAGAGGTCGCCCGCGTCGTGGAGGTCCGCGGCCGATTCGAGCGCGGCGTCCACGGCGCGCGCGCGCCCGACGAGCAGTTCGTACAACTCCTCGGCCTCCGAACGGGTCACGATGTCGAGCGCGTTCATCACGCGGCCCATCGTGAGTCCCTGCACGACGAGGCTGAAGGCCGCGACCCCGAACACCATCGCGCGAAGCTCCTCCCGGAACGGGAAGTTCTCGGGGAGACCCAACACCAGCGCGATGGGAATCGAGGCGTGAAGCCCGCCCCAGACCATGATGTGCTGGTATTCGAGCGGGACGCCCTTCGGCACGAACTGGTTGACCAGCGTCGTGATGGGGTAGACCACCGCGGCGCGCGCGAGGACGACCAGCGGGATGGCGATGAGGATGAGTCGACCGTGGGTCAGCACCTGATTGATGGGGGTCTTCGCGCCGATGAGCAGGAAGATGAGCGTGTTGACGAGGAACGCCGCGGTGTCCCACGTGTTGAACACCGAGATTTTGGTCTGGGCGCTCATCGCGTACTCCGCGCCCCGGTTCCCGATGAGCAGGCCCGCCGTCACCGTGGCGATGACGCCGCTGAAGTAGTAGTCGCCGATGACGCCGCTCAGGGTGTGTTCGGCAAGCAGGAAGCTCCCGTAGGCCAGCACCAGCGTCAGCACGATTTCGGTCGTGTGTTCGTCGAGGCGGTACATCACCTGATACACCGCCAGTCCCGTGACCAGTCCAACGATGGCCCCGCCCGTACTGGCGACGACGATGTCCGTCGAGGCGGCGACGATGGTGTCCGTCGTTATGAGTTGCGCGAGTTCGGTGCCGGCCTCGGTGGACTGAACGACGAGCGCGAACAGCGTCGAGAAGATGACGACGCCGACGCCGTCGTTGACGAGGCTCTCGCCCTCGACGAGGACCGAGAGTCGCTCGGGCGCGCCCAACTCCTCGAACAGCGCCAGCACCGACACCGGGTCGGTCGGCAGAATCATCGCCGCGAACAGCAGCGAGACCAACAGCGGGAACCCGAAGGCGAAGTGGCCGACTACCCCGAGCAACAGAATGGCGAGTATCAGTCCGACGACTGCCAGCACGAGGACGTGCCACAGGTTCCTCCGGAAGCGTTCGAGGTCGGTCGTCGCCGCGCCCTCAAACAGCAACGGCGGGAGGAACACCAGCAGAATCAGGTCGTGAGAGAGCGCGATGTCGATGCTGATGTCGAGAATCGACACCGCGAGTCCCGCGAGCAAGAGCGCAATCGTGTAGGGAAAGCGGCCTATCTTGGCGACGAACACGCCGACCCCTGCCGCGATGACGAACACCGAGAGCAGGTCGATGAGTTCGGCCGCGATTCCAGTCTCAGCAACCATGCCCGTTGATACTCGCGCGACGCGTAAAAACTCAATTACCGATACGGATTTCAGCGCCGTCCGTTCCCGGAGAGAACATTCGTACTGTCCCGCATCGCGGTCTCCGGACCGTTGTGACGGTGGCGGCTACGTCGGAACTGGCGCGCGAAAGAAGGAGGAATCCCGAACCGAGGCGGTCGGACTACTGGTACTCGGTGATGGTCAGGTCGTAACTGCCCGACCCGCTGTAGGAGTCCACGTCGATCTGGAGCGGCGTCGACGTGTCGGGGCTGTCGATGGTGATGGACTCCTGACTGTTCGTGCTGATGGAGCGGTAGTCGTAGTTGCTCGGGGAGGCGTTGGTCGTCGTGCCCTCGTTGACGTAGAGGTCGAAGTCGGCGTCGCTCGGTCCCGAGAGTTCCACGACTATCTGGCTCGGACTGCTGTACTCCCAGTTCCACTCGTAGTCGTCGTAGTCCGACGAACTGCTGAGCGAGTCGCTGACGGTCGAGGAAGTGGAGCCGTCGCCACCGCCACCGCCGCCACCGCCGCTGCCGGGGTCGGTCGTGACCGCGTTGTACGCGTTGACCTGACCCGCGCCCTGCTTGTCCGAGGAGAGACTGATGTCCTTCGCGGTGTTCTTGAGGTGGCTGCGGAGTTCGGAGTTGGTGAGGTCCCACTTGGCGAGCGCCAGTCCGGCCACGCCGGACGTGACGGGAGTCGCCATCGAGGTACCCGAGAGCTTCTCGTAGGAGCCGCGGGTCTCGGTCGTGGTCGAGAGAATGTCCACGCCGGGCGCACAGAGGTCGACCTTGCTGCCGTACTGCGAGAACGAGGCGAGGTTCTCGCTGGAGTCGACCGCGGAGATAGCCATACACTCGCTGTAGGCCGCGGGGTACGAGACGGAACTGGAGCCGTCGTTACCCGCCGCACAGATGGGGAGCGAGCCGTTGTTGACCGCGTACTGGACGGCGTTCTTCATCGTGGACGAGTAGCCGCCGCCACCGAGCGACATGTTGATGATGTCGGCACCTTGGTCGGTCGCCCACTCGACGGCGTCGGCGATGTCGGAGGTCGAACCGGAGCCGTTCTCGTCGAGCGCGCGACCGTTGATGAGCGAGGAGTTACCCTGTCCGGCGACGCCGGTGCCGTTGTCCACGACGGCCGCGGCACAGCCGGAGACGTGGGTCGCGTGGTACTCGTTGCTCGGCGCGTCCGGCGCGGGGTCCGAGTCGCTGTCTACGAAGTCCTTGCCGGGGTTGGACTTGTAGTTGGCCTGCAGGTCGGGGTGGCTGTACTGAGCGCCCGTGTCCACGACTGCGATGGTGACGCTGGAGTCACCGAGCGTGGTGTCCCACGCGGCGTCGGACTCGACCTGCTGGGGAGCGTACTGGTCGCCGAACCGGGGGTCGCTCGGGGAGAGCTGAGTCTCGAAGGTCCGGTTGCGCTCGGCGTACTTGATGCCGTCCTTCTTGGTGATGGCGTCGATGAAGTTCTGCTTGGCCTTGTCGGGGGCCTGACTCGGGAACTTCACCGCGGCGTAGCGGAGCGTGTCGTTCGTGTGAACGACTTCCGCGTTGCCGGGGACGTACGAGGAGACTTTCCCCTCGACGTCGCCGTGACCGGCGGAGACGCCGACGAGAATCTCGTCTTTCTTGGGGCCGGGGTCGCGGCCGGGGGTCGCTGCTGTGATACCACTGGTCGCGGCGGCGGCGCCAGCCGCGCCCGTGGCCTTGAGGAACGTACGGCGATCGAATCGCTGCGTGCTGTCGTCTGACATGCTACATTACGTTCCACACACCAGAGTTATTTAAATCTTAATCTTAGGTTGTAATAAAGTGTTACTAAGTTATAATCACTCAAAAAACAAACTAGTAAATAGTTTCGAGGCGTGGAAAGAACCGCGGCGTTGCGAGACCGGCACCGCTAAACCGGAACGGACGCTACGGCAGGGTATGCAACCGTTGCGTTCGCTCCTCGGCGGGGAGACCACCGTCGCGCTGTTCGTGGACGGTCCCAACGTCCTGCGCGAGGAGTTCGACGTGGACTTGGACGACGTGCGGACGGCCGCGGAGGACCTCGGCCGACTCGCCGCGACCCGACTGTATCTGGACGAACACGCGAGTCCCGGCCTGATTCAGGCGGCGGAGGCCCGCGGGTTCGAGGTGACGGTGACCTCCGGCGACGTGGACGTGAAACTCGCCGTGGACGCCACCGAGTTCGCGCTCACCGACGGTCTCGACGTGTTGGCAATCGCCTCGCGCGACACCGACTTCAAGCCCGTGTTGGAGAAGGCGGCCCACAACGGCGTCCGCACCGTCGCCATCGCGCCGGGCGAGTACGGCCGGTCGGACGCGCTCCGGAACGCGGCCCACGAGGCGCAGGTCGTGGACCCCGACGGGAACGCCGAGGAGTCGTCGGAGTAATCGCTCGCGAGTAGTCTAATCTCCCCCCAGCGTCTTGACTTCGACTCGGTGCGTCCCGCCTCCGGCTAACCGAATCTCCGCCTCGCCACGGATAGCCTCGCGAACGGTCTCGCGCCACGCTTCGACCGCTTCGACGTGACGCTCGCGGTGGCGCTCGACGGAGAACTCGGCGTCCGGGTCCGCGCGAAGCGCGTCCTCGGTGTCGTCCGGCGAGGGGAACGCCGGAATCGCGTCCGCGTCGAGCAACCGGCCCGGCGGGAGGTAGAGCGCGCCGGTCGCCGGGTCGCGGTCGCCGACCGCTTCTGACGCGTCTGAAGCGGTCTCGCCGGTCTCACCGACCCTCTCCGACCCCGTCGCTGCCGGACCTGCGTCGTGGAGTCGCGCCCGCATCCGCCCCGAGAACGGCGGCGTCACTCGGAGGACGGGCCTTCGCGGACTCCGCTGGCGGGCCTCGTAGGCCGCCACCGCGTCGTCGGCCGTGACCGCGACCGAGCGAATCGCCCGCGGGTCCTCGTCGTCCATACCTCCGACTCGGACGCGAGCGCCCTTGAACTTCGCGCCGGACGGTCCCGCGTCGGTCGTCCCGCCTCTCTCCCCGGTTATCTAGATTTCGCCGGTTATCTATACCTTCTCGCGGGGCGCGCTCGGTACGAGCGCGTCGCACACGTCGCACGCTCGCGTACAGCGTTCGTACGCGCTATCGCTCGTTCTCGCCCTGCCGCTCGCGCTCACATCGCCCGTACGCGTTCGCACACCGCAGTCGCCGGAGTCGTTTTCCGGTTTCCCGCAGTCGGAGACGACCGCCGTCCCCGTCGAAAGCGAATCGCCGAGGTTTTTCCTTCGCTCCCCGAATCAGCGGACATGGACGACCTCGGCACGCCGGTACTCGACAATCACCTGCATCTGGACCCCGACCACGGTCGGGGCATCGAGGCCGTGAAGGACTTCGCGCGGAGCGGCGGCACCCACCTGCTCGTGGTGAACAAGCCCTCGTGGCTGCTCGGCGTCGAACCCGAGACCGGTGAGGAGTTCCGCCCCGTCTTCGAGACGACCGTCGACGTGGTCGCGCGCGCCAGCGAGGTCCTGCCCGGCCGCGCGTGGCCCGTCCTCGGAGTCCACCCCGGACTCGTCTCGAAACTCGTCGACGACCGCGGATTCTCCCCGGAGGAGGCCAGCGACTTGATGCGGGCCGGGTTGGACGTCGCCGCTGAGTACGTCGAGTCGGGCGAGGCGGTCGCGCTCAAGACCGGTCGCCCGCACTACGACACCACCGACGCGGTCTGGGAGGCTTCGAACGAGGTCCTCCGGCACGGACTCGCGCTCGGCGCGGAGAACGACTGCGCGGTCCAACTCCACACCGAGGCCAGCGAGGACCTGACGGAGGTCGCGGAGTGGGCCGAGGAGCGGGGTCTCGACCCCCGGAAAGTCGTCAAGCACTACGCGGCCGGGCGACTCGCGGGACCGACCCCGAGCGTGATGAGCGAGAAGGACCGCCTCGAACGCGCGGCCGAGCGCGGCGACCCCTTCCTGATGGAGACCGACTTCGTGGACGACCCCGACCGGCCCGGCGCGGTGATGGGACCGAAGACGGTGCCCCGGCGGGTGCGCTGGATGCAGGAATCGGGCTACGACGACGCGATTCGGACCGCCCACGTCGAGACGCCCGAGGCGGTGTACGGTCTCGACACCGAGGCGACGCTCGACCGGTAGCGAACTCTCGCCGTCGGCGGGGAACCCCTATCGAAACGACAGTCGGGTCGGGGAAGGAACGCCGAACGAGCGGACGAGCGGCGTAATACCGCCGTTTTCGGGGTCGAAATTCGCCTCGTAGGATTTATGAAGCGCGCAACACTCCGAAGATACATGAGCGCGCCTCCGGAGGAATTCTACTCCGACGAACGCTGGCAGAACTGGCTCGACCGCATCCGGGAAGAGGACATCGACCCGGAGAACGAAGACTCCGCCCGTCTCCTCCTCAACCTGCAGGACGACGTGGCCATCGCGGTCGCCAAGATAGTGACCGCCTACGACGACGGCGACATCGACGACGAGGAGGCGCTCGACGAACTCGGCGACATCCGGGAAGTCGTCCTCGAAGAGGTCGAGTTCGACAACGACGAGAAAGCGATGCTCATCGACGGGGTCCAGACGAGTCTGGTCTGTGTCTTCTACGCGGCCGACCAGTACGTCGCGGAGGGTCCCGCCGAGGAAGCGAGCGTCGAGGAGTACGTCCTGGAGGCCGGACGCGCCGAGGAGGGCGAGGACCTCGACTCGGCGCTCGGTCTGGTCGCGGCCGCCGGAACGCGCATCATCGACGGCGAGGAACTCGACATGGAAGTGACCGAGGACCTCGAGTACGGACTCGTCATCGAGTGGGTCAACGGTCTCGACAGCCTCCAGAGCGCGATGAGCGACCCCGAAGTCGTCGAAGAGGAAGACGAAGCGTAGTCGCGTCCGGCGCTCGGAGCGGCGAGTTCCGACCGCGCAGGCGCTATTTTTAACTACCTGCCCCGAAAGGAACCGGGTAGTGCGACTTCGAACCGACGAGCGCGGAGTGACGGTCCAAATCGGGACCGTCCTGCTGTTCGCAGTGCTCGTCATTCTCCTGTCGGTCTATCAGGCGTCGGTCGTCCCCCAGCAGAACGAGCAGGTGGAGTTCACGCACAACCAGCGAGTGCAGGGCCAGTTGCAGGACCTGCAGGACGAACTCCACCGGACCGCCGCCACCGGCAGCGACGGGTCGACCTCGATAGCGCTCGGCACGCAGTACCCCGTCCGAGCGTTCTTCGTCAATCCCGCGCCGCCGTCGGGCACCCTCCGGACGACGCCTCCGGCGAACCTGACGCTCAGGAACGCCACCGCCAGCGGCGAGACCGGCGACTACTGGACCGGGGGCGCGCACAACTTCTCGACCCGCGGACTCACCTACGACCCGGTCTATCACGTCTATCAGAACCCGCCGACCACGATATACGACAACGGCGTCCTCTACAACCGATTCGACGACGCGAACCGGACGCTCGCGGGCCAACAACTCGTGAAGGGCAACACCATCTCGCTGGTCGCGCTGAACGGAAGTCTCTCGGAGTCGAGCAGCGGAACCGCCACCGTCGAGATGCGGGCGGTCAGCCCCGCCACGCGGACCGTCACGGTGGGCAACGAGACGAGCAACCTCTCGCTCGTCCTCCCGACGAGGCTCCCGGCCGACGAGTGGGAGCGACTGCTCGCCGCGGAGATGAACCGGACCGCGGGCGACGACCGCTACGTGCGGGCGGTCGAGGAGGTGTCGGGCCGGAGCGCGGTCCGACTCGTCCTCGAAAACGCGACCTACGAACTCGAACTGGCGAAGGTCGGCGTCGGCACCGACGTGACCGAGACCCGCGCCCGCTACGTCACCGACGTCCGCGGCGACGACGCGAGCGTCGCGGAGAACAGCGAGCAGAAAGTCGTCGTGGAGGTCCGCGACCGGTTCAACAACCCCGTCTCGGGCGCGACCGTGAACGTGACCCTCGATAGCGGTCTCTCCGGCGACATCGCGGCGCAGGGCCAGCGCGGCGACCAACTCACCGACTTGACGACCGACGACGAGGGTCGTGTGACGGTCCGGTACGTCCCGCCGACCGACTTCGACGGCGAGAACAGCGAGGTCGAGGTCCGGGTCGGGATGGACTCGGTGCCGCCGACCGGTTCCGGGTTCGACCCCGGCACGCCCGCCAACCTGAGCGCGAACCTGACCGCGGTCAACGCCGACGGGAGCGGACTCGGCGAGACGGGCGGGAACGGGAGCGACGCCGCCTACCAGACGCGTTGGGACGTTCCGGCAATCGAGGCGGAACCCGGCATGACCTGCTACGCCAACGACACGTGTCGATACGACCGGTCGGTAGAGCGGTCCGTGACGCTCACGGCGAACACGACACCGACCGCCCAGAACGCCCCGGTCGAGTTCTCCGTCAGCGATACGAGCGTCGCCGAATTCACGGCTGACCAGTTGGACACGTGGGACGACGGACGGAGGAGTGTCGAACTCGACACCAGTTCGACCGGCGTGGTGAACGCCTACGCCGCCAGTGGCGGGTCGGGCGACGCGCTCAGAATCGAGGTGTACGACTCCGGTGACGGTGGCGGCCCGCCCGCGCCGAACGTCCAGTTACGACTCGACGACCTCTCGCACGTCAACGAGAACGCGGTCGATTACGTCGCCTCGTACGACGTGTCGAACACGAACGCCTCGTTCCAGCGGGTCAGCGTGGTCTTCGACAACGTGAACCGCGGCCCCTCGGCGACCGGCGTGGAGAACAGCACGGCGGTCCGCGGGAACGAACGGTACAGTCTCGACTACGCCGCCGACGAGGACTGGACGGTCACGGCCCGCGTCATCTACGAGAACGACGCGGGCGAGGAGTACGTCGCGGCGAGCGACTCCATCACCGACACCGCGGACGCGCTGAACCCGAACACGAACGACGACCTCTCGCGGGCGGGGAGTCCGGCCGTGAGCAGTTACGGCGTCTCCGACCGGTCGAACCCCGGACAGGGGCCGCGCTACCGCATCGACTACGCGATAACCGAGAACGGCAACTTCAGTCAGGTCTCGGGCGCGGCTATCAGTCTGGGCGGCGGCGGTGCCGACGCCGCCACCCGAACGTCGGCTACCGGCCGAATCGACCTGCAACCCGGATACGGTCGCGGAACCGAGTTCCGCGTCAAACTCCTCGTCTTCGACGACGAGGGCGCGGTCGTGGCGGTTCGCGCCGAGACGGACACCGCCAGCTAACCCGAATCGACGACCGGTTTCGACGCGCGTCGAAGACCCTATCGACAAACCCATATAGCCGGTCGCCGCAGAACCGTATATGACAGCCGTCGGTATCGACGCCATCGAAATCTGGACGGGGAAGCTCAAACTCGACCTCGCGGAGACGTTCGCGCCCGAGAAGGGCGAGGACCCCGAGAAGTACACCAAGGGACTCGGTCTGCACGCGAGTTCGTTCCCGGACGCCCACGAGGACATCGTGACGATGGGCGCGAACGCCGCCAAGCGCCTGATGGACCGCAAGGGGCTGACGCCCGACGACATCGGCCGCATCGACGTGGCGACCGAGAGCGCGTTCGACAACTCCAAGCCCGTCTCGACGTACATCGCTGGGTGTCTCGAACAGGTGTACGACGGCGACTTCCACCACGCCAACAAGGGCGAGCGCAAGTTCGCCTGCATCGCGGGCACTCAGAGTCTCGACGACGCCTACAACTGGATCAAAGCCGGTCGGAACCGCGGCCGGGCCGCGCTCGTCGTCGCCACCGACACCGCGCTCTACGCCCGGGGCGACCCCGGCGAGGCCACGCAGGGCGCGGGCGCGGTGGCGATGCTCATCACCGAGGACCCGAACCTCGTGGAACTCTCGACCGAACAGGGGTACGGGAGCGCCGACGAGACCGACTTCCTCAAGCCCAACCAGCAGTTCCCGAGCGTGGACGGCAAGCGCTCGATGCAGGTGTACCTCGCCCGGATGCGCGAGGCGTTGGAGGACTACGAGTCGGTCGCGGGCGCCTCCCACCCCGACGACTTCGCGTTCATCCCGTTCCACACGCCGTTCCCCGGCATGGTCCGGAAGGCCGCCGTGCTGGCCTACCGCCACATGATTCGCGGGACGTCCATCGAGGAGGACCTCGCCGAGGACATCGGCTTCCAACCCCGCGAGGAGGACTTCGAGGACCGCGAGGCCTACGAGGAGGCCATCCGCGACCACATGGACGACCTGAGTTCGACCGAGGCGTATCAGGAGTGGTACGACGCCACCGTCGAACCGACCCTTTCCATCTCCCGACAAGTCGGCAACTGGTACACGGGGTCGGTCCACATCGCTCGCGCCGCCGCCCTCAAGCAGGCCGCCGAGCAGGGCGTCGACCTCGCGGGCGAGAAGTTGGGCGTCGGTTCGTACGGGTCGGGCGCACAGGCCGAAATCCACGCCGAGACGGTCAGCGAGGGCTGGAAGGACGAAATCGAACAGCTCAACGTCGACGACCAGATAGCGGGCCGCTACGACCTCTCGTTCGAGGAGTACGAGAACGTCCACGACCGACACAACCACGACAAGACCATCGAGATGGAGGACTTCACCGTGCCGGACGGCGAGTTCGTCTTCACCGGTCGCGGCCGCATGAACGAGCGCCTCTACGACTTCGTGGAGTAGCGCCCCCGCCCGACTGTCGTTTTTCGTCGGCGCTTCTCGCTGCGAGCCTTTCCTCTTCGACTCTCTTCTCCTTCCCTCACTTTTCTTCTCCTCTCTTCTTCCCCGCCGGCGACTCCGCCAGTCCCCGACAGCGCGAACCGAAGCGTCGAATCCGCCGCGGTCCGAGGCCTTATAACCGACGCCGCCCGAGTGTGTCGGCATGAGTGACGCTGGCACGGAGGGCGCGAGCGATTCGCCCGCGGGGGCGGCCCCGGCGGAACCGCGGGACGACGCGGATGTCGCCGAGTCGGAGTCCGGCGGCGCGGTCGCCGACGCCGAAGTCGTCGCGCCCGGCCCGGAAGTCGAGTCGAGCGAGGCCAGCGACGCCTTCGAGGCGCTGGGCAACGAGATCCGGATGGCCGTCCTCCGAGCGCTCGCGGGCGGCGCGAGTGGGGCAAACGCCGGCGAGAGCGACGCGGTCTCCGGTCGGACCGCGACCTTCTCGGAACTGTTCGAGGCCAGTCCCGCCGACACCACCGCGGGGTTCGCCTACCATCTCCGGCAGTTGACCGGCCTGTTCCTGCGTCAGACCGGCGAGGACGGCGACCGCTACGCGCTGACCTACGCCGGACGGCAGGTGGCCCGCGCCATCGCCGCCGGAACCTACACCGACCGGGTGTCGTTCGGTCCCGTGCCGACCGGCGACGCCTGCCCGCTCTGCGCGTCGGGGACGCTCGCGGCGGTCTGCGAGGCCAACTACGTCACCGTGGCCTGCGACGACTGCGGGCGCGGAGTCCTCACGCTCCCGTTCCCGCCGGGCGCGCGCCGGGACCGCGACCCCGAGCGCCTGCTCTCGGCGTTCGACCGCCACCACCGCCACCGCCTCTCGGTGATGTCCGACGGGGTCTGCCCGGAGTGCGCCGCGACGATGGACGCCGCGCTCGCACAACCGCCCGAGCCCGTGACCGAGCGCCTGCCCGACGCCGACGCCCGGCGCGCGCAGGTCCGCCTCGACTGCGCGCAGTGCAGGTGCCGACTCCACGCCCCCGTCACGCTCGCGGTCCTCGAACATCCCGGCGTCGTCGCATTCTTCCACGACCACGGCCTGAACGTCCGCGACCGGCCCATCTGGAACGTCGGCGACGAGTGGACCGAGACGGTGGTCGCCGACGAACCGTGGTGCGTCCGCGTCAGCGCGGAACTCGACGACGAGGCGCTGGACGTGTTCGTTGCCGGGGACTGCTCGGTGGCGGGGACGCGGCGGCGTCCCGCGGGCGAGGCCCGGCAGGCGTCGTAGTCCCGGGCAGACTCGCCTCGGCTACTGCTCGCGCTTGCTCGACCCGGCCGAACCGCCCTGATCGGACGATTCTAGCCGTATCAGAGGCTCTCGAATCTACTTTGTAGTACCGGGAGAGTATACAATATACGCTCGATAAACTGATAAAAGCGATACGAAATCGGCGGCTTCGAACGTAACGCGGACGCTCGTTCGGAACGCGCAACCGTGGCAGCGGTCGAGCGGGGGCGACGCCGAAGGGACCTGTCGAACCTGTTCCCGACCGATTTCGACTCACGACTGCGACTCGGCGTCTCGCTCGGTCGCTCGCGAATCCTACTCGCCCTGCTTGCGGAGTTGGTGGACGAGGTTGAGGTGGAGGAGGTGGAGGTGCATCCCGATACCGAACAGCAACAGCCCCATCCCCACGAAGATGAGCGGGAGCAACATCGCGTTTACCGCCGCGGCGACGCTGTCGAGATTCGCGGGGAGAACTGTGACCGCGGCCAGCAGGAACGCGCCTACGATGACGGCGAAGCCGGCTTTGACCAAGCGGGAGTACCGCCCGACTCGCTCGATTCGCTCCTCGATGTCCGCCTGACTCAGCGGTGACTGTTCGTCAGCCATCGCTTCCACGCTCCAGTCGTGCGGTCGCCATCGTCGGCGCTCCGGTCGAGACCTCCGTTGACATTCCGGAACACGTACAGGAGGCCGACAGTAGAAGCTTGTTGCCGGAACGAACGGGGTCGCTCGCGTCGTCGGTCAGGACGCCTGCGGACTCCCGCTCTCGTCGAGCAGTCCGAGCGAGTCGAGGGCGTTCCGGCGCTCGTCGGTCGGAAGTCGGCGATAGCCCGACTCCGCCGTCACCGTCGCCACCGCTACGTCAGCGGGCGAGAACGACGCATCGTCGGGCGCGGCGAGCGCATCCAGCGCGAGGTCCACGCTCGCGTCGAGGTCCGCGTCGGAGCGGTACTCGGCTTCGAGGAACTCCCGGATGACGGCGCTCTCGCGGCCGACCGCTGCGGCCTTCCACGCCGAGGGCGTCCCCGAGGGGTCGGTCTCGTAGAGCGCGGGCCGTCCGTCCGCCACGCCGCCGACGAGCAGGGCGGTCCCGAAGGGCCGCGCGCCGCCCGACTGCGTGTACTCCTGCACGTGGTCGGCGATTTCCTTCGCGAGCGGTTCGACGCCCATCGGTTCGTCGTAGGTCAGGCGGTCGCGCTGGGCGGTCTGACGGGCGAACTCTACGAGTTGTCGAGCGTCGGCCGCGTTGCCCGCCGAGGCGACCCCGAGGTGGCCGTCCACCTGATGGAGTTTCTCGACGCTCTCGGGGTCCATCAGCGGCGAGCGCACCCGACGTCGGGCCGCGAGGACGACGCCCTCGGCGGTCTCGACCCCGACGCTCGCGCTCCCGCGCTCGACCGCCTCGCGGGCGTACTCGACCTGATAGAGTCGCCCGTCGGGCGAGAAGATGCTGGTGCCCCGGTCGTAGGCGCGCTGGTCGCCCTCCATCAGGCCACCTCCCCGTCGCCGGCCGGAGAGTGCGATTCGGAGTCGTACAGTTCGGCCGGGTCGTCGCGGGCCTCGATAGTCACGCCCGACGTCGTCACCTCGGCGACGGTGACGCCGTTCCCGCTCGCGGTGTCGCGTTCGATGGCGCTCTCGACCGCGCGGGCCGCGGCGTTTGTCGCCGCCTCGGTAGAGAGGTCGGGACGGAACTCGCGTTCGAGGACGCCGAGCGCGAACTGGGTGCCGCTCCCCTTCGCGGCGTAGGGCGCTTCCATCACCGCGCCGCCGCCGTCGAGGTCGTAGACCTGCGGCCCCTCGTCGTCAACGCCGCCGAGGAGCGGCCGGACCATGCGGTACGGTCCGTCGCGGAGCAGGTTGCCCGCGAACGTGGCGAACGCGGCCACGCCCGGCGGGTCGCCGCGCCGAATCTCGTACCGGTCGGCCTGCGACCGGAGGCGGCGGGTGTAGTCCTGTATACTGCCCACCGCGCCCGAGAGCGCCACCGCGGCGGTCGGGTGGACTCCCTCGACTTTCCGGGTGTCCTTGCTCGTGACGAATCGGCCGCCCGCGCTCGCGCGCCGGTCGGCCATCACGACGACGCTGTCCGTCGCGGTGACGGCGACGACCGTCGTGCCGGTCTCGGTGAGGTCCGCGTCGGCGCTCGCCGTCGAGTCCGTTCGCGGTTCGGTTCGCGTTCCGTCGGTGGGGGGTCTGGCGTTCGGCATCGAAAACGGATAGGGGCCAGCCGCCGAAAAGTGTTAGCTAAAATATATTTTAGCCGGGGCGGTGGACGGAAGGTCGGACGCGCGGCGGACGCTCGGTGGAGGTGAAAATCAGACGCTCAGGGGAACTCGCGGAGCGACTGCAACACGTCGTCTATCGGTTCGTTCGTGATGGCCAGCGAGAACCCGTCGAGGCGGGCCATCTTCGGCGCGTGGTCCCAGAGGTCTTCCCGGTCGAGACCGTGGAGGACCACCGCGTTCGGCGTCGGGTTGACGACCCGCATCGCTACGAGGGGAGACTCGCCTCTGGTGACGTTCGTGAACATCAGCGCCCGGTTCGTACTCTGGCCGTAGAGTCGGTAGAACTCCTCGCTGGAGAGTCGCGTGATGGCCTCGATGCTGTCGATGACGGTGTGGCCGGTGACGTTTCGGTGGTCGCCCTGGGCGAGTTCGGTCGCGCCCACCGCGTCGTAGAACCGGTCGAGCGCGACCTGCGTCGGGTACTCCCGGAGGTCGTTGACGATGTCGCTCTCGAACCCGGCCGAGACGACCCGGACGTACTGCCGGATGCGGTCGCCGCCCCGTCGCTCGTCGATGTCGAGCAGCGCGTTCACGAGTCGGGAGACGACGCCGATACCCGGACTCTCCCGGCGGCCGCTCTCGTAGTCGCTGACGACCGACGACGACACGTCGAGGTGGTCGGCGAGGTCCGTCTGAGAGACCCCGAAGTCGGTGCGCCACTTCCGGAGGGTCGCGCCGGGGTCGTCGCTGAGCGTTATCTCGCCCGCGATACGCTCGGCGAGGTCCTCGCGGGGGTCGGTCGCTTCGGTCATGGTGGCGACTGCGCGAGTCTGGCGGAAAAGCGTATCGAAATCGGGGTTCGACGTTCGCCGAACAGGCCGGGAAACTGATATTGCGCCTCGGTCCCATGTGGCAATCGATGCCTTCGACGGTCGTTCACGTCGCACTCGCCGGACTCGTCGGGACCGCACTGCTCGCCGACCACTTCGACTGGAAGGCGGTGGTCGTCGTGATGGCGGCCGTGGCGCTGGTTGACTTCGACGTGTTTCTCGGGTTCTGGATAGCCGGCGCGCACCGCGCGGCGTTCCACACGCTCCTGTTGCCGTTCCTCGCGGGCGTCGCGCTCTGGTGGGACTCGACGCGCCGGGACCGGTCGCTCCTGCGTTCGCGGTGGGGCGCGCGCGGCGTCCGCGTCGCGTGGGTCAGCGTCTTCGCCGTCGTCTTCGCGGGCATCGGCCTCGACGCCTTCTTCAACGGCGCGAACCTGTTCTACCCGCTCCACGACCGGTTCTACACCTTCTCGGGCAAGGTCTTCTACTCGACCGAGGAGGGGTTCGTCCAGACGCTCGTGAACGTCGATTTCGGGGCGCTGGCCGACGCCGTGCTCCCCGACAAGACCGGCGGCGCGGGGGCTGACGCCGGGTCCGGCGGCGCGTCGGGTGGCAGTACCGGCGGGTCGGGCGGCGAGTCCGACACCGCGCGGACGACCGAGAACACCCACTACAGCACGGGCATCGACCCGACGAAGGGTGCCGAATCGGATAGCGTCGAGCGCCTGTTCCCCATCGCCTACACCGGCGAACGCGCCCTGCTCGCGCTGACCGGTTACTCGGTGGTTGGTCTCCGGGTCTGGATGGAGCGCCGGGAGTGAGCGAGCGACGAAGCCCGCCGACGCCGGCGCGCCACCGCGGTCCGCCGACGCCGAATCGACACCGACCGGGAGCGCCCGCTTCGCCTCTCGGTCGAACTCGCAATCGCTAACAGTCTCGTCCGTCAAGCCTCGGCCATGACCGACACGCGACTCCGACCGTACGACCCCGACCGGGACCCCCGCGACCTCTGGGACCTCAAGCGCGCCTTCGAGTTGGGACTCGGGTCGGGCACGGGCGGCGACGACAAGCGGGCCGTCTACGAGGAGAAACTCACCGAGGCGTACGGCGAGCGCTACCTCGACTGGGTGTTCTGGTGTACGAAGCACGACCCGCGGTGCGTGACCGTCGCCGAGGTCACGGACGGAGAGGGAATCACAGACGATTCCCAAAGCAACACAGACGATTCTCGAGAAACGGAAAACAAATCCGAGGACGGTTCCGACCCGGCGCTGGCGGGGTACGTCTTCGTCCTGCCCCAGCAGTTGGCGATGATTTGGGACGCCGCGGTCCTGAACGAGGTTTACGTCCGGCCCGAGTACCGCGGCACCGGAGTCGCCGACGACCTGATGGACGCCGCGGTGGCGGTGGCCGAGGACCAAGACCTCCCGCTCGACCGCCTCGTGCTGGACGTGGACCGCGAGAACGACCGCGCGCAGGCGTTCTACGACCGCCACGGCTTCGAACACTGGGGCGAGATGGTCGCCCGGAAGTTGGAGTAATCGTCTACCAGTCAGCGACCGTTCGCCGACGGGTTACCTCACTCGACGGTCCCCGAAAGGCTACTCCACCACGCTACTCAGCGCACCGCCGACGGCACCGAAGACCAGCGGATACACCGCGCCGGCGAGCAGAGTCGCGGTCACGGGGTCGGCCGCGATGGCGGCCCCGGTGTCGCCGACGCCGTGGGTGGCGACCAGCGCGACCCCGGCCGAGAGCGGGAGATAGCCGAGTGCGACTGCCGCGCCCGACTTCGCGCGTTCGACCGCACCGCCGGGCCGCCCGTAGCCAGCGACCGCTCCGGCCGCGAGCAGGAGGACGGCCGGGAGCGCGAGCAGGAGCGTCGAACCGCCCTCGCCGGTGGCGAAGTTCGCGGTCCGGGTCCGCCGGTCACGGTCGGGAATCGCGTGGCGACGAAGTGGGCGTTCAGAAAGAGCCACGAGACGCCCTTCCACGCGGGAACCGCCTCGCCGCCGAGCAGTTGCGAGACGTACCCGACACCCCGGAGCGCCTCCGAGACGGCCTGCGACTTCCAGACGTAGGTGACGAGATACCCGAGTAACCACGCGCCGACGCCCGCGACCGCTCCGCGGGTCAGCGTCGCGCGCCGCCACGCGTCGCCGGTCGTGAGAGACGTGTCTTCTGCGGTAGTCATAGTCGGGGCGTTCCGTCGATGGAGGGAGTATCTTGTGGCCGGACGACGGCGAAGTCGAACTCCGGCCGCCGCGCGGCGATTTCGCGCGACGATTCGCGGGATTCAAGAGCGGCGACTGGGAACACTCACCACATGATTCTGCGTGACGCCCGCGTCGTCGACGGGACCGGCGACGTACTCGAAGACGCCGCGCTCCGGTTCGACCCCGAATCGGGGCGCGTCGAGGCGGTCGGCGACGCCGACCCGCGAGAGAGCGAACCGACCTACGACCTCGACGGCCGGACCGTCGTTCCCGGACTGGTCGACGCCCACGTCCACTTCTCGCTGTCGGGCGAGGCCAGCGTGGCCGACGTGGTGTCGATGAGCGACGCCGAACTGATGCTGACCGAGACCGTCAACGCCCGCAAGACCCTCGAAGCCGGAATCACGGGCGTTCGGGCGATGGGCGCCCGCGACCTCGACGTGGTGCTGGCCGAACGCGTCGCCGCGGGCGACGTGCCCGGCCCGCGGATGGTCGCGAACTGCCGCTCTATCACCATCACTGGCGGACACGGCCACCACCTCGGCCGGGAGGTAGACGGCCCGACCGAGTGCCGGAAGGCGGTCCGCGAGCAGGTCAAGAGGGGCGCGCAGTTCGTCAAGTTCATGGCGACCGGCGGGGTCACGACGCCCGGTACGGACCCGAACGCGCCCGCCTTCACGCAGGAGGAGATGGACGCGCTGGTGGACGAGGCCCACCGCCGCGGGGTCCACGCCGCGGCCCACGCCCACGGCGCGGCGGGCGCGCAGGCGGCCATCCGCGCGGGCGTGGACACCATCGAACACGGCACGTTCCTCGACGAGGCGACCATCGACCTGCTCGTCGCCGAGGACGTGGTGCTGGTGCCGACGCTCTCGGCCCCGTACCGCATCGTGCGCAACGCCGACCACGCCACCGACGAGTCGCTCCAGAAGACGAACGACGTCTACGAGCGCCACATCGAATCGTTCGGGAACGCGGTCGAGGCGGGCGTGGACATCGTCGGGGGCACCGACGCCGGGACGCCGTTCAACTACCACGGCGCGAACGCGACCGAAATCTCGTTCATGGCCGAGTACGGGATGGACCCCCACGACGCGCTCGTGGCGATGACGGGCCGCGCGGCCGACGTAATCGGTCTCGACGGCGCGGGAACGCTCGAACCCGACTCGTTCGCCGACTTCCTCGTGCTGGACGAGGACCCCCTCGCCGACCTTGGCGCGCTCCGGGACCCCGAGACCGTCGTCAAGGGCGGCGAAGTCGTCGCCGGAGCGGCGTTCGATAGACTCGACTCCGACGCCGAATTCAGTGCGTGAAGACCAGTAGCCGGTCCTCCTCACGGACCGCGCAAAACCGGCCGTCGGGTCGGTTGAAACTGTTGTGACGCTTCTCAGAAATCAGCAGCTCCGCGAACGGGTCGCCGCAGGCCGGGCAGTCGAGGGCCTTCTTGTTCTCCCAGAGTTGGGTCTGGCCGGAGTCCTTGTGGAGTTTCAGCGCGTGGCGGTGGTCGTGAACGTCGAATCGCTCGGCGGTCATGTGGATTCGGTTCTGGTCAGTCCCCCTTCGTCGCTTCGCTCCACTGCTCGCGGGTGACGGTGTACCGAGAGACGTCTACCGGGCCGTCGGGCGAGGTCCCGTAGTTCCGGAGCAGGCCCTCGCGCTGGCCGCCGAACCGCTCGACGTACTTCTCGATGGCGCGCCGGGACTTGTCGTTGTCCGCGTGGTGTCGCACGGCCACGACGTCGAGGTCGAGGCGCTCGAACGCGACCCCCATCAGGGCGGCGGCGCGCTCGCCGGAGTAGCCCCGGCCCCAGAAGGGCTTGCGGAGCCACATCCCGAGAATCGCGGTCCGGCGCTCCCAGTCGGCGTGGAGTTCTGTCGCGCCCGCGATTTCGCCCGCGCCGTCCTCGCCCTCCTTCGGGCGAATCACGTAGGCGGCGTCCTCGCCCGCCTCGCGCGCGTCAGCGCGCGAGCGGAGGAAGTCCAGCGTCTCCTTCGGACTCTGATGGGGGTCCCACGGGAGGTACTCGGTTATCTCCTCGATGTGTGGATTCTGGTGGGAACTGTGACGATAGAACTCCAGCACGTCCACGTTCTCGGGCGTCAGCGCGGTCAGTTCCAACCGCTCGGTCGGGACCCGCTCCGGAAACATGATAGGTGCGTCGGAGGGCGGAGAGAAAAGCGTTGTCCGAGAGTGAGAATGGGTAACGTTCCAGCGGGATTGCGAGCGCCGCTTCGGCCTCCGACTCGCTCTCCGCAACCACTAAACGCCGCTCGCACCTACCGACTCCCAATGACCGACTGGACCGAGAAATATCGGCCCACCTCTCTCTCCGAACTCCGCGGGAACAACAAGGCCCGCGACGCCCTGAAGGAGTGGGCCCAGACGTGGGACGACCACAAGGACGCCGCCATCCTCCACGGAAGCCCCGGCGTGGGCAAGACCTCGGCGGCCCACGCGCTGGCCAGCGACATGGGGTGGCCGACCATCGAGTTGAACGCCAGCGACCAGCGGACCTCCTCGGTGGTCGAGAAGGTCGCGGGCGAGGCCGCCAAGTCCGGCACGCTGACCGGGGGCGGCGACGGCCGCCGGCTCGTCATCATGGACGAGGCCGACAACCTCCACGGCAACGTCGACCGGGGCGGGTCGAAGGCCATCACGGAGGTCGTCAAGGAGGCCGGACAGCCGATGGTCCTCATCGCCAACGAGTTCTACGACATGTCCAACACGCTTCGGAACGCCTGCGAGGAGATAGAGTTCCGGGACGTGCAGGCCCGGTCCATCGTGCCCGCGCTCCGCCACATCTGCAAGCAGGAGGGCATCGACTACGAGAAAGACGCCCTCCGGGCCATCGCCGACAAGAACGACGGCGACCTGCGCTCGGCGGTCAACGACCTGCAGGCCATCGCCGAGACCAGCGAGCGACTCACCGCCGAGGACGTGGAGGTGACGGGGGACCGCGACCGGACCAGCGGCATCTTCGACTTCCTCGACGCGCTGTTCAAGGAGGAGGACGCCCAGAGCGCGATTCGAGAGTCATACGACGTGGACGAGACGCCCGACGACATGCTGAACTGGGTCGAGGACAACGTGCCCAAGGACTACGAGGGCGCGGAACTCGCCACCGCCTACGACTTCCTCTCGAACGCCGACAAGTGGCTCGGGCGGGTCCGGGCCTCGCAGGACTACTCGCTGTGGCGCTACGCGGGCGACAACATCGCGGGTGGAGTCGCCGCCGCCCGACAGGGCGACAAGGGCGGGTGGACCCGCTACGGCCCGCCGAGTTACTGGCGAAAGCTCGGGAGTTCCAAGGGCAACCGGAACAAGCGCGACTACGTGGCCCGCAAAATCGCCGAGGCCGACGGCGTGAGCATGTCCACCGCGCGCCGGGAGATGCTGCCGTTCCTCTCGGCGATGACTCACCACTGCAAGAATCGGGACCTGACGATAGCGATGACCGCGAAGTACGACCTCGACGCCGAACACGTCTCGTTCGTCACCGGGTCGGGAAAGGACACCAACAAGGTCCAGAACATCGTGAAGTCGGCCGAAGAACTCCGGGAGGAGGCGGCCGTAGACCACTCCGGGGGCGCGTTCGAGGGAAGTCACGGGTCCCGGTCCGACGCCGGCGACGAAGCCGAGGAGTCGGACTCGGAGACCGAAGCGTCGGCGGAGGAGGCCGACGACGCGGAGGCCGAGGCCAGCGGGGACGACACCGACGACAACCAAGCGGGCCTGACCGACTTCTGAACCGAGCGCCGACCGTCGCCGTCGGGCGTTCGCTCGCTACCGCACGGGCCACACCAGTATCTCGCCGTCGGCCCTGACCGTCACGTCGTGGCCCTCGTACCGGAAACTGATGGACGTCTCAGTCTCGCGGTCGCGCATCGACGCGACGAACTCGTGGAGGGCGTCGGGGTCCATGTACTCGTACAGTGGCGCGAGTTCGGTCACGGAGACCCCGGTCGCCCGCGAGATGGCGCCGGTGACCGCCGAGTCGAGGGTCTCGCTCCCCGACCAGTCGGCCTGCACGCGCAGGGGTGTCTCGCTCTCGTACTCCACCGCGTCGACCGTGTGCGTTTCCGTCTTCGACATTGTGTCTCGCCGATTCTGGCAAGGACGGACAGGTGCTTCAACCCCCGAAACGCTGAAAGCCGATTGGTGGCTCTGAGCGCGGGTTGCTCCCGAGTTAACCCGGATTAAGCGCGCCAACTCCCTCCTAACCGGAGTAACGGCTCCCTACCGTCGAGAAACGAGCCGTGGAATCGCCTCGAATAGGGTAAGACGACCCAAAACGACACAATCCCTTTTTCCTTGCGCGTCGGACCTACGTGACGAATGGGGACGCGACAGTCCGCAGCGTTGCTCGCCGCGGTCCTCTGTCTGGTGGCCGCGGTCGGCACAGCCGTCGGCGGGGCGACCGCTATCGGCGTATCGGGCGGAGATACGGGCACGCTCGGCGACGTTACCGGCACGTCCAGTGTGGCCGCTGTCGGCACCGACGCGACGAGTGATGCGGTCGCTACCGACGCGACGAGCGGTGCGACCAGCGCGTCCGCGGTCACCGACCGGTTCGCAAGTACACGGACCCAGAGCCAGCGCGTCACTCCCGACACGGTCGTCCTCGACGTTCGGGTGTACGAGAACGGCTCCGCGAAGTGGGAAGTGGTCTACCGCACTCGACTCGACGACGCCCGGACGACCGCGGCCTTCCGGAGCTACAAGAACGACGTGCAGGCCAACTCGACGAAGTACAGCAGGCAGTTCGTCGAGCGCATGAACAGCACCATCCGGAGCGCCGAGCGGTCCACCGACCGGGAGATGTCCGGCACGAACTACTCGGTCAGCGCCGAGATTCGGGAGTTCCCCCAGCGCTACGGACTGGTCGTCTACTCCTTCCGGTGGCACGGCTTCGCTGCGGTCTCCGACGGTGAGATTCGGGTCGGCGACTCGCTGTCGGGGCTCATCCTCAACGAGAAGACCCGCCTGCTGGTCAAGTGGCCCGAGAAGTACGAGGCGACGACCGTCCGGCCTCGACCCGACTCCGGGTACGAGAAGCGCGAGAACGCGGTCATCTGGAACGGCCCCATCGAGTTCGCGGGTAACGAACCGCGCATCGTCCTGAGCGCGCCCGGCACGGGCGTCCCGAGCGTGCCGTGGACGCTGGTGGCCACGGGGGCCGGTGGACTCGTGCTCGTCGCGGCGCTCGCGGCCGGTGGCTGGTGGCTCTACCGCGACCGGGAGGACCCGACCCCGGACCCGGACGACGAACCGCCCGAGGACCTGCTGAGCAACGAGGAGCGGGTCCTCCGACTGCTCGAACGCCGCGGGGGTCGGGTCAAACAGCGCGCGGTCGTGAACGAACTCGACTGGACCGAGGCCAAGACGAGTCAGGTGGTCGGGAGCCTGCGCGAACAGGGGAAGATAGAGAGCTTCAGGCTAGGTAGGGAGAACGTACTCGCGCTGCCGACCGAACAACAGGAGTCCTGAAACACCCTTAATTCGGCTAAATCCGGATTCAGCGACGGCGGGTTATTGACCGTGGCGCGCGTCGAGACTACCCATGAAGCCGACGTTCGTCCTCCTCTTCGCCGCGGTGGGACTGGCCTGCGTAACCGGAGCGGCGGTGGCCGACGCCGACCACTCCGCGCGACCCGCGACCGACGCCGAACACCCCGACTGGCCGGGCGGGGAGACGACGAACCAGAGCGACGACGCGGACGACAGCGCGAATGACGGTACGCCGGACGGCGACGCGACGACCGGTCTCTCGCCGGGCCAGCAACTCACCGGCGCGGTCGGCGCGCAGGGCGCGTCCGTTCAGGGAGAACTCCTGAACCGGTCGCTGTCGGCGCGACTGTCGAACGCGACGACACCCGCAGAGCGCGCCGAGGTGATCGCCGACGAGACCGAGTCGATGGCCGCGTACCTCGACGGACTCGAAGGCGTCCGGGAGAACCTCACCGAGTCGTGGGAGACCGACGAACTCTCCGAGGGCGAGTACCGGGCCGCGCTCACCGAGTTCGTCGTCCGCGCCCGGACCGTCGAGCGCAGGGCCAACCGGACCGCGCGGGCGGCCGAGAACCTGTCGGAATCGACGCGCCGCATCTACGGCGTCAACACGACGCGCATCTGGAACCTCAGCGAGCGAGCGCACGCGCTCTACCAGTTCGAGAACGCTATCGGGCGCGAGGTCGTCAACGAGACGCTCGACAACGGGAGCGACCGCCGCAGGTTCCCTATCGCGGACGACCGGTCGGTCTGAGGGGTCGCGGGGCGTGAGTCGTCGCCGGTCAGTCCGACACGGGCGTCCTGCCGACGCTCCGACCTGGTCGGGCGAGCGGCGGGCGCTCGCTCTGACGCGTCCGGGTCCGGTGTAGAGCTTTGCTGTACGGAAGTCGTTCGAGTACGGATAGATTTTCGCGTCCGAAGCAGGACGCAACGCCCTCCGGGCGTCAGGTCGGGTCTGCGGGGCGTAAGAGAATCCGTACGCGACGGGAAAACCCCCAGACCGCTCGGTCCCTCGAACCGCTCTCAGTAAGGGAAGATTTCGAAGCCCTGCGGCAGAACGAACCCGAGCAGTAGGAAGAGACTCCCCGCGATAGTCGCGGTGATGACCGCGTAGGGAATCTGGGTCCGGACGTGGACGAGGTGGTCGCTCCCGGCGGTCGAGGACGCGAGTACCGTCGTGTCCGAGATGGGCGAGGCGTGGTCGCCGAAGATGCCGCCGCTGAACACCGCGCCGAGAACGAGCGGCAGGTTCGCGCCGGTCGTGAACGCCACCGGAATGGCGATGGGGAACATGATGCCGTAGGTGGACCACGAACTCCCGTCGGCGAAACTGATGCTCGCGGTGGTGAGGAACACGAGCAGGGGAATCACCGCGGACGGGACGCCTCGGAACCAGTCGGTGACGAAGTTCGAGATGCCCAGCACGGTGACGCTGTTCTGGATGGACGACGCGAGCATCAGGATGAGCGCCGCGAGGAAGATGCCCTTGAAGCCGTGGACCATCGCGTCGGTCGCGTCGTCGTTGCTCGGGATGTCGCCGCGCAGGCGGTAGAGGACCGCCGCGACGACCAGCGCCGCCGTCGCCGCGAGTCCCAACTTGACGCCGCCGATGTTGAACGCCCACTCGCCCGCGGGCGGGAGCATGAGCTGGTAACCCCCGAGCGCGAACAGCAGGTTCTCGGGTTCGCCGGGCACGTGAACCACGGGACTCCCGCGCCAGAACATCGCGCCGAGACCGACCGCTATCATCACCGCGACCGGCACCGCGAAGTTCCGCCAGTCGGGCGTCGCGGCGTCGGCCATCTCGTAGCGGTCCATCTCCTCGGATATCATCGGGTCGTGGTCCTCGCCGACGACGCCGTCCCCGGCGCGAGCGCGTTCCTCCTCGCGCTTCATCCCGAGGATGTTCGGGAAGACCTGCCACGCGACCAGCGCGGCGATGATGAGCGCGACCCACGAGTAGAACCCGAAGAAGAGGCTGTTGAAGAACAGCGGCCAGATTTCGGCCGTGACCGCGGTCGGGCCGTCGCTCCCGGCCGTCACGAACCCGCTCATCGCCTGCGGAAGCACGTCCTGACTCGCGGCGGACTCGAGCCCCGCGCCGATGAAGCCGATGAGCGCCGCGCCCCACGTCGAGTAGAACGCGAGGCGCGCGGCCGGACTCCCCGCCGAGTCCACGTAGTAGGCCAACTTCGCCCGCGAGACGTTGTACTTGTCGGTCAGCGGACGCATCATCGACCCGACCACCAGACAGTTGAAGTAGTCGTCGATGTGGACCGCGATTCCCGCGATGTAGGCCGCCTTCTCGGCGTCCGCCGGGGAGTCGGCCCACTCGGCGAGCGCTTCGAGGACGCCCTGAATCGCGCCCGCCCGAATCATCAGGCCTATCATCCCGCCGATGGCGAAGATGGCGAGCAGGACGTTCTCGACGTACCACGCGGAACTGAACAGCGGTGCGGTGGCGACGAGCGTCGGAATCAGTTTCAGGCCGAACAGCGCGCCGAGGAGGTTTCCTGTCGTGACCGGACCGACCGTCAACCACGGGGTTTGTACCTGCGAGACGAGCACTTGACCCACCATGTCCGGCGGCACGCCGACCGCGGCCGCGCCCGGTTTCAGCGCGCCGTAAATCGGGCCGGCGCTCGCTACGCCGACGAACAGGCCGATGAGCGCGTCTCGGGTCGTCCACGCCAGCGTGATGGCGAGAATCGCTGGGACGAGCGACCAGACGCCGGCGTCGATGCTTTCGAGAGCCATACCCAATCGGTGGCAGTCGGTGCCACATATGGGTTGCGACTGAAAGAAACGCTCTGCCGTCTGAATTTCAGGAAAACCAAGGGGTTGGCGTTTCCAGACCGGCGAGGCGTTCACGCCCCGACCGACAGCACGCACCGGAAGGGTCGCGGACCGGCAAAACGAGTTGGCCCGTCCGGTTCCGGTTCCGGTTCGACGGTTCGGCTACCGGTCTCGGCCCTCGACGTCGCCGATGCCGGGGATGGCGAACCGCCGTTCGACGAACGACATCAGCTTCGACGCCGAGAGGACGAGACCGAGGTAGAGCAGCGCGGCGAACGCGTACATCGTGGTGAACTCGAACGTCTCCGACGCGATGGCGTCGGCGCGCTCGAACAGTTCGGGGACGGTGATGAACGCCGCCAGCGACGAGTACTTGATGAGGTAGACCAGTTCGTTCGACCAGCCCGGGATGGCGTAGCGAAGCCCCTGCGGGAGGACGACGTGGCGAATCCCCGCGAGTTTCGACATCCCGACGGCGCGGGCCGCGGTCAACTGCCCGGAGTCGACGCTCTCGATGGCCGCCCGGATGTACTCCGACTGGTAGGCCGACCCGTTGATGGTGAAGCCGATGATGGCGACCCAGACGGCCTGCCCGGGGACGATGCCGACGCCGACCAGCGGGAGTTCGCGTATCCACGCCGACAGCCCCATGCCGTAGTAGAGGACGAACAGTTGGGCCAGCAGCGGCGTCCCGCGGATGAGTTCGGTGTAGGCCAGCGAGAGCCACGCCGTCTTCTCGCCGTACACCCGCGCGACCGCGAGCGGAACCGCGAGGACGAACCCCAGCGCGATGGTGGTGACGGTCAGTACGACGGTCAGCCACGCGCCCTTCGCCAGCGCGGGCAGCGCCGACGCGCCGGTCGCGAGGAACGAGAACAGCCCCGCGACCTGTGCGAGGGGCCACCCGAGGACGCCGAGCGCGTCGGCCGCCGCCGACAGCGACTCGGCGACTCCGGCGAACGTCGCGGCCGGAATTAGCGGTTGGCCGGGCGGAACGACGGCCCCGCCGAGCAGCCAGTCGTTGACCCACCGGAAGACCAGCCACCCCCAGAACAGCGCCGCGGCCCCGACGCCGAGCCACTGGCGGAGTCCGTACGACCGCCAGCGCGGGGCCGCCGTCGCGCGTCGAGTCACGTCACTCATGGTCGCCGTGGACCTCGTCGAGGCGACCGAGGAACTCCCCGGTCCGCGCCTGCTCGGGGCTCTCGAACAACTGTTCGGGCGGGCCGCGCTCGACGATGTTGCCGTCTTCGAGGAAGGTGACGGTGCTGGCCGCCGACCGTGCGAACCCCATCTCGTGGGTGACGACCAGCATCGTCATTCCGCGCTCGACCAAGTCGCGCATCACACCGACCACCTCGCCGATGAGTTCGGGGTCGAGCGCGCTGGTCGGTTCGTCGAACAGCATCAGTTTGGGTTCCATCGCCAGCGCCCGGGCGATGCCGACCCGCTGTTTCTGGCCGCCCGACAGCTCCGCCGGGTAGGAGTCAGCCTGCGCCGCGAGTCCGACCATCTCGAGGTGTTCGTCGGCCACGCTCCGGGCCTCCTCCTTGGAGAGTCCCTTGACTCGCCGCAGACCGAGCGTGATGTTCTTGCGGGCTGTCAGGTGCGCGAACAGGTTGAAGTCCTGAAACACCATGCCGACGTCCCGCCGAAGCTGGTTCACGTCCGCGTCCGGACCCGTCGTACTCTCCCCGTCGAGGTAGATGTCGCCGGAGTCGTACTCCGTGAGGCGGTTGACACACCGCAGGAGCGTGGACTTCCCGCTCCCGCTGGGACCGACGACGACTTCGACGTCTCCCCGGTCCATTTCGAAGCTCACGTCCCGGAGGACGCGTTCGTCACCGTAACTCTTCGAGAGGTTCTCGACGCGTAGCAGACTCATGTGGAATCACCTGTTGGAATCGCGAAGACGCTGCCGACGTAGTCCAGCGTCCGGTTGGTGGCGAACGTCAGCACGAAGTACACCGCGCTGGCGAACAGGATGACCTCCAGCACGGCGTTGGTGTTCTGGACGAACAGGTCGTTGCTTCGGGTCAGCAGTTCCGAGAGACCGATGGCGAACGCGACGCTCGTGTCCTTGAGGACGATGGTGAACTCGTTCTGGAAGCCCGGAATCGACCGGCGCAGCGCCTGCGGGACGACGACGTGGCGAATCGCTCGGAGCCGAGACATCCCGACGGCGCGAGCGGCCTCCATCTGTCCCTCGCCGATGCTCTGTATCGCGCCGCGGAATATCTGGGACTGATAGGCCGCGCTCCGCAGTCCGAGACCGAGGACGGCCGCGGCGAACGCGCTCTCGATGGGCGTGCCGAAGTAGGCGAACAGCAGGATGACGACGATGGGCGTCCCCCGGAGGACGACGCCGACGCTCTCGACCGCACCGCTGGCGTACCGACCGCCGTACACCTCGACGGCCCCCGCCGGGAATCCGGCGAGGAAGCCGAGCAGGATGCTGGCGGCCGTCAGCGCGACGGTCAGCACTATCCCGCCGAACAGATACGACAGGTTGTCGGCGACGAACGCCCAGTCGCCCGACAGCAGCGGAGTCACCACGGCTCTACGAGTCGCTGAACCACTTGTTTCGGATCTCGGTGTACTTGCCGCTGTCGCGAACGGCTTTCAGCCCGTTGTTGAGGGCCTTCTGAACGTCGCTGTCGCCCTGTCGCACGCCGAAGCCGTACTTCTCGCCGGTCTCGTAGGTGAACGCGATGGAGACGTCGCGCTCGCTCTGGAACGTCTTGGCGACCGGCTTGTCGATGACGATGGCGTCGATGTTGCCGTTCACGAGGTCCTCGACTGCCAGCACGTAGCTTCCGTAGGAGTTGTAGTTCGACTCCTTCAGTTTGCCCTTCGCAATCAGTTCGTCCTTGATGATGCCCTCGCCCGTGGTCCCCTTCTGGGCGCCGACGGGGTGGCCCGAGAAGTCGCCGAGTTTCGACGGCGAGAAGTCGCCGCCCTTGCGCACGAGTATCGACTGGTCGGCGCTGTAGTAGGGGTTCGAGAAGTCGATTTTCTTGTCGCGCTTCTCGTTGATGGTCATCGCGCCCGCGATGACGTCGATTTTCTCGCTACTGAGCGCGGGCATGAGTCCCTTGAACTCGAACTCCTCCCACCCCGAGAGCGTGTACTCGCTCTCGGAGACGACCGCCTCCAGCAGGTCGATGTCGAAGCCGACGAGTTCGCCGCCCTTCTTCATCTCGAACGGGGGGAACCCGGGTGCGGTACCGGCGGTTAGCTTCTTGTTGCCGCCGCCGCTTCCGGTGATGCTACCGATACAGCCAGCGGTTCCGGTCAGCCCTGCGACGCCGCTCGCACCGACGACCTTGACGTAGGTACGACGGTCCATATCGACGGAAGTTCTGCGTTCCATACTGGCATAGGAGGAAGACTACGCTTTTGAACCTTTCTCACCCGTTCGCCCGTTCAAAATTTGCGAGAACCGGGTTACGTACCGTCATTTCGTCGGTAATAATACGCATATTGACGCTTTCAGGTAGCGTCGCTAGATGCGACAATCGGGTTCCCGAGGTTGCAGTCGGCGAGTGATAGCCGAAGGAGAGAGGCGATAGTCGCAGGGACGAGTGTAAGTTGGAGACGACGAACGGCAGGCCGCCGGACCGGCGACCCGAGCAGTCCAGCGCCTCGCGCTACAGCACGCGTTGGAGGAACTGCTTGGCCCGGTCGGTCTCGGGGTGGTCGAAGAACTCGTCGGGAGGTCCTTCCTCCACGATGCGGCCCTCCGACATCAGCACCACGCGGTCGCCGACTTCGCGGGCGAACCCCATCTCGTGGGTGACGACCAGCATCGTCATCCCCTCCTCGGCGAGTCCCCGCATGACTCCCAACACCTCGCCGACGAGTTCGGGGTCGAGCGCGCTCGTCACCTCGTCGAACAGCATCACCTCGGGGTCCATCGCCAGCGCCCGAGCGATGGCGACCCGCTGTTTCTGGCCGCCAGACAACTCGGCGGGGAACGAGTCGAGTTGGTCGCCGAGACCGACCTCTTCGAGCAGGTTCTCGCCGCGCTGTCGGGCGTCGGCCTCCGAGAGACCTCGGACCCGAACCGGCGCGAGCGTGACGTTCTGGAGCGCCGTCTTGTGCGGGAAGAGGTTGAAGTGCTGGAACACCATCCCGACCTTCTGACGGAGTCGATTCACGTCCACGCCGGGTGCGGTGATGGCCTCGCCGGCGATTCGGACCTCGCCGTCCTGAATCTCTTCGAGTCGGTTCACGCACCGCAGGAGCGTTGACTTTCCACTTCCGCTGGGCCCGACGATGACCACGACCTCCTGTTCCTCGACCGCGAGGTCGATGTCCTTGAGGACGTGGGCGCTCCCGAAGAACTTGTCCACGCCGTCGAACTCGACCATCGGTTGGCCGACCGCGAGGTCGTCGGTCGTCATCTCGCTCCGGTCGCTCATCGGCGCTCACCCCACCCGAACCGCTCGCGGAGTCCGCCGGACTCCTCGTCGTCGCCCGTCCCCCACTCGGCGCGGTCTTCGAGATACTGGACGGTCCGCATCAGCGGGAGCGTGATGGCCAGATACGTCACCGCGACGAGGACGATGGGCGTCCACGCGTCGAACTGGTTCGAGTTTATCTCCCGAAACACGGTGATTATCTCGGGGAACGCGATGACGGTCAACAGCGACGTGTCCTTGACCAGAATCACCTGGTCGTTGCCGATGGCCGCCAGCGCGTTGCGCCACGCCTGGGGCAGGATTATCTCCCGCATCGAATCGACGTACGACATCCCGAGCGACCGGGCGGCCTCCATCTGGCCCTCCGCAACCGCGTTGATGCCGCCCTTCACCGCCTCGCCGACGTACGCGGCGTGGTTCAGCGTCAGCGCGATGACGGCCGTGATGAACGTCCAGTCGACGACCAGAACCTCCGGGACGACGACGTACCCCTCCGAAATCGGGAACTCCCCCGGCGGCCACAGCGACGGGATGCCGAGGTAGATGATGAACAGTTGGAAGAGCAGCGGCGTCCCCCGAAAGAACTGGACGTACGCGGTGGCGATGGCGTGAGTGACCGAGGTGCGCGACACTCGACCCAACCCCACGAACACCCCGGCGGTGACCGCGAGGACGCTGGAGATGACGACCACGACCACCACGCGGACGAACGCGACGACGAATCGGGGCACCACCGAGAACAGCAGGTCGTAGTTCACGTACTCCAGCAGGATGAGCGCGATGAATCCGAGGATGACCGCGGTGAACACCAGCGCCACCGCCATCCCGGCCCACTTGACGCGCTCGTCGGTCAGGTACCCCTCGTCGGCCGCGGTTTCGCCGCTTCGCTCCTCGGCGTACGTCCCCGCCATCCGGAATTACCCGCCGTTCGTGGTCGTTTCGGTCGCGTTCCCGGCGGTTCCGTTGGCCGCGGTCGTCCCGTTCCCGGCAGTTCCGTTGGCCGCGGTCGTCCCCGGTGCCGGACGCGCACGTGAGAGAATCGCCTGCGGCGGTTCGCCGGTGAAGTACTCCTTGTAAATCTCCGCGTACCGGCCGCTCCCGATGACCGCGTTGAGCGCCTCGTTGACCTGCCGGCGGAACTCGTCGTCGTCTTGCCGGAAGGCGATTCCGTAGCGTTCGACCGTCAGCGTGAGATAGGGCGGCGCGCTCTCGAACTCCTGGGCGGCCTGCCCCTCGCCCTCCAGCATGACGATGCTGTCGCGCTCGTCGGCGTACTGGAGGTTGACCGCGTTGTCGTTGATGACCGCCGCGGCCTGATTGTTCAGCAGGGCGTTGAACGCGCCCGGAATCTGGTCGTAGCTGTCGATGTTGAGGTTGCCGTTGAGTCGTTTCTTCAACTGTTGGGCGGCGGCCTCTCCGGTCGTCCCCTTCTGGACCGCGACGGTCTTCCCTTCGAGGTCCTCGACGCTCTGGACGTCGCTCCCTTTCAGGATAGCCACCGTCTGGTACGCGATGAAGTACGGTTCCGAGAAGTCGACTTGCTGGTCGCGCTGGTCGTTGATAGTCATCGCCGACATGATGATGCGGAAGTTCCCGTTGTTCAGACTCGGGATGATGGTGTCGAACCCGGTCTGGACGAACTCGTACTCCCGGCCCAGTTCCTGGAAGATGGCGTCGGCGAGTTCCACGTCGAACCCGGTCAGTTCCCCGCTCTGGGTCCGGTACTCGAACGGCTTGTACGGGATGTCAGAGCCGATTCTGACGACCCCTTCGTCCTGCGCTCCGGCGAATCCTCCCAGCGAGAGACCGCCGACGATTCCTGCACTCCCCTTGACAAACGACCGCCTGTCGATGTCCATGTGTTTTCCCCCAACCTTGCGTCTACGCGATACTACATAACCGTGGCGCGAAACGTCTACGTTCGGAGGAGAGAGCCGCTAAATTCGATTAATCGTCGCTCGGATAGCCGGCGGCCGCGTCGGCCGACCGGGAGTCGGGTGCGCCCGCGGCCTCGTAGGACCACAGCGTCGTGGCGAGCAGGGCCCCGAAGATTACCAGCGCCGCGGTGTGGTGGGCGACCTGCACCAGCGGCGTGTAGACGAACACCGTCGCGCCGCCGAGGACGACCTGAATCGGCGTGACCGCCAGCGCGAGCGTCGCCGCGCCCCGGATGCGCTTCTCGGCGGTGTACTTCCACGACCCGACGGCGGTCCCGAGGATGAAGAACCCGGTTATCATCGCGACGAGACGGTGGAACCACTCGACGAAACTCGGCCACGTCTGCGGAATCAGGCCGCCGTCGCAGAAGGGCCACTGGGCCGAGCAGGACAACCCCGCGCCCATCGCGGCGGTGTAGACGCCGAGCAGGATGAGCGCGAACGTGAGGCCGGTCGTGACCCCGGCGAGGTGGCGGAACCGGACCATCAGCGGACGCCTCCCAGTCGGAATGTATGGACTTGCACGGTTGGAACTCCCCTTGCCGGAGATTTCGACCGGTCGTACTTAGGTCTGTTCGACTTCGCCTCGGCGGCATGACCGAACTGCGACGACTCGGAGAGACCGAGACGCTTCGCGGTCTCGGGGAGGCCCGGGTTCGCGGGCGAAGAATCACCGAATCCACCTCCTTCAAGGCCGTCCGCGCACACCGGCCACACATGACCAAGCAGGAGCGCCTCGACGCCTACCTCGCCGAGAACGACCTCGAAGCCGTCTGGTTCGCCCGGCCGAACTCCTTCGCGTGGCTGACCGGCGCGAGCAACGTCGTGGACCGCGAGGGCGACGTCGGCGTGGCCGCGGTGGGGTACGACGGCGACGGACTCGAAGTCGTGACGAGCAACATCGAGGCCAACCGCTTCCGCGAGGAGGAACTGGCCGACGACGTGTCGGTCGCCGAGTTCCCGTGGTACGAGCAGTCGCTTTCCGGTGCGGTCGCCGACCGCACCGAGACCCCGGCCGCGGCCGACTTCGACGTTCCGGGAACGTCGTCGGTGGACGCCTCGCCGCTCCGCCAACCGCTGACCGAGGCAGACGTGGAGAACTACCGCGAACTCGGGCGGGAGACCGCACAGGCCGTCGAGTCGGTCTGTCGGGAACTCCAACCCGACGACGTGGAGTCGGAGGTCGCCTCGGCGCTCCGGGTCGCGCTGTCCGCGCGGGACATCGAGGTGCCCGTCGCGCTGGTCGGCGGGGCCGAGCGCGCCCGGAAGTACCGCCACTACACGCCGACGAACGCCCGAATCGGCGAGTACGTCCTCGTCTCGGTCACGACCCAGCGCGACGGTCTCCACGCCAGCGCGACCCGGACCGTCGCCTTCGAGTCCGAGATGGACGACGACGCGCTGAACGAACTCGGCGAGCGCCACCACGCCGCCCGCATCGTGGAGACGACCGCGCTCGGCGCGACGCGGGCGGTCGCCGACCTCTCGGGCGACCCGGCGAGCGTCTTTCAGGCGATTCAGGCCGCCTACGAGCATCTGGGCCACGCCGACGAGTGGGAGAACCACCATCAGGGCGGCGCGGCCGGGTTCGCTGGCCGGGAGTGGTTCGCCGCGCCCGAGGTGCCCGAGAGCGCCGAAATCACGACGCCGATGGCCTACGCGTACAACCCGACGATTCGGGGCGCCAAGAGCGAGGACACCGTGCTGGTAACCGACGACGGGTTCGAGGTGCTGACCGACACCGGCCAGTGGCCCACGACCCCGGTGGACGCCTACGACTACGACGCGGTGATGGAGCGTCCCGACGTGCTGGTGCGGGAAGACGACGGAAACTGAGAGAAGACGGCCGGATAGTTCGTCGTCTGTCGAACACCGGTTCGACGCCTTCGGGTAGCTTTTTACGCTCGGAAACGGTTCCCCCGACCATGGGATTAGACGAGGACTCACTCGACTATCACCGCGAGGAGCCGCCGGGCAAGATAGAGATTTCCACGACGAAACCGACGAACACACAGCGCGACCTGAGTCTGGCGTACTCGCCGGGCGTGGCCGCGCCCTGCCGCGCGATAGACGAGAACCCGGAGGACGCCTACAAGTACACCGCGAAGGGCAACCTCGTGGGCGTCGTCTCGAACGGGTCGGCGGTCCTCGGACTGGGTAACATCGGCGCGCAGGCGTCCAAGCCCGTGATGGAGGGCAAGGGCGTCCTGTTCAAGCGGTTCGCCGACATCGACGTGTTCGACATCGAGTTGGACCAAGAGGGCGCCGACGAGATAATCCGGACGACGAAGGCGATGGAACCAACCTTCGGGGGCATTAATCTGGAGGACATCAAGGCCCCGGAGTGCTTCGAAATCGAGGAGACGCTCCGCGAGGAGATGGACATCCCCGTCTTCCACGACGACCAGCACGGCACCGCCATCATCTCGGGCGCGGCCCTGCTCAACGCCACCGAGATAAACGGCAAGGACATCGAGGACCTGAAAATCGTCTTCTCGGGCGCGGGCGCGTCGGCCATCGCCAGCGCGCGGTTCTACGTCTCGCTGGGCGCGCGCAAGGAGAACATCATCATGTGCGACTCCTCGGGCATCATCACCGAGGACCGGGCCGAACACGGCGACGTGAACGACTACAAGGCCGAGTTCGCCCGCGACGTGCCGGAGGGCGACCTCGAAGACGCGATGGAGGGCGCGGACGTGTTCGTCGGCCTCTCGGTCGCCGGCATCGTCTCTCAGGAGATGGTCCGGTCGATGGCCGACGACCCGGTCGTCTTCGCCATGGCGAACCCCGACCCCGAAATCGGCTACGAGGAGGCCAAGGCCGCCCGCGACGACACGGTCATCATGGCGACCGGGCGCTCGGACTACCCCAACATGGTCAACAACGTCCTCGGGTTCCCGTTCATCTTCCGGGGCGCGCTCGACGTGCGGGCGACCGAAATCAACGAGGAGATGAAGATTGCCGCGGCGGAAGCCCTCGCCGACCTCGCCAAGCAGGACGTGCCCGACGCCGTGGTCAAGGCCTACGGCGACCAACCGCTCCAGTTCGGGCCGGAGTACATCATCCCCAAACCGCTCGACCCCCGCGTCCTGTTCGAGGTCGCGCCCGCGGTGGCCGACGCCGCGATGGAGAGCGGCGTCGCCCGGAGCGAACTCGACACCGAGCAGTACGTCGAGACGCTGGAGGCCCGCCTCGGCAAGTCCCGCGAGATGATGCGGGTGGTGCTGAACAAGGCCAAGTCCGACCCCAAGCGCGTGGCGCTGGCAGAGGGCGACGACGAGAAGATGATTCGGGCGGCCTACCAGATGCAGGAGGAGGGTATCGCCAACCCGGTCCTCATCGGCGACCGCGACTCCATCGCGGCGACCGCGGGCGACCTCGGCCTCGACTTCGACCCCGAAATCGCCGACCCCGCGAACGGCGACTACGAGGAGTACGGCGAGCGCCTCTACCAACTCCGCCGCCGGAAGGGCATCACCGAGAGCGAGGCCGAGGACCTCGTCCGGAAGGACAGCAACTACTTCGGGAGCGTGATGGTCGAGCAGGGCGACGCCGACGCGATGCTGACCGGCCTGACCCACCACTACCCCTCGGCGCTCCGGCCGCCCCTGCAGGTCATCGGCACGGCCGACGACGCCGACTACGCTGCCGGGGTGTACATGCTCACGTTCAAGAACCGCGTCATCTTCTGTGCCGACGCCACGGTGAACCAGGACCCCGACGAGGACGTGCTGGCCGAAATCACCCGCCACACCGCCGACCTCGCCCGCCGGTTCAACGTCGAACCCCGTGCGGCGATGCTGTCGTACTCGAACTTCGGGAGCGTGGACAACGAGGGCACCCGCAAGCCCCGGAAAGCCGCCAAGCAACTCCGCGCGGACCCGAACGTCGACTTCCCGGTCGACGGCGAGATGCAGGCCGACACCGCGGTCGTCGAGGACATTCTGGAGGGGACCTACGAGTTCTCGGAACTCGACGACCCCGCGAACCTGCTGGTCTTCCCGAACCTCGAAGCGGGCAACATCGGCTACAAACTCCTCCAGCGACTGGGCGGCGCGGACGCCATCGGCCCGATGCTGGTCGGGATGGACAAGCCGGTCCACGTCATCCAGCGGGGCGACGAGGTCAAAGACATCGTGAACCTCGCCGGCGTCGCGGTGGTCGACGCCCAGCAGAACGAGTAGTCGGCCCCTAGCGGCCTCGGACCCGCTTTCGGTCGGGTCGAGAGGCGGGCGACGGAACTTCACGCACTGAAGCTCTCGGCAGGTTTTTATGGTCGTCCCGTAAGTGATTCGACAACAGTGAGTGAGGACTGCGACGTCGAGGACATCGCCGCGCTCCTCGAAGACGAGACCGTTCGCGACATCCTCACAGCAACGAGCATCGAACCCATGTCAGCCAACGCACTGAGCGAACGATGCGGCGCATCGGAGCCGACCATCTACCGGCGTCTGGAGGACCTGCGAGCGTGCGACCTCGTCGAAGAGCGGACCAAACTCGACCCGACCGCGGGCCACCACCACAAGGTGTACTCGCCGCGACTGGAGCGCGTGACCGTCGAACTGAACGAGGGGTCGCTCGCGCTCTCGGTGAAGCGCCGCGAGGACGTTGCCGACCGGTTCACCGACCTCGTGGAGGGGATGTGAGATGGCGATGTCGCCCGCGTCGCTCATCGGGACGGTGACGCCGCTCCAACTCACGCCGCCGGACGTGCCCGGTTGGGTCCGAATCGTCTCGCAGTCGATGAACCTCGTCGCGGCGTTCATCGGCCTGCTCATCGCCTATCAGGCCTACCGGGGCTACCGGCGCAACGACAGCAGGCCCATGCTGTTCATCGCCATCGGTTTCGCGCTGACCGTCGGTCTCCCGTTCGTGCTGCTGGGTCCGATGCTGCTGTTCGGGGACAACCCCGCGGCGGTGTCGGCGTTCGTCATCCTCGGGAACGGCAGCACGCTGGTCGGTCTGGGCTGTATCCTCTACGCGCTCCGGATGCCGAGTTGAGCGCGCCGGGGGAGTCGGACCCGAGTCGGCGCTCGTCTCGCGCTCTATCGTCGTTTCGTAACGCGCCCCGAAGAGTATCGTCGCTCTATCGGCGAGGACGAGACTACTCGTTGGCGTCGTCGGAGTAGCGGACGCTCGCGCTCATCATCTCGCGCGGACTCGGCGCGTCAGGGTCCGGTGACGGCGGGGATGCGGATAGGTAGAGCCCACTCATTCCGAAGACCAACATCACGAGGCTCACGAGGATGAAGTAGCCCACCGTCATCGTAGTAGTGTGATTTTCTGGGTGAATAGAGTATTAATACCCCCTGATCGTTCCGTCGAGTTCCAACCGGCGGAGCGACACGACAGTTATCTCGTGCTCAATCCGCGCCCTGTATTGCGGACGTTACAGTGACGGTAGCAAGAAACCGCTCTGCGAACTACTGAGTGAACATACGTATATTTCTTAGAAACAGAAATACAATTGTTTTCCCACCCTATTTCGTTCCGACGGCGCGGAGACGGCCGTCCGACGCGCCGACGAAGACACGGCCGCCGGAGACCGCGGGCGACGAGTCGACGTAGGGACCGCCGTCCCGGTCGCTCTCGAAGCCGATTCGCCACAGGGTCTCGCCGTCGGTCGTCACCGCAGAGAGGCCGTTTCCGTTCCCGACGTAGACCGCGCCATCGGCCACGGCGGGCGACGAGCGAGTGTCGGTCCGGAACTCGGCGGTCCACTCGCGTTCGCCGCTGGCGGCGTCGATGGCGTAGAGGCGACCCCGATTCCGGCCCGAGCAGTTCGAGTCGGGACCCTCCGCGTCGCTCGTCGTCGTGGCGCCGCTCTCGGTCCTGTCGTCGGTCGTCTCGCCGCTCCCTGTCGTCCCGCCGCCGTCTTCGGTCTCCGTCGAGACGCCGCCGCCCCCGCCGAACGCGCAGACGCGCGTCGAGGACGCCGCGACGTACACCGTCCCATCGGCGACGGCGGGCGAGGTCCGGAGGCTGATGTCCTCGATACCGGCGCTCCAGACCGTCTCGCCGGTCGCGGCGTCGAGGGCGAACAGTTTCGCCGGGGGACCGCCCTCGCCGCCGGACGACGGCGCGCCGTAGTAGACCGTGCCGTCCGCGACTGCGGGCGAGGACTGCGGGTGGGCGGCAATCTCGCGCGACCACGCGACCGACCCCGAGTCGGCGTCGAGCGCGTACACCGCCGACTCGCCGCCGAAGTAGACCCGGCCCCCGGCGACCGCAATCGACGACTCCACGTTCTCCTTCTCGCCGAAGTCGTCGTAGCGCCACCGCTCGTCGCCGGTCTCGGCGTCGAGCGCGAGGACCGCGCAGGACTCGAACTTCTCCTCGTCGTCCTCGCCGCTGACCACCATCGGACCGTCGCCGACGGTTCCGACGTAGACCGTGCCGTCCGCGACGGCGGGCGAGGACGACCCGAACCGGTGGCCGACGTCGTTCGCCCACACCTGCTCGCCGGTCTCGGCGTCCACCGCGTAGAACGTCTTGCCCCACGTGCCGACGTAGAGTCGACCGTCGGCGACCGCAGGGGCCGAGTTCGCGTAGCCGGCCGGTTCGAAGCGCCACACGGACTCGCCGGTCTCGGCGTCCACGGCGTGGAGGTAGCCGGGGCCGCCGCTGCCCGGCGCGTAAACCGTACCGTCGGCGACCACGGGCGAGGTGTTCATCGTCGGCGTCCCGGCGTCGAACCGCCACGCTATCGCGGCGTCCGCGCCGGGACCGCTGGCCGACCGCGCGTGGCCCGAGTTGCGGGCGTCGAACCCGAACTGCGGCCACGCGGTCGCCGCGCCGGGCGACTCCTCGGCCGCGTCCTCGGTCGCCTGCCCGTCGTCGGCCGTCGGTCCGTCGTCGGTCGTCGTCTCGGTGACACCGGTCGTCGGTTCGGACCCCGTGCCCGAGAGGCATCCCGAGAGTCCGGCCGTTCCGGCGAGGAGACCGGCGGTCGCGAGGAACCGCCGCCGCGTCGAGTCGTCAGAGTCGGAGGGAGTGGTCATCGGTTCGACTCGTGTCAGCCGACCCATTAGTAATCACCGGAGGCTCAAACGAGCGTTGTACGTACCGACCCGCCGCGAGGGTTCGGCCCGCCGATGCGCCGTTGACGCCGCTTCCCGCCGACGCGTCCACCAAAGAAAGCGACGCGGACCGACGGAGACAGTACCTTCAATTATCGCGCGACGGAGTACCAACCATGGAACACAGCACAGAGCGCGTCACGCTCGCGCGCCTCCCGTCGGGCGTCGAAATCGAGACGACGGTCCACGCCTACGACGGCGACGCCGACGGGCCGACGGTCTACGTGCAGGCCGCACAGCACGGCCGGGAGATAAACGGGACCGAGACCCTGCGCCGGGTCCACGACCGACTGACCGCGGGCGAAATCGAACTCGCGGGTCGCGTCGTGGTCCCGGTCGCCGACCCCCTCACGTTCGACCGGGTGTCGTACACCACGCCCGAGCAGTTGGACAGCGTCAACCCGAACATGAACCGGGTGTGGCCCGGCGACCCCGACGGCACCGTCCACGAGCGCATGGCCGCGGCGCTCTGGGAGTACGTAGAGGACGCCGACGCCGTGGTGGACCTCCACACCGGGAGCGCCGACATGCTGACCCACGTCGTGTTCATGGAGGGCCACGAGGAGTCCCGCGCCCTCGCGGAGGCGTTCGGCACCGACCTCCTGCTCTCGGAAGAGGCGGGCGAGGACGCCGACGCCGAGTGGGCGAAGCGGGACTTCGACGGGAAACTCCGGGTGGCGGCGACCCGCGAGGGCATCCCGACCATCACGCCCGAACTCGCGCACAACAAGCAACTCGTGGAGGACGCCGTCGAGGCGGGCGTCGCGGGCACGCTGGCGGTCCTCAGACATCTCGACGTACTCGACGGCGACCCGGACGCCGACGGCGAGCGCCGGGTGGCGCGCAACCACCTCGGCCGGGTCACGGCCGACGACGCGGGCCTGTTCCGGGTGGACCCCGACCGCGAGGTCGGCCAGCGGGTCGAACCCGGCGAACGCGTCGGCACGCTCTACGACCCGACGACCTACGAGGTGTTACAGGAGGCCGAGACCGACCGCGCGGGAGTCCTCTACTCGCTGACGCGAGAGGCGACCGTCTCGGCGGGCGAGACGCTGTTGAGCGTCGCTCTCCCCAGAGACGGACGGGAGTAACGTCGACGAGAAGCAGCGAGTCCGGACGAGTCGCAGTCGCGGTTCCGGAACGGGTGACGAGAAACGGGGACGCCGAATCGGTTCTCCGTCCTCACGTTCGCGCCGTGACGTACAGCACGGGCGCGATGACGAGGAGCGCGATGCCGAGGAACTTGAACGGCAGCGGTGCCATGCTCGCCGGGGTCACGACGAACAGCAGTCCGAACGTGATGGCGTTCAGCGACAGCACCTTGCGCGAGCCGAGCGGGATTGCCGCCAACACCGACAGGACGAACAGGAACACGAATACCTGCCCGAGGTTGTACTTGAGCAGGAAGTCGTCGATGAGGGGCAGTGGCGCGAACTCTAACATCGTTACTCAAAACTCACCCCGAAATACCCTTTAAAGTTCCGCTATACGCCGGTCGGCCGCCCGTTGGCCCCTCGGTCGAACCGGAAATCGCTAACTCGTGCCTTGCAGGTCGAGCGGTCGAATCCAGACGTACCAGATGACGAGGATGGCGGTCAGGTAGCCGCTAACCCACACTGCAGTCCCGAACGCCTCGTAGCCGATAGACGTGAAGGCGTACTTGAGGAACCCCGGAATCACGACGCCGGCCGCGAGCGCCAGACCGAACCGGAGTTTCTCGCCGCTTCCCATCACCGACCACCGCCGTTGCGTCGGGTCATGCGCGGCGCTACGGACTCGAAGAAGGTCAACTCCTCGGTTCGGGGCGAACCGCCGATTCGCTACCGGTCGCTCGTAGGACGGAATCCGAAAAGGGAAAGCGGGGGAACTGCGGGAAACGTCGCGGCGACGACCGTTGGCTGGTTGGTTCGTGGCGTGCGAGGCGAGTCGATGACAGGTGCCGTTCACGGCGGCGTTCGACGCGGCGGACGGGACAGCACGCCACGTTTCGAGCGATTCGCCGAGGTGTCAAAAGCCTCGCTAATTGTTCGATATATCACTCAATAGCAGTACCCGTCCGCGGGAGACTGTCAGCGGTGGCGGTCGACCGACTCCGTCCCTCGGGTGAATACCTCCGAACCTGCGACCAGTCACCGGACCGATACCGGCGACGTAGAATCACGGCCCGCCGCGGAGGAGCGGCGCTGTTTCGGTGTCACGAACCGACGGGCGGTCAGCGGTCGTCGTCGGAGTCGGTCTCGGAGCGTGGCGTATCGACCGACTCCGTCTTCTCGATTCGCCAGTAGACGTACTGGGTCACGAACGGCGGAAAGTTGTCGTGGCCGCACGCCCGACACTCGAAGCCGACCTCCTCGTCTACGTCCTCCGGGAAGACGTATCCGCACTCGTTCTGACAGTCGGTGCCGCCGAACGCGACGGTGAACACATCCCGCATCTCGTCGCGGTGGGCTTCGAGGTGGGCTTCGGCGTTCGCTTTCACCGCGTCGACGCTCTCGCTGACGACGAGTTCGTCACAGTAGGCGCACTCGAATCGAAAGCCGCTCACTCGTCTTCACCCGGACTGACGGCGACGCTTCCGTCGCTCTCGACTCGAATCCGCCACGGACCGTACGCGAACTCGACGTGTCCGTCGCAGTTCCGGAGGTTGGAGCCCCGGCCGGGCGCGAAGAGGTCGTCCAGCGCCTCCAAGTCCACAACTTCGTAAAGCGGCGGATGCAGGTCCGTCGGGTCCGTACCGTTTCGTTCCGAAATTTTTGTAATTATTTTTTCACTTATTGGCCGTGGCTCGTCGCACATCTGGCCGAGTGATTCGGACACAGACGCAAAAATATGGCGGAACGTATATCTTCCCGTCCTAAAAAGCCAAACTTTACTGCTATTCTGTCACCTGCATAGCTTCTCGCCTCCTCGCCGTCAGACCCGTTACGAGCGCAGACGTATCGGCGGTGTAGAAACTCGGACAGTCGAACCATCACTCGTCGCTGACGGACGTCCCGAAGTGGTTGAACGGTTGGTGGAGTTGGGTCTTCAACACGTCCGACCGGACGATGTCCAGACCCATCTCGCGGAGGGAGTCGGCGATTTCGGTGAGGTGGTCGGTGTCGGTCCCCACCGCCTCGACGTGGAGGTTCTCGGTCCCGGCGAGGAGTTCGCGGACTGCGACCACGCCCTCCTGTTCGAGGACGTCGTGGCCGAAGTTCTCGGGTTCGTCGGGGGCCGTGCAAGTGAACAGCACCCTGAGTTGGAAGCCGGCCTTCTCGTAGTCGAGCTGTGGGATGTACTTCTCGATGATGCCCTCGTCCTCCAAGCGCGAGAGGCGGTTGCGGACGGTGCTGGCCGTGATGTCCAACTCCTCGGCCATCTCCGTGCTGGTGCTGTTGCGCGCGTCCTGCTGGAGATAGTAGAGGATGCCCTTGTCCACCTCGTCGAGTTCGTAGGTGTCCATGTGGGGGGCTACCGGCCGTACCGTTTAAGTCCGTTCTGACTCGCTGGTGAGTCCGTCCGAGACCCAAGCCGTCTCCGAGACTGCAAACAGTGGCCGAGTCCGACGACAGGCCGTCGGCGCAAGCTACAACAGCGCGTCCACGTCGGCCACCGAGTCGAGGACGTGGTCGGGAGAGACCGGCGAGGACGCCGCGTCCGCCCGCGTCGTGACGCCCGTGAGGACCAGCGCGGTCGTCAGGCCCGCGTTCTCGCCGAGCGCGATGTCGGTGTCGAGTCGGTCACCGACGACGAGGACCTCTTCGTTGCGTCCGACCACCCGCGATTCGACCGCCTCGGCGGCGGTCCGGCCGGGCTTTCCGAGCGTCGCGTCCGGCTTGCGGTCAGCGGCCTCGGCCAGCGCCGCGACGATGGCACCCGACCCCGGCACCGGGCGGTCGGGCGCGGGAATCGTCCGGTCGGGGTCCGAGGCCACGAAGGCCGCGCCGTCGAGCGCCCAGAGCGCGTCCCTGAGTCGGTCGTAGGTGAACTCGCGGTCGATGGAGGCGACGACCACCTCGGCGCGGTCTGGGTCGGTCACCAGCGGTACGCCCCGGGCGGCCAGCATCTCGCGCAGGCCCGCCTCGCCGAGCAGGTAGGTCGCCGCGCCGGGGTACTCGGCGGCCACGTAGTCGGCGGTCAGCGACCCCGACGTCACCACGTCGTTGGGACCGACCGCGAAGCCGAGGTCCGCGAGTCGGGCGGCGTAGTCCGCGGGCGTCTCCGTCGGATTGTTCGAGAGCAACAGGAGGTCCACGCCGCGCTCGCGGAGGCGGTCCACGGTCGCTATCGCTCCCGGTACGGGTTCGTCGCCCCGGACTAGCGTCCCGTCCACGTCAAGGACGACGCTACGGACCGTCATCTGTCGCTCGCCCCCGCGATGGCGTCGGCCCTCGCCTCCGAGTCGTCGCGGCGACGGCAGGGCGTCTGGGTCTTCCCGGTGTCCATCGTCGGAGGGTTAGGCCTCGTTCGACTTGGATTTGTCCGCGGCCCCGCGATACTGTACGCCGAGAGACTACTCGACCACAAGACACTTCATACCCTCCTGTGAGTCTCCCGATATGAACCGCGAGACGATGCTGGCGGGCGGAATCGTCGCCGTCGTCGCGGTGTCGCTCGTCGCCGTCGCCGTGGTCCCCGGCGCGTTAGCCGAGACCGAATCCGACCCGGTTCGGCCCGGCCACCTCTCGATTCAAGAGGTCGCCATCGCGCCCGGCGAGGTGTCGGGCGGTACCGCGACCCTGCAGGTCGACACGCGCCTCGCGCACTCGGACGGAACGTCCGAGAACGTCACGGTCCGCGTCCGGGCGGTCCACCTCGACTCCGGACTGGTCGAGACGACGAGCGAGACCGCGGTCCCGACCATCACCGGCGAGCGAGAGGTCTCGGTCGTCCAGAACCTCTCGGTCGAACGGTCGGGTGGCTACCGAATCGAGACCGTCGTCTACCGCGACGGCGCGCGCATCGCTCAGGGGAGCAAGGAGGTCCGGGGCGTCGGCACGCTCACGCCCGAGTACGCCCGGACCAGCGTCCGGTTCCACTGGCGCGGCGGCGACGGACACCCGCCCGTCGAGTACACCGTGAAGAACGCGGAGAGCGACCGGGTGACGCTCGACGTGTCGACGTACCTGACCAACGAGGGCGACGCGGCGTCCGAGGAGTTGCGGGTCGTCTTCACCGCGCGACAGGCCGACTCGAACGTCGTCGCCGACCGGACCGCGGTCGCGGTCGGCACCGTCCGACCGGGTCGGACCGCGACCCCGAGCGTCGAACTGACGGTTCCCGACGGGTACAACTACTACCTCGACGCGGTGCTGTGGAAGGACGGCGTCATCGTCGGGACGACCCGGAGCGTGGCGAACCTGAACCCGACCGAGACCGTCCGAGCGAACGAGACGGTCCGCGAAGTCGGCATCGAGGTCAGCGACTTCGAGGGCGACGGCAAGAACGGACGAGGAGCGCCCGAAACGACAGTCGAAGGAGGCTACGCGGCAGACTCCGCGGGCAGCGTCCCCGGTTTCGGCGTCGGAGCGGCCGCCGTCGCACTGGGCGGCGCGCTCTTGCTCGCACGGAGGCAATCATGACCGAGACGAACACCGACACCGAGATTCCCGAGGAATCGACTCGACGACCCCAGACCGCGACCGATTCGGCGAGTTCGACCGGCGGGTTCGCGACGCGGACGAACCTCTACCGGGCCGCGCTGGGTCTGTTCGTCCTGCTCGCGGTCGTCGCGGTGATTCAACTCTACACGAGCGTGAACGCGACTATCGACACGTTCGTCGCCCGCGAGTACCGGTCGCTCTTTCGGGCGGCGTTCAATCTGGTCGTGCTGCTGGTCTCGGGTATCGGCATCTCGTGGACCGTGCGGGAGTTGAGCGAGGAGTAGCGTCTCAGTCGCTCACGGTCGCACTCGGCGGTTCCCACAAATCGACGAACGGACTGTTCAGTTCCCGCGAGTCGGCCGCGACCGGGCCCGGGTCGTAGGCGACGCTCCGGAGGTCGAACGCGCCGTCCTCGACCACCGCGTAGCGCGCCTCGTCGGCGGGCCACCCGGGGCGCTGGAGACCGACGCTCCCCGGATTCACGAACGTCGTTCCCGCGACGGTGGCGACGAACGGGAAGTGCGAGTGACCGTGCAGAATCACGTCCTCGTCGTAGCGGGCGGCGACCGTCTCGAAGGGCGCGGGGTCCTCGTCTGGGGTCACGCGGGTCCGCCACGTCTCCTCCCGACCGTCCGGCGCGGGGAAGTCGCCGTGGTGCAGGCGGAGCGTCCGGCAGCCGAGCGTCAGCGTCGCCGTGCTGTCGAGCGACGCGAGAAACTCGCGGTTCTCCGGCGAGAGGCGCTCGCCGGTCCACTCCTGCCACTCTGCGAAGGGGTCGTCGCCCGCACTGCCGCGCGAGTCGCGCGAAGATACGGCGTCGAGGACGGTCCGGTCGTGATTCCCGCGAACGCCCGCGGCGAGGTTCAGTTCGCGGAGGCGGTCGCAGACCGCGTCGGGGTGCGGGCCGTTGTCGACGGCGTCGCCGAGGAAGACGACCGACTCGCGGTCGGGTTCAGCGGCGAGAACGGCGTCGAGGGCGGCGGCGTTGGCGTGTACGTCCGAAACGATGAGCGTCCGGGGCACGGGAGAGGGATAGGGAGGGTCGATTATAGGCTTGTTCTTTCACTCGAGATAGCTCCTGACGAACATGCGATGCTCGGCCGCGCGTTCCTCGCGGACCGCCTCGTCGGCGTCGGCGTACCAGTCCGGGAGGCAGGCCATCGCGTTCAGTCTGTTGCAGAGGTGGTAGACGCGCTTTCGCTCCCGGAACTCCGCGGAGCGGTCGCCGCCCCGTCGCTCGGCGTCGGTCGGGAGTCCGTCGGTCCGACGCTCGGCGTAGGCGTCGAGCAGCGCCCCGCGCAGTCGCTCGCGCAGGACCACGTCGCGGGTCTGCCAGTTGACGTTGTGGTCTTCGACAGTGACGAGGTTGTAGACGGGGTCGCCCGCGACGAGGTCCGCCCAGTCGAGGACGCCGGTCGTCTCGCCGGTCTCGGGGTCCACGAGGATGTTCCCGAGTCGGTAGTCCCAGTGGACGAGCGACGCCGTTTCCGGTCCGTCGAGCGCGGGAATCGCGTCACGGACGTAGTTCCGGAGCGGCCCAACGAGGTCGTCGAACCGACCGCCGGCCAACCCGTCGAGGGTGTCCTCCGCGTCCGCGAGCAACCAGTCGGTCCACTGCTTCCGCGGGCCGAATTGGTCGCCGACCACGGCGAGGTCGCCGTCCTCGACGCCGACGCGTCCGAAGCGGTCGAACGACCGGCGCTCGTGGAGTGCCGCGAGGTGGGTACCCGCGTCGGCGAAGACGGTTTCGAGCGCGGCGGGCGAGAGGTCGGGGAACCGACCCGACCCGTCCTCGCCCGGGAGTCGCTCGGCGAGGAAGAACGGGGCCGGGAGGTCGGGGTGTTGGTCCACGAATCCGATTACCTCGGGGACCGGAATTTCGGTCTCTCGGGAGAGTAGTTCGAGGACTCTGGGTTCCGAGCGCGCGACCGCCGCGGGAACGCCGTCCCCGGAGAAGGCCTTCAGAACCACCTCGCGGAGACCGTCCGGGGTCGTGACCGTGAGGAAGGCGACCTCGTCGGTCCCGCCGTCCGACTGTCGGATGCGCTCGACCGACCACGAGGGCGCGACGGCGGCGACCATCTCCAGCACGTCCGCCCACTCGACGCCGTCGCTTTCGGCACCGGATCGGTCGGCGTCGGACTGCTCGACGCTGGACAGGGAAGCGCCGGTCGAGTCGACGTTAGACGGGGAAGCGTCGGACCGGGCCTCGGCCGAATCGGCGTCCGTCCCGTCGGGCGTCTCGGTCATCGCACCAGTTAGGACTGCGATGTCCGTCAGCGTTCCGGCCACCGTCGAATCGCCCGTCGCGAGCCCACGTCAACGACCGACGCCCGACCCGAGACCCGCGAACGTCTCGCTGGCCCGGCGCCTGTTCGGCCTCGCGCATGAAGATCTCCTGAGCGTTCCGGACCTCTTCACCGTCCGCAGGCCGAATCTGCTGCGTCCGACCAGCGGACACACGTGACGCAGTAATATATAAGACGGTATCGTGAATTGTCCGATTCATGTTTGCGTCCGGAGTCATCCCGATGGGCGTCCTCGGCGTGTGTTTCCTCAGTCCGGTCGTGTACTGGATGCGGTCGTGTCCGGAAGTGCAGGCGGTTGCTGTCGCTCTCCACAGCGACCAGCGATTCCACCAGTTCGTCGGCGGTATCGCCGTCCCGACTACCCTCCTGAGCCTGCTCGCTATCGCGACGCTGTTCGACCTTCCGCTGACGGCCGGCGTACCGACAGCCCTCCTCGGCGAAATACTTCTGGTTGCGTTGCCGTTGACCGCGGTCGTACTGACCGTGTATCTGCACGTCGAGTTCTTTGCAGCGGTCGCGGTGTTCCGACGGCTTCCCGACGACATGTTCGGAACGCTTCCCGGAACCGGTGCGAGTCGCTATCAGTCGTGGATGTATCTCGTCGACGCTCATCACGACGACGCACCGCTCGCGGGTCCCGGGGCGATACTCGCACTACTCGCCACGGCCGGCGAGTTGTTCGCAGTCCTGTCACCGCTCACCGGTGTTCTCGTCGCGCTCACGCTCCACGTGACCGTCCTCGCCTTCGTGATGGGTGCGGACAACGGAACGCTCCACCGGACGAACGACGAGCGAGTCCAGTCCCGAATCGACACTGGCGTCGCAGAACGGAACGCGGGGCGGTTGTTCGCGAACGATAGGGGTTCGTAGTAGATTCTAGAGGCCTCCGGTCTCGTGGCGCTACTCTAGAAAGACGCCCACTACTGGAGACGGTGAAATTTCGAAGTAAAGGGACAGTGAGTTGTGGATGCGGATTCCGAACGCCGAAAGACCGTCCGGAAAGAAAGTGGGCCAACGCGGATTTGAACCGCGAACCTCCCGGTTATCAGCCGAGCGCTCAACCTGATTGAGCTATTGGCCCGTGAACGCATTCACTGCTTGCGCCCTTGAATGTTTAAGCGTTTCCTTTCGACGCCGGTTCGGGACGCCCTCACGGTGTTTTCCGGACTGATTGCCCGCTCGTCACTCCGCTACTCGTCGTCCTCGCCGTCCTCGAACTCGATGTCGTAGGCGTCGTCGTCCACGCGGTAGGTGTCCTCGGAACCGTCCCGACTTCCAGACCCCGAGGTGCCTGCGCTCGCACCGCTCGCGCCCGCGCCCGTTCCGCTCGCGCTCACGTCCTCGGCGTTCGGGAACCCGAAGGTGTAGACGTTGCCCGAGACGAAGCCGCCGGTCTTCTTCTCGACGTAGGGCTTGACGACCCACTTCTGGACCGCCTCGCGGACGAGGATGCGCGAGGGCGGGAACGCGAGCAGGAAGCCCACGGCGTCGGTGACGAGACCGGGCGTGAGCAGGAACGCGCCCGCCGCGATGAGGAGCGCCCCGTCGGTCAGTTCGTCGGTCGGGACCCGACCCTCGCCGACGGCGTCCTGTAGCTTCCGGATAGTGTGGCGACCCTCGGCCCGAACGAACAGCGTCCCGACCAGCGCGGTCAGGACGACCAGCGCCACCGTCAGCGCGGCGCCGAGTTCGCTCGCCACCACGACGAGGAACAGCGCGTCCAGCAGCGGGATGAGGAGCAGTCCGAAGAGTACGCGTTTCATCAGTACTGTCTTGTCCGAAACTAGTCGGTCATGCCCTAAAACCCTTTAGGTGCCGCGAGCGGTCCCGCGTCGGACGCCCGGCGGGTCCTTCACCAGACCGCGTTCGCTCGCCCGAGAGCGAACTGTTTTTCCACCGTTTGTTCGAACCACCGGCATGGACCGACTCCGCGAGTCACTCCACGAGGCACCGATTATCGACAAGGACGGCTACCAGTATCTCGTCCACCCCATCAGCAACGGCGTGCCGATGCTCGAACCCGAACTCCTCCGGGAGGTCGTGGTCGGCGTCACGCGCGAGGCCGACCTCGACGTGGACAAAATCGTCGCCCCCGAGGCGATGGGCATCCACATCGCCACCGCGCTCTCGCTCCAGACCGACATCCCGCTGGTCGTCATCCGCAAGCGCGAGTACGGACTCGACGGCGAGGTCGCGCTCCACCAGACCACGGGATACTCCGAGTCGGAGATGTACATCAACGACGTGGAGGAGGGCGACCGCGTCCTCATCGTGGACGACCTGCTCTCGACCGGCGGGACGCTGGCCTCCATCTGCGACGCGATGGACGAGATCGGTGCCGAAATCGCGGACATCGTGGTCGTCATCCGGAAACTCGGCGAGACGGCGCTCGACGAGACCGACTACGAGGCGACGAGTCTGATAGACATCACCGTCGAGGACTACGAAGTCACGATTCACTAACTGCGAACCCCGGTCGCGGGGTTTCGTTTCGGAAGTCGATTCTATGGGGGTCGAAGAAGTTCGGACTGAGTTGAGGGAGTGGTTGTTCTGTAGACTCGAGGTTGACTCGCGGTTTTTAGACGATGCGTCCGCACACGCCAGTTCGAACGTCCGACCTGCAGTCAGTGGACTGTCCGACCCGCAGTCACTACGTTCGACTCGAAGCCAAGTGGACCGAGCGCATCGAGTCCGGACGCGAATTAATGCGAGAACGTGCATATTTCCTTCCTCGAAAGACAAAATATGCGCTCGAACGCGAAACTATTATTGAACCCGACCCGTTCGTCCGGAGTATATGACAGACACGGACGGAGAGATAGACCTCGACTACGAACTCGACGACCGGCCGCCGTGGCCCAAGTCCATCCTGCTGGGACTCCAGCACGTCGCGGTCATGCTGGTTCCGGCGACCGCGGTGGCGTTCATCGTCGCGGGCGCGGTCGGACTGAGCGCGGGCGACACCGCCTACATCGTCCAGATGGTCCTGCTGTTCTCCGGACTGGCGACCGTCGTGCAGGCCTACACCGTCGGTCCGGTCGGCGCCAAACTCCCCATCGTGATGGGAACCAGTTTCACCTTCGTCGGCGCGGCCTCGTCCATCGGCGTAAACTACGGACTCGGGGCGGTCTTCGGCGCGATACTCGTCACCGGTTTCGTCGTGGAAGGGTTCATCGGCTGGCAGTTCGACCGCATCGAACCGTTCTTCCCGCCGCTCGTAACTGGCCTCGTCGTGATTATTATCGGTCTCTACCTCGTTCCGGTCGCGATGGACTACTCGGCGGGCGGCGTCGGCGCGAGCGACTACGGCGCGGCCCACAACGTCGGACTGGCCGCGCTGGTCCTGTTCGTCGCCGTCGCGCTCAACCTCTTCACCGACGGCGTCACCCGACTCCTCAGCACGCTCGTCGGTCTCGCGGTCGGCTACCTCGCGGCGCTCCCGCTGGGTCTCGTGGACTTCGCCCCGGTCGCGCAGGCGTCGTGGGTCGCGGTCCCGAAACCCGGCGCGTTCGGCTTCGAGTTCGAACCGGTGCCGATGGTCACCTTCGCGTTCCTCTTTCTGGTCTCGGCGATGGAGACGGTCGGCGACGTGTCGAGCGTCACGTCGGCCGAGGGTCGCACGCCCGACAGCGAGGAACTGCGCGGCGGCCTGTTCACCGACGGTCTGCTGAGTTCGCTCGGCGCGGCGTTCGGCGCGTTCCCCGTCACGTCGTTCTCGCAGAACGCGGGCATCGTCAACTTCACGGGCGTCATGAGTCGCCACGTCGTCGGCGTCGCCGGGGTCATCCTCGCGGTCCTCGGCCTGAGTCCGAAGGTCGGGGCGGCGGTCGCCACCATCCCGAGTCCGGTCTTCGGCGGCGCGGTCCTGCTGATGGCCGGGATGGTCGCGGCCAGCGGCGCGCGCCTCGTCTTCCTCCACACCGACCTCGACCGCCGGAACATGGTCATCCTCGCGGTGTCGCTCGGTCTGGGTCTCGGCGTCGCCACGCGTCCCGACGCGATTTCGGGGCTCCCGAGCGCGGCCCGGACTTTCTTCGGCGAACCGGTCGTCGTGACCGCGCTGACCGCGCTCGTCCTCAACACTCTCACGCCGGGCGAGCAGAGTCCGCTGTTCGACGCGCCGCCCGAGGAGACGGTGGCCGAGACGGAGGAACCGCCCGCGTCCGCCGACGACTGACCCCGCGGAGACAGCGACCTCGGCACACTTTTCATCGCAGGCGCGGTCACTCCCCGCATGCGACTGCTCTTCGTCCACTCCGACCACCTCGAGTTCGAGACCACCACGGAGGCCGGAGAGGGACTCGCCGAGACCGAGGGCGTCCCGATGGAGGGCCGCATGGAGGACTGCGTCACCGCGTTCGTCAGCGTCGAGACCGAAGACGAGGCGGACCTCGACGCCGTGGTCGAGAACGCCGCCGACGAGTTGCGCGACGTGACCGACCGGTTGAACACCCGGCGAATCGTCCTCTACCCCTACGCCCACCTGAGCGACGACCTCGCCGACCCCGACGCCGCCAAGACCGTCCTCCGGAACCTCGAAACCGGCCTCGAAGCCGATTACGAGGTCCTGCGGGCACCGTTCGGCTGGTACAAGACCTTCGAGGTGTCGTGCAAGGGCCACCCGCTCTCTGAACTCTCCCGGCACGTCACGTCCGAGCGACGCGAGAGCGACGAATCTCCGGAACGCGCGCCGAGCGAGTGGAAGATGGCGTTCCCCGACGGCGAGACAGTAGACGCACGCGAAGCGAAACGGTCCGACCGCGTGAGCGACGACATGCGCGCGTTCGTCGCCGCCGAAGTCGAGGGCGAAACCGCCAGCGCGGGCGAACGGCCACCGCACGTCGAGTTGATGCGGGACAAGGAACTGGCCGACTACGACGAGTCGAGCGACGCGGGCAACCTGCGGTGGTACCCCCGCGGGAAACTGATTCGGGACTCGCTGATGGAGTACGTCGACGACCTCGCGGTCGAGTACGGCGGGATGCCGGTCGAGACGCCCGTGATGTACGACCTCGGCGTGCGAGCGGTCCGAGAGCACGCCGAAAAGTTCGGTGAGCGCCAGTACCGCTCCGAGTCGGGCGACCGGCCGATGGTGTTCCGGCCGGCGGCCTGCTTCGGCCACTTCTCCGTCATGCGGGACATGGACCTCGCCGAGTCGGACCTGCCCCTGCGACTCTACGAGACGCCAGCCTACTCGTTCCGGCGCGAACGGCGCGACGAGGTGACGGGCCTGACGCGCCAGCGGGCGTTCACGACGCCCGACATGCACACCGCGACCCGGGACGTGGCGCAGGCCAAAGAGGAACTCCGGGCGCAGGCGAAACTCGCTCTCCGAACCGGCGACGACCTCGGTCTGAGCTACGAACCCGCGGTCCGCGTGACCCGCGAGTTCTACGACGGCAACGAGGCGTGGGTCGAGTCGCTCGTCGAGGACCTCGGCAAACCCGCACTGCTGGAAATTCTGCCCGAGCGCCGGCACTACTGGTCGGTCGAGGTGGACTTCGCGACCGTCGACCGACTCGGCCGCCCCGTCGAGAACCCGACCGTCCAACTCGACGTCGAGAGCGCCGAGCGGTTCGACGTCACGTACGACGCCGGCGAGGAGTCGCGCCACCCGCCCGTCGTCCACTGCTCGCCGTCGGGCGGCATCGAGCGCGTGCTGGCCGCCCTGCTGGAGACGGCCGCCGAGCGCGAACCGCCCCGACTCCCGACGTGGCTCTCGCCCGCGCAGGTCCGGTTCGTCCCGGTCGGCGAGGAACACGTCGATTACTGCGACGCGCTGGCCGACGACCTCGAATCGGCCGGAGTCCGGGCCGACGTGGACGAGCGCGACGAGTCGGTCGGCGAGCGCATCGCGAAGGCCGAGAACGACTGGGTGCCCTACCACGCCGTGGTCGGCGACCGAGAAATCGAGTCCGACGACGGAACGGACGGCCCGGGCCTAAAGGTCACCGTCCGGGCCGAGGGCGCGGAGCGCGAGATGACCTTCGACGAACTGAAGTCGGCAGTCCTTGCCGACGTCGGTGACTTGCCGAACGAGCGGCGATACCTCCCGAAACACGTCAGTAGGCGGCCACACTTCACGAGTCGGTAGGCGAGACCGCGATATCGCCGACGTAGTCCGCGGTCGGAAATTCCTATTCACTCGCCAGCGACGCTCTCGACCGCTCGTAGGCGTGTGTATCGATACCAGACCGCAATTTGAATATACCTTATACGAATAAAATCGTTCCTGTTTAATACCTTCAGGTAATATTCTGCGACGACAATGGCTTCACTCGACTTCGAACCGCTGACGTACGGAGAACTGTCGCCCGAGCGGCGGCCGACGCTGGCGCAGGCGCTCGTGCCCGTACTCGGCGTCATCGTCTTCCTCGGCATCGGGTCGGGGTATCTCAAACTCGCGCCCCACGGTCCGCTGCTCTGGAGTATCGTGCTGACTGGACTCGTCGGCTACTACTGGATGGACCTCTCGTGGGAGGAAATCTACGACGGTATCGCCGACAGCCTCCTGATGGGACTACAGGCGCTGCTCATCCTGTTCACCATCTACGCGCTCATCGCTACGTGGGTTAGCTCCGGGACCATACCGGGGCTGATGTACTACGGGCTGTCGATTCTCACCCCGAAGGTATTCCTCCCCGCGACCGCGATTCTCGCCGCGGCCGTCGCGTTCTCCATCGGGTCGTCGTGGACGACCGCCGGGACGCTCGGCGTCGCGTTCATCGGTATCGGTTCGGGCCTCGGTATCCCCGAACCGATGACCGCCGGTGCGATTCTGAGCGGGGCGTACGCGGGCGACAAGCAGTCGCCGCTCTCGGACACGACCAACCTCGCGGCCGCGGTCACGAACACCGACCTCTACGACCACATCCGGGCGATGCGCACGGGAACCGCCATCGCGCTGGGTATCTCGCTGATACTCTACGCCGCTCTCGGTCTCCGCGCGGGCGGAGCGATTCCCGAGGGACAGGTCGCCGAGATTCAGGGCGCACTCGCGGGTACCTACAACCTCTCGCCGCTCGTGTTCCTCCCGCTGGTCGTCACCTTCGGCCTCGCGCTCTACGGCTACCCCGCGCTCCCCTCGCTCGTCGCGGGGGTCTTCGCGGGCGTGTTCACCACCATCCTCGTGCAGGGCGCCGGCTTCACGGCCGCGTGGGACGTGTTCCTCAACGGGACCGCCCCCGAAACCGGCACTAAGTTGGTCAACGACCTGCTGGCCGCCGGTGGTCTCTCGGGGTCGGCGTGGACTATCACCGTCGTCGTCGCCGCGCTCTCGCTGGGCGGTCTGCTCGAAGGACTCGGCATCCTCGCGGTGCTGGCTCACCATCTCGCGGAGGGAATCCGGAGCAGGACCGGACTGGTCGTCAGTTCGGGCGTCTCCGCGATTCTGGTCAACCTGTTCAGCGCCCAGCAGTACATGGCTATCGTGATTCCGGGGATGACGCTGCGCAACCTCTACGACGAGTACGATCTAGAGAGCAGCGACCTCTCCCGTGCGGTCGAGGCCGCGGGGACGCCGACGGGGGCGCTCATCCCGTGGCACGCCGGCGGGGTGTACATGGCCTCGGTGTTCGGCGTCTCGACGATGGCGTACTTCCCGTACTACTTCTTCGCCTTCCTCTCGCCGCTCGTCCTGTTCGCCATGGCGCTGACCGGCCGCGCCACCACCCCGAAGAACACCGCCGACTCGTCGGCGGCCGCGTCGGCCGACGACTGAATTCGGGTCGCCCGCCGCCGACATCCCCGGTCAGTCGGCCTTCGCCGGACCGTCCGGTTCGTGTTCGACGCCCGGGATGTTGCCGACGGCCGTCTCGCCGTCGCCCTCGCCCGAGGCGATGCCGCTGGTGATGATGGTCCGGATTCCCTCCTCGACGGTCATGTCCACGTCGTAGACCCGGTCTTCCGGGATGTGAGCGAGGTAGCCGCCCATTACGGGGTTGGGCGCGAACGGGAGGAACATCGCCACGAGGTCCTCCTCGCCGACCGCATCTCCGATGGCCTCCGGGGAGTCGGCCGTCTCGAAACCGAGGATGTACGACCCCTCGCGGGGGTACTCCACGACCTTCACGTCCTCGAAGTTCTCGGCCTCGCTCCCGAGCATCGCGTCGCCGACCCGCCGAAAGCTCTTGTAGACGGTGCCGACGCCCGGGATTTCGGCCAGCGCCGAATCGACCGCGACCACGAGGCGCTCGCCGTACCGGACGTGCGCGAGGCTACCGACGCCCACGATACTTCCGAGCAGAACCGTCACCGCGACGAGTTCCGGGACGTACTCGAACACCGCGCTGTAGATACCCAACTCCGCGAAGAACTGGCCGAGCCACAGCGACCGGAGGAAACTGACCAGACCGGTCCACTCCAGGACCGCGACCACCGGCGCGAACGCCCCCGCGATGAACTCGACTATCGTCGCCAGCACCCAGACGGTCACCACGAGCGGAACGATAATCGCGATGCCCGTCACGACAACGCTGAGCAGTCCGTCGTAGAGCAGTTCGCCGGTCTCGCGCGCCGTCTCCGCAGGTGTCTCGGCGTCCCCCATCCGTACCACAACAACTCAGTAATCGATAAAAGCGATTGTGGCGGAATCGCAGGGTAAGGCGACCCTACTCCGCCTATACGCAGATTCTACTCGATTCGCGCGCCGGTCCCCGGTCGGTCGAGTCCGGCGAGGTCGATGTTCCCCTCGGGCATCGGAACGCCGTCGTATGGGTCCTCGTCCAGCAGGAGCGACCCGTCGAGGTCGGCGTAGTCGAGCAGGGGCGCGAGGTGGGCCGCCGCCGAAATCGCGGCGTTCGTCTCTACCATGCACCCGAGCATGACCTCCAGTCCGTGGGCGCGAGCGGTGTGAATCATGCGCTTGGCCTCGCGCAGGCCGCCGCACTTCATCAGTTTCAGGTTGGCGATGTCCACGCTGCCCGCGATTCGCGGCACGTCCGCGAGCGTCACGCACGACTCGTCGGCCGCGATGGGCAGGACCGACCGGTCGCGGACGAACTTCAGCCCCTCGGGGTCGTCGGCCGAGACGGGTTGCTCCACGAATTCGAGGTCGTACTCCGCGAGTCGGTCTATCTTCCGGACCGCCTCGCGGGGCGACCACGCCTCGTTGGCGTCCACCCGAATCGTGGCCTCGGGCGCGGCCTCGCGCACCGTCGAGATTATCTCCTCGTCGCGGTCGGTGCCGACCTTGACCTTGAGGACCGAGTACCCCCGCTCGACGGCGGTCTCGGTCTTCTCGCCCATCCGCTCGGTGGTGTCGATGCCGATGGTGTAGGAGGTCGGGACCGACTCCGCGGGGTCGAGTCCCCAGTAGCGATAGAGCGGGAGGTCGGCGCGCTTGGCCGCCAAGTCGTGGAGCGCGACGCTGACCGCGCATCTGGCGGCCGGGTTGCGCGCGACCGTCTCCTCCATGCGGCGCTCGATTCGGTCGAGTTGGTGGGGGTCGCCGACCTCCGCCACGACGTCGAGCAGGTCGGGCAGGACCGCCTCGACGGTCGCGGCGGTCTCGCCGTAGTGTTCCGAGGGCGCTGCCGCGCCGACGCCCTCGTTGCCCTCGCCGTCGGCGACCCGGACCACGACGTTCTCGGCGGTCTCCTGCGTGCCCCGCGAGATGGTGAAGGCGTCTTCGAGCGGGAGCGAGACCCGCTCGAACGCGGTTTCGAGGCTCACAGAATCGCCTCCAGGACCGCGTCGATGCCGTCGTCGTCCGCGTCGCCGAACCGAACCGGGTCGGTCGCGGGCGCGTCGAGTTCGTCGGCGAAGGTCTCGACCGCGTCGCGGGCCGCGGCATCGTCGGCGATCTCCCACGTGTTGAGCGCGCCGGCGACGACTTCGGTCTCGTGGACCGGCCGGGCGAGGTCCTCGTAGAGGTCCACGTAGTCGGCCAGCGGCGGGACGGCGGTGTCCTCGTAGCCGTGGATGGCCTCGCGGCCCGCCTCGTGGCAGAGGACCAGTCTGTCGGCCATCGACCCGTGGAGGATACCGCACGTGACCGCCGAGTAGGCCGGGTGGACGATGCTCCCCTGCCCCTCCACGAAGAGGTAGTCGTGGTCGTCGCCTCGCTCCAGAATCATCTCCTCGACCGCTCCCGCGGTGAAGTCCGAGACGACGCGGTCGATGGGAGTGCCCCAGTTCTCTATCATGATGCCGGTCTGGCCGGTGGGGACGAACCCGACGTCGGCGCCGCGCTCGCGGGCCGCCTCCAGCAGTTCCATCGTGGCGGTCATCTTCCCGACCGAGCAGTCGGTGCCGACCGTGAGGACGACCTCCGCCTCGACTTCGTCGGCGACGCCCTGCGCGACCGAGAGGTCCTCCGGGGGCCTGCGCACGTCCCAGATGTCGGCGTCGTTCTCGTCGGCGAGGCGCGCGAACTCCTCGTCGTCTTCGAGGAAGTAGTGGAGGCCCGAAATCAGGTCGCACCCGCGCTCCAGGGCGGTGGTCACGTCCGAGCGCCACGACTCGTCGAACCCGCCGCCGATGGGCGCGATGCCGACGATGAGCGCGTCCACCTCGGGCGCGTCGGCCATCTCGGCGACGATGGGCGCGTCCTGCACGTCGTCCACGAAGTCCGAGACCCGCTTCCCGGCGTTGTCGCGGTCGAGGACCGCCTCGACCTCGTAATCGGCGTAGCGCAACAGGCCGACCGCGGTCTTCGCGCGGTCGGGAAACTTCTCGTGTGCGAGTACGGCGACTCTCATGCGTGGTAGGTTGTCGGAGTGGGGCTTAAAACTCGGTGTGGCGGCACGGAGTGGTCGGCGAAGTGAACCGAAACGGACTCGAACGAGGGTACAGCGTCCGACTCACTCCTCGACCGGCCCGGTCACGGCGGTTTCGGAGTCGAGCGGGTGCGCGGTGACCGCCGCGCCGAGGACCGCGACGACCGCGACGAGACCGACGAGCGCGAGCGCCAGCGCGGGCGTCGTCGCGTCGGCGACGCGCCCGCCGACCAGCAGGAACGGGACCCGGACGAGCGCCGAGACGAAGGACACGGCGCTGAGGGTCGTCGCCCGGCCGACCGACTCCGCGCGGTCGTTCAGGTAGGCGCTGTGAATCGGGTGGACGACCTCCCGACAGGTCCGAAAGCCCACGACCGCCGCGAGGGTCGCGCCGACGGCGACCGGTCCGCCGAGCGCGCGGGTGGCGACGACCGGGACCGCCATCGCGGTCCCGCCGAGACCGACGAGCGCCAGCAGGGCCGGAGTCGCTCCGAGCGCGTCGCGGAGCGCGCCGGCCCGGTCCACCGCCGCGGCCGAGAGCGCGGTGAACGCCGCGTAGAGACAGCCCAAGACGACGAACTCCGGGAGCGCGACCCCGGCGACCGCGGCGGTGGTCCGCGGGAGGACGCCGACGACCACCGGTTGGAGGTAGTCGCCCGCGGCGACCGACGCTCCGGCGTAGACCGCCACGACGGCGACGACGGCGCGGAGGTCCGGCCGGGCGAGGAACCGCCGGACGACCGCGAGCGCGCGGCGCGGGCCGAGCGGGTCGTCGGCGTCGTCGCCGGAGTCGCTCGCCTCGCCGTCTCCGCCGCGGTACCGGGCGTTCCTCGGGAGCGAGGCGACGATTCCGACGCCGGACCAACTGAGCGCGGCGGCGCAGACGAACGGAACCCGAGGGTCGAGGACGTACAGCAGGCCGCCCGCGACCATCGTCGTCGCCGTCACCCAGAGCCGGAGCGCCGAACCGCGGCTCTCGACGTCGGCGTAGCGGTCGGCCGCGCCCTCCTCGTCCAGCACGTCGTAGAGCCACGCTTGGGTGCTCCCCGACTGGAACGCCGCGCCGAGGCCGGTGACGACGAAGACGGCGACGATTGGGGCCGTCGAGCGCGCGAAGAACCACGACGAGATGCCGACCGCGAACAGCGACTGACTCAGCAGGAGGCTCCACCTGCGGCCGAGTCGGTCGCCGACGTAGCCGCTCGGCACCTCGCCGAGGAGCGTGACCGCGGCCATCGCCGACCCGCCGAGCGCGAGGTCGGTGAAGGTCACGCCCCGATTCACGAGGAAGACGTTCAGGAACGGCGCGACGAAGCCGATTGCGCTGACACACCGGTAGGCGTAGTAGGTCAGCACGGCCCGCCGGAGGTCGTTCACCGCGACCACCGCCGGTCGTGGCGACTACCGGTCCGCGGTCGCTGACGCGTCGTCTCCGGGAAGCGATACCGTCGAGTCGAACTGCGAGTGTGGCGGAACATCTGGCGTGACGTGGGAAACAGTCTCGACGCCGGCCGCCGCCGGAAGTGTCGAAGCCGAAAGCTGGCGGTCCCGCGTCGTCGGGGCTACGGTCGGAGCGTCACGCCGCGTTCGACATGTCGGCGACTTCCGCCGAGAGCGGCAAAAAGGTACTCCACGTGTGAGGTGTGGTCTCACGGCACTCGGGCGAAGTCGGGAGAGTTAACGGTGGGTATAGAATGCTCTCAACAATATTTCTCCACCGTTGAAAAATCCACAGTCAGGTGTCAGTGCGAGCGTCGCCCGCCTCCGGTTCGCGCGGCGGCGGCGCGTTCTCGTCCTCGCCCGGCGGCGTCCCGAGTCCCGGCGGTTCCGGCGCGGGGTGTTCCAGCCAGCCCTTCTGGCCGTGAATCGCCTTGTACGCTCGGCGGAGCAACTGCTGAGAGGGACTGCGGTCCACGCGGGGTTCGACCCGGCCGTCCCGAATCGCGGCCGTGAGGCTCTCGGGCGTGAGTTCGTCGGCCTCGATTTCGGTGTAGGCCCGCCCGACCTCGACGGGGTAGTGGGCGTCGCTCCCGCCGACCAGCGGCAGGTCGCGGGCCTCGGCCAACTGCTCGACCCACTCGGCGGGGTCGGTCCCCTTGCCGTTGACCTCGACCGCGTCGAAGTCGGCGTCGGCCTCCCGGACGGTGCTGTTGCGGAACGGGTGGGCGATGATGGCCGCGCAGTCGCGGTCGTGGGCCAACTCGACCACCTGCGTCGGCGTGAGTTCGCCCTCCGGCGTGCGCGCCGGCGGGTCGGGGCCGACGACGAGCGCGTGGCCCCGTGTCGTCGTGACCTCGATGCCGGGCAGCACCGCGAACGACTCGCCGCCGAGGTCGAACTCGCGGTAGTAGTCGTGGTTGGTCGTGACGACCGCGTCGAGATCCCGGTACCGGGCGGTCCGCGCGAGCAGGCGCGCCCCCACGGGGTCGAACGCGCGTCCGAGGGCGGGAACGCCGTGGAAGAACCGAGTGTGGGTGTGAAGGTCGACGGTGAACATTATCGGAGAGAGGAGCGAGAGCCGGTTATCGGTTGGGGCAGACGAGTCCCGACCCGGGCGACCGACCGGAGCGCAACTCCCTACGGGCCGGGCCGCAGAATCAGCCACGCGAGGAAGACGACGACGCCGCCGAGACCGGTACTCATCACGGCCCGCGCCCGGAGTCGGTCGAGCAGGTCGTGGGCGTCGTCGGTAATCTGGGCCACCTCGTACACCTCGCCGCCGAGTTCGCACCGCGGCAGGAAGTCCATCGCGACGTGGAGAAACACGCCCGCCGCGAACCCGAAGACGACGGCGTTGACCGGGTCGCTCGACGGGAGTCGCAGGAACGCGGCCGGAATCGCGGTCAGGCCGACGCCCGCCGCGGGGAGCAGGAGGACCGACACCGGCTTGCCCGCCCGGCGGAGTCGGTCGGCCGCGGCGTAGCCCGCGGGACCCTTGTGGGAGACGATGGCGAGTCCGAGCAGGAGTCCGAGGTCCGTCATGTTCCCGTAGACGAGACCGATGATGGACCCCGCGGCGAACGAGTGGGCGGTCAACTCCGCGGCGGTGTGGTCGAAGGGGAGTTCCATGTGGGTCGCCCGGTGGCCGAGCGTGTGGGCCGAGAAGCCGACGAGGACGCCGAGCGCGATGCCGAAGCCGCCGAACTTCGGGTGGTGGTCGATGGCCCCCGGCACGACGAACACGGCCGCGCTGGTTATCATCGCGCCGCTGGCGAGGCCGTAGCCCCACACCAACCGCCCGGCGTCGGTCGTCGCGCCGGTCCGCTCGCCCACCAGCGCCGCGCCCGCCATCGCGGCGAACGCCACCCACGCGATGGCCGCGACCTTGGGCGCGTCCGCCCAGAACGCGAACGGCGTGAGCGCGACGAGTGCGACCGGACCGGCGAGACCGAGACGAGAGATTCGCATGTTGTTAAATCTAAAACTCGAATTAATAAGCCCTCCGATTGCCGGACTCGCGCTCTGTGCGGAACTCGACCCGAGACTGAAAGGCGTCTTTCAGTCTCTTTAACACTTATCCCGGCGGGTTCCGGAGTCGAACGTATGACCGGACTTACACGACGCTCGGTCCTCGCGGCGGTCGGCGTCGGTCTCGCGTCCGCGGGTTGTCTCTCCGACGCCGGCGGTGTGGCCGCCGACCGGACGACGACCGGCGGTCAGACCCCCGAATCGTCCACCGAGAGGACGACCCGGGAACCGCCCACCGAGAAGACGACCGGCGGGACGACCGACTCGGCGAGCGACCCGACCGAGACCGACGACACGAACGGCGACTGGATAGCCAAAGCCTCGAACACTCCCGAACCGGACCACGAAATCACCGTCGAGAACGAACTGTCCGGACCGCGGACGCTCCGAGTCGCGGTCGTCCGGGAGGCGACCGGCGAGACGGTCTTCGAGACGACCGAGGAGTTCCCGCGCGGCGAGTCTATCCTCTACAACCTCCGGGAGGCCGACCCCGACGGCGTCGAGCGGTTCCGAGTCTGCGCCGAACTGGTCGCGTCGAACGGGACCGCGACCGCGGCGGACACTCAGACCCCGGCGGACTCGAAGGCGGGTGCGACCGACGCACGGACGACCGCGACCGACTCGCCGCGCCGTGACTGCGCGACCATCGCCACCAACGAGTGCCACGGCAACGCCCACGTCACTCTCCGAGAGGACGGGTCGCTGAGCATCGTCTACGCCATCTGCTGACGATGTCCGGCGCGCTCCGCTCTCGACCGGTCGGCACTGTCCGCAGAACCGTCTCCGACCTCGGCCGCGTCCGGGTCGCGGTCGCGCTAATCGCTCTGTTCGCCGTCGCCGCTCGACTGTTCGCGCTCGGCGCGCGAGTGGCCCATCAGGACGAGGCCCGGGTCGCCTACTGGGCGTACCGCTACATGGAGTCGGGCGTCTACTGGTACCGGCCCGTGGTCCACGGCCCGTTCCTGACCATCGTCAACAGCTACGTCTTCGAGGTCCTCGGCGCGTCGGACTTCACGATGCGACTCGTGCCCGCGCTGGTCGGCGGCCTGCTTCCCCTCGCGGCGCTCCTGTTCCGCCGGCGACTGCGCGACTCCGAGACGGTCGCGCTGGCGCTCCTGCTGGCGGCGAACCCGCTCTTGCTCTACTTCTCGCGGTTCTACCGCAACGACCTGCTGCTGGCGGGGTTCATGCTGGTCGCGTTCGGCTTCTTCGTCCGGGCGTACGACGCTCGCCGCCCGGCCTACCTCTACGCGGGAACCGCAGCGTTCGCGCTGGCGCTCACGACCAAGGAGAACGCGCTCGTCTACCCGGTCTGCTGGGCCGGGGCCGCGGCCCTGCTCTGGGACCGGCGACTCCTCCGCGAGAGCGCCGAGACGAGCGCGCTCGATGCCGCGACCGGGCGCGTCCGCCGAACCGCCCGCGAGGTCTGGCGCTGGCGGACTCACTTCGCGCTCGCGGTCGTCGAGTTCTTCGCCGTCGTGGTGTTCTTCTACGCGCCGCGGGGGTCCGGCGCGGAGGCCTCGCCCACGCTCGGCGCGACCGCTCGCGACCCGACCCTGCTCCCCGCGCTGGTCGGCGAGGCCACGCTCGGGTCGTGGCGGGCGTTCACCGGCAAGTGGGTCGGCGGCAACGACCACTCGTACCTCTGGACCGCGAAGGCGCTCTGGCCGGCGCTCGCGGAGGGCGGAGCGGTCGTGCTGGCGTTCGCCGCGCTCGGATTCGTCGCGGACCGGTACTCCGGCGAGCGTCCCCGCGACGTGGTCGGGTTCGCGTTCTTCTGGGGCGCGGCGAGTCTGGCGGGCTACCCCGTCATCGTGGACAACCCGTTCCCGTGGGAGGTCATCCACGTCGTCGTCCCGCTGGCGGTTCCGGCCGCCGTCGGTCTCGCGCTGGTCGGCCGCCTCGGCGCCGCCAGCGTGGCGGACGGCGACGCGATTTCGGCGACCGCGGCCGCGCTGGTCCTGCTGGTCGTCGTCGGACAGGTCGGCGCGACAGCGGTCGCCACCTCGTACCGCCACCCCCAGAGCGACGGCAACGAGTTCGTCCAGTACGCACAGTCGTCGAGCGAGATGAAACCGCTCCTCCACGAGGTCCGGGCAGTCTCGCAGTCGAACCGCGGCGTCGACGTGCTGTACTACGGCGAGACCTTCGACGCGGCGGACGAAGAGGCGCTGTTGACTCCGAACCAACCCGCACACGGCGGCTGGTTCGACCGCCTCCCCTTCGCGTGGTATCTGGAGAGTTTCGGCGCGACGGTCGACAGCACGACCCGACCGGAAATCGTGGCCGAGGACCCGCCGCCGGTCGTCGTCGCCCTCGGTGAGGTCGAGACCTGCGACGAGTCGTACGCCAACGCCAGCGATATCGACCGCCACCTGCGCGACTACGAGCGCCACGAGGTCCACCGCTTCCTCCACGACAGCGGCTGTCACGAGAGTAGCATGGTCGTCTACGTGGACGAGAACGCGACCGGGACGGCCGGACGCGACACGGCGGAGTAGCGGGGTCCGGTCGAACCGCGACGGCCGTCTCTACGCGGTCGCCTTCCTGAACTCCGTCAGGCCGACGACGCCGCCGTCGAACTCCGCCGGGGGCGCCTCGGTCGCGGCCCAGTGGACGAGGTCCGCGGCGTCCTCGGGGTCCCGGCCCTGCCCGCCGGTCAGGTCGGTCGCGACCACGCCGGGGTCCACGACGCCGACCGTGTGGTCGAGTTCGGCCGCGAACTGCCGGACGACCGCCTCGGCCGCCGCCTTCGAGACCGCGTACGCGCCGTACCCCGGTTTCGCCTCGCGGGCGACGTTCCCGGAGGGGACCAGTACCCGCGCGTCGTCGGCGAGGTGCGGCAGGGCCTCCTTGACCGCGGCGAAGACCCCACGGGCGTTGGTCCGGAACGAGTCGTCGAACGCCGAGTAGGCGTCGTCGGCCAGCGGCGACTCGCCGGGCGTGCCGTGGAAGACCCCGGCGCTGGCGACCACCACGTCGATGCCGCCGTCGCTCCCGCGGGCCGCGGTCTCCATCAGTCGCTCCACGTCGAACTCGTCGCGCACGTCGGCGCGCATCGCCTCGACCTCGCCCCCGTCGTCGCCGCTCGCCGCCTCGATGTCGGCGACGACGCGGTCGAGTCCGTCCTGTTCCCGCGCGCAGACGACGACTCGCGCGCCCTCGGCGGCGAACCGCCGCGCGACCGCCGCGCCGATGCCTCGACTCGCGCCCGTCACGACCGCAGTCTGTCCGTCCATACGTCACGGACGGACTCCGAGGCCAAACCGGTTTCTGCATCGGGCGACCTCCGTGTAGGCCACTCCGCCACAGTTACGTCGCCGGAGTCGCCACGGTCGGCCGTGTTCAGAATCGGCCACTACGGCGTCTCGCTCGCGCTGTACGCTCCCCTCGGCGGCCTGCTCCTCGCCGGCGGCCACCCGACCGCGGCCGTGGCGGGCGGCGCGGCGGTCTGCTGGCTGGCGATGCTCCCCGACGTGGACCACCGGATACCGGGCGTCTCCCACCGCGGACCGACCCACACGCTGGCGTTCGCCGCGCTGGTCGGGGGCGCGACGTGGACCGCCGCGAGCGCGGGCGCGTCGGCGACCGGTCTCGGCGGTCTCTCTGCCGGCCCGGCGCCGCTCCCGGCGTTCGCGGGCGGTATCGCGGCCTTCGCGGTCCTCGCGCACCTCGTCGGCGACCTGCTGACGCCGATGGGCGTGGCCCTGCTGTGGCCCGTCTCGGGCCGTCGCTACTCGCTGTCGGTGACCCCCGCCGACAGCACGACGTGGAACTACGGCCTGTTCGCGCTCGGGGTGTTCGCCACCGCCGCGGCGGCGTATCTCGGAAGCGTAGTTGCGACCGGCGGGCCCCTCCCGTCGGCGACCGGCGCGGCGACCCTGCCGACGGTCGGCGGGGCGACAACCCTTTTCAGCGTCGGCGGCCTGCTACCGGTGTGACTCCGGACTCCGACGATGCACCCCGCAGCGCCCTCCCCGAGCGCGGTTCGTCGCTGGCCGACGACGCCCTCCTCGCGCCGTTCCGCGACGCCGACGACCCGGTGTTGACGACCGAGGAAGTCGGCGGGTCGGTTCCCTACCGCCGGGCGAGGACCCGCGAGGCCCTCGACAGACTCGCCACCGAGGGCGTCCTCGAACGCAAGTCGGTCGACGGCGAGTCGGTCTGGTGGCTACCCGGCCACACCGCGACCGAGGCGCGCGACGGGCCGATGCCCGGCACGACCAACGAGTACGAGGGCGGTCTCCCACAGCAACTCGAGAACGACATCTCGACGCTCTCGGCCCCGGACGAGCGCGAGCGCGCGGCGGTCTACGCCGCCTGCTACTACCTGTCGGAGGACGGTCCCGCGACGGGCGACCGACTCCGGACCGCGGTGTACCCCGACTATCCCGCGGGCCACGACGACGCCGACGAGTGGTGGACGTCCTGCGTTCGGCCCTCGCTGGCGGCGCTGTCGGACGTGGAACGGACGGACGACGGGTGGCGACTCGACTGACGCGCGACCTCAGAACTCCGAGAGGGTGGCGCTCTCGGCGGCGCGGCGGAGCGGCCGGTACTCGTCCTCGGCGGCGGCGCTGAGATGGCGGTACAGCCGCTCGGGGTGGCCGAGCGGTCGTACAGTCCCGTCTTCGGGGTCGTACTCGGCGACGTTCGCCGCGACGAGTTTCGGGAGGTGGACGTGGTGGAGCGACGCGGCGACGCGCTCGACGTCGGCGTCCTCGCCCTCGCAGGAGGCCACCGCCTCGGCGAGGTCCGAGAGCGCGACCGGCCCGCCACGGCGGTGGAGGACGTAGAGCGCGCGACGGCGTCGCTCGGCCACGAGGACCTCGAAAATCGCGTCGAGCGAGTCGTCCACCGAGCCGAGACCGTTCCCGTCGGCGTCGTCTGCAGTCCGTCCCTCGGTCGAGTCGCTCGGTGACTGACTCATGAGTGAGATAGTTGTTCTCACACAGGGGAAATAAAACTACGCGAATCTCTAGAACCTGTTATATAAGAAATCAAATGGTTGTTCACGCCCTATCGCGGCCTCGGCCGGTCGGAAACGGAACTCACGAATCGACTGCGAACACCGCGAAATTGGCCTGAAAACCGCGGAATCGATAGCCGACCGGGGTCTCGCCGACCGTGGCTACCGGAACAACGCCGACCGACTCACCAGTCTCGGTAGGTGAGTTCGTCGGCCTTGTTGGTGACCGCCTGCATCATGCATCCCCGGCACACCCAGACGTCGCCGCCGGTGCGCGAGACCAACCGAGTACCCCCCGGTTTCTGGCGTTCACAGATGTCACAGACGCGCATACAAGAGGTTCGCCGCCCTGATGTTTCAATCTCTCGGGCGTTCGCTCGCGCTCGGCCGGTCGAACGCCGCTTCGGTCGTCGGGCGCTCGGTCCGGCGGCGTCGTCGCCCGGCGGCGGACTTTTAGTCTCGTCGGCCGACGTTCCCCGTAATGGTCGAAGCGGAGCGCCCGACACGGACTACGAGGACGGAGCGATGTTGAGCGAGTGGTTCGTCCGCCTGGTCGGTACCGACCCCGTGATACAGGGACTCGCCGGCGGCGTCTTCATCGCGTCGCTGAACACCCTCGGGGCCGCGCTGGTCGTCGTCTGGCCCGACCCCTCCGACCGCGCCCTCGACGGTGCGCTCGGCTTCGCCGCGGGCGTGATGCTCTCGGCGAGCTTTACGAGTCTCATCCTGCCCGGCATCGAAATCGGCGGCATCGGTCCCGTGCTGGTCGGATTCGCGCTCGGGGTCCTCCTGCTCGACCGGGCCGACCAGTGGGTGCCCCACATCCACGTCGTCGTCACCGGTCGGAGACGGGACTACTCGGACGGAGGACCGACGAGCGACGAGCGACCGGACGAGGCGAACGCGGCAGGTGAAGCGGGCGACGAACTGGCCGACGAAGCGAAGGCGAGCGCGACGGACCCGGCCCCCAGAATCGAGGAGGACACCGCGACCGGCCGGGAGCGACTCGACCCCGACGACGCCCGGACCGCCTCGGTCCTGCTGTTCATCGTCGCCATCACGCTCCACAACATGCCGGAGGGGCTGGCGGTCGGCGTCGGCTTCGGGTCGGGCGAGGTCGGCGACGCACTCGCGCTGATGCTCGCCATCGGCATCCAGAACGTGCCGGAGGGGCTGGCGGTGGCGGTCGCGGCCGCCAACGCCGGGTTCGGGTCGCTGTTCTACGCGACCGTCGCGGGCGTCCGGGCGGGTCTCGTGGAGATTCCGCTCGCGGTAATCGGTGCGCTCGCGGTCGGCGTCGCCGGGTCGATACTCCCCTACGCGATGGGGTTCGCTGCGGGCGCGATGCTGTTCGTCATCAGCGACGAAATCGTGCCCGAGACCCACGCCCGCGGCCACGAGCGCGTGGCGACCCTCGGAACGATGTTCGGCGTCGCGGTGATGCTGTACCTCGACATCGTGTTGGGGTAGTCCACCGACAGACTCAGGACGCGCCACCGTTTCGGTTCGACGCGTGACCGAGCCTCGAATTCGTAGAGCGACCCCCGAGGACGCCGAGCGACTCGCAGCGGTCTATCGGAGCGCGTACGCCGAGAACCGCCGACTCGGCTTTCCGGCCAAGGCGGAGTCCGCGACCGCCGAGGAGGTCGCGGAGTGGATGCGGGAGAGTCGGGTCTTCGTCGCCGAAGTCGGAACTGAACTCGTCGGCGGGGTCAGGGTCGAAGCCACCGACCCCGACCGGACGAAACTCAGTCGTCTGGGCGTCCGCGAGGACTGGAAGGGCGAGGGCGTCGGCCGAAAACTGCTAGACTGCGCGGAGCGAGCGGTCCGCGACGGCGACCGGGAGACCGTGTGGCTCACGACGCCCGACGGACATCCGTACCTCGCCGACCTGTACCGCAGTCGCGGCTACGAGAAGACCGGCGAGTACCCGCTTTCGTACCGCGAGTACGACGAAATCGTCATGGAGAAACGAGTCGAATAGTTCGAGTCCGCCGACCGAGACCGCGAAATCGGAACCGTTCAAAGCGTTCACGGCACGTCTGCCCGCGTCCCCGGCAGTAAATCGAGTTGAACAGAATAGAATACTTATACTTTCTCGCCCGGTCAGGGTCCGTATGAACTGTGCGACGGTCACGTTCTGTGAGACGAGTCACGCATGACGAACGAGGAGACGGCCGTCACGAGCGACGAGACGGTCACGGTCGCGGGGCGTCTCGTTCGACCGACGCGAGTCGAGGGCACGGTCCTCGACGTGGACTGGGGGTATCCTTCGTCCATCGTCGTGACCGTCGAGAGCGACGGTGAGCGGTACTACGAGACGTACGAACTCGCGGCCGTCGAGAGCGACGGTGAGCGGTACTACGAGACGTACGAACTCGCGGCCGTCGAGAGCGACGGTGAGCGGTACTACGAGACGTACGAACTCGCGGCCGTCGAGCGCGACGAGTTGGACGCGACGGCCGAGAGCGCGGCCGACGGCGAGTGCGTGACGTTCCCCGACGACCCGCCGACGGACGCCGAGGGGCTTCCGACGGAGATCGTCGCGCCCGAGCGTCCGTAGCCGGGCAATTCCGCCCGGAACCGCGCAACCCCTAACCCTGCCGAGACCCAAGTGAGGGTATGAGTGAACACGAGGAGCGAGAGACCCGCGAGGACCTGCCCGAGGACGACGCGGAGTGGCGCGAGCGCCTGAGCGACGAGGAGTACCGCGTCCTCCGAGAGGCCGGGACCGAGCGCCCCTTCTCGGGCGAACACGTCGACCGGAAAGACGACGGCACCTACGCCTGCGCGGGGTGTGGCGCGGAACTGTTCGACGCCGAGACGAAGTACGACTCGGGGTGCGGGTGGCCGAGTTTCTACGACGCGGACGACGACCGCATCGAGACCCGACGGGACACCAGCAAGGGGATGGACCGAATCGAGGTGCTGTGCGCGAACTGCGGCGGCCACCTCGGCCACGTCTTCGAGGACGGCCCGGAACCGACCGGCAAGCGCTACTGCATCAACTCGGTCGCGCTGGACTTCGACGAAGACGAGTAACTACTCGGAGCGCGACGCGAGCGCTCGCGGTCCGGCGTTCCGCTGGCCGGGGCGCGGTCACACCCGGAGTCGAACCGTGTTCTCCGTGATGTCCGAAACGTACTGGTCGCGGAGGTGATGCACGTCCTGTTCGACCGGTCCCTCCCAGCCGAGTTGGTCCACCGTCTCGTTCGTGTCGTCGGTGGTGACGCTCACGTACATGTCACCGTTGCGGACGTCGTCTACCGTGCCGATTTCGACGCCGCTCTGCGTGACGACCCGCTTTCCGATGTGGTCGTCCGAGTAGTCGGCCATGCCTGCCGTTCGCTTTCCGGTCGGGAATGCGTTCGGGCCGCGTCGGTCCGGCCGCGGCCTCACTGCGACGTGGCGAGTCCGGCCTCTGGTCGGTGGGCATCCGGTTCCGTGCGTCCCCGAGTCACACTTATCATGTCACAGCGACTATTTCGAGACGAGAACCGATGAGCCGACCCTCCACTGACGGGGCCGCCAACGCGGGCGACGGGACCGCCAGCGACCGGAGCGCAGGCGACCGACCCCCGAGCGCGGCCGCCGCGACGACCGACGAATCGGCCGACGGGACCGACGACTCGGCCGGCGAGACCGGCGACTCCGCTGGCCGGACCGAAGACGCGGCCGAGACGCCCGAGTACGAGCGCCTCCGGACCAAGAAGAAGGAGCGCCGGGGCAACGCCGAACGGGCCGAGGTCCGCGACGTGTTCGTCGGCGAGCGCCGGGTCGTCCTGACCGTCGGGTTCCCGTGGACCACCGACACCGAGCGGTTGGCCTACGACCTCGACGCCGACCGCGACGTGCTCAAACTGGAGGCGCTGACCGAGGCGAAGGGGTTCGACTTCGAGCAGGTGTCGTTTCTGGAGGGCGAGACGCTCTCGGTCGTCTACACCGGCGACGAGTGGGTCCCCGAGGCCCAGATAGACTACGTCGAGGGCGAGGGGTCGGCGGGCGCGACGTTCCTGACCGAACTCCGTCTCCTCGGCCGGGAACTGGCCCGGTCGCCGAAGGTCGTCCGGCGACTCGTCCGCCTCTCGCGCACCATGACGACCAAGCAGACGGTCATCGCGGTCATCCTCGTGAAGAAACTGATTATCGTCGCGCTGGTGGCGTGGCTGGTGCTGTAGCGACGCTCCGCGACCGCAGCACGGCGGGAACGCTTTTTCTCGCGCCGACCGAACGACCACCGTGACCGACACTGTTCCGGCCCCGGCCGAGGAACTGCTCACGAGCGAACCCCTGATGGCCCACTTCGCCACCTGCGCCGACGGTCGGCCCCACGTCGCGCCGGTCTGGTACCGCTACGACGACGGCGTGCTGGAGGTGCTGACCGGCGGGCGAAAGCTGGCGAACGTCCGCGAGAACCCCCGCGTCGCGGTCTCCGTCCAGAAGGACGAGGGCGGGAAGGCCCAGTGGATGGTGACCCTGCGCGGGACCGCCGAAATCGTCGAGGACGAGGACGAACGCCGGAAGGCGGCCGAGCGCATCAACCCCAAATACGGCGCGGAGGCCGACGAGTACCCCGAGAACGTGCTGGTCCGAGTCGAAGTCGGGTCGGCGAGCTATCAGACCTACTGATTACTCGATGGGGAACCGGAGAATCGCGGCCTCGCCGTCGAACGCCTCGCCGAACCGGCGCCCGCGCTCGAAGTCGGTCGGGACGACCACGCAGTCGCCGCCCTCGGCGTCGGTCAGGTCCTGAATCTCGCGGACCTCCTCGGCGGGCAGGTCGGCCGAGACCAGCGCGGTCTCGACCGCGTCGTACTCCAGCGCCTCGGCGACCGAGTCCCGGCCGTAGACTACCGGGTCGCTGTCGTCGCTCGACCCACCGCCCGCTTCGAGCGCGTCGAAGAAGCGGTCGAGCGTCTCGCGCATCTCCCGGCGCTCGGCGTCCTCGATGCGGTCGCTGGCCTTCTCTGCGAGTTGGCGCAGACCCTGCTCGGAGGCGTACTCGACCGACACCGGGTCGCCGACGAGTCGGTCTTCGAGTCGGTGGTCGAGGTGGTCGCCCTCCCGGAAGTCCGCGACAGTGACGCTGGTGCCGCCGAGCAGCAGGCCGTCCACGTCGGTCGCGGCGCTGGCCGACTCGTCGTCGTGGTCGCCCAGAAACGCGCGCTTCGCTTCGTCGGCGACCGTCTCGAAGAACTCCTCTTTCTGGCGTTCGCGGTCGCGCTCGAACCGCTGGGCCGACTGGCCGCCCGCCTTGGACTTGCCCATCACGTCGCTCTCGAAGGTCTCGACCACCCGCACGTCCTCGTTCTCGGTGAGGCCGAGCGCCGCGCCGCCGCGTTCCACGACGAGCAGGCCGAACGTCTTCGTCGGGCCCTCCGCGGCGGCGTCGAGAAGTCCGGCGTCGAACTCGTTGCCGCGCTCGTAGACGAACTCCAAGACGGGCGAGGGCAGGTCGTCGAAGACGTACTCGACCACCTCGCCGTCAACGACGCCCGCGTAGACGACGAGTCCGTTCTCGGGCGTGGTCTCGTGGTGCTGGAGGATGCTCCGGACGGCTTCGAGCGCCTCCAGATACGCGGCGTCCTCGCCCTCGGTGTCGATGTACTCTGCCTCCGCGCGGTCCTCCTCAACTCGCTCCAGCGCCTCGCCGAGCGATTTGTCGGGCGGAATCGCGACGGTCACGAGGTCGTTCTCGGTCGCTTCGGCCTGCTCGACGCGCTCGATTCGCTCGTGGCGCTCGTATGCTTCGATGTCCATCTGTAGTGTGGCCGCTGGCGGGAATTACGGGGTCGCCAGCGACGGAACCCCCGTAGTCGGAATCGAGTACGGGTCGCGCGGGATTGAGGGTTTGGGCCGGAGGTGTCCGGGTCCGACTCTCGATTCGGTCGTGGTGACGCCAACCCTTTACTGGCGGAGTACGACGGAAGGACATGGCTACTGAGGCGACGTTTACGGTTCCCTCCGACCAGTTTCCCTTGGGAACAGTCTTCGAGCAGTTACCGGGAGTGACAGTCGAACTAGAGCGGATTATCCCGGCGCAGGACGTCGTAATTCCCTACTTCTGGGTTCGAGGGACCGAGGTCGACGATATCGAGGACGCGTTTCTCGACCATCCGGGCGTGGAGAACATCCAACTCGTCGATTCCGTCACCGACCAGTATCTGTTGCGCGTCGAGTGGTCGTTGGAGTACGAGGACGTGTTGACCACGCTGACGGAGACGAAAATCGCGCTCATCGAAGCCGTCGGCACGAACCAGCAGTGGACGTTCGATATTCGGGGCGACGACCGCCGAGACATCGCGTCGTTTCAGGAACGGTGTCGGGAGCTAGACATCCCCATCACGCTGACGAAACTTCACGCGCTCACTCCGTTGAAGTCCAAAACCGAAGCGGCGCTCACCGACACCCAGCAAGAGGCGCTGGTACTCGCGTACGAGCGGGGGTACTTCAACACGCCGCGCGACGTGACGATGGCGGACCTCGGCGGCGAACTCGGCATCTCACAGCAAGCGGTCGCGTCTCGACTCCGTCGCGGAATCAGTTCGATACTCGCGGAGACGCTGTCCGAACTGCGACCTCCGGAGTGAGCAGGGCTAAAAGGAGTTTGTATACTAAAAAACAGGGATGAACCGTGCGGCCTGTCTACGGACGCGTAATGGGTAAGCCGTCCAGCAAGTTCGACGGAGATACGACGCGTGACGACGAGACGCCCGCGGGCGAACGAGAGCGAGCGGTCGAAGCCCTCACCGAGGCGCTGGAGACCGACGAATTGGACGAGAAGGACTACCGGATTCGGGAGGCGCTCCAACTGCTCACTCTCGCCGACGAGTAGGGCGCTCCCGATTGAGTCTACGCTGCGACCACGTCGCTCGAACGTCGGGGACGACCGCGACTCTCGACAGAATAGGCCGAGCCCTTATCCGAATCGGGGTGGTATCCGGGTCTCCGACCCATGCCAGTCATCCACTTCGAGGCGGCCGACTCCGCCGAGCGCACTCAAATCGGCGAGGGAATCGTCAAGTTCGCGCGGCAAGCCGACCGCCTCGAAACCGGCCGTTCCGAGGGCAAGTACTTCCTGAACCACGAGGACGGGTGCGCGGCGGGCGGCGAACGAATCGAGGCGGGCGACGAGTTCTTCTTCGACACCGACGCGGGCGACATCCTCTGCGGAGACCACGGCAGAGCGCGCAAGGAGGAACGCGGAGACGGGGCCGAGGAGTAACCGGATTACGCCTCGTCCTCGCCGAGAACGTCCTCGACCTGCCACTCGGGCAGGACCAGCATCTGCTCGTCGTCGGCCATCTCGTCGGTCGTCACGAATTCGAGGCGGTCGCCGCCCCTCACCGCGGTTCCCCCGCCCGCCACGTCGTCCCAGTGGTCGTACACCGCGTCGGGCACCCGTAGCTGTCGGCTGTCGTCGTCGATGGCGGTGCTGGTCAGGAACCGAACGCCGGGGTCGTCCTCCAGCGGGTCGTAGAGTTGCGAGACCAAGACCGCACCGTCCGCCTCGCGGACGCCCCAATAGACTTCCCCGCCGGACTTCACCAGTTCGAGGTTGACGGCCTTCTGTGGCACCGGTAGCTCCCGGGAGTCGCCGCTGACTGACGCGCCGCCGAGTCGGTCGTAGTCTGGCATGGATAGAGGGTCGGCGGCCGCGCTGTTAGGTCGTGTGGCCGACCCGGATTCGGTCTGCAATTCGACTCCCCGTGCCTCCAGTTTCGGACGCGGGCAAGTAACGCGGGCCGACCCGCCACCGGCGGGCCGAGTCGGACGTACCGCTCCGTTTCGACCGACAGACCGATTTCCCCGGCGCCCGAGAAGGGACACATGGCGACTACCGCTGACGCGGATTCGACAGCCTCGGACGCCGGGTCGAGACGAGACGCGACGGTCGTCTCCGGTCCAGACGAGTCGGCCGACGCGGGGGCCGAGCGGGCGACGACCGGCGAGAACGGGGGAAACGACGGAAACGGCGACTCGTCGTCGCTGGCCGACAAACTCGACACGGCGGGGACGGTCATTTGGGTCGGATTTCTCGCCGCCATCGTCGTCTTCACGCTGATTCCCGTCGTCGGTCTCGCGGTAGGGACTCCGCCCTTCGACCCGCCGCCGACGGCGCCGTACTTCGCGTTCGTCGGCGTCGCGTTCGTCGGCACCGTCGCGCTCGTCGGCGGCGCGATACTGGACGTGTAACCGCGAGCGCGGCCTTCTCTCGCCCCGTCTACTCGCTGCCGTACTCCGCCAGAAAGACGCCCGTGATGGCGACCTCTGCCCGCCAGAGCAGCGTCTCGACCGCCTCGGAGACGGGGGGTCTCGGCGACGAAGATGCCGACGAACGCGAGGTTCAGCGCGAGCAGCGCCACGTCGATTGTCTTGTCGAGACTCGTCTCGCGGTCGAGAAGGTAGAATCACACCGACTCCCGGAAGTCGCGGTCGTCCGTCGAACTCGCTCGACCGGCCATACCGGAACCCACGGCGGCCCGAACGAGGGTCTCTCAGGTCGGTGAGCGTTCGAGGAATTCTTTTGGAACCGCGGCGCGTTCGTTCGCCTGTGAGCAGGACGCCCTTCCGCGAGCGGATGTACCCCTGCGCCCGGTGCAACCGAGACGTGCGCGTCGAGTCGCTGTTGCACCACTTCGCCGCGACGCACGACGAGCGACTCGTGACCGCAGAGCGAGACGGGACCGACGCCTGCGCGCTCTGCGGGATGGAACTGCCGGGCGACGACGAGAACAACGCGTGGAAACTCCGCGTGCGCCACTTCCGGGACCACCACGGGAAGCGACTACTGGATACCGACGCCCCCGGATGAACTGGCGCGAAACGAGCGGGCGACGCGACCACCGGGCGATTGGCGTCCGGCGAAGAGACGGCACCCCAATTCCGGCAGACGACTGCGTTACTTTTCGCTGGTCTGGTGGTGACGGCCCGGAGAAAGTGCGAATGGACGGCCTCGGCACTCATAGGGCTCGTCACGACTGGTTGCCGAGACCAGTTCGGAGCCATCGCCTCGTCATCGGCCACTCCGTTCTATCTGCTCCGGCGAAAAGACCCTTACTCCTTCCGGGCGAACTCCGGGCGAACGAGCGACCACCCGCGGCGCGCCGGAAACGCGACCCCCGAGCGGACAGCGGTACCGCTTCCGACGCTCGCGAAACGACGTTACCGGGAGCCACGACCGATGCTACCGACAGGCCGCGAACGATGACGGGTCCGGCGGTCAGTTTCGTCGTCCCCGCGAAAGACGAGCGAGCGACCCTCCCGACGACTCTGGCGAGCATGCGCGGCCAGCGCACCGACCGCGACTACGAAATCGTGGTCGTGGACGGCGACAGCGCCGACGCCACCCCGGCCGTCGCCCGACGGTACGACGCCACGGTGGTCAGTCAGGGCGACGAAGCGGCCGACGGCGGTCCGAACTCGGACGCCCGAGAGCGCGTCGGTCCGGACATCGGCGACGCGCGCCACCGCGGCGCGCGCCGGGCAGAGGGCGACTGGCTGGCGTTCGTGGACGCCGACACCGCGCTCCGGCCCGACTACCTCGACTCGATGCTGGCGTTCGCCCGCGAGGAGGGCCTCGCGGCGGCCTCCTCGCGGTGTCGCGTGACCGGTCCCGTGCGGGCGAAGGCGATGGAGGCGGTCATCAACCGCGTGTTCCCGCGCCTCGACCGGCCGATTCTGCCGGGGTTCAACTGCTTCGTCCGCCGGGAGACCTACTTCGAGGCCGGCGGATTCCCGAACGTTCCCAACGAGGATACCGCGTTCAGCCGCGAGTTGGGCCGCGAGCGAGCGACGGGGTATCATCCGGACGTGCTGGTCGAAACCTCCGGGCGTCGCATCGCGGAGTCGGGGCTGACGGGCACGCTGTATCACTACCTGCGACTCGACTGGCATCGGCTTCGGAGCGACTACTGACTCACGGTCGGAAATCGGTTCGCGCTGGTGGTTCGAGTCGCCGTCGCGGAACCGAGTCAAAGTCGAAGTTAGCTACTGGCGACACCGCTCGTACTGCAGCTGCACTGCGAGCGCGCGCCGGCTGCTAAACATCCGTACCTGTCCCAAAGAAGTGAAAATACTTCTTTAGCTATCCTACGTCTGTCTCAACTCTCGTCCGCCCCCGAACACGCCACCGACGCGCCACAGCACGACGACCGGTACTCCTCGTGGTTCCGGACCAGTTTACACTCGCGGTACCGGCGTCCGACCACGGCCCCGCAGTCCGCGCAGGTCAGGACGTACTTCGGGTCGGCGAACGGCGGGCACCGGACCGTGGCGTCCACCGCGGCGGCCCGCTCGCGAAACGCCGGCCCGTGGTCGGTCGTGCCGAACCGCTGGAACTGCTCGACGTGGACGAGTTCGTGACGGAGGGTCGCAGTCCACTCGCCCACGTCGAACTCCTCGAACGCCGCCCGCGTCAGCGAGAGGGTGCAGGTCCGGAGGTCGTCGAGGTCGGACCCCACCCGCTCGGCCGCGGCGTGCCAATCGAGAGGAGTCCCGACCTCGGCGTCGGGAATCTTCGGGCGCTTGACCGCGGCGGCCCGGCGCTTCGCGCGGGTCGATACCTCCCACTCGACCGGCGAGAAATCTACGTCGAGGTCGTACTCGCGGATGGCCTCCCGGCAGTAGGCCCGCGACCCCAGAATCAACTCCTCGTCGGTCTCGGCGTGTGCCAGCGCCCGGACCGTCGGGGACTGCTCGGGGTCGACGTCGGGCGAGAGGCGGTGGGGTTCGGTCACGCAGTTCGCTCCGTGGCGGCCCCGACGAACGCCTCCCTCAAGAGTGTCCCGAACGACTAACTTCGCGTCGGCCCTCTGTTCGAGTATGGAAACGGACGCCGACGCGGACGCCGAGGCCGGCGGGGACGGGAGCAACGAGGTCCGAGTCTGGTTGGTCGAGCGCACCTACTCGGACGACGAGCAGAACCTCGTCATCCTCGTCTACGCGACGCCCGACGGTGAGCGCTACTTCCGGAAGGAACGGGCGCTGACTAGTTTCACCGACCAGCGCGACACGACCGCGGCACTCGACGTGTCGGCGGACAACCTCGGCACCGTGGAAGACCCCGAGGAGCGCGAACAGTACGCCGCCGAGGCCTCGCGGGTCGCCGACGAACACGACCCCGACGACCCGATTTAGAGCGTCTCCGCTCGTGCGCCGCGATTCTGTAGACGGCGAGAACTCGCGAACAATTCGCGATAGAATATCGGACCCTTTATTATAGTATAAGTTATATTTGTGTATATTGAACGGTATCCCCCGAATCGATTTCCCCGTCAATAGCTGGTAAGTATCAGATGAACCCCGATCGATCAAACCACTCCACTCCGTCTTCAGCATCCAAGAAGGCAACTCGAAATCCGCCAACGAAGCGAGCAGCACTCGTTGGTGGGGTTGTAGGGATATGTCTCGGCCTAAGTTCGCATTTTCTGATACTGGATTATTCTGTAGTATCTATCACAATCTGTCTCCTGTACTCCGTCGGAGTCACGTTCATAATCGACTATGCCAGTATCCTCCGACAGACCCCCTACGATGGCGGGAGTTGGTGGACGATTGCCTTCGGTGCCACCACCGGACTCGTTATGATGGTTGTACAACTGGTCTACCGCCCGATCGTTACAGATAAGATCGCAGTAAAGCGCGTCCTCCCCGAGGGAGTGAGGGCCGTTCCGTTTAACCTCATCCTTATCTTGTGGCTTCTCATGTTCGGTGTCGCGTTAGTCTCACTGACGTACGGAATCGGAATGGCAGTAACGGACATGTCCGAAGGCTAATCCTCTCTGTCGGCCTCCCACGGGCCGGTTCGGACCTGCGCCATCCTTCCAAGCAGCCTCTTTTCTGCCGTGGTAAACAGCTGCTGAGTCACAGTTAGAGCGGTTCACAGAGCAGTTCAATGGTAGCGATGGCGAACGTGAGGGCGACTGCCGCTCGTGAAAACTATTCGTTTGGGGGTCCACTATTGGGAAAAAGATGGAGCGGACTATCGAGTTTTCCGGCAGCTGGCTCCGTCTCCTCCTCTACGCGTTCCAATTAGCCGCGCTCCTGCTGGCCCTGGTCTTCGTGGCGCTTCCCCTCGATAGTTCCGCCAGCGTCCTGTTAGCGTCCCTGTTCGCGTTGTTAGTGGCCGTGACGGCGCTCGGCCTGCGGCGGACGACCGACAGCGACGGGCGGAACGGTCTCGGTACCGCGGCGGACATCACTTACGACCCGTTCGCGGACCCCGGGCAGGCGGCCCGAGACCGGTGGGAGAAGTCGGTCCGTCGACTCCCCGACGGGGACGACGAGCGAGACTGACTACTGGTCGCCGACAGCGACGCGAACGAGTACGAGCAGTGCGGACGGGCCCGAGCGGTCGATTACGTACCCGTGCGTTCACCGACGAGTTCCGTCACCGCGAGCCCGGAGTCAGCGACCTGCGCTCACTCCGCGTCGATTCGCTCGCGGGCCGCCGCGACCACCAGCGGGAGCGTAATCGTCGCGTCGGCGTACACCGAGACGTTCCGCGCGGCCTTCTCCAGTTTCCCCCACGACCGGGCCTCGTCCAGCGTCGCACCCGAGAGGCCGCCGGTCTGGGGCGGGTCCATCGTCAACTGGACCGCGTAGTCGTACGCCTCGGGCGAGACCAGCATCGTCTGGAGGACGTAGTTCTTCGGGACGCCCCCGCCGACCACCATCGCGCCCGCCTTCTCGGCCTCGAAGGCTTGGTCGGTGATGGTCGTCATGTCGGCCAGCGCGTCGAGCGTGAACTCGGCGGTCTGGGAGTACATCCACGCCTGCAGGCCCAGCACGGAGTCCTGAATCGCCGGGCAGTAAATCGGTACGTCGTTCTCGTAGGCCGCCGCGGCGACGCCCGCGCCCTCCTCGACGCCCTCCCGGTCGTTGACCTCGCCGTTGGCCCGGCCCAGTTCCTCGGTCAGGCGCTGGATGCTGACCACGCCGTCGTCCCCGCCGTCCTCCCGGTCGCCCTCCAGCGCGGGGAAGACCTCCGAGCGCAGGTGGTTCTCGAACAGCGCGAAGTGTTCTTGGGGCAGGTAGACGTTGTAAATCCGGTCGACCTCCTCGTCGCGCAGTTGCTCGTCGTGGTCGCGTTCGGTCTTGCCCTCGGCGTGAACCTGCCCGTGGTGGTGCTTGCCGCCGACGGCCTCGATGGCGTCGTGGGTCAGGTTGGCGCCGGTCGTGACCAGCGCGTCGATGTGGCCGTCCCGGATGAGTTCCGCGACGATTTTCCGCATGCCGGTCGGGACCATCGCGCCCGCCAGTCCGAAGAAGTTGGTCACGTCCTCGTCGCCGAGCATCTCGGCGTAGATGTCCACCGCCTCGTGAACGTCGGCCGCGCCGATGCCCGCGTCGCCGTACGAGTCGGCCAGTTCGCCGACCGTCATGCCCGCCCGGACCTCGGCGTGGCCGATGGGGTCGTGGTGGAACTCCTCGCGTTCGGGTTCGTGGTGCCCGTCGTGGGACTCGTCGCTCATAGTAGAGCCTCCTCGCGGAGTGGGTTGAATGTCTTGGTTTGACCGGAGAGCGGCCGCGCCGGCGTCGGAGGGCGTCTCCCCCGACGCTCAGGCGAGCGTACCGGTCGGCGGGGCGGTCGCGTTCGGCGGAGCGGTCGCGTTCGGCGGGACGGTCGCGTTCGGCGGAGCGGTCGCGTTCGGCGGGACGGTCGCGTTCGGCGGAGCGGTCGCGTTCGACGGCGCTGTCAGGTTCGCCGCGCCGGACCCGTTCGCCGAAACGTTCCCGCTCGGCGGCGCGGTCACGAGTCGCTCGTCCGCGTGGGCCGCCAGCCACTGGCGATACGTCTCGGGGTCCACGACGAACACCGCCGCGCGCATCCGGGCGTGGCCGTCGCCGCAGAACTCCGTGCAGTAGCCCCGGTATCGGCCGTTCTCCAGCGCCCGGGTCAGGAGCGTCGTGTCGTGGCCCGGAAACACGTCCTGCTTGAGTCCGAGTTTCGGGACGAACAGCGAGTGAATCACCCTGTTCGCCCTGAGACTCAAGCGCACGTCCTCGCCGCGGGGCAGGACGAGCAGGTTCTGGGTCGTGACGTTCGCGTCGGGGTAGGTGAACTGCCACCCCCACCGGTAGGCCAGCACGTCGACTCGAACGTCCGGGTTCACCTCCGGTTGCGCGGCCTCTGCCTCGGGCGTCGGCGAGATGTACGGACTCGCGAGGACGTTGTACGCCGACCACCCGACGAACACGAGGACGATGGCCGTCGCCACGGTCCACGTGACCTCCAGCGTGGGGTTCTCGGCGGTCGGTTCGGGGTCGTCGTTGTTCCGGAACCGTATCACCGCGTAGACGAGGATGACCTCGACGAACAGCGTGAGCGGTAGCGCGACGTAGAGCAACTGCACGTTCAGCCTGTCGATGAGATTCCGGTTGACCGACTGGGCGGCGGCGGGCGAGACGGCCCCGAGTCCGAGCGCGACCAGCGCCGCGCCCGCGAGGACGCCCCGCCGAATCGCGGTGCGTCCCGGCCGTCGAGTCCCGCTCGGTCCCCTCCGTCGACTCACTGCGAGTCCCCCCGAGTTCCCATGCACTCGCTCGACAACGGTCGGCGTCAAGAAACTGCCGCCCGTCGAACCCTCCGGCGTCGATACGTCAGACGGCCGACCGCCTCGCCCACCGGTCCGGGCCTGTAGTTTTATCCCGATTCGTGTCGACGCCTGAGTCCATGCGAGGGGGACGAACGGGGACGCCGACAGCGACGGGGAGACCATGAACGGACCTGCAGTCGAGTTCACCGCGCTCTGTCTGGTCGTGACGAGCGTGGGAGCGCTCGCTCGCCGCGCCAAGCGTCGGGCGCGCGCCGACGGCGGCGAGTATCCCGGCGGCGAGGGCTGGTTCGACGTCGACTCGCTGACCGAACAAGTCGTCCGGTGGACCACCACGACGAACCACCGCGACATCGGCTTGCTCTACATCGCCTTCGGGACGTTCGCGGCGGTCTGGGGCGGCATCGACGGGATGATGATGCGGACCGAACTCCTGACGCCCCCGGCGGATATCTGGTCCGAGACCACGTACAACGCGCTGTTCACCACGCACGGGCTGACGATGCTGTTCTTCTTCGTGACGCCGGTGTTCTTCGGCATCGGGAACTACTTCATCCCGCTGCTGGTGGACGCCGAGGACATGGCGTTCCCGCGGGTCAACGCCATCGGCTTCTGGTTGCTCCCGCCCGCCCTCCTGCTCGCGCGGGGCGGTCTGCTCTCGCAGGTGTCGGGCCAGTTCCTCGGCCTGCTCGCGCCCGACGCGCTCTCGAACGTCGTCCGATTCTTCGAGTCGGTCGAAGCGCCGGGTCTGGGGTGGACGATGTACACGCCGCTCTCGATAACGGTGGAGAACCCTCAGATAGACCTGCTCCTACTGGGTCTCCACCTCAGCGGCATCGCCACCGTCTTGGGAGCCATCAACTTCGTCGTGACCATAGTCTACGAGCGCGGGCCGTCCGTCGAGTGGGAGAACCTCGACATCTTCTCGTGGACGATGCTCACCACGAGCGGCATCGTCCTGTTCGCGTTCCCGTTGCTGGGAAGTGCGCTCGTCATGCTCCTGCTCGACCGCAACTTCGGGACGACGTTCTTCACCGTGGGCGGGGGCGGTCCCCTGCTGTGGCAACACCTCTTCTGGTACTTCGGCCACCCCGAGGTGTACGTCATCTTCCTGCCCTCGACGGGGCTGATGAGCCTCATCCTCCCCAAGTTCGCCCGGCGCTCGCTGTTCGGGTTCACGTACATCGTCTACTCGACGCTGGCCATCGGCGTCCTCTCGTTCGGCGTGTGGGCACACCACATGTTCGCGACCGGCATCGACCCGCGCGTCCGGGCGAGTTTCATGTTCGTCTCCATCGCCATCGCGGTCCCCTCCGCCATCAAGGTGTTCAACTGGCTGACGACCATCTGGGACGGGACGGTCAGGCTGACCGCACCGATGGTCCTCTGCGTGAGTTCCATCGGCATGTTCGTAATCGGCGGCGTCACCGGCGTCTTCCTCGCGGCCATCCCGGTGGACCTGCTCTACCACGGGACCTACTACGTGGTCGGCCACTTCCACTTCATCGTGATGGGCATCATCCCGCTGATGATGGTCGCCGCGAGTTACTACTGGTACCCCATCATCACCGGCCGCCTGTACGACCGGGAACTCGCGCTGTTCCAGTCGGTCCTGCTGGTGTTCGGTGCCGTCGTCGCGTTCGGGTCGCTCGTCGTCCTCGGGTTCATGGAACTGCCGCGCCGTCACGCGGTCTACCCCGAGGTGTTCGCGCCGGTTCAGCAGGTGGCCACCATCGGCGCGTTCCTCGTCGGAATCAGCGTCCTGTTGTGGCTCTACAACATGGTCTGGTCGGCGTGGAACGGGACGCCGGTGCGCTCGGCCGACGTGTGGAACCTAAAGGAGACCGAGCAGTTCACCCGCGAGTGGGAGTGGTTCGAGGAGGAACTCGAACGCAAGTACGCCATCGAACCGACAGAACCCGAGACGACCCGGCCCGCCGCGGCGACCGAACCGGGAGAGGGGTCGCCGCAGGTTCTCACCGACATCACCTCCGTCACCGGCGCGATTACCGACAACGCCGCCGTCGCCGCGCTCGGCGGACTCGTCGGCACGCTCCTGCTGTCGGGGGTCCTCTTCCCCGCGACCATCATCGGCGTGTTCGACCTCGCGGCGTTCGCAGACGTCGCGGAACTCGTCGGCCTGCCCCGGAGCATCGCGCTGGGCTACGGCCTGTTCCTCGCCGGCGGGATGACGACGTGGGCGCTGTTGTTCGTCGCCTTGGCGTCCTACCTCCCGGGTCGGGTCCTCGTCGTTCGGGGCCTCTCGTACGCCACCATCGTCTCGGCCGGGTTCATGGTCGCGTTCTACTCGGGGCAGTCCGGACTCGAACTGGTCGGGTTCGTGGTCTTCGCGCTGGTCGCCCACTGGCTCTACGGGTTCGGTCTCGCCGCGACGATACAGGCGGTGTCGCTGCGAGGTGTCGAGCGATGAAGCCGACCCCTCACCGGCGGGGCGTCGCACCGAGTCCGACCGGGGCCTCGGTCGGTGATTCGCCGTGAGCGAGCGCCCAGGCCCGCCGCGGACCGACCGGACCACGCGCGGCGCCCTGCTGACCTACGGCGCGCCGTTCGTCGGCGCGCTGCTGGTCGCGGTCGGCATCGCGGGGAGCGTCCTCGGCGGGTACGCGGTCGTTCAGGAGGAGTTCGGCCTCTGTGGCGACCCGACAATCGGCGTCTCCGACTCGCCCGCCGCGGTGGGAGCGGGGGCCGGACCCTCAGAGTTGGCGGGCGGCGGCCCGGTGCTGGCCCAGTTCGACGTCTCGGACCTCTCTCCGGCCGAGCGAAGGGCCGTCGAGCGCGCGCTCGCGGAACCGGGCGGACAGGCGGACGTGCGCGGCGCGTTCCCCCACGAGGAATCCTTCCGGCGCGGCGCGGTCGTCCGCGTCGAGGGGGACCGCTACTACGTGACGCTCGTCTCGTCGGTGGAGTGTCTCGGCGTCGACCCGCTGGTGTTGCCCCTCGGACTGGTCGCCATCCTGCTCGGCATCGGCGGCGTCCTCACGCCGCCTGCGTACCGGCGACTCCTCGAACGCGGCGACGCCGGGCGCTTCGGCAGGTGAGCGGGAGGCCGCGCGTCCGCCGAGACGGGCGGGACGCGCGGACTCAGAGTGTTACGACCGCGCCGACGTACAGCACGGCGACGAGAAACAGCCAGACCGCGTCCACGAAGTGCCAGTACAGCGACACCGTCGAGACCGAGGTGTCGCGCTCGGCGTCGTACTGGCCCCGGAGCGCGCGCCAGAGCAGGATGCCGATGAGGACGACCCCGAGCGCGACGTGGAGGCCGTGGAGGCCGGTCAGGCCGAAGAACGCCGAGGCGAAGACGCCGCTGGTCAGGGTGAACTCCTCCTCGCCCACGAACGTCGCGTACTCGGCGATTTGACCGCCGAGGAACACGACCCCGAGCGCGAACGTCACGCCGAGCAGCGCGAGGAACCGGCGTCGCTTCCCGTCGCCGAGCGCCTCGTGAGCGAAGTGGAGCGTGAAACTGCTAACGACTAGCAACGCGGTGTTGACGAGGACCAGCGACCCGAGCAGTTCGGGGAGTTCGCCCGGCGGCCACGTCCCGATGCGGACGTAGAAGTAGTAGGCGAACCCCGCGCCGAACGTCGCCACGTCGGTCACGAGAAAGAGGACCATCGTCGCGCGGTACGACCGGCGCTTCCGGTCGCCGGTCGCTCGCTCCCAGTAGCCGCTGAGATACGCCTGTCGGAGCCAGCCGACCAGTCCGCCGGTCAAGACGGCGAACCCCACGACGGCGATACCGACCCCGACCCGCGTCGGGAAGATGCCCGCTCGGTTACCAGCGATTGCGAGCGCGGCCCCGACGTAGAGTATCGCCGCGCCCGCGGCCCCGATGATGGGCCAGCGACTCCGATGCTCGTGTTCGTCGTGCGCGTCCCCCTCGGCGACCGCGGCGTCGGTCTCCCCCATCCGGCGGGAAGACGGCGGCGAGCGAAAAACGAGTTGTGGTCGGTCCGGCGCGGGGCGCAGGGTCCGATGTCCGTCGCGACCGTCGGTCCGCCGTCCTCAGTCGGCCGTCGGCGCGCGCTCGTCGCTCGCGGGGTCGGCGAGCGCCGCCCCGGTCCGGAGTTGGTCGAGCGCGTCCGCCCCGTTGACGGCCATGAACACGAACCCGACCTTGCTGATGAGGTCGAGGTAGGTGACGACCATCACCTCGGTCCCGACCCGTAACAGGCCGAAACCGAGTGGGCCGAGAATCCAGACCACGGGGTAGATGGTCCAGAGGACGACCGTGAGGTTCCGGAGCTTCGTGAACACCGCGCTCACGCGGTCGCCCTGGAGGGTCGCCTGTCGCGGCAGGACCCGCAGGAGCAGGTACAGCAGGCCGACGTAGGCGACGCAGCCGACCAGATACGCGACGTAGCTGTACGGTGCCGACAGCAGGCCCGCGACGACGCCCGACCCGATGACCAGCACGTCCACGCCGACCAGCGCGAGATAGGTCCTCTTCTCGGGGCGACAGAGCATCCCGAGGTACAGCACCAACAGGGGCGTCGTCACCAACCAGTCGATATACCGGGGCAGGAACAGCGCGGCGTCGCCGACCTGCACCTTTCCGAGACCGAGCGCCATCGCGAGGTACGCCGTCGCGGCGACCCCGGTCACGCCCGCCAGCACGGCGTAGTGGGTCCCGTACCGGCGGTCGGTGGCGAGTCGCCAGAGCGGGAAGGCGGTTCCGACGGCCATCCCGAGCGTGCCGAGCCAGAACCAGACCGACGTGAGGTCCATCATCGGTCGCTCACCTCCGCGGTCTCGAAGTCGGTGTCGTCCAGCGGCCCGGCCCCGCGCGTCACTCTGAAGTCGTCCAATAGCTGCGAGAGTTCCGCCGCCCGTTCGGCGAGGTCGTCGGCGTCGTCTCGGACCTCCGCCAACGTCTCGGTCTGGGCCTCGGCGGCCTCGGAGACCGACTCTGCCTGACTCGTCGTCTCCTCGCTGATGGAGGCCACGTCGTCCACCATCTGGACGACCGCGGACGACGACTGGGCCTGGTCGTCGGTCGCGGCCTGAATCTCCTGAATCCGCGCGTCGGTCTCCTCCGCGTACTCAGCGATTTCTTCGAGCGCGTCGATGGCGCCCTCGACCGTCTCGACTCCGGTGCTGATGCGGTCGCTGGTCTCGGACATGCCCTCGACGGACTGGGCGGTCTTCTCTTGGACTCGCTCGATGCGGCCCTCGATTTCGGCCGCCGACTCCTTGGTCTCCTCCGCGAGGTTCTTGACCTCGTCGGCGACCACGGCGAACCCGTCGCCCTCGGCGTCGGTCCGCGCGGCCTCGATGGAGGCGTTCAGCGCGAGCATGTTGGTCTGCTCGGCGATTTCGGTGATGACCTCCACGATGTCGCCGATGGCCTCCATCTCGGCGTCGAGTTCCTCGATTTCCTCGGCGGTCCGCTCGGTCTGGGCCTCGACCGTGTCCATCTCCGAGAGGGCCTCCTCGGCGGCTTCCCTGCCGAGTTCGCCCGCGGCCGCGGCCTGCTGGGAGGTCGCGGCCACGTCGTCGACGGTGGCGGCGACCTGCTGGGCGCTGGCCGAGAGCGTGTTCATCTCGCTGGCGACCTCGCCGAGTTGGTCGGTCTGGCGGGCCGCGCCCTCCGAAATCTCGGCGACCGAGTGGCTGACTTCCTCGCCGGTCGTCATCACCTCCTCGGCGCTGCTCTCCACGTCTACGACCGCGTTCGAGACGTGGGAAGCGAACCGCTTGACGTTCGCCACCGTGCGCTCTATGTCGTCCAGCATGTCGTTGAGCGACTCGCCGATGGCGACCATCGCCTCGCTGCGACTCTCGGTATCGACCCGGACCGAGAGGTCGCCGTCCGCGGCGCCGTTCATCACGTCCTCGTAGTGGCTGGCCTTCGATTCGAGGTGCGACGAGAGGGCTTCGGCCTCCTCGCGACGGCTCTCGGCCTCGCGGCGCGCGGCCTCCGCGCTCTCGCGGGCCTCCTCGGCCTCGTCGCGCGCGGTCTCGGCGTCGCGTATCTGCTCGCGCAGCGAGTCGCGCATCCGGGCGAAGGAGTCGTACAGCGACCCGAACTCGTCGCGGCGCTTGGTCTCCAAGTCGACTTGGAGGTCGCCGCCCGCCATCGCGTCGGCCTTCCGGGAGAGTTGTCGGAGCGAGATGACGGTGTTGCTCCCGATAGTCACGCCGACGAGCGCGAGGCTCACGACCGCCAGCAGGATGAGACCGAGGATGTTCGAGGTCACGGCGTCGCTGAGCGCGTAGGCCTCGCTGGCGGGCGCGTGAACGACGACCACCCAGTCGGTCGATTCCATCGGCGCGTACGCCATCAGCATCCCGCTGTCCATCTGGGTGAACCCGGAGTTCCCGGCGAGACCCTGCTGGAGGGCGGTAGTGTCTGCGCCGCCGTGGTGGGTCGTCAGGAGTTTGCTCTCGTCCGGATGCGCGAGGTAACTCCCCGACGAGTTGAGGACGACGGTGTAGCCGCCCTCGACGCCGCCGGTCAGCGAGCGCGTGTACTTCTCGATGTTGACCATGTAGATAACGCGCTTGTCGGGCGCGTCGGGGACCGGCGCGACGACCGCCACGACCGGGAAGTCGACGGCCGGAACCGTGAACGGTTCCGAGACGTGAACGTCCTTCCCGTCGAAGTTCGGCGGGTCGGTGGCGAACGGCGCGCCCTGCGCGGCGGGACTGACCCCGACCAGTTTCTCGCTCAAACTCGTCACGATGGTCTTCTCGGCGGCGTCGTAGTAGTGGACCGCGACCACGCCGTCGGGGACGTTCCCGTCGGCGACCAGTCCGTTCAGGCGGTCGCGGATGCGGTCACGGTCGCCGCTCTGGAACACCGGATGCTGAGCGGTCACCTGCGTCTGGGTCTTCACGCTCGACAGCCACGCGTCCAAGCTTTCGGCCCGCGAGTTCGATACGGTCTTCAACTCCTCTTGGGCGTCGTTTCGCACCTGCTCGGCGGTCTGTGCATGCACTATCGCACCGACTGCGACGGTGATAGCGACGACCGACACCAGCGCGATAGCGAGTTTGAGCGCATAGCTTCGTCGTATCCGCTCCAGAGATGGCGTTCGTTCTCCCATTTTGGTTTTTCTCGGAAACGGATAAGTATTCGAGAAAAATAAGCGTAGGTGCTGGTATCAACGATGATAACCGATGTTTCGAATCTGCCACTCTACGTTTGTCAGAAAACTGTAATGCCAACTACCGCGGGGGCCCGCGTGGCGCGGGTCGGACGCCAGCGGCGGTTCAATTAGCCGCACCCGGAGGGTCGGCTGTCGGGGCCGGTTGGCCGCGGCCCGTCTCCGCCGAGAACCGTCGCGTGACCGTTGCTCCGGCAACCGTCAAGGGTTGTTGAAACCCGGCGGACACGTGATTCAAGTTGAACGGAGGGGTTTTAATATTATCCCTTTCGGTGAACGTCGGCTCGCCGACCGGTTCCGCCGGACCGTCAACGATACCTGTGTCGAGAGATAACCTTCCGCATGGTGTCTACCACCGGCCCGGCCAAGCAGGTGACGATACTCGTCGTCGTCGGTATTCTCGCCCTCGTCGCCCTGCTGTTCGTCGGGTTAGTCCAGTTACTCGGACTCGCCGGAGTCGCGGTGTTTCTCGGCGTCCTCGTCGTCCTCGTTCTGGTGGCGGCGGTCGCGGGCGTGACTTTCGAGGTCGCGTTCGAAGTGGTCGCGTACGCCGTGGGCGCGGCGCTGGCCGCGGTCGGTCGCGTCGGCGAGCGACTCGGCAGGTAAGACGAGACCGAGTGTCCGGCCCGAACCGGTCGCTCGCCGGTTCGGACGTTCACCCGACGCCTCGATTCCGTGTCGGGAGTTCGCTTCGCGCTACGTCTCGGGTCCGAGGTACCCCCACGCTTGGAGTCGGTCGCCGTCGCCGTCCATCCACCGCTCGCCGATGTCGTCTCGGAAGTAGAGGTTCGGGACGATGACGTCGTCGACGCGCTCGTAACACTGCTCCCGCGCTTTCTGCATCGTCTCTCCCTTGCCCGTTACGACGAGCGGCATTCCGTTGTCGCCCGCGACGCGCCACTGGCCCTCGACGTTCTTCGCGTCTTCGAGGTGAATCCCCTCACGGCTGTCCGTCTCGAAGACGACCGCGGCGTTCCGGGAACTCTCGTCGTAGGTCTTCTCGTCGTCGAAGGGGAACGGCGGGAGAACGATTCGGACCGCTATCTGGTAGCCCTCGTGGACCTCCGGCTCCGGACTGTTCCCGTGGGCGAGGTCGTAGAAGAACTGCCCGGTCGAGGACTCGAGCGACTCCTCCTGGAGCGTAATCGTCGGGTAGCCGAACCGCGGCGTGAACTCCAGCGGGTGAATCCCGCTTTCGTTGACGATGCAGTTGACGTCGATACTGCCGACGTAGCCCTCGTCGGCGAGCCAGCCTTCTAGTTTGCCGAGCGTCTCCGCGAACAGTTTGTTGCGACCGGCCCAGAACATCGACGTTCCCATTTCGCCCGTCGACGGGCCGATGTTTCCCGGGAACAGCTTCTTGTGTTCGAAGTTGAAGTTCACCCGGTCGACGAACTCCTCGCCGTCGAAGAACCCGCAGATGGCGATTTCTACGCCCTCGACTTTCCGTTGGAGCTGGAACCCCTTCATGCGATGCCCCCACGCTTTCTTGTAGGCACGAAGGACATCGACCACATCGCTGCCGTCGTCCTCGTTTCCAACGTAGAGGAGTCGCTTGACGTTCTGGACCTCCCCGAGCGGCTTGATGACGTATGGTGCGGGGTTTTCTCGGACGTGCTGGATGCCGGCGTCGAAGTCCTCGAAGACGTGGTGCTCGATGGTGTTGACGCCGTGTTCCTCCAGCACGTCCATCGCGTATCCGCGGTCCTCTTCGAGACGGTCGGTGTTCGGCGACCCACCGACGACGGCCTTTCCCCGCTCGCGGAGTTCCCGGGCGAGTTCCCCGGTTCCGACGTCGTCGCCCACCCAGATGTCGTCGAAGATTATCACGTCGGCCCACTCGATTTCCCCTCGCCAGTCGTCGGTTTTCGGAACGAACCCGTCCCCGATTTCTCGGTCGTTCTCGGCCTCAATGTAGTACTTCACGTCGTGACCCTCCCCGTGGACTTGCCACGCGAGGTCGGTGACGAGCGCCGCGTCGGCAGAAACGAAGAGGAAGTTGTGGGAACTCACAGTCGTGTTTCAGATAGCAGCGACTTGAGTATGGCTACCGACGATTGGCCCGAGAGTCCAGTGCGTCGCTCCGAGCGGTACTCGAAGCCGACTGCGTCGAGCGCGGCGGTTAACTCCCTCCGCGACGAAGACGCCCCCGACCGTGATAGAACGCATCTGGCACGGATGGACGACGCCCGAGAACGCCGACGAGTACGAGCGACTCCTGCGCGAGGAGATATTCCCGGGCTTCGCCGACCGGAACATCGAGGGGTACCGCGGGTTCCGCGTCCTGCGACGCGAGAGCGATGTGGGAGGTGCCGAAGACAGGAACGGCGGAAACCGCGAGGGCGGTAGGGACGGCGAGACCGACGACGCGGCGGAAGTCGAGTTCGTCACCGCGATGCGGTTCGACTCGCTGGACGCCGTGCGGGAGTTCGCCGGCGAGGACTACGAGCGGGCCCACGTTCCCGACGTCGCGAGGGAAGTCCTCTCGCGATGGGACGACCGGGCGCGACACTACGAGGTTCGGGAGCGCGACGAGTTCTGAGACCCTTCTCTCCGGTCCCGCTCTCGAAGCACGTCCCGCAGAATCGTCCGGTGACACCGCTTCTCGTCGGTGTTCTCGTAGCAGACCAGCCACACGTCCTGCGATTCGAGTTCGGCGAGCAGGTCGTCCATCGCGGCCTGCGCTTCGGCCGTCCCGAGTTGGTCGCGGTAGCGTTCGCCGAAGTTCACCTCGTCCCAGACCTCGTCGTGGGTCGCGTCGTCGCGCTCGTTCACGCGCTCCTCGAACTCGCGCAGGAGGTCGTCGGGCGGCGCGAGCGCCGGGACGTTCCGGTCGAGGTAATTCTCGATACCGTAGGAGGGCCGCCGGACGACGCCGACCACGAGGGCCGACTCGTCGGGGGTCGCGTGGCCGTGCTGGAGCGCGGCGTGGTAGGTGTCGCGGAGTTCCGGCATAGGGTGTTCCCTCGTTACAGTCCGGTCGGCGCGTCGATGTACGTCGTCTCGAGACCCCACTCGTCGGCGAGCGCCTGCAGGGACTGCACGCCGAACGTCTCGGTGGCGTAGTGGCCGCCGAGGAAGACGGTGAGTCCGGCCTCGCGCGCCTCGTGGTACGCCTTCTGCTTGCCTTCGCCCGTAATCAGGGCGTCAGCGCCCGATTCGACCGCCTCGTCGAGCCAATCGACGCCGCTCCCGGTCACGACGGCCACGTCCTCGATTCGCTCGGGACCGAAGTCGAGGACGCGCACGCCCTGCCCGAAGTGGTCGAGTTCCGCCTCCAGCGTCTCGCGAACGCGGTCGGTCGGAATCGGGTCTGGCGCGCGGCCCCGCTGGCCGACGTGTTCCGGTCCCAACTCGCCGAACGACTCGCGGTCCTCCAGTCCGAGCAGGTCGGCGATTCCGGCGGCGTTGCCCAGTTGCGGGTGGGCGTCGAGCGGCAGGTGGGAGACGTACAGCGCCACGTCGTTCTCCACCAGCGGCGCGATGCGGTCGTACTGGCGACCGGTCACGCGCTCGATGCCGCCCCACGAGAGGCCGTGGTGAGTGACGAGCAGGTCCGCACCCCTGTCGGCCGCGGCTTCGACGGTCTGTTCGGCGGCGTCCACCGCGAACGCGACCGATTCGACCTCGCGGTGGTCCGGGCCGACCTGCAAGCCGTTGGCGCTGGCGTCCACGTCGGCGAAGTCGTCGGTTCGGAGTCGGTCGTCGTATCGGGAGACGAGTTCGGCGAGGTCCATGGTTCTCGTTTCGACCTGTGGGGCGGCAGGGGTTTGTATCTGTATCTCCGGTCGTCCCAGCGGGGTCGAAGACGATTTCCGAAAAGAGAGTCCGCTTACCGAGACTGGACCGCACCGAGCGGGTCGACGAAACCGTGCCCGTAGTAGGCTTTGTCGTAGCCGTCCGGCACCGAGGCGGTCTGTTCCAGCGCGTTCTGCACCTGATTGGCGTTCAGGTCGGCGGCGCTGCTCTTGACCAGCGCGGCGGCGCCCGTAACCTGCGGCGCGGCCATGCTCGTCCCGGCCGCGTAGCCGTAGCCGTACTCGGCACCCTCGTACTCGCCGTCGTCGCCGTAGGAGGGGACCGCAATCGTACTCAGAACCAGGTCGTGGTACGCCGCACCGCCGTAGTTCCCGAGCGCGCTCAGGTCGGCGTCACCGCCGGGCGCGCCCACGTTGACGGCGTTCGTCCCGTAGTTGGTGTAGAACGCCGGACTCTTCGGTGAGTCTTCCACGCCGTCTTCGCCCCACTCGAAGCCGATTGGACCTGTCGCGCTGATGCTCATCACGCTCGCGGCCTCGTTCGGGACGCTGATGGGGTTGAAACACACCGTCTCCCCGGCGTCGTTCTCGTAGCAGTACGGCGTGTCGTGCTGGAGGTCCGCGCTGTCGTTGCCCGCAGACATCACCAACAGGGTGCCCTGCCGGTCGATGTACGTCGTCGTGCGGTTGAGCACTTTGCCGTAGAAACTGCCGTAGCCCTCGCGGGAGACCGGATAGGCTCCGAGGCTGAGGTTCGCCGCGTCCGCGCCGATTTCGGCGCTGTAGAGCATCGCGGCCAAGATGTCGCCCCAGTAGGCGTACGGTCCCGTCGAGAACACCCGGCAGTCGACGACTTCCGTCTCGGGTGCCGACCCCAGCACGCCGAAGTCGTTGTCGCCTGCCGCGATGATGCCCGCGACGTGGGTCCCGTGATAGCCGCCGTAGGGGCCGGCCGCGCCGTAATCGTCCGCCGTGAAGTTGCGAGACAGGTCTTCGTTGACGGCGTGGGCCAAGTCCGGGTGGTCCGCGGCCACGCCGGAGTCGATGACGGCCACGCGGGTCTGCTCGCCTTTGGTCTCCTCGTGGACCTCGCGGATGTCCTGAACCTGCTTGTCCCACTGGTACTCGTACAGCGACTCCTCGGAGCCGTCTTTCTCGTGCGCGTCCGGCCCGACCCGCTCGACCGGTTCGTTCCGCGAGATTCGAACGTCCGGCGCGTAGGCGTCGGTGACAGACGCCACGTCGTCTTCCGCGCCGCGGACCACCGCCGCGTCGATAGCGTCGAGGTCGTGGGTCACTGTCAGGTCCGTCCCCTCGAACGCGCCCTGTCCGGCCTTCTTCGTGTCTACGACGAACCGATTCGCCGCCGGACCGCTCCGGGCCGCTCCGGCGACGTGGCTTCCGAAAGCGAGGGTGCCGACCGCGGCGCCGCTGTACTTCAGCAGTTCTCGCCTGCTTGTGGTATGTCGAGTCACACCATATATCAAAGCGGACTGTCCGATTAAGTATGAAGCCTTTACTGCCTGTTTCGTCGGGTTCAGGCAACGCCTGTAGTCATAGGTCTGATGTGTTCGCCCGGCTTTCGAGTCATCTGAGGGTCCCGTCGAGACGAGAGTGTTCGGGAGCGACGAGAGTCACGGGACGCCTCGCAAGCAATAAAAAGAACCCTCTCAGAAATAAATCTGTACCTTTAACAAACAATTTTATTGCCGGACGTGAGATTCGGCGCCGATGCTCGACGACTCAGTCGTCCGAGTCCGCGACCGCTGCGTCCGCGAAGACGAACTCACGGAGCAACTTCCCGCCGAGCGCGGCGGCCTGCCCGTCGTCGCGGTCGTTGACTTCCACCACGTCGAAGCCCTCGACCGCGCCCGTGTCGGCCACGTCGCGGACCGCGTCGCGCATCTCCCGGGGCGTCAGGCCGAACGGTTCCATCGTGCCCGTCCCGGGCGCGAATCCGGGGTCCGCGCCGTCGATGTCCACGCTGAGGTAGACCGACTCGTCGGCGTCGAACTCCGGGGACCACTCGCCCACCGATTCGGGGGGAACGACGGTCACGTCCGCCTCGGCGGCGCGCTCGTACTCGGCCTCGCTCCCGGTCCTCGCGCCCAGAATCAGGGCCTCGTCGGCCGCGTCGAGCGCGTGGCGGGTCACGGTCGCGTGACTCAACTCGTTGCCGTCGTACTCCTCGCGGAGGTCGAGGTGGGCGTCGAGGCAGACGAAGACGTCCGGGTCGACCGCTCGCACGCCCGCTATCGTGACCGTATGCTCGCCACCGAGCGTGAGCGGAACGGCGTCGTCCCACCGCACGTCCGTCAGCACGCCCTCGAGATACTCCAGATATTCCGCGGCGTCATCCCACGCGCGCACGTCGCCGTGGTCGTGGACTCCGAGGTCGGAAAAGTGTCGGTCGGTGCGCGCGTCGTAGTCGTCGTAGGTCCGGGCGAAGCGGCGAATCCGCTCCGGGCCGAACCGCGCACCGGGTTGGAACGTCGTGGAAACGTCGAGCGGCGCGCCGACGACCACGTACTCGGCTTCCTCGCGGTCGGCGGACGCGCCGGGGAACATCTATTCGAGAATCTTGCGCTGCTCTTCCATCTCGAGGTACTCGATCTCGTCGTCGGGGGACAGCGAGACGTCACCGGGGGTCTTGATGGTGATGGTGTCGTAGGTCTCGAGGTCCATGACCTGCGCCACGTCGTCGCTCTCGACGGAGACGACCTGACCCTGTTTGCGGTTGATGATGGGGACCCAAATCTTGGCGTCGACCGGCTGGGAGAGACTGCGCTTCTTGCCGTCGAAGACGCCCTCGGCCTCGATGCGTGCCTTGGCGCTGCCGTGCTTGCCCGGCTTGGCCGTGCTGTAGGCGTTGATTTCGCACGCCGCGTCGTCGATCATCACGTAGTTGCCTTCCTGCAGGTCCCGCACTTCCTTCTGCTCTTTTGCCATATGGCCGGATAGCAGATGCGACGGTATAAACAGTTTGGAATGGGTTTTCCCCGGGTTCCCGTCATTTCGACCGAGCGATTCTTCGGGCGAGCGGTCAGTTCGACCGCTCACTCCGACCGGTAGCCGTGGCCCGCGACGAGCGCGACGGCGTGAGCGACCAGCAGGGCGCCCAGCGACGCGCGCTCGACGCCGGGTATCGCTCCGGGCAGCACCGGGACGTAGAGCAGGGGGAACAGGACCGCGGACCAGAACCCGGCGAACTGGAAGGGCTTGGCCAGCGCGTCGAGCGCCGACTGGCCGAGTCCGAGCGCGTCGGCGAGTCGGTCGTCGGACAGTTCGTCCGCGAGCGGGGTGTCGAGGGTGGAGGGAGCGTTCGACATTGGGGAGGTCACGTATCTCCCGCTTGGACCCCCAGTCCCATATAAAGGGATGAGCGTTAGCGGAAATTCGCGTCTTTTACCCCCGACGGAGAGGTTTTCGCCGGTTTCACGCGGGCCGAGAGACGTTTTATAACCGGTCCAGAAACCTCTAGAAGTTTTAAAGCCGGACGAGATGGCGTTTCGCCAGAAAATCTGAATCGCGGTGCGCTCCCGCACTCCGACGGTGCGAACCGGGTCGGACTCGGGACCGACCGCGACGGAGTCCTCTCCCGCGACCCGAACGCTCAGTCGCGGCGCTCGATGCAGTCGCCGACCCGCGCGAGGCCCTCCTCCAGTTCGTCGGTCGGCAGACCGAACCCGATGCGGAAGTAGTCGTCGTAGCCGAACAGTTCCCCCGGCGCGAGGACGACGCTCTCCTCCTCGACGACCGACCGGCAGAACTCCACGCTCCCGTCGAACCCGTCGGGAACCGAGACGAACCCGTTGACGCCCACCGGGTCGTACCACGAGAGGTCGTGTTCGGCGACGAACTCCCGGACGCGCTCGCAGTTGTGGGCCGCGAGTTCGCGGTTCTCGGCCAGAATCGACGCCTCGCGCTCGCCGAGCGCCTGCCGCGCGAGGTGCTGGCCGAAGATGGACGGCGAGATGGTGGTGTAGTCCTTCCACTGCCACGCCTCTTCCACGACCTCCGAGGGGCCCGCAATCCACCCGAACCGCAGGCCGGCGAGACCGTAGGCCTTCGTGAGACTGGTCGTGCTGATGCCGTACTCGCCCATGCTCGCTGCGGGCGGCAGGGGGTCCGACGACAGCAGGCGGTACACCTCGTCGCAGAGCAGGTAGGCGTCGTTGTCCGCAGCGAGGTCGTAGAGAGCCCGGACCTTCTCTTCGGGGTGGTAGCGCCCGGTCGGGTTGTTCGGGTTGTTTAGGACGACGACCGAAGTCTCGGGTCGAATCGCGTCGGCCACCGCGTCCACGTCGAGTTCCCAGTTCGGCGGTTCGAGAGCGACTCTGGTCACGTCGCCTATCGCCTCCGGCACGGCGTGGAGCGCCTGATACGTCGGCGTGACGACCACCGCGTGGCTGTTCTGGTCGAGAACGGACAAGAACGCAAGAAAGTTGGCCTCTTGGGCTCCGCAAGTGAACAGTACCTCGTCGGCCCTTCGGTCGTATCGCTCCGCGACTTCGGCCCGGAGTTCGGGGTCGCCGTTCGTCGGGATGACGTAGTCGAGTTTGCCGGGGTCGAGGTCGAAGCGGTCGGCACGGAGGCTCCGAATCCCGCTCTCGGCGAGCATGATGTCGGCCTCGTGTTCGTACTCCGCGAACCAGCGTTCGAGTTCGAAGGGCGCGATGTCCATGCGGAGGGGTACGTCGGGAGGAGGGTAAAGTCAGGGGAAGCCGGAAATTCGGACCCGGCGGTCACCGACACGTCCACGCCGCGAGTCCCAGCAGAAAGAGACCGCCGAGGTACGCAGGTCCGAGAGGTGCGATTACCCGACAACCCGCCCAGTCGAGGTGGACGGTCCAGACGCCCAACTCCACGACTCCGTAGGCGTCGGCCGGGACCGCCACCGGACAGTTCCGGTACGACAGTCGCCTCGCGGCGAGAACGACCGCGAAGCCGACGAAGACCGACGCGAGCAGCGACACGGCGAGTTCGTCCTTTCGTACGGAACTGCTCACGTCGAACCGAATTAGCTCCGAGAAGTTACGTCTACTGAATCACACGTACATCAGCGGGACCATCGCGGCAATCCCGACGGCCAGTCCGGCCAGCAGTTCCTTGTAGCCGTCGCCGGGAAGGTCCTCGCCGGTTTCGAGCGCCTCCGGCACGAACTCAGTGGCGACCAGATATATCATCGCGCCGGCGGCGAACCCGAACCCGAAGGGGAGGAACGATTCGGCCCACCGGACGAACGCGAAGGCGATGACCGCGCCGATGGGTTGGGGGAGACTGGAGAAGACCGCCGCGCCGACCATCCGCCACTTGCTCACGTCCATCGCGCGCATCGGAATGGAGATGGCCAGTCCCTCCGGAACGTTGTGAATCGAGATGGCCGCGGTCATGAACACCGCGAGCAGCGGCACGGTGAACCCCAGAACCGGAACGCCGCCCTCCAGCCCCAACTCGGCGAACGAGACGCCGACCGCGACGCCCTCGGGGAAACTGTGGACCGTCAGGATGCCGAGGATGAGGACGAGTTTCTTGAGGTCGCCCTCCGCGAACGCCTCGGCCTCCATCGCGTGGTCGCCGTGGCCGCCGTCGGCGTGGACCGCGCCATCGCGCTCGTCGCCGTCGGAACCGCGGTCGGCGTCGTGGCGCGGGCCGGCGTCCCGATGGGAGTCGTGGGCGTCCTCGTCGCCGCCGATGTCGACGGCGTCGAGCGCCCGGTCGGCGACCTCCACGAGGACGACGCCCGCGAGCAGACCGCCGACCATCAGGGTCGGGACTCCCCCGGAGGTGTAGGCCAGTCCCTCGTTTATCAGGCCGAACAGCGACGCGGCGACCATGATGCCCGACGCGAGTCCCCACAGCGCCACGTTCCAGCGGTCGCTGAAGTCGTCGACCACGAAAAACGGGAGCGCGCCGAGCCCCGTCGCCAGCGCCGTCACGAGGCCCGCGACGAACACCAACACGAGGTTCTCGAGTAGTGCCATGTCCAATCGTTCTCACCACTGGCAAAAAAGAGTTTCCAAAATACGAATCTGTTTTTGGCTATCCTAAACTAGGTGGCGGGGACGGACCCCGCGGGACGGCTCTGACGGGCGACTCCGCCGGAAGCGACTCACGGAACGCCGACGTAGTTGTGTCGTCGATAGAGTGCAGCGAGCGGAACGCCGATACCGACCCACATCGCCACGCCGAGCAGGAGGTACTCAGAGCGACTCCCTCGGGCGACATTGGGAGGCGGTCGTCGTCACTCTCCGCCTCGCCGCTGGCGCATCTCGTGGCGGGTGAACTGCGGGGTCACTCTGGTCCCCTTGCGCTCGCGGAAGGTCCGGTAGAGCAGGGCCGCGATGACGAGCGAGAAGGCCGCCGCGACCGCCGCGGCCTCGACGGAGGTCAGGGCGTAGAGGAACGCGGTCGAGAACGCGCCCGAGGCCAGCAACATGCCGTAGACGAGTCGCTTGGCCAGTTTCGCGAACACGTCGTTGCCGTCCTCCACGTCGGCCCGGACGTAGAAGTCGTCGCGCTCGATGCGGTCCAGCGCGCTCTCCAACTTCGGCGGGACCCGGACCGACGACTGTATCGAGCGCTGAATCTGGTCGCCGGTCTCGCTGGCGAACTGCTTTATCGACTCCTCGCGGTAGCCCTGCGCCGACAGGTAGTCGGTCGCGACCGAGATGAAGTCGAAGTCGGGGTCGAGCGTGACGCAGACGCCCTCCACGACGGTCGCCACCCGCAGGACCAGCGCGAGGTTCGAGGGCAGGCGCAGGGGGAACTCGTAGATGGTGTCCTCGACCTGCTCGACTATCTGCTGGACCCGGTAGGTCTCGATGTCCTCGCCCCGGGCGTCCTCGATGGCGAGTTCCATCACCTTCCCCATCGTCGCGCGGTCGGCGTCCGGCGAGAGAGTGCCCATCTCGATGAGCGCGTCCAGAATCCCGTCGATGTCCTGGTTCGCGACGGCGATGTAGAAGTCGATTATCTTGTTCTGAATGAACTCGTCCACCCGGCCCGACATGCCGAAGTCGTAGAAGACGATGGTGCCGTCGTCCCGAACCGCGAGGTTACCGGGATGGGGGTCGGCGTGGAAGACGCCGTCTTCCAGCAGCATCTGGAGGTACGCCTCCTGCAAGTTGACCGCGAGTTGGTGGCGGTCGATACCCACCGCGTCGAGTTCCTCCACGTCGTTTATCTTCGTGCCGGTGACGTACTCCATCGTCAGCACGCGCCGCCCGGAGTGAGAGTCGATTACCGCGGGAATCGCCACGTCGTCGTTGCCCTCGAAGTTCGACCGAATCTCTTCGAGCATGGCGGCCTCGCGGTCGTAGTCCATCTCTTGGCGAATCGTCCGGCCGAACTCGTCGGCGAGGTTCTCCAGCGAGAACGCCCGGGCCTGTCCGAGAAACCGGAGCAGAATCGGGAGCGACCACCGGATGACTCGCAGGTCGGCGTTGACCAGTTCCTCGATGTTCGGCCGTCGGACCTTCACGGCGACCGCCTCGCCGTCGATTTCGGCGGTGTAGACCTGCCCGAGACTCGCGCCGGAGATAGCGTCGGTGTCGAACTCGTCGAACCGCTCCTCGATGGGTCCGACCTCGTCTTCGAGGACCGCCCGCGCCTCGGCCCAGTCGGCGGGCGGCACCTCGTCCTGTAGCTTCGACAGCACGTCGACGTACTCCGGCGGTAGAACGTCCGGCCGCGTCGAGAGCAGTTGGCCGAGTTTGATGAACGTCGGGCCTAGCGTGAGCAGCGACTCCAGCAGGGTGTTGGCTCGCTCGACGCGCGTCCGGCTATCGACTCGGCGGCGACTGCCGAACAGCAGGTACCGGCGGCGGTCGCGGGCGTAACTCAGCAACAGCGGCAGGAAGTGGTACGCGACGACGAAGAACCGCCGGTACGCACGGAGGTTAGCCAGTGTGACCACCCCGCGACGTCACCGACTCTCGATGGGAATGCTCCGTTCCGGAGTCGCCTCGCGCTTCGGCAGGCGAATCTCCAGCACGCCGCGGTCGATGGTCGCCTCCGCGTCCGCGCCGGTGGCGTCCGGCGGGAGGGGCAGGTCGGCGTCGAGGAACAGCGAGCGGTCCTCTCGGAGGTACGAGAACTCCATCGGTACGTCCTTCTCGCGGCGCGCCTCGATTTCGAGTCGCCCGTCGGTGACGCCTACGTCCACCGTCTCCTCGTTGGCCCCCGGCAGGTCGATGACCAGCAGGTAGGCGTCGTCGCTCTCCAGCAGGTCGGCGAACACCGCGTCCGGCAACTCCCGCATGGCCTCACGAAGCGCTGACATACCTCCGTGTTAGGACGGCGGGGCGAAAAAGGGTGTGGTCGCGGTCTGCGGGGCCTTCCCACACGTTTTTGGCCGCGGACGGCCGATTTCCACCTATGAGCGAAGAACAACCGGACCGGAAGCAGTCCGGGTTCAAGGACAAGACCCGCGTCGGCGAGGCCCGCGAGCGCCTCCTCGACGCGATTGCGCCCCACGACCGGACCGAGACGGTCCCGCTGCGGGCCGCGGACGGTCGGGCGCTCGCCGAGGAGGTCGTCGCAGAGCGCAACGTCCCTCACTACCCCAGAGCCGCGATGGACGGCTACGCGGTCCGCGCCGCCGACACCTTCGGCGCGAGCGACCGGTCGCCCGAGGTGCTTCGGAGCGCCGAGGAGATGGGTCCCGAGAGCGCGGTCCGCGTCCACACCGGGAGCGAACTCCCCGAGGGCGCGGACAGCGTGGTGATGATAGAGCAGGTAGACGAGTTCGGTGACGACGTGGAGGTCTTCGACGCCGTGGCCGAGGGCGAGAACGTCGCGCCGGTCGGCGAAGACGTAGAGTCCGGCCAGCACCTCTACGACCCCGGCCACCGCCTTCGGCCCTCGGACCTCGGCCTGCTCAAGTCCGTGGGCGTCGATACCGTCGAAGTCCGCGAGCGCCCGACGGTCGGGGTGATTCCCACGGGCGAGGAACTGGTCCAGTCCGACCCCGACCCCGGCGAAGTCGTCGAGACGAACGGACTGACGGTCTCTCACTACGTCGAGCGGTGGGGCGGCCGAGCGACCTACCGCGACGTGGTGACCGACGACCGCGACGCGCTCCGGGCGGCCGTCCAGCGCGACCTGACGAAGGACGTGGTGGTCACGACCGGCGGGTCCTCCGTCGGGGAACGCGACCTGCTCCCCGAAGTCGTCGCGGACCTCGGCGAGATTCTGTTCCACGGGGTCGCGCTCAAGCCCGGCCACCCCGTCGCGGTAGGTATCGTGGAGGAGACGCCCGTCATCATGTTGCCGGGGTATCCCGTGGCCTGCATCGTCAACGCGGTCCAGTTCCTCCGGCCCGCGCTGAAGGCGGTCGGCGGCCTTCCCGACGAGGGGTTCCCGACCACCGACGCGCGACTCGACCGGAAGATCCGGAGCGAACCGGGCGTCCGGACCTTCGCGCGGGTGCAACTGGAGACGGACGCAGACGGCGAGCGCGAGGCGAAGCGTGCCTCGGAGGACGCGAGCAGTGACGAACCGCGAGCGAAGGTAGCGACGCCGACCAGAGCCTCCGGGTCGGGCGTGCTGTCGAGCGTGGCGCTCGCCGACGGATGGGTCGAGGTACCCGAGGGCCGCGAGGGGATTCCGGAGGGCGAGACCGTCGCGGTGCAGGACTGGGAGTGGTCTGCGTGAATCGTTTCCCTCCGTGTCCTACGGTCGATGGGAACCGCTCGACAGTAACGCAGCCACCGACTCCACGGACGAAACTGGGAGCTGATAGCCGATGACCGACCGAAAGGAGTTCAGGGACCTCGCGGACCCCGACGACGCCAGAGACGCCATCGCATCGCTCGACCTCGCGCCCGAACCGGAAGCGGTCCCGCTCGCCGAGGCCCGCGGCCGCGTCCTCGCCGAGCGCATCGACGCTGGCCTCGACGTGCCGGGGTTCGACCGCGCGAGCATGGACGGCTACGCGGTGCGCGCCCGCGACACCTTCGGCGCGGACGAGACCGACCCCGCGAGCCTCGACCTCGTAGGAACCGTCCACGCGGGCGAGGAACCCGACGTGGAAGTGAGCGAGGGCCGAGCCGTCGAAATCTCGACCGGCGCGGTGATGCCGCCGGGCGCGGACAGCGTGGTGATGGTCGAGCGCACCGAGGAGTCGGAAGATGGCGACTCGGTTCTCGTCCGGGCCGCCGTCGCGCCCGGAGACAACGTGATGCTCGCGGGCGCGGACGTGGCCGCCGGCGAGAGCGCGCTCGGCCCCGGAACTCGACTCACGGCCCGCGAAATCGGCCTGTTGTCGGCGCTCGGCGTCGACTCCGTGCCGGTCCGGGGGACGCCGACGGTCGGTATCGTCTCGACCGGCGACGAGTTGGTCCGGCCCGGCGAAGCGGTCGATAGCGCGGCGGGCCAGATTTACGACGTCAACAGCTACACCATCGCGGCCGCAGTGGAGGAGGCGGGCGGCGAGCCGAAACTCTACCCGCACGCCGGCGACGACTACGACGAGATGGAGGAGATTCTGCGGTCGGCCGCCGACGAGTGCGACCTCGTCCTCTCGTCGGGGTCTACGAGCGCGAGCGCGGTGGACGTCATCTATCGGGTCATCGAGGAGCGGGGCGAACTGCTCCTCCACGGCGTCGCGGTCAAGCCCGGAAAACCGATGCTGGTCGGGCGAGTGGGCGACTCCGCCTACGTCGGCCTGCCGGGCTATCCCGTCTCGGCGCTGACCATCTTCCGGACGTTCGTCGCGCCCGCGATTCGGCGGGCCGCCGGGGTTCCGGAACCCGCGACGGCGACCGTCGAGGCCCGGATGGCGACCGAGGAGCGCTACGGCGAGGGGCGGATGCGGATGATGCCGGTGGGGCTGACCGAGACTGGCGAGGCGCAAAGCGCTTCGAACGCGAGTAGCGCGGAGCGAGACTCCGCGAGCGGCGACCTGCTGGCCTACGTCGTGGACAAGGGCAGCGGCGCGACGACGAGCCTCGTGGAGGCCGACGGCGTGGTCGAGGTTCCGGCCGACACCGCCTACGTCGCCGAGGGCGAGACCGTCGAGGTGCAACTGTTCTCGCCCGACGTTCGCCCGCCGACGGTGCTGGGCGTCGGCGAGGACGACCCCGCGCTCGCCCGCCTGCTCGATACGCTGGAGCGCCCGCGCTACCTCTCGGTCGGGTCGCGCGAGGGCCTACGCCGACTCCGGGACGGCGTGCCGGACTTCGCGGTCACGTCGGCCGACGACCGGGGCGTCGACGCGACCGAACTCGGCGCGTACTCCCGCGAGTGGGGACTGGTCGTGCCCGCCGGGAACCCCGAGGAAATCGCGGGACTCGCGGACCTCGTGGACCGCGACCTCCGATTCGTCAACCGGGGGTCGGACTCGGGCCTGCGGACCAATCTCGGTAACGCGTTCGCGGCCCTCGCCGACGAGCGCGGGACGACGCGCCACGACCTCGTGGAGTCCATCGACGGCTTCGAGTTGGCCGCCAAGGCCCACGAGAGTCCCGCCAGAAAAGTCGCCGCCGGGCGGGCCGACGCCGGACTCGGCTTGCGCGCCACCGCCGAGAAGTTGGGACTGGGTTTCGTTCCGGTCGGCACCGAGACGGTCCGGGTGCTGGCGAACCCCGACCGCGCGGAGAAGTCCGGCGTCCGAGAACTCGACGCCGCGCTGGGCGAGCGACTGGACGCCGTCCTCGCGGACCTGCCGGGGTTCGACCGGTAACGCCCGGCGGCCCTCACTTCGAGTTCGCCGTCGCGAGCAGTTCGTCGAACGTTTCGACGCGGTAGTCGCCGAGGACGCACTGCTCGCGGCGGTGGTGGCCGTGGCGCTCGACGTGGATGGCGTCGAGGCCCGCGTTCCACGCCGCGCCCACGTCGCTCGCGCCGTCGCCCGCGTAGACACCGTCGGACCGGAGGTCCGACGAGCCTCCGCTCGCCTTGCTCGCGGAGACCCCCTCGTGTCCGTTCTCGCGGACCCCCATCTGCTCTATGGCGTGGTGGAGCGGCGCGGGGTCGGGCTTCCAGCCTAGTTCCTCGTCGCAGCAGATGATCGTGTCGAACCAGTCGCGGATGCCGAGTTCGTCAAGCACGGGGTCGGCGAGGAACGGCTGGCAGTGGGTGACGAGTCCGACCGGACAGTCCAACTCGCCGACGAACGCGGCGTCGTCGTAGAGGTAGGTCTCCTCGGCCCGGCGCTGGGGGTCCTCGATGTCGTGGAACACCGGCCAGAAGTCCTCGGGGTCGATGCCCCACTCGCGCAACTGGTCGTTGCGGTTCCCGCCGAGACCGTGCCAGAGGATTTCGGCCTCGCGGTCGGAGAACTCCCGGCCGAGACGGTCGCCGACCCTGTCGAACACCGAGCGGGGATACGACCAGTCCACGTCGATGAGGGTGCCGTCCAAGTCGAGCAGCCAGTAATCGTACTCACGGGCGACCATAGGGACAACGGAGTAAGCGCTCGGGTAATTTAAACGTTTTCCGAATTCGTTACTTCTGACACCTATCCCGACTGCACCTCGACGGAACTGCCGAGGTACTTGTTCAACACCGCCGACACCGAGTCGTCGTTGAACGTCTCTAAATCCGCCCGAATCTCGTCCTTCAGCGCTTCCAGATACTCCTCGTCGGTCTCCAGCGCGCGGTACTCGACCGACAGCACGGTCACGTCCAGCGCCTCCTCGGTCAGTCGCCGGAAGTGGCGCTCGTCGTTTATCTCCCCGCGCCAGAGGTTGTCACGGAAGAACAGCCACCCTTCCTCGCCCGGCGGGTCGGCGTCGCGGGCGAGTCGGGTCTCGAACTCGTTCGGTTCGACCGAGACGCCCCCGACCGCGGGGTCGAGGCGGAACCGCACCGCGAAGACGTAGCGGGCGTCCATGCTCGTCAGCGCAGGTCGTCGGTCAGTTCCGCCATGTTCAGGTCGTCCTCGGTGATGCCGCCCGCCTCGTGGCTGGTGAACCGGACCTCGACCTCGTCGTACCGAATCTCGATGGTCGGGTGGTGGAACTCCTCCTCGGCGAGTTCACCGACCTCGCTGGCGAACGCGACGCCTTCGAGGTAGTCGTCGAACTCGTACACGCGGACGATTTCGTCGTCCACGCGCTCCCACTCGTCGGGCAGTCCGGACTCTATCTCGTCGTCGGAAAGCAGGTCTGCCATGGGTAGCGGTTCGGGGTTCTCGGTCAAAAAGGTCGGTGCCGAGACGGACTGCCGGGACGCAGGTCAGTCGTCGTCGGCGATTATCTCTCGCACGTCCTCGGGCATCTGTTCGGCCGCCTCGTCGGGAATCTCGCCGCCGAACTGCTCGCGGACGAACTCCGGGGGCGCTCGGCCGTTCGATCCCTCCGAGTCGCCTCGCTCGCCGAAGTCGGGGTCGAACAACTGGAGCGCCGTGTTGATGGTTCCCCAGTCGTCGTCCGCGGCGGCGTCGCGCAGGCTCTTCGTCGGCGGCGCGAGGAGTTGCGAGACCAGCGCGTCGGCCATCGAGGCGACGACGTCCCGCTGGTCGTCCGAGAGGTCGCCGTGGGCGTCGAGTTTCGAGAGGGCCTCCGAGAGTTCCTGCTCCTTGACGCGCTCGGCGCTCTCGTACATCGCCGAGATGACCTCGTCGGCGCGCTTGCGCTTGTAGCTCTCCAGCAGGTGTTCGAACTCCCGGTCTATCATCGCCTCGACCGACTCGGCGGCCGTCCGGCGACGGCGCTCGGTCTCGTCGGTCACCGACTCCAGCGCCGCCATGCCGTAGACGGTTACGCCGTCGACCGCGTCCGCGGCGGGCGAGACGTCCCGCGGTTGGGCGATGTCCACGACGACGGTCTCGCCGGTCTCCCGGAGGTCGTCGGCGCCGAGGACGTGACCCTCGCTCCCGGTCGCCGTGACGACCACGTCGGCCGCGTCGAGCGCGGAGGGGAGTCCGTCGAGCGCGACCGCCAGCGCCTCGTCGTGGGCCACCGTCTCCGTGAGTTCGGTCGCGCTGTCGAGCGACCGGTTCGCGACGTACAGCGTCTCGACGGGGGCGTCGGCGAGCGCGTGGGCCGCGATGGTGCCCATCTCGCCCGCGCCGACGACCAGCGCCGTCGCGCCGTCGAGGACGGTCCGCTCGTCCAGCAGTTTCACCGCCGCGCTCCCGACCGACACCGCGCCGTCGTTGATGGCGGTCTCGGTTCGGGCGCGCTCGCCCACGTGGATGGCCTTGGTCACCGCGTCGTCGAGCATCGGGCCGACCGCGCCGGCCTCGCGGGCCGACTCGTAGGCGTCACGGACCTGTCCGAGAATCTGGTCCTCGCCGAGGACGAGCGATTCGAGTCCGGCCGCGACCCGCATGAGGTGGCGGAGGCTCTCGCCGTGGCCCATCTCCACGACCGAGTGGTCGCCCACGTCGGGCGCGAAGTCCGCCAGCACGGCCCGGCCGGTCGCGGCCGCGCCGGTCACGACGTAGGCCTCGAAGCGATTGCACGTCTGAAGCGCGAACGCCTCTTGGACGCCCGGCACGTCCACGAGTCGGCGGAGGACCGCGGACTCGTCGGCGTGACAGGCCGCCTCCACGTCGTCCAGACTCGCGCGGTCGTGGCTGATTCGAATCCCGGAGACGACGCCGGTCGCCGCGCTCACGGGCACCGCCTCCTCCACCGCGTGCCAGAGAGAGAGATTCCGAGAGTCATGTTGTCACCCTTTGAGTGTAGCCGTCGCACCGCTCTTATCGAGAGGTTTGTCCGGCCAGTACGTAAACCCTTCCAAACGAGACACGTCTGCGGGTACCTGCAACGGGCGAGTCACCCCTCGACGCCGGTCACTTCGAAGCCGAGTTCGCGCACGTCGTCGAGGATGGCCTCGTGGTCGGCGCTGGCCTCGTAGTAGAACACCACGTCGAAGGTGCCCTCGCGGAGGAGTTGCTGACACTCCCAGACGAACGACTCGTCGTCCAGCGTCAGGCCCTGATGCTGATTCGAGGCGAAGTCGGTGTCGTCGGTGCCGGAGTAGACGAAAGTGTCCGTCGGGTCGTGGCCCGCGTGTTCGGCGATGACCTCGCCCACGTCCACGGTCGCTTGGTGCATCTCCGTCTCCTCGTCGCTCCCGAAGTCGGTGTGGACGACGGCCCCGTTGAGTTCGATGTCACCCGGTTCGAGCAACTGCTTCGTCCGCCGGTAGAGGTCCTCGTCGAGTGCGTCTTCCATACTTCGAAGCAAGCCGACCACCGGTTAAACGCGCTACGGTTCGCCGGAGAGAGCGGTCGCTACCGAGTCGGCGTCAATAAAAGCTCAGTTCTACGCGATGCGTTTACAGGCGTTCGAGATTCTTCGCGCGCGGACCCTTGTCCGCCTGCTCTATCTCGAACTCGACTTCCTGCCCCTCTTCGAGGTCGGGACCGCCGATGTCTTCCATGTGGAAGAACACGTCTTCGTCCTCGTCCTCAGTGTCGATGAAACCGTAACCGCCAGTGTCGTTGAAGAAATCAACCGTACCTTTCGCCATTGCATCTGTCCTAAGACGCTCCACGCTTAAAAAGGTATGCACCGAGATGGAGTTGAATGGCTGAAATTACTCGCGGAGAAGAAATTCCGTGGTCAAAAGGCTAATTGCCCTCGGCGGTGTCGGTTCGACTAACGGATGTTACAGTGGGCACAGCGGCGAGTTCAGGCCGCCTACGAACGTCTTCTCAGGCGCGAAATCTCGGGCGCACCGACCCACGTCGCGGTGATTCAGGACGGCAATCGGCGCTACGCCAGCAAGCAGGGCGGCGATGCACCCGACGGCCACCGCGCCGGCGCACAGACCACCGAGCGCGTCATGGACTGGTGCAAGGAGATGGGCGTCGAGGAACTGACGCTGTACACTTTCTCGACCGAGAACTTCGACCGGCCCGACCACGAGAATCAGGCGCTGTTCGACCTGTTGGAGGAGAAACTCTACCAGTTCGGCGACGACGACCGAGTCCACGACGGGGAGGTCTGCATCAGGGTCATCGGGGAGCGCGACCGCCTCCCGGAGCGCGTCCGGGAGGCAGTCCGATACGCCGAGCGCCGGACTGCCGACTACGACTCGTTCACGCTCAACGTCGCGCTGGCCTACGGCGGCCGGAACGAACTGCTCGGGGCTACCCGCGAGGTGGCGCGCGCGGTCGAAGACGGTGAACTGGACCCCGACGACATCGACGTGTCGGAGATAGAGAACCGACTGTACGACAGTCCGGTCCGGGACGTGGACCTCATCATCCGGACCGGCGGCGACGAGCGCACGTCGAACTTCCTGCCGTGGCACGCCAACGGCAACGAGGCGGCGGTCTTCTTCTGTACGCCCTACTGGCCCGAGTTCTCGAAGATAGACTTCCTCCGCGGAATCCGAACGTACGAGTCGCGCGAACAGTCGTGGCGGCGCACGAGGGCCAACCGCGCGCTGGCGCTGGTGAAGGCGCTTGGCGGCGTCGAACTCGCCGAGGCCCGGAGCGTCATCGACCGCTTCCGCGAGAGTCTGCCCGAGGAGTCGAGCGTCGAGGAACTCGGCGTCGAGGAGTTAGAGGTCGAGAGCGAGTCGTCGGTGGAGTGAGCTATCGCCGAACCGGCGAAAGACTCCTGCTCTCCGTCTTTCGAGATTTGGCCTACCGGCCAAACCGCCGCTGTCGGTTCTTGTAGTCCAACAGCGCCCGGAGGTACTCGCGCTTCCGGAAGTCGCGCCAGTTCACGTCGGTGAAGTACAACTCGGAGTAGACCGACTGCCATATCATGAAGTCCGAGAGGCGCTCCGCGCCGGTCTTCAGCACCAAGTCCGGGTTCTCGGGGAACACCAGATGCTTCTCGACCTCCGACTCGTCGACCTGTCCGGCGGTCAGTTCGCCGTCCTGTACGTCTTTAGCGATCTTCCGAACTGCGCCCGCGAACTCGTGTTTGCCGCCCAAGCCGATGGAGACCTGAATCGGCGCGTCGGCGCGCTGAGTGTCCTCCGGCCCGCGGACCGCCAAGCGGCGCGGAACCGACACTCCTTCGAGTTCCCGCCGGAGGGTCGGGGCCGCCTCGGGGTCGAGGACGCTGACGTAGACGGTGATGCGCTCGGCCCCGTACTCGAACGCCCACTCGAAGAAGGCTTCGAGCGTCGCGTACGCGCCCTGTTCCAGCAGGTCGCGCTCGGTGATGATGACCGCGATGTGGTCGGGCGTGTCGGCGTCGTGTCTGCGGAGGCGGGCGGCGAGATAGCGGTCGTAGACTCCCACGCCATTCGGCTTCGACGGCCACCGTCCTAAACGTCACGGACTGCGACTCGCCCCCGAACGCCGTCCGGCGTAGACGGGTCGTTCGGGGAGGTCAGTCGTCGTCTCGGAACGCGCCGGAGGTGCGAGTGTTTGGCTGGCGCGTTCGAGTCTGGGCCGGGTCGGACACCACGATAGCATCGGACGGAACACGGAATCTACCGCATTGCGCCGGAACGGACCGAAATGGAAAACCCTCCGTTTCACGCAGAAGTCGTGAGCCGAATCGCTGATTCTCGGGGTCAAAAATTCGTCGATGGCGAGCCGACAGAAAACGGCTCGAGTCCGCAGACCCCGTCGCCGTCCGGCGATTGTCGGACACCCGTCTGACGATTCGACGCCCGCGGACGCCCACTGCTTCGGGAGGATTAAGTGGGCGTCGGCGGAACGGGGGGATAACGTGACCACCAGAGTTCGGCGTGCGGCGGCATACGCCGTCGTCTCGACGCTGGCGCTCGCCGCCCCGACGCTGGGGTGGGCGACCGCCGTGGCGTTCGGTGCGGTCGCCGTGGGCGCGCTCTCGGTCACCGACGGACCGGTGTTCGAGTGGTTCGCCCGACCCGCAGACCGACAGGAGGGACGCCTCCACGGACTCGCGGCCTTCGGTTTCGCCGCGACCGGAATCGCGCTCCTCACGACGTTCGCGGGCTTGCCCGAACACGTCCTCGTCGCCAGCGTCCTCGTCGTGGGTTACGGCAACCTCGCCCAGCAGGTGGCGTGGAAGTTCGACGCCGAACCGATACTCCGCACCGGCGCGTTCGTCGCGGGCGGCATCGTGGCGGCCGCGGCCGGACAGGCCGTCGCGCTGAGCCTCGTCGGCATGCCGGTCGCGCCGGTCCTGCCCGAAATCGTCTTTCTGGCGTCCAGCGGTGCGCTCCTCGCGGGTCTCCTGCGGTCGGTGCTGTTCGCCCGCGACGACCCGCTGGTCATGCTCTCGGTCGCCTTCCTGCTGTGGTTGTTCGCCGACCTCGCGGTACAGGTGACCGTCGAGGGCATCGCGGTCGCGCTGGCTGTCACCGCGCTGTTCGGCTACGTCTCGTGGGCGCTCGACGCCGCCTCGATTCCGGGGATGATGACCGGCGCGCTGTTAGCCATGCTGACCATCGTCCTCGGCGGTTACGCGTGGTTCGCGGTCCTCATCGCCTTCTTCGGCATCGGGAGCCTCTCGACCAAGTTCCGCTACGAGGAGAAGGAGGCCCGGGGCGTCGCCGAGGAGAACGAGGGCGCACGCGGGACCGGTAACGTCCTCGGAAACGCCGCGGTGGCGCTCGCCGCCGTCCTCGCCTACGCCGCGCGCACGAAGTTCCCCGCCGTCGGCGGTGAGGTGTTCCTGTTCGCGTTCGCCGGGTCCATCGCCACCGCGATGAGCGACACCCTCTCGTCGGAAATCGGCGGCGTGTTCGACGACCCGCGACTCATCACCACGCTCCAGCGCGTCGAACCCGGCACCGACGGCGCGGTGACGTGGCAGGGCGAACTCGCCGGCGCGGCGGGCGCGGTAGTCGTCGCGGCCATCGCGGCGGCCCTCTTCGGGAACGTCGGCGCGACCGGTGCCGCGGTGGTCGCCGTCGCGGGCGTCAGCGGCATGACGATGGACAGTCTGCTCGGCGCGACCCTCGAAGGCGACGCGCTCGGCAATCAGGGCGTCAACTTCCTCGCCACCCTGACCGGTGCGCTCGTCGGCGCGGGTCTCGCGGTGGTCGTCCTGCCGTGATTCGACTCGCCCGCCCGGACGACCGCGAGCGCCTGCGAGAGATACAGACGCACCTCGGCGAGCCGAATCCGGCCCTGCTCGCGTACGCCGTCGACGGCCCGCCGGTCGTCCTCGTCTCCGCGACCCCGGACGGTGACCTCGCGGGCTATCTCGTCGCGCTCCACGACGCGGAGACGAGTTACGTCGCGGAAATCGTCGTCGCACCCGCGTACCGCCGGGAGGGACGCGCACGTCGCCTCCTCGCGGCCGCGTTCGACTACCTGCGCGAGCGAGACTGCGCCCGAGTCCGGCTCTCGGTCCACCCCGCGAACGACGCCGCGAGACGCCTCTACGAGTCGATGGGCTTCGAGGAAAGCGGGCGAGAGGGCGAGTACTACGACGACGGGAGCGACGCGATTACGATGAGCCGAGAGCTCTGAGGTCGATTTCTTTCCGAGAAACGTCGGCGGTTCCGACCGGAAGGTGAGGCGTCTTCACCCGACCGCGGTGTTCCGAACGTCCGGCCGGTAGCCCGGCGTTCAGAACTGGTCGGCGGTCCGAACTCGCACGTTCGCGGGTCGCTTGACGAACTCGCCGAGGTCGCGCGCGACGACCTGTCCGACCCCGCGCTGGGCCGACACGTCGAGGAGTCGCTGGTCGAGCGTCCCGTCGAGCACGACCGCGAATGGAGCCTCGTCGGCCGACTCCACGGCGTCGAAGGCGTTCTCGCCCGCGACTTCCGCGAGCGTGGCGAACGACTCGTCCAGCAGACGGGCGGTCCCCGTCTCGCCGTCCACGACCGCCTCGACGTGGCCCTGCATGGTCGCGGGTTCTCGGGGCGACTCCGTCGCCGACGCCGCGGCCTCCGCGGCGTCGGCCGTCGCGTCGTCGGACGCCGCCCCGGCAAGCGACTCGGCGTCGTCTATCGTCTCGGCCTCCACTTCCGCCTCGATGCCGTCGAAGAGGTCCGACTCCGAAATCTCCTCGGCGTCCGTCGCGGCGTCCGGGTCGGCCGACGCGGACGCCCCGCTACTCTCTCGGTCCGCGTCGGGCGTCGCGGGACCGTCCGGTCCGGCGTCGTCGCTCTCGGGCGCGGGCCGGGCGCTCCCGTCGGTCGCCGCGGGACCGGCCTCGGCGTCGGCCGGGGTCGCCTCGGCGTCGGTCGGGGTCGCGTCCGACTCGTCGGTCTCGCCCTCCTCGCCGACCATCGACTCGTCGAACGGTCGCTTGCTCCGGAGCGCCGACATGACCTCGTGGCGCGCGAGGTCCTCGACCGACTGGTTGGCTGGCGCGAACGCCACGTAGTCGATGTCGCCGACCTGCGCGAGTTCCTTCCGGATGAGGTCGCCGCCCCGGTCACCGTCGAGGAACGCGGTGACGGTCCGGTTCTGGGTCAGGTCGGCCACCGCGTCGGGGACGTTGGTTCCCTCGACCGCGACGGCGTTCTTGACGCCGTACCGGAGGAGGTTCAGCACGTCCGACCGGCCCTCGACCACGATGATGGCGTCGCTGTCCTCGACCCGCGGCCCCGCGGGCAGACCCTCGTACTCCGCGATGTCCTCGACGCGGACGCTCTGGCGGACCTCCTCGAGAATCTCCCGAGAGGTCATCACGTCCTCGTCGAACGAGTCGGTCAGCAGTTCCTTGGCGCGCTCGACCACTTTCCGGCGCTTGGCGGCGCGCACGTCCTCGATGCCCGCGACGGCGACGGTGGCCCGGCAGGGGCCGACCCGACTGATGGTTTCGAGGGCCGCCGCGAGGATGGAGGTCTCTACCTTGTCGAGACTCGACGCGATGGTGATGGTCCCGAACGACTGTCCGTTCTCGCTGTCGACGTCCACGTCGATGCGACCGAGTTTCGACGACTGCTGGAGGTCTCGGAGGTCTAAGTCGTCGCCGAGCAGGCCTTCGGTCTGGCCGAAGACCGCGCCGACGACGTCACTCCGTTCTACCACCCCGTCGGCCGTGATGTCCGCGTGAATGACGTATTTTGCTGTATCGTCCATGAGTGATGAACTGCCCCGGAGAGGGGCGTGATGGTGATGAGTCCATGAACTGCGCGGCCATGGATACTTTAAAATCGTACGGCCCAACTGAAATACCTGTCGTCAGCAGAACTGTTTACGGGAGTTCCTTTACCGAAATTTGATAGGTGGGGCGCTGGCTCGGCCGTCACGGTGAAGACGGTCTCGGCCGTCGGTTCGCCGGTACAGACGATGCGCGTCCTCGTCGTTCCCGAACTCTACCGACCGGACGACGCGACCGCGAACGGCACGCTCAACGACGCCGTGGCGCTGGTCGCCGACTGGCTAGACCGCGACGACGGTCTGCACGTTTACTGGCTTCTGTCGCCGCCGGAGGTCGCCGACTACGACCCGGAGTACGTCCACGCCGACCGCGAGCGCGTGACCCTCGTCGAGGCCGAACCGTTCATGCACGGCCACGAACACGAAGACGCCTTCTCCGAGACGGGATACACCGAGGACCAGTTCCGGGCCATCGAGGCCGAAATCTTCGACGAGTCGGGCTACGTGGACGTGGTCGTCGACCAGCAGGTGACGGGCCGGTACGACCTCTACAAGTGGCTCCACCGACTCGGCGGGGGCCGGGAGGCCGCGGTCCAACCGACCGAACTCGTCGGCTACGTCCACGACCTGCGACTCCCGTTCAAGCGCCACGGCCGGGAGATGCCCGACGGCGCCGCCACGAAGGCCGAGATGGCGGCGATGACCTACACCGACGGCCTCTGGTTCAAGGCCGGGGTGGACGCCGAGCGACTGGGCGAGTACGGCACCGGCGTCCTCGGTGAGGAGTTGCTGAACGAACTCGTTACCGACGCGCTCGAAACCGGGAGTCCGCTCGACTTCGCCGACTTCGAGGAGCGGTACGCCGACGCCCCCGAGCGACTCCACGTCGCGGGGTCGGGATGGGGCAAGAAGAACCTCGACGTGGTGCTGGACGCGGCCGAACGGCTCCACGACGAGTTCGGGATTCGGACGCTGATGACGAACATGGACCCGATTCCCGACGGGATGGCCGCTCGCGAGTTCGTGGACGCCTATCCCGAGTGTTCCCGGGAGCGCTACGAGGCCGCGCTCGAAGCGGGCGACCTCGCCATCGTCGCTTCAGACCACGAGACGATGCCCCGAACGCCCTTCGAGCAGGCCGCCAGCGGACAGGTCCTCGTAGTTCGGGACGAACCGTGGGCCTACGACTGCGTGCCCGAGGACTACCGACTCGCCGGGGACCTCGCCGACCTCGAAGCGCTCGCGGTCCGAGCGGTTCGGAACTGGGACGAGGCGGTCGCCGAGAACCGCCGGATGGTCCGACACGTCCGCGACGTTCGCGGGCCGGCGCAGTGCGGCCGCCGGACCTACCGGGACCTCGCCGAGCGCGTGGACCGGCGGGTCGCTGCGTTCGAGAGAGAGGCCGACGAGTGTCGGGACGTGGTGGAGCGAGTCGTTTCGGAAACCGACGGCGGCGTTTCGCTGGACGAACTCGCAGACCGAGTCGCCGACGCCGCGATTACCGACCTCGTGTACGCGCTCCGGTCGCTCGGCTACGAGGACGCCGGAAACGCGGGGACGCCGGTGTTCCGTCCGCCCGAGTGACGGCGGGGCGCGACCGGGAGACGCACCCCCGTCGCCCGCCTGCCTACCGAGGCGACGCCGGCGTCACCCTCCGTCGGGGCCGAACGTCCGCACCGTCTCGCCGTCGACGAGTCGCCGCTGGCGGTATCCGAGCGCGTTGGTCAACACGAGCGTACCGAAGAACGACAGCGTGTGGTCGACCATCCCGAACGGGTGCAGGTGGGTCTGCTTGGCGGGCGGGAGCAGCGTCCCGACGACGTGAACCCCGGCCGACCCATCGCTCGACGTTATCGACCCCGCGGCGACTCGCCCGCTCGTCCGGGCCGCGACGTCCCCGCCCGCCCCGGTGAACGCGTCGGGGTCGACGAGCGTGATGGGCGCTTCGCCCGCGTTCGGCTGAATCGCGTAGCCCAGCGGCGCGAGCTTCCATATCTCGTCGTTGAACTCCCGCGTGTCCGTCAGGAGTCGGTGCGGATAGTTGTCCTCCTCGAAGATAGCGAAGAGGGTCTGCTCGGTCCGGACGTCCGCCGGGGCGATTCCCTGCGCCAACCCGTTGGTCATCCGACCGAGGAGGTGGACTCCGGTGTCGGTCAGGACGAGGTTCCCGCCGCTCTCGACGAACGCGTCCAGCGAGTCGACGTACGCCTGATTGTCGATGCCTTCGTCGTGCGTGACCACCACGTTCGCGTGGGTCGGACTGCCGTCCTCGCCGACGAGTCCGGCGTTGGCGATGCGACCCACCGAGAGGTTGACGAAGGTGTCCTCGTCGTCGGGAGTGAACTGCTCCGTCCGCTCGAAGAAGACGAACGGAGAGACGGCGTACGACCGCTGTTCGTAACCGATCACCTCGGTCGGGTCCGGCGTGAGCGCCTTCCGCGCGCCGTCGACCTCGACGACCGAACCGGTCAGTGCGGTCTCGCGGGTCGCCTCCGAGACGGTGAGCGACTCCCGGCCGACGTGAATCAGGTCCCGAGACGTGCGCGTCAGCGAGTCCGTCGTCGAGACGGCCGTCGACCGACCACTCGTCTCGATTCGGGCCGAGTGGTCGCGCGCCGCGTGTTCCGCGAACGTCCGGATGACGGTCCCGTACCCGTCGACGAACAGGTCGACGAGTTGGGACACGTCGGCGTCGAACTCCTCGGTCGGCCGCCACGTTCGCGGCGTCTCGTCGTTCGAGTAGGCCATCTCGTGGGCCATCGCTTTCATTCCGAGGCCGCCTTGGTCCACCGGCTGTGCCATCCAACTCACGAGGATGCCCGAGGTGGAGTACTCCAGCGTGTCGTACACCGTGCCGTAGTTGAAACTGCTCTGGGGAGTCGGCAGTTCCTCGTCGCTGTCGGCCTGCGCGTTCAGTTGCTCGAAGAGCCGCTGCCGGTTCTGGACCTTCTGGCCGATGGCCTCCTCCAGTCGCTTCTGCGTCGTCCGGTTGACCTCGTAGAGGTCGTGGAGTTCCCCGACGCTGAACTGGTCGTTTATCAGGAGCCCCTCTATCATGTGCTCGGACGCGTACATCCCGTGGAGGTCCGAACCGTAGTTCAGGTTGTCGTAGCTCCGGAAGTGTTCGACGATGCCGAGCGCGTCGGGGACTCGTTCGGTGTACTCGCTACCGACGTCTGCGTCGATGCCGGGGTAGTCGTCTGCGAGGTTCGACCCGGCCGTCTCCGCGGGGAAGTGAGTCGCGTCCAGCCATCCGACGGTCGGGTACGAGCGGTTCGTGTCCTCGACGCCGGCGCTCCCTCGCTGGTATCCCGTTCCCCCGTCGTTGTACTGGGGGTACTTCGCGACCCAGCCGTCTGGGTTCGTGAAGACGAACAGGAGCGCCACGTCGTCGAGCAGTCCCCCGACCGTCTGCTCCTCGCCCGCGAGCAGCGACTCTATGAACCGGCACCCGGCCTCCGCGCCGGCCCGCTCGTCGCCGTGGATGGACAGACTGAACAGCACCTTCTCCTTCTGCTGGAAGCTCGCTTGGTCGCCCACGGCGTTCGTGACCTCCGCCACCCAGACGGGCTTCGGTTCCTCGCGGCCGCTGACGAGGTTGAAGTAGCCGGGGCTCTCGCCGACGGACCGGAACCGGAGTCGGTCCGAGTGCTGGTCCTGTAACCGCTCCATCCCCTGAATCATCTCCTGAAAGTCGATGAAGCCGACAGCGTCGGAGGGGTCCGGGAATATCCCGTCGGCGTAGGCTTCGAGTTTCCAGAAGGGGTTGGAACCGGGCGAGAACTGCAGTTCCGAGAGTGCATCGATTTCGGCCGCTCGCTGGGCCTGCTCGGTCGTCAGTCGGCCGTACGCGGCCGCCGTGGGCGAAGTCGTCGTCGTGGGACTGTCCGCCACCTGCGAGAAGGCTTCGATTCCCGACCGGCCGTCGAACGTCGCGAGCGTCGGAATCCGCTCGTCTTTTGGAGTGTGGTTGACGACGAACCGGTACGTCTCGGTCATCTTCTCCGAGTCCGCCTGCGCCGTCGCCGCTCCGGGAAGTGCGAGCGTTCCCGCCGTCGCCGCGGCGAGTCGCACGAACTGTCTTCGGTCGATGTCTACGCCGTCGAATCGCTGTCGTGTGCCGTTTTGGTCCCGTTCGGTCATTTGTCGTCGGCCCCCTTGTGACCGATTACCACAGATACGCGGAGATATAAGAAAATTAATTATAATTACCTATGGTACCGGGTTTGGCGGCACGAGATGGATACGTTAACACACGTCACTCTAACGGATGACTAAAATCGGACGGCCTCTCGGAGTCGGCCGTGGTCGCGCGACGCCGTCTCAGTCGAGTAGCGACGACAGCGTCTCCGCTCCGTGTTCCAGCGATTCCTCGGGGTCGGTCGGTTGGTCGTGTTCGTAGACCAGCCACTCGGTCCCGGCCTCGCGGGCGGCCCGGACGCAGGCCTCGATGTCGATGTCGCCCTCGCCGAGTTCGACCGGCGTTGTGTCGGCCACGTCCTTGAGGTGGACCAGCGGCACCCGACTCCGGAGGTGCCCGAGCAGCGCCACGGGGTCGTGACCGGCGGCGTTCGCCCACCCGACGTCGAGTTCGAGGTCGAAGTCCGTCTCGTCGGCGAGCAGGTCGAAGGCCGACCGGTCGCCGAGGTCGGCGAACTCGTGGTCGTGGTTGTGATAGCCCATCGCGGCGCCCGCCTCGTCCAGTCGGCCGGCGAGCGTCTGGAGGCGGCGCGCGGTGTCGGTGGTAGCGGTCTCGCTGGCGAACTCGGCGTCGTCGAGATACGGGACGACGAGTCGGTCGCAGTCGAGCGACCGGTAGGTCTCGGCGACACCTTCGGGGTCGGCTTCGAGGTCCTCGATGCCGACGTGGGCCCCGGCCGCGTCGAGTCCGGCGTCGTCCAGCGCGTCGCGGATTTCGGCGGGGTCGGCGTCGCCCAGACCCGCGAACTCGACGCCCTCGAACGCGGTGTCGCCGACGCGCCGGAGGAGTTCGGGGAGCGAGTCGTCCAGTTCTCGGAGCGTGTAGAGTTGAATCGCCGGTCGCATGGCGGAGGCTACGGCGCGGCGGTGTAAATCGATTGTTGCGCCGGCCGTCGCGTCGGTCGGTGTGACACGCGGAGTCTTCGGTGGGGCGAGCGACGATTGGCTCGCCGCAGAAATCTATATATTTCTATAATAACGAAATATGTTTCTCTACCAGATGAATAGATTGCTCTCGCTACGAACCCGCGTCCGGCGAACGCGTCGGTGGACGCGTCCGACGCGTCACCGTGAGGGCGCCAGCTATTAACCGCTCTCGACCGATGCGGAAGCCATGACCGACCGTCCCGAACTGCTGATTCCCCACTACGTCTCGGACGAGGCGCGGGCCAGTCTCCGCGAGAGCCTCGCCGACCTGCTCCCGGACGCCGACCTCACGCTGGCCGCGACGCCGCCGGAGACCGACGAGGGCCTGTCGAGCGCCGAGGTGGTTCTGAGCGACCGCCTGCCCGCCGAGAAGGTGGACGCCGCGCCGAACCTCCGGTGGGTGCAGGCGCTCACCGCGGGCGTGGACCGCTTCCCCCACGAGGCGCTCTCGGACGCCGGCGTCGCGCTGACCAACGCCTCCGGCGTCCACGCCGAACCCATCGGCGAGCAGGTGCTGGCCTACCTGCTCGCGTTCGAGCGCAACGTCCAGAAAGGGATGGCCCAGAAGCATCGGGGCGTCTGGGAGAACTACGGCGGGCGGGAGTTGCGCGACGAGACGGTGGGGATTCTGGGCCTCGGCGCTATCGGGGGCCGGGTCGCCGAACTCGCGTCGGCGTTCGGCACCCGGGTCGTCGGCACCAAGCGCGACCCCGAGACCGCACCCGACGCGGTGGACGAGGCGTACGGTCCCGACGGCCTGTACGACGTGCTGGCTCGGTCCGACTACGTGGTCGTCACGGTTCCGCTGACCGACGAGACCCGCCGATTGGTCGGCGAGGACGAGATTCGAACGATGAAGTCCTCCGCGGTCCTCGTCAACGTCGCTCGCGGCGAAATCGTAGACGAGAAGGCCCTGACCACCGCGCTCCAGCAGGGTCACCTCCGGGGTGCGGCCCTCGACGTGTTCGAGGAGGAACCGCTCCCCGGCGACTCGCCGCTCTGGGACCTCTCGAACGTCATTCTCACGCCCCACATGGCGGGTTCGACGCCACACTACTACGACCGGTGTGCCGACCTGTTCGCCGAGAACTACGAACGGTTCGTCGCGGGCGAGTCCGAGGCGATGGACAACCGCGTCGTCTGAACCTCGCTCCGCGCCCCGGACGTAGTTTCAAGGGTCAGCCGCTCGTTTTCCGAGTATTCGCTCATGCGCGTACTCATCGTTCCCGAACTCTATCGCCCGGACGACGCGACGGCCAACGGCACGCTCAACGACGCGACCGTGTGGGTCGAGGAGTGGTTGGACATCGACCCGAACCTCCACGTCTACTGGCTCCTCTCCCCGCCCGAGGTGGCCAACTACGACCCCGAGTACGTCCTCGCCGACCGCGAGCGCGTGACCCTCGTCGAGGCCGAACCGTTCATGCACGGCCGTCGCCATCAGAACGCGTTCACCGAGTCGGGCTACAGCGAGGAGCAACTCGAAGCGCTCGCGGAGGCGACGTACGACCGGTTGGGCTACGTGGACGTGGTAATCGACCAACTCCGGCGCGGCCGCGCGGACCTCGCCAAGTGGCTGTTCGCGCTCGACGGCCACCGAGTCGGCCACCCGTGGCCCGTCGACATCGTCACCAACGTCCACGACCTCCAACTCCCGTTCAAGTACGCGGGCACGGGGTGGCGCGACGAGTTCCAGCGCCGGACCGAAATCGCCGACGCGGTCCTGAGCGACGGGATGTGGTTCAAGGCCGGGGTCGATTGGGAGGGACTGCGCGACCACGGCCACGAGTTCCTACAGGAGTCGGTGGTCGATTCGGCGCTCGACGACGCGGTCCAGACCGGCAGTCCCATCGACTTCTCGCAGTTCGAGGCCGAGTACGCCGACGAACCCGAGTACCTCCACATCGCTGGGTCCATCTGGGACAAGAAGCAGGTCGGGACCGTGATGGGCATCGCCGAACTGCTCCACGACCGGTTCGGCATCCGGACCGTGATGACCAGCATGAGCAAGATTCCGGCCGAGTTCGCCGACCTGCCGTGGGTCGAGGCCTACCCGAAGGCCTCCCGGCGGGAGTTCGAGGCGGCGCTCGCGATGGGCGACCTCTGCATCTCGGCGACCGAGTACGAGACGCTGGCCCGGACGTGGTTCGAGCAGGCCGGGAGCGGGCAGGTCCTGATAGCCCGCAACCAGCCGTGGATTTACGACGCCATCCCCCGGGACTACGAGTTGGCCGGGACCATCGAGGAGCTACCCGACCTCGCGGTCTGGGCGGTCGAGAACTGGGACGAGGCGGTCGCGGAGAGCGAGCGCATGCTCGACTACGCCAAGGAGATTCGGGACCCCGAGCGGTCGGGGAGGCGCACTTACGACGACATGGCCGACCGCGTGACGGCGAAGGTCGAGGCCTACGCGCCCGACGAGAACGACGCGGTCGTCGGGGAGACGCTGGAGCGCGTCGGCGAATCGGTCGCGCTCGACGACCTGAACCGCGAGACGGCCGCGCTCACCGACGACGGCGAGCCGATTCTGGACGGCGCGTGCGCCCTGAGCGAACTGGTGTTCGCGCTCCGCCGCCGGGGGTACGCCGACACCGGGGCCCCCGGAACGCCCGTCTTCGAGAAGCGCGAGTGACGCTACGTCTTCGAGTCGTCCGCTCGCCCCGACTCGCCGTCGGGCGCGCGTCCCGACCCGTCGGTCGTGCGCTCGCGTCGCGAGAGCGCCCGGACGGGGGCGCGGACGCCGGCGCGGAGGGCCTCGGCGCGGCGCGTCCCCGACTCGCCGAGCACGCCCGACTCGGGCGTGTCGGGGTCAACGTCGAACTCGCCGCGCTCGACCAGTTCCGGCACGATGACCCGGACGAAGTGGACGACCAGCACGAGCAACAGCGGTCCCAGAAACAGCCCGTACCAGCCGAACAGCACCGGTCCGAGGACGTACGCGAGCAGGACGAGACCGGTGTGGAGGTCCCGGCCGGAGACGTACGGCCGCAGGACGAGTTCCGGAATCGTATCGACCACGACGAACGCCACGAGCAGGAACGCGGCCGGGAACCACAGCGCGCCGGGGTCGGTGACGGCCGTGACGACCCCGAGGACGATGCCGAGCGGGACGTACACTAACTTCATCCCGACGACGGGGACGAGGCTGGCGAGGCCGCTGAGCAGTCCGAGGAGCGTCGGCGAGGGGACCGAGACCGCGGCGGGAGCGACGAGGTCCAGCAGGTTGTAGCTGACCGCGGCGACGACGCCGATGACGAAGGCCGTCAGGATGTTGCCGAAGTAGACGGTTTCGAGGTCGTCGTCCACGGCCCGCGCGAACGCGACCGTCGGACTGTCCTCGTCGGCGACCTCCGTCCGGAACCACTCCGCGAGTCGGTGGTCGTCCCGGAGCAGGTAGAACGCGACGACGAGCGTGATGACGATGCCCAGCGCGGTACTGGCGAGGACGCCGAGCAGGGTGAACAGCGACCCCAGAATCTCGCGGGCCGTCTCGGCCCCGCGTTGAGCGGCGAACTGCTGGATGTCCGCCTGCAGTTGTTGGGGCGTCGTCTCGAGGAGCGCGGGCAGTTGCTGGGGGTCGAACAACTGCGACAGGTCCACGCCGGGGCCGAGGACGCCTTCGAGTTCCTCGACACCGACTCCGGCGAGCGAACTCAGTTCGCTGACGCTCACGACCACGGTGTAGCCCAGCAGGACGAGACCGGGAAACGCCAGTCCGAGCAGTGCGGTCGCGGCGGCCAGCGTCGGTTGGTGCATGCGGCCGAGTAGCCGCCGGTACATCGGCCGAGTCGCGTAGTAGACGAACAGTCCCAGCAGGAAGGTCCCGAGGAACGACGACACGACGTAGCCCAGCGCGACGAGCAGCGCGACGGCGACCAGCCACCACGCGATTCGCTCGCGGTCGAACGAGAACTCTCGTACCCAGCCCATGCCAGAGTGTTCGGCGCGCGAACAATAAGTCGTCGGGGGCGCCATGGCGAAATCGCGGCAACCGCGAGGGCGACGCCGGTTTCAGAACAGCGGTTCGCCCATCGTCTCGCGGCCGAAGGCGAAGACGACCAGTCCGCCGAGGACGAACGCGACCGCGAGGGGCGCGAGCGCGGCGAGGTAGCCGGGCTCTATCACCGGGAGGAGTTCGGTCAGCGAACTCGGTTCGACCAGCGCGCCCGCCAGAATCGGACCGAGGACCGCGCCGATTTTGCCGACGCCGCCGGCGAAGCCGTTGCCGGTCGCCCGGACCTCGGTGGGGAACAGTTCCGGCGTGTAGGCGTAGATGGCGCCCCACGCGCCGAGCGTGAAGAAACTCGCGCCGAGCAGGCCGCCGAAGAACGGCCAGAACCCCGAGAGGCCCGCCCCGAACAGCGAGACGCCGGGCATCGAGGCCGCGAAGACGAAGGTAAAGAGCCCCGAAAGCGCGAGATAGCTCCCGAGGGTGGGCTTGCGCCCGACCTTCTCCACGAGGTAGGCCGCGCTGAAGTAGCCGGGGAACTGGACCAGCGCGATGAGCAGGAAGTAGACGTAGATGCCCTCTATCGTCGCTCCGGCCACCGAGAAGCTCCCGACGACGCCCGCCGCGCCGACCGTGTCTGGGAGCCAGATGAACACGCCGTAGTAGCCGAAGTTGATAGCGAACCACGCGAGGGCTATCGTCACGGTGCGCTTGCGGAGGTCGGTCTCGAAGAGTCGCGCGTAACTCGGCGACTCCCCGGTCTCGACGGACGCCGCCGTAATAGGCGTGAACTCCTCGCCGTTCTCCTCCGCGATTTCCCGGATGCGGTCGTTCGCGCCCTCCACGTCGCCCGTCCGGGCGAGGTAGTAGGGCGTCTCGCGGAGTTGGCTCCGGATGACGAACACCAGCAGGGCCGGGAACGCCGCGCTGGCGAACAGGAGTCGCCAGCCAGCGACCGCGCCGACGAGTGGCACCGCGACGGTCCCGCCGGTCGAGAGCGCCGAGAGGTACAGCCACGCCAGCGCGACCGCGAAGACGTTGCCGAGCGGCCAGAAGGCGTCGAGGTAGACGAGGTAGCGTCCGCGCCGGTCGGTCGGCAGGTGTTCCGAGAGGTAGGAGGTGTCGACCGCGAGCGCGCCGCCCAACCCGACGCCGGTCAGGAACCGGAGCGCGAACCCGGAGTAGAATCCGGTGGCGAACGCGGTCAGGCCGGCGAACACCGAGTAGGTCAGCACCGTCCACTGGAAGGCGTCGATGCGCCCGCGTTCGTCGGCGTACCGCCCCCACGCCCAGTTGCCCGCTATCATGCCCATCAGACTCGCGCTCCCGAGGAGACCGGCCGCGAGACCGGTCAGCCCCCACGCCGAGATGAGGACCGGAAGCGTGAAGCTGATGATGATGACCTCCATCCCGTCGAAGGCCCACGCGCTCCCGCAGATGGCCAGCAGTCTGCGGTGGAATCGCCCGACCGGAATTCGGTCCATCACCTGCGAGACGCTCACTCGCTCGTCCGTCGCCGCGCCCTTTGCCATCTTGTGACACCCTCTGTTCGAGACTGAGTATCGAACGTACTTAAAAATGAGGAAATCAGACAACAGACGCGGCGATTGGAGAACTTTTCTCTTCGAACGGGCGGGTCGATTCGATTCGTCGTTCCACGGCCCGGCGTTCGGTCGCGCGACGACCGGGCGACGACCGCGGCCCGGATAGAAAGGATATAAGTACGCCCGAGGCCGATTTCTCGGGTATGAAAGACCAAGGACGTTCCACGCGGAAGCGTACCGGCGGCCGACTCCGACCTTCCCACAAGAAGAAGAAGCACGAACTGGGCCGCGAACCCACCGAGACCACGGTCGGCGAGACCAAACTCCGAACCATCGACGCCCACGGGAACACCGAGAAGGTCCGCGCGCTCTCGACCGACGTGGCCAGCGTCGCTACGGACGGCGAGACGGTGCAGGCCGAGATTCAGGACGTCGTGGAGAACGACGCCAACCCGAACTACGTCCGACGGAACATCGTCACCAAGGGCGCGCTCATCGAGACCAGCGAGGGCCGTGCCCGCGTCACCTCCCGTCCGGGCCAGACCGGTAACGTGAACGCCGTCCTCGTGGACGAATAATCGTACTCGCGGCGCGATTTCTCACTCGCATCCGACCGACTCGGCGACCGCGCGCAACTCCGACTCGCCGAACTCGTCGGTGAACTGCTGGACGCTCACTCGATAGACGTAGCCGTTGCATTGCCAGAGGAACTTCCCGTCCGAATCCTCGGCGACGTAGCGCGCGTCTCGGTCGCCGACCGTCGTCGCGTTTCCGGCGGTCGAGTCGTAGTGTGATTCGTTTACGGCCTTCCGAATCGAGACGACGTTTTCGAGGCTCCCGTTCTCCGTGTCGTGGTAGGCCATCGCGACGTACTCCCCGTTGGCGAGGTCCACCGCGACACCGCTCTCGAACGCGAAGGGTTCGGAGACGTTCGGTTCGGGCACCGTGAACGAGGCGTTTGCCGCGAGCGCCTCGCGGGTGTCGTACGTGCGGTGGCGCGGCCGTTCGGCGGTCGTCGTGGGGTCGGTCGTCTCGGCGGTCCTAGTCGTCTCGGTCGCCGCCGTCGTCGTCTGCGTCGTCGCAGTCGTTTCGACGGTCGTGGAGTCCGGCGAGCCCGCGGACCCGCCGAGGCAACCGGCGAGGACGAGCGAACACGCGAGCGCGGCGACCGTGAGTCGGCGATTCATCGCCTCACCTCGCGCAGAGGGCGCAGTTTCGGTCGCGGGGTCGATTCGACGGCGCGATGCGGTCGAGCGGGGTTCAGGACGTTCATCTGTCGAACCTCGCTCGCACTTCGCCGGTACCGCACATGTTAGGTCCGCCAGTTTTGGTTCGCCGGGAATCGGGGCGACGATTTATATGTTAGAAGAGAGTAGTTTTCGAGTTGTTGTTTTAGACGCCGACGCCGTCCTCGACCGACTCCAGTCCGGTGTCCGTGATTCGGAACTGGACTTTCTCGCCGGCGGACTTGGCGCGGTGCTTTTCGAGCGTCGCGCGCCGGTTGCCCCCGCGGAACCGCTCGACGCGGACCACCGTGCCGGTCCAGTGTTCGAGGGTGTGCCCGCCGAGCGGTCGGGCGCGGTCGCCGTCGGGGTCGGTGTAGACCTGATTGGTCAATACGACCGCGAGGTCGTGTTTGCGCGCCAGCGACAGCAGGTGCGTGACCTGACTGGCGACTTCGCGGAGCGCCTCCCCGCCCTCCTCGTCCTCGCTCCGCTTGAGGCGGTAGAACCCGGTCGCGCTGTCGAGGACCACGAGGTCGGCCCGCTCGGCGAGTTCCGCGGTGTCCCGGACGGCCTCCTCCTGTTCCTCGAAATCGTAGGCCTCCTTGACGATGATGCGAGAGGTCAGTTCCTCCACGTCGTCCGCGTCGCTCGCGGCGTCCACGCGGGCTTCGGCGACCTGCTGGAAGCGCGACAGCGACAGGCCCTCGGTGTCGATGTAGACCGCGGTCCCGCCGCTCGCGGCGACTTCGACCGCCGCGCCGAGCGCCACGTTGGTCTTGCCCGCCGCGGGCGGGCCGTACACCTGCGTGACGGTCCCGGCCTCGAACCCGCCGCCCAGCAAGTCGTCGAGCGGCCCGCACCCGGTCGGAATGGACTCCTGATTCACGACCGAGGGTTGGGCCTACCCGGTCAAAAGGTCCCGGATTCGCGTCTGCGCGTCGGTTCGCCGTCCGCCGCGGGCGGCCCGAACCGAGACGGGATTGGTAAGCGAGACAACGACTATCGTATTACTTATGTTCTCGAACGATGATATCGTCTGTGGCATGATTGTCGCGACCGTCTTGGAGTGTCCCCAGTGCGGCGAGGACGACCACGCGGAGTTCACGGGGGAACTGGTAGACGGCGACGGCGTCTGGCGGATGCGATGCTGCGGCACGCTCGCCGACGGTCCGCACCCGGAGGCGGCCTGAATCGAGTCCGGAGCGGCGGTTTCGCGGACCGACAGCGGACGCGCTCTGGGACGCTGGCTACGGAATCACTTGGTTTGCCCCCGGGCGCGTGCGGCGAGCGAAATTTCTGCGTTCGGTCGATTCATCCGCGTTCAGTCGATTCTCGCGCTCCACCGCCGACGAACCGGCGCGAACCGGAGAGAAACTTTTCACCCCCGGTCGCGAAACACCGACTCGTGACAGTCGTCGTCGCCACAGCGGACTTCGAGGTGTATCACGGCGTGGTCAACGAGTTGCGCGACCGGGGCGTGACCTTCACCACGGTCGAACCCGGCGACCCGCTCCCCGACGGAGCGAGGATACTCGTCCGCGCCGAGAGCGACGCCCCTCCCGACGCCGACGAGAGCGCGGAGACCGACACCGACGAAATCGGGGACGAGAGCGTCGAAACCGTCGTCGCGGACCCCGAGAACCCCCGGCGCGCGGTGGACGAGGCACTGGCCCGCCTGCGCGGCGGCGACGGTCGGACCGTCGTCGGAATCGACCCCGGAACCAGACCCGGCATCGCGGTCCTCTCGGGCGACGTGGTGGTCGCGGCGTTCCACGTTCCGCTGGCCGACGTGGCCGAGACCATGCGTCGGGAGGTGGCCGACGCCGTGGACCCCGTGGTCCGCATCGGCGACGGCGCGCGCCTGCAGGGGTCCCAACTCGTCCGCGAACTGGAGGACGTGCCGGTCGAACTCGTGGACGAGACCGGGACGACGCCCTACCTCGGCACCGGCGCGCGGGGGATGGGCGACGTGCTGGCCGCGGTGAACATCGCCCGACTGGAGGGCGAACTCGTCGAGGGCCGGGACGTGCAACCGACCGCCGGAGAGCTACAGGTCATCAAGAACCGGTCGCGCGAACGGGCCGACGACAACCGCGAAATCGACGAGGAACTGGCCCGTCGAGTCGCGTCGGGCGACCTGACGCTCGAAGAAGCGATGGACGAGCATCGGAACGGCGACGAAGATTAGAGGAACGAAAATATTTCTCTGAGAAAGAATTTTATTCCTCTCGCACCGCGCTCTCCGCCCGCCGCATCACCTCGCGGACGGCCACGCTCGCTTCCCGCGCCACCGCGGCGCAGTCGTCGTACTCCGCGCTCACGTCGTACACCTCGCCGTCGTCGTCGCTGGCGATTTTCACCGTGACCTCGTAGCGCTCGCCGTCGAGCGAGACGACGACGTCCTCGAACTCCCGGTTGGCTATCCAGCGGTGGGCCGCACCCGCTTGACGAACCCCGAGCGTGCCGGTCTCCTCGGCGAGTCGGCGCGCGACCCGCTGGGCGTCGTCGGGCTTGCAGACGACCTTCACGAGGTGGCCCGGCCGGGACTTCTTCATCGTCAGCGGGACGACGGACACGTCTCGCGCACCGACCTCGGCGAGCGACTCCTGCAGACCGCCCAGAATCTCGGGCGGCGCGTCGTCGAGATTCGTTTCGAGGACGGCCACGTCGTCGTAGACTAACTCTCCGGAGCCTTCCTCGTTCGCGGTTTCACCGCCCGCGTCTTCCGGGGCGCGTTGCGCCTCGCTCTCCCCGACCATCGCCCGGAGGACGTTGGGATGCGCCGGGAAGTCGTACCCGCCCGCGCCGTAGCCAGACGCCTCGACGCGGAGCGACGGGAGCGACTCGACGCCCTCGGCGTAGTGAGCGAGAATCGCCGCGCCGGTGGGCGTCAGCAGTTCGGCCTCTACGGGTCCGCCCCGGAGCGACCACTCGGCGCGCTCGGCGAGTTCCACCACGGCGGGCGTCGGAACCGGATAGACGCCGTGGCTCATCTCCACTTCGCCGCCGCCCGTCGCCAGCGGCGTCGTCACGACGCGCTCGGGGTCCAAATCGTCTACGAGGAGCGCCGCGCCGACCACGTCGGCGACGGCGTCGTCCGCGCCGACCTCGTGGAAGTGGGTCGATTCGAGGTCAGTCCCGTGGACGCTCGACTCGGCCTCGCCGAGCAACTCGAAAATCGCCAGCGCGTCGGCCTCGACGCTCTCGGGCAGGCCCATCGACGTCACGAGTTCCACGACTTCGGAGTAGGTCCGGAGCGGTCCCGAGCCTTCGGCGTGGGTGTGGTCGTGCGAGTGTTCGTGCGAGTGTTCGTGCGAGTGTTCGTGAGTGTGGTCGTCGTGGGGGTGGTCGTGTTCCTCCTCGTCGGTGTGGTCGTGGCCGTGCCCCTCGTCGTGGGAATGTCCGTGGTCGTGGTCGTCTCCGTGAGCGTGGTTCGTGTCGCCGTCGACGGTATCGGAGTCGTCGGTTTCCCCGTCGTTCCCTTCGTCTTCGAGGAGTACCGAGACGGTCGTCGCGGAGATGCCGTTTTTGCTGGTCTCGCCGACCTCGTAGCGCATCGGAAGCGCGTCTTCGACCGGCGCGAGCGCGTCGGGGTTAGCGCCCGCCGCGAGCAGGGACGCGAGTATCATGTCGCCACTCGCGCCCATCCGACCGTCGAATGCGAGCGTCTTCATGGAGTAGCGTGGGTCGCTCGCGGCGAAAAAGACCGCGGTTGCGGTCGGAACTGCGACGGTCGCCGTCGGTTCCGGACCTCCCCGGGGTCGGTGAGGTGGTAGGTTCGCGTCACAGGGTGCGTCTGGAGTCCCCGAGAGGTACCTGCGATTCGAAGGCCGGCGGCCCCGAACGAACGTCCGGTCTAGCCACAAAGTACACCCGGAGGCCAAACGGCTTTGTAGCGCGAACACGTATGCAAAGCCATAGCATGCGCCCCCGTCGCGACGACCTCGTCGGCCGCGTCGATGGAGGAACCCCCGGTAGCAAAGGACTTATCCTTCGCGGGCGCGCATCGACAAACAATCCCCGTATCACTAAATCATGAATGAAGTCCAACTAGAGGTGGCAAAGGCGTACCCGAACGATTCGGGTCGCGGTATCGCCCGTCTCGACCCGGACACGCTGTTGCATCTGAAGCTCAGTCCGGGCGACATCATCGAAATCGAAGGCGGTGACACGACCGCCGCGAAGGTCTGGCGCGCGGACCGTCAGGACTGGAACACCGACACGGTTCGCATCGACGGGTTCACCCGACAGAACGCCGACGTGGGCATCGGCGAGCGCGTCGAGATTCGGAAGGCCGAGGCCGAGAAGGCCGACAAACTGGTCCTCGCGCCGCCCGAGGAGGCCAGCGTGCAGTTCGGTTCCGACGCCGCAGGGATGGTCAAGCGCCAGATTCTCAAGCGCCCGGTGGTCGAGCGCGACATCGTCCCCGTGATGTCCTCGACCAACCACCCGTTCATGCGGTCGCCCGGACAGGCGATTCCGCTCATCGCGGTCGAGACCGACCCCGACGGCGTCTGTCTCATCACCGAGGACACCGAGGTCGAGTTGCGAGAAGAACCCATCTCTGGCTTCGAGAAGACCGGCGGCGGCATCACCTACGAGGACATCGGCGGTCTCGAAAACGAGATTCAACGCGTCCGGGAGATGGTCGAACTCCCGATGAAGCACCCCCAGATTTTCAAGAAACTGGGCATCGAACCGCCGCAGGGTGTCCTGCTCCACGGCCCGCCCGGCACGGGCAAGACCCTGCTCGCCAAGGCGGTCGCCAACGAGACGTCCGCGAGTTTCTTCTCCATCGCGGGCCCGGAGATAATCTCTAAGTACTACGGCGAGTCCGAGCAACAACTCCGGGAAATCTTCGAGGACGCCACCGAGGAGTCGCCCTCTATCATCTTCATCGACGAGTTGGACTCCATCGCACCCAAGCGCGAGGACGTGACCGGCGAGGTCGAACGCCGCGTCGTGGCCCAACTGCTGACCATGATGGACGGTCTCGAATCCCGCGGGCAGGTCATCGTCATCGCGGCGACCAACCGCGTGGACTCGGTCGACCCCGCGCTCCGGCGTCCGGGTCGGTTCGACCGCGAAATCGAAATCGGCGTGCCGGACGAGACCGGCCGCGAGGAGATTCTCCAGATTCACACCCGGGGGATGCCCCTCTCGGACGACGTGGCGCTGGACTCGCTGGCCAACGACACCCACGGCTTCGTCGGCGCGGACATCGAGAGCCTGACGAAGGAGGCCGCGATGAAGGCCCTGCGGCGCTACCTCCCCGAAATCGACCTCGACGAGGAGGACATTCCGCCGAGCCTCATCGACCGGATGATAGTCAAGCGCGAGGACTTCAACGGCGCGCTCAACGAGGTCGAACCCTCCGCGATGCGCGAGGTCCTCGTGGAACTGCCCAAAATCTCGTGGGATGACGTGGGCGGTCTCGAAGAGGCCCAACAGCAGGTCAAAGAGAGCGTCGAGTGGCCCCTCTCGTCGCCCGAGCGGTTCCAACGGCTGGGTATCAACCCGCCGAGCGGCGTCCTGCTCTACGGCCCGCCCGGCACGGGTAAGACCCTGATGGCGAAGGCGGTGGCCAACGAGACCAACGCCAACTTCATCTCGGTCCGCGGCCCGCAACTCCTCAGCAAGTGGGTCGGCGAGTCCGAGAAGGCCATCCGCCAGACGTTCCGGAAGGCCCGGCAGGTCTCCCCGACCGTCATCTTCTTCGACGAGTTGGACAGCCTCGCGCCCTCCCGGAGTCAGGAGATGGGCAGTAACGTCTCCGAGCGCGTGGTCAACCAACTGCTCACGGAACTCGACGGACTGGAGGAGAAGGGCGACGTCATGGTCATCGGCGCGACCAACCGCCCGGACATGATAGACCCGGCGCTCATCCGGTCGGGCCGGTTCGACCGCCTCGTGATGATCGGTCAACCCGACGAGGAGGGCCGCGAACAGATTCTGAAGATTCACACGGACGACACGCCGCTGTCGGCCGACGTGAGCCTGCGCGAACTCGCGGAAATCACCGACGGCTACGTGGGTAGCGACCTCGAATCCATCGCCCGCGAGGCCGCCATCGAGGCGCTCCGCGAGGACGACGACGCCACCGAGGTCGGCATGAGCCACTTCCGGCAGGCGATGGAGAACGTCCGGCCCACCATCACCGAAGACCTGCTCGACTACTACGAGCAGATGGAAGACGAGTTCAAGGGCGGGTCGTCGAGTCCGACGCAGGGTCGGCGCGGCGGCCGTATCGGCTTCCAATAAACCGTTACGACCTTTTCCAGCGGTCGAAGATTCGCCGGAGGCGAATCTTCTCCCTTGCAAAAGCTCGACCAAAAACACGGCGTCACCCCCTCGGAAGCGCCTGCGGCGCTTCTTCGAGGGTTCCTTGGTCCGCTCGCTCGTCACGTAGCGCGGCGCTTCGCGCCGCGCAGTCGTTCCTCGCTCGCGGTCGATTGCGGTGTTCGGTGCAAAGCCGAGGAGAGCGTTCGCCGATGGAACGTCGAGGCCATGCGCGGTCGTGAGCCGCGGACTCGGCATCATAATAAGCGTTTGGGGTAGCCGCTGGCCCTGCGAACCTGTTCCCTTCTTTAAGGTGGGCTGAACAGTATCTCGTAACGTCATGAACGTGGACACGCAGCGCCGTCGCCTCCTCGGACTGGGCGCGACCGGCGCGCTCGCGGCTCTCTCGGGGTGTAGCGGCGCGACGCCGTTCGTCGGCAAGCGACTCGAAGACGCCAGAACCTTCGACGCCGGTTCAGTGGACACGGTGACGGTGAACGGTCAGAACGGCGAGGTTCGCGTTCGGCCGACCGACGCCGACCGCGTCCGGGTCGAGACCGTCAAGCAGTCGGGGTCGGTGTTCGCCGACCTGAGCGACGTGCGCGTCGAGATGAGCGTCGAGAGCGGCGAACTCGCCGTGAAGACGCGCCGGACCGGCGACGGGTCGTGGCTCGGGGGGCCGCCTTCCGTGAAGATACGCGTCGAACTCCCGTCGAGCGTCGGTCTCGGGCGACTCCGGACCGAGAACGGGACCGTGGACGTTCGCGGCGTCGCGACCGACGCGACCCTCGTCACCGAGAACGGGCGCGTCGAGGCCCACGACATCGACGGGTTCGTCTCCGCCGAGAGCGAGAACGGGAGCGTGGCGATTCGCGGTGTCTCGGGCGTCGGCGACGTGCGGACCGAGAACGGAAGCGTCCAACTCGACGTTCCGGCGATACGCGGCGCGACGACCGTCGAGAGCGAGAACGGGAGCGTCGACGCCGCGGTCGCGTCCGACCTGAACGCGACCCTCTCGGCGAGAACCGACAACGGCGACCTCGACGTCCGACTGCCGAACTTCGAGGCCGACGTTCGGAGCGAGCATCTCGTCGAGGGAACGCTCGGCGACGGCGGCCCCGAACTCCGGTTCGCGACCGAGAACGGGAGCGTCGAACTGTCCGAACTGCAGTAGTTCGCCGAGTTCAGTTCGCGCCGGTGAACTCGCCGGTCGCTCCGGCGGCGTCCGACCGGTCGAGCAGTGCCTCGGTGATGGTTCCGGAGAGTCGCGCGAGGCCGTTCAGCGCGTGGAGCGACGCGAGCGCGATTACCAGCCCGACGGCGGCGGCGACGACCGCTTCGCCGAACGTGTCCACGGCGAATCGCACCGACTCGAACGGTCCGACGGCGGTCCCGAGGCGGAGGCCGACGTAGTAGCGCGACGAGTAGGTCAGCGGCGCGGCCAGCAGTCCGACGGCCAGCGACAGCAGGGTCGCGAGCGCGGCGAACGAGGCGGTTCCGAGTCCGAGTTTGACGATGAGGTAGCCGACGTCGAGCCACGTCCGGGCGTCGGTCACGAGGCGCTTGGCGGCCGCGACGACGCCACCGGAGGTGTCGAGCGAGTGCGTCCGAACGTCGGTACCGAGCAGGCGATTCGCGCGGCCGGCCTCGAACGTCGCGAGCAGGGTCGCGCCCGCCAGCGTCGCCAGCAGAATCGGAATCCCGACGACGGTGACGGCGAGTCCGACCCCGAGCGAGAGACCCACTGACAGGAACACGAAGTACGTCAGTCCAAGCGGGAAGGCGAGACCGAGGTAGAGGAGGTTTCGGTACGTCTGTGGGCGTGCGGCGACGCCGACGAGTGCGCCCGCGGCGTCTCGAATCGTAGTCGTCACGTGTATCACCGTACTCGGGGAGACGGCGGGCGGGCCCGTAAACCGGACAGGAGAGTCGCTGGCGCGGCAACTCGGGGAAGAATTTTTGTACGAGGACGGACCGTTCGGAACTGACTCCGCGACGCGGAGATGTCACGACGTGGAAAAGTATATGCCGCGTCGCGCTCCGCTTCGAGACGATGCCCTCCAGACGCAAACTGCTACGCCGAGTCGGCGGAGTCGCCGCGGTCGGAACCGTCCTCGGCGGCGCGGCCCACCTCGACGTCGGATTCGTCCGCACGAAACTCGGCGGGAGTTTCGGCGGCGGTATCGACCTCGAATCGCCCGACGACGAGGCGTTCGTCCCGCCCGCCGAGTTCGCCGCCTACGCCGACCGAACGCGCGAACGGTACGGCGACGCCGCGCTCCCGTGGACGGCCCCCGAGTCGCTCGCGGGCGAGTTCGTCGGCGCTTACACCCGGCGGGAGGCAGTCGTCCCCGACGAGCGATTCGCGGTGCAGGACGCCGCCGTCTTCGTCCATCGGTTAGACGGTGGCAACGGGACCGGCGACAGTGACGACACTCGGCGCGGCGCCGACGCTCGCTACCGACTCCGACTCTGGAGCGCCGGGCGTCTCCTCGGCAGGTCGTACGGCGTAGACCCGTGGGGCGTCTATCGGGAGGACCCGGCATTCACGTGGCTCACCCAAGAAGTCGAGGCCGAGCGCGACGACCAGCTCTCGGCGAACCGCGCGCTCTCGACCGGCGGCGGCCGGGTGAGCGTCGCGGGCGCGACGGCGACAGTTCCGAACGGTTCCTACGAGATGGGACTCGAAAGCGACACCCGCTACCGGACGCGGTGGGACGGCTTCTACCGAGGAGCGATTCCGCTCGTCGGGACCTGCGAGGCGTCGTTCGCCGACGGCGAGGCGCGACGTCTCGACTGGACGCTCTCGAACGGCGTCGGGATTCGCACGCCCTTCTAATCGGCGTCGCCCCGGAGCGACCAGAGAATCGCCGCCAGTCCGGCGTTGTACGACGTGACGATGCCGAGAATCGTCAGCCCGTCCGACCACGCCAGCGCGGGCGCGACCACAACTCGCACGGCGAACGGAATCGCGGTGAAACACGCGATACCGACCGCGAGCAGGCCCATGGTCGCGCTCCCGTGGCGTCGGTAGCCTCGGTACGCCTGATAGGCGACGAACAGGCCGAGGGCGGCCGGGAGCGACGCCGCCAGCGTGGTGATGTCAGGTGTCATAGATTGCGTACAGGATGGCCGCGAGGCCGAGCAGTTCGGAGGCGCTCGTGGCGAGCGACCGCGTCGCGGGCGATACGGCGACGAGATTGGCGAACGCGAGGCGCAGGAAGATGGGGCCGGTCACGAGGAGCGCGAGGCCGACCGCCAGCGCCAGCATCGGCGACGTACCGTTCCGGCGGTAGCCCGTGAACAGTTTGTAGACGACCACCAGCGACAGCGCCGCCGCGGTCAGCAGTCCGGCGAGCGCCAGGACGACGACCGTCTCGGGACCGCCGGTGGCCGTCTGGAGGGCGACGAGTCCGGACTCGGAGACCGGAAGGAGCGCGCCGGTCGTCATTTGAACCCCTCGTAGAGTCTGGTGAAGCGGTCGACCGCGTCCTCGTCGCGGTCCACGTCGATTTCGATGCCGTCCTCGGTCAGTTCGACGGTGACCCGCTGGAGGCACGCGGCGTACACCTCGTAGTGGTGGCCGTCCGGGTCGAGACGCTGCTCGGCGTCCAGCAGGCGCTGGTCTTCGAGTCGTTCGACTCGCCGGTAGATGGTCGAGGGCGAGGCGTCGCAGACCTCCGCCAGCGCGTCGGCGGACTTGGGTTCTCGGTAGGTCGCCACGAGGATGTCGCGGGCGTACTCGTCGTCGAGCAACTCGAACATCGCCCCGGCGTCCGTCTCGGTCACGGCGAGGCCCTCCCGTGCGGTCGGCGCTGTCGTCGCCGACCTGCGGCGGTGAGTCGCGGACTCTGCGCTCCGGGTCGGGGTCTGGTCCGAGAGCGAGCGCCGAGCGAGTCGAGCCAACGTTGCATTCCCGTCCGACCGTCGGTTCGAAGGCGGACGTGTAAAATACTACGGAGGGTCGCCGACTGCGCAAATGTCCGAAAATTTATTGTGTCGGCCCAAGAAGTTCGGCGTATCTCGATGTCGACCGACCACCGAAGCGAGCGTCCAGCGAGTCGGCTCTGGGCCGTCCTCGGCGTCCCGTTCAGACTCCAGACCTACCGGAACCTGCTGTATCTCGTGCTGGCGTTCCCGCTCGGACTGGCGTACTTCGTGTTCCTGTCGGTCGGCCTCTCGCTCGGGGTCGGTCTCGCCGTCACCGTCGTCGGGATTCCGATTCTGCTGGCGGTGTTGGCGATTTCGACCGGTCTCGCGAGCGTCGAGCGGGAGATGGCGACGCTCCTGCTCGGCGTCGACGTTGAGTCGCCCGGGTGGGTCGTGACCGAGTCGGGGCCGATAACCGAGCGCGCCAAGCGCCTCGTGACCGACCTCGGGACGTGGAAGGCGCTGGTCTACCTCGGGTCGAAACTGGTCATCGGCGTCGCCGCGTTCGTGACCGTGACGACGTTGCTCGTGACGTCGGTCAGCCTGCTCGCAGTTCCGCTCGTCTACGACCACCCCGGCGTGTACGTCGGTATCGTGACCGACGCGCCGATTCAGTTGCATCCCTCGCTGTACGTGGTCTGGCGGAACCTGCTCGTGGGCGTCGAGACGGTCGTCGAAATCGGGTCGTGGCAGGTCACGACGCTCCCGGCCGCGCTCGGCGTGGCGGGCCTCGGCGTCCTGCTCGGGGTCGCCTCGCTCCACCTTCTCAACGGTCTCGCGCGGTTCTCGGCGTGGTACACCAAGCTGATGCTCGGAGCGAACGCCGGGACGCCGTCCCCGCGGTAACGCCGGGTCCGTTCGGCCGACTTGACGGCGCGACGCTCAGGCGTCGCGCTCGGCGTGGAACAGTTCCACGAGGAGTTCCGTCGCGCGCTTCTCGGTGCCGTGGGGGACGAAGACGAACGGAATCGGACTGTCGAACGCCCGGTCGCCGTACAGTCCCCACTCGCCGACCGACCGAGTCGTTCCACCGTAGGCGATGGGAATGTCCCGAAGTTGGGCGGGTTCGTACTCGGGGACGTACGACTGCTCTATCCAGACCTCGTGGCGCGGCACGTCGAGGTCGGCGGCGAGCGTGCGTTCGAGGCGGTCGTCGTGTTCGAGCAACCACTCGCCGAACGCGTCGAGGTCCGCGTCCACCCGGTCGGCGTAGGCGATGCGGTGCTTCCAGCAGGACTCGGGGAACTGGCGCGACCGGAAGCGGTCGTAGAGCGTCGCCAGCGTGGAGTCGGGTCGGTCGCGGGCCGTCACCCGGAGACGCTCCATCAGCGTGTTGTCGTCGATTTCCTCCTCGAGCACGCCCTCTGCGGTGACGGGCGGAGCGTCGGCGTGGTCGGCGAGTTCGTCGAGGAGCGCCCGAAGCAGGACGTTGGCGTACACCGACTTGTGGTGCTGAGTCACCCACATGTAGAGCGCGATGCGGCCTTCGAGGTAGTTGCCGACGGTGCTGAGCGCCTTGTCCGAGAGCGCGAGTCCCTCGTCGGGGTGGGCGGTGTAGGCGTCGACCATCCGGTGGGTGTCGAAACTCAGCACGTCCGCCCCGGTCATCTGGTTGTCCCGGGTGATGTAGTCGAGGCGGTCCACGTCGATGGGCGAGTGGAGAATCTGGGCGCCGACGCCGTACTGCCAGCGGCCTCCTCGCTCGAAGACGAGGCTGTAGCCGAGGATGTACGCGCACACCTCGTGGGGGTCCACGCCGAGGTCCCGGAGGCCGTCGGCGTACTCCCGGAGGACGATGAGACAGCCCAGCAGTTCGTGGGCGCTGGCCGACCGGAGCGGGTCCTCGATGCCGGCCTCCTCGAAGGCCGCGACGAGGCCGCGGTCGGCGAGGCGCGCTCGGAGGTCCTCGGTGTCGATGAATCGCTCGCCGAGGTGAGAGAACGGCGGATGCCCGACGTCGTGGAGCAGGCAGGCGCATTCGAGCGTCCGCTGAATCTCGTCGAGGTCCGACTCCGGGGTGTCGCGCGTGAAGTACGACTGCGTGCGGAGGTTCTCGAAGACGGTGCGCCCGAGGTGGTAGACGCCGAGGCTGTGTTCGAACCGGGTGTGGTTGGCGCCGGGGTACACCAAGTTCGTCGCCGACAGTTGGCGCACGTACCGCAGGCGCTGGAACGGGCGCGTGTCGACGATGTAGTCCAGAAGCGACTGTTCGAGTTCGACGTAGCCGTGAACGGGGTCTTTAATCTGTGTCTCGGTCATGGAGCGAGCTATCGGGGGAGGTCGGTCGTCTCGGGGACGGGTCGTGGGCGTCGGGACGGTGGCTCTCTCCGCCTTTCGGTTCCGCCTAGGAGTCGAGCGCCAGCAGTTGTACCGTGACGCCCCGACCGGGCGACCACCGGAACGAAGCGGCGGGAGAAGTGTCGCGATTGGAGTCGAGCGTTCGGCGGGCGAGGCTTCCGTGCGAGGACCGCCGAAAGCGCTCGTCTCAGTAGATGAGTTCGTCGTCGTTCTCGACCATGTAGAGGGTCCGGGCGGCGATGTTGACCGCGTGGTCGCCGATGCGTTCGAGGTCCCGAACCGTCAGCAGGAGGCGGGAGACGTCCTGCAGGAGTTGCTCGACTTCCTCCTCGGTGTTGCTCTCCAGTTCGGTCTCGATGAGGTCGCGGACGACGATTTCGCTGGCGCGCTCGCACCGGGCGTCGAGTTCGTCGTCCCGGTCGGCGATGCCGTAACAGCCCTCGGCGTCCTCGTCGGCGTAGGCGGTCATCGAGTCCTCTATCATGTCGAGAGTCAAGGTGCCGAGTTCCTGAATGTCGACCTCGGGGAACACGTCGTGGTTGGCTTCGAGGGTGTACTCGCCGAGGTTGGTCGCGAGGTCGCCGATGCGTTCGAGGTCGGTGATAATCTTGAACGACGCCGCTATCATGCGGAGGTCGGAGGCGACCGGCTGTTGGAGCGCGAGCAGGTCGATGCACTCCTGTTCGAGGTCGAGGTACAGCTGGTTTACCTCCTCGTCGCCGTCGATGACCTCCCACGCGAGGTCGGTGTCTTTCTGTTCGAGCGCGTCCAGACCCATTCGGAGTCGCTCCATCACGACCTCGCTCATGTAGAGGACGTTCTCGCGGAGGTCGAGGAGCTTCTGTTGATAGTCCTCTCGGGGCATAGTTACGAATGCGCGTGTCCCCCTGTTGTACCTTTCGCCCGCGCTAGCTGACCGCTCGCCGACGTTACTCGATGAGGCTGTCGTCGCTCTCGACCATGTAGAGGGTCCGGGCGGCGATGTTGACCGCGTGGTCGCCCACGCGCTCCAAGTCTCGAACCGTCAGTAACACGCGCGATACGTCCTGCAAGAACAGTTCGACCTCTTCGCTGTCGGCCTCGGAGGGGAGTTCGGTATCGATGAGGTCGCGGACGACGCGTTCGCTGGCGCGCTCGCACCGGGCGTCGAGGTCGTCGTCCCGGTCGGCCAGCGCCTCGCAGGCCGCGGCGTCGGCCGTCTCGTAGGCCGTCACCGCGTCGGAGACGAGTTCCGCGGCGCGCTCGCCGAGGCTCCGGAGGTCGACGTCCGAGACCACGTCTCGGTCGGCGTACAGCGCGTACTCGCCGAGGTTGGCGGCGAGGTCCGCGACGCGTTCGAGGTCGGTGATAATCTTGAACGACGCGGCGACGAGGCGGAGGTCCGAGGCGACCGGTTGTTGGAGCGCGAGCAGGTCGATGCAGTCTCGTTCGATGTCGAGGTAGAGTCGATTAATTTCCTCGTCGCCCTCGATGACGTCCCACGCGAGTTCGTGGTCCTGTCGGTCGAGCGCGACGAGACTCGCCCGGAGTCGCGTGACGACGAGGTCCCCCATTCGGACCACGTTCTCGCGGAGGGCTTCGAGTCGGTTCCGATAGCCGGTTCGAGACATGGCAGTCGAAGTTCTTTCGTTCGCTGTGGTGATGAGTCTGTTGCGCGTGGCAGTACGACGGTCGGCGAGTCTGACTGCCGACCTGCTCCGGAAACCCTCGAAACCCCGCGACCCACCGTAGTACACCGTGAGCGAACGACCGCTCGGAAGACGTGGTCCGTCTCCCGGCGTGTTTCCGCGAACGTTTCACCGGCGAGGGTAGCCCCTCCGGCGAATCTCCGAGCGCAGCGAAAGCCGCTATCCGAACTTCCCGGTGATGTAGTCCTCGACGCGCTGACTGTTGGGGTTCTCGAATATCTGGTCGGTCTCGCCGTACTCCACGAGTTCGCCGCCGGTCAGGAACACCGCGGTCTGGTCGGAGATGCGAGCGGCCTGTTGCATGTTGTGCGTGACGACGACCACGGTGTAGTCCTTCGAGAGTTCCTCGATGAGGTCCTCGATTTTCGCGGTGGCGATGGGGTCGAGCGCGGACGCGGGTTCGTCCATCAGGATGACCTCGGGGTCGACCGCGAGGCACCGACCGATGCAGAGGCGCTGCTGTTGGCCGCCCGAGAGACCGAGCGCGTTGTCGTCGAGTCGGTCGCTGACCTCGTCCCAGAGCGCGGCCTGTCGGAGCGAGCGCTCGACGATTTCGTCCTCCTTGTCGGGGTCGGCACGGCCGAGGAGTTTGTCGAGCAGTCCGTCGTTGATGTCGCCGTGCTTGCGCGGGCCGTAGGCGATGTTGTCCCGAATCGACTTCGGGAAGGGGTTGGGCGCCTGAAACACCATGCCGACGCGCTTGCGGAGTTCCACGAGGTTCACGCCGTCTTGGTATATCTCTTCGCCGTCGATTTCGACCGATCCCTCGACTCGCGCCGAGTTGATGCGGTCGTTCATCCGGTTGAGACACCGGAGGAACGTGGACTTCCCGCATCCGGAGGGGCCGATGAGCGCGGTGACGCTGTTCTCGGGAACGTCCATCGACACCGACTGGATGGCGTGGTCCTCGCCGTAGTAGACGTCGAGGTCCTCGACCGAAATCTTGGGCGCGCCCTCGAAGTCGTACTCGGTCCACTCGTCTTTGAGTTGCTCTTGGCTCTCGCCGCTGACCGTCGTGGGCTGGCTCGCTGTCTGTTCGTCGGCTTGCTCGCTCGGTTTGAATTCTGCGTTGCTCATTGTTCGAGTTTCCTCCGGAAGTAGATTCGAGAGACGATGCCGACCGCGTAGAACGACATGACCACGATGAGGAGTATCAGCGCGGTCGCCCACCCGAACGCGGGGTCGGTACTCACGACGCCCGCCGTGATGGTCGCGTAGAGTTTGTAGGGCAGGGCGCTGATGCTGTCCAGCAGGACCGGGTTCGCCACGAAGGGCGGACTCGCCGTGAACCGGAAGCCCGATAGGACCGCGGGGCCGGAACTGGCCTGCAGGTTACCGGTCGCCACCAGCAGGATGGGCGCGGTCTCGCCCGCGATGCGGCCGACGCCGAGTATGACGCCGGTGATGACGCCGGGCATCGCGGCCGGGAGGACCACGCTCTTGATGGTCTCCCACTGGCTGACGCCGAGGGCGGCGCTGGCGTCGCGGTACTCCTTGGGAACCGTCTGGATGGCCTCTCGACTGGTGATGAGAACCAGCGGCAGGAGCATGAACCCGAGGACCAACTGGCCCGCCATCAGCGAGGTAGTGTTGCCCAGACGCGGCACGAGGAAGGCGTAGCCGAACAGGCCGTAGACGATGCTCGGCGTGCTCCAGAGGCCGTTGGTCGCTATCTCGACCGCGCGGGTGAACCCGCCCTGTTCGGCGTACTCGGTGAGGAAGACGGCCGCACCGACGCCGAGCGGAACCGCGAACAGCACCGCCCCGATGACCAACCAGACCGTGCCGACGATGGAGGGCAGGACGCCGTTGACGACGTCTTTGGACAGCGAGTAGCCGTTCATCGTGAACGGCCAGTAGAACCACACGCCGGGAATCTCGAAGATGAGATACTGGTCGAGACCCGGCACGTGGAACCAGAACGCGGGTTCGCTGAACAGGCCGAACTTCAGGCCCTCGACCATGCGCGACCAGCCCTTGGTCGCGACGAAGACGACGAGCAGGAGCAAGACTCCGAGCATCCCGAAGGCGTTCAGGCCGACCAGCAGGTAGGCCCCGGCCTGTCGTCCCCGCGTCCCGAAGCCCTCGTGGGACTTGGCGGCGGCCCACGCGCAGACGAGACCTGCGAAGATGGTCAGCGCCGGGACGACGACCGGCCCGGTGAACGCCGCCGAGAAGCCCTCGGGTTCCCACTCCCACTCGACCGTGAGGACGTTGAGCAGGAAGAGCGCGCCGACGAGAATCGACAGCGCGCCCGCGGGGAGCGTCGAACCGATGTCCTCGCGCGGCAGGACCGTCGCCGCGCCGACGCCCGCGCCGACGAGGAGCCCGACCGGAAGCCACAGGACGACGCTGCTCAGACCGAGCGTCTGGGACGCGACCAGCGCGCCCGCGACGACGCCGACGAGACCGAACAGGCTCCCCGTCAGCAGTCCGGCGCTCCGGTTCGGCGCCGTGTCCACGAGGCCGGTGCGGGAGGCCAGTCCGAGTGCGACGACGGCGACGCCCGCGAGGACGAGGCTGGCCCCGTAGAGGTTGAAGAGGCTCACGCCGAAGAAGTCGCTCTCGACCTCGGTCCACTGGAAGATGGCCGCGAAGCCCATGACGACCGACAGCACGTTCAGACCGACGACGCTGGCGGCGACTCGCTCGGCCAGCGACGACTCCTCGGCGACCAGATTGCTCGACTCGTAGCTCATTGGCTTCCACCCAGTTTACGCTCCATGTGCGCTTCGACCAGTTGCGAGGCGATGCTGAGTCCGAGGACGGTCACGAACAGCACGACCCCGGCCGCGAACAGCGCCGACATCTGGTTGCCCGAGGCGACGCCGTACTGGCCCGCGATGACGCTGGTCAGGGTCTCGGTCCCCTTGAACACGTCGTAGAGCGGGTCCGGCAGGACCTGCTGGTGGGGGAGCATCACGGTCACGGCCATGGTCTCGCCGACCGCCCGGCCGACGCCGAGCAGGACCGCGGCCGAGACCCCCGAGAACGACGCCGGGATGGTGACGCTCTTGATGGTCTGCCAGTCGGTCGCGCCGAGCGCGAGCGACCCGCTCTTCATAGACTCGGGCACGCTGTCGATGGCGTCCTCGGCGACCGAGACCACCGTCGGGAGCGCCATCACGCCGATGACGAGTCCGGCCGCGAACAGGCTCCCGAAGTTGGCCAACTCGAACTCCTCCATCATGTACGTGTTGATGATGACGTAGCCGATGAAGCCGTAGACGATGGAGGGGACGCCGGCCAGAATCTCGATGCCGGGCTTGATGACCTCGCGGGCCCACCCCGGCGCGATTTCGCTGATGAACAGCGCACCGGCCACGCCGAGCGGTGCGGCGATGGCCATCGCCAGCAGGGTGGTGACGAGGGTGCCCCACATCATCGGAACCAGCGAGTAGATTCCCTGACTGGTGCTCCAGAGCGGTTGGCTGGTCTTGAGGACGATGTCGAGACCCATCGCCTGGAACACCGGAATCGACCGGAGTATCAGATATACCGTGATGAGTCCGAGGATGACGATGGTCGAGGCGGTCATCAGGAACATCAGGAGTTTCGCGGTGTTGGCCTGATGGGCCTTCCAGCCGTACGTGACGACGCCGAAGAACGCGAGGAGCGGGAACACCGTGTAGGCGGGCGCGACGAGGAACGCCAACAGCGCACCCAGCACCGACGCGACCGCGACGCCGTTCACGAACTGCTCCCCGCGGTCCATCTCCTCGACGGTCGTGCGAGCGGACCGAACGCGGGCGTCGACGCTACCGATCATTTGGCGTCGGGGAGCTTTTCGAGTTGGTTCTTTCGCCGTTCTTTCGTCAGCATCGAGTAGCCCTCGGGCTTGACGAAGTTCTGCTGTCCGTACTCGCTGATTATCATGCGGAGGTACGCCGCCTCCTTCTTCGAGGTGCCCCCGTAGGTGTAGCAGTGGAGGTCACGCGAGAGCGGATAGTTCTCGTCGGCGAGGTTCTTGCCGGGTTCGTACACCGTCCCGTCGAACGAGAGTTTGACCGGCGGGGTCTGGTCGGTGACGAACGCCAGCGCCATGTACGCGATGGCGTTGCTCGATTGGGCGACGATGGTCTTGACCTGCTGATTCTGACCCTTGCGCACGTCCACGCCCGACATCGAGGCGTTCGGGTCGCCGAGCATGTTCGCCCGGAACGCGGTGTCGGTCCCCGACCCCTCGGCACGACCGACCGCCTGAATATCCTTGTCTTCGCCCTCGTAGGACGGAATCTCCGACCAGTTCGTAATCTTGCCGGTGTATATCTTCCGGACCTGTTCGGCAGTCAGCTTCGTCACGCCCGCCTCGTAAATCTCCTTGCTGACGACGATGGGTTGGGCGTCCACGCCCACGACGTGGTCTTTGAACTTCTCGAGTTCCTCCTCGCTCAGGTCGGTGAGTTCGGCGGCGACGGGTGCGCTCGCGTTGCCGATGTCGATGAGACCGTTCTTGAGTTTCTCCAGTCCGGTCCCGGAGTGGCTCAGGCCGACGTTGACCTTGTACGGCGGCGTCGTGTCGCCTCCGCCGTCGAACCCGTACATGCTGGCCCAGTAGTTGGCCAGTCGTTCGTCGGTGTCGATGCCGTAGTTGCTCGGCCCCCAGTACTCCTCGTCGTCGGCGGGTGGGTTGGAGTTCCACACCGACGCGGCCGTACTCGTAATCGGATACACAGTCGAGGAACCGCCCGCCTTTAGCTGTTCCAAAGACGAGTCGTCCGATGCTCCGGACTCGGTGGTCGTTCCCCCACGACCACCGGGAGGCGTCGGACTCGTGCTGATACAGCCAGCCAGTCCGGCGATGGCGGTCCCCCCTCCGAGCAAAACAGTTCGACGATCCACAGAGGGTCTTTCCCGCATTGGAATGGATTTACCTCAGGCCAAGTAAATACCCTTCTATTATATCTATATAGATGTACGTACCCATCAGTATTCACGTTCGGCATCACCTCCGGGATGTCAGCAAAGTCCAATAGGAGCAGTCTCAGGCCGAGAGGGCAGAGAGGAGAACTCGAGAGCGTCGAGACCTTCCGGAGAACACGCACGATTCCCCGTCGGGTTTCCGCAGAGAACTCGACTCGTATATAGATTTGAATAGATTTATTGTGCATCGACTCTCGCTTCGTGACATGGAGACGCGGAAAGTCCAAGTCACGGGCGGATCCACGTTCACCGTCTCGATTCCGAAGGGATGGGCCACCGAGAACGGTATCGAGGCGGGGGACCGCGTCGAGTTCCACCCCGAGGGAGACTCGCTGTTACTCTCTCCCCGGACGGCGGAGGACACGGTGGAGGGCACCGTAGACATCACCGACCTCGAAGGGGCCGAACTCATGCGGACGGTGTTCACGCTCTACGTCAGCGGCTTCGACATCATCAACCTCGAAGCGACGCGCGTGACCCCCGACCAGCGTCGGACGGTCCGGGACGCCACGCAGGGACTGGTCGGACTGGAAGTCATCGAGGAGACCAGCGACCGAGTGGTCCTGCAGGACCTGCTCGACTCCTCGGAACTGTCGATTCACAACGCCATCACGCGCATGCGACTCGTCGCGATAACGATGCTACAGGACGCCGTGACCGCACTGGTCGAGAACGACGACGACCTCGCCACGGACGTCATCGAACGCGACGACGACGTGGACCGACTCTGGTTCATGATTTCGCGGGTGTTCCGGTCGGCGCTCCGCAACCCGAGTACCGCCGCCGACATCGGCCTCCCGCGCGAAACGTGTTTCGACTACCACTCCAGCGCACGCCAACTGGAGCGTATCGCCGACCACGCCGCGAAGATCGGCAACCACGCGCTGGAACTCGGCGAGATTCCCGACGAAGTCTCCGAAGCCCTCGAGGAACTCCACGCCGAGTCGGCCGACGTCGTCGAGATGGCGATGGACGCCCTGCTCGAAGAGGACGGTTCCGAGGCGACCCGCCTCGGGAACAGCGCGCGCGAACACGTCCGACAGATAGACGAACACACCCGCGCGGTGGACGACCTCATCCGCGAGATGGACGCCGAACGCGCCCAGCAACTCAGTCTCGTCGTCGACTCGCTGTCACGGAGCGCCGACTACGGCGGCAACATCGCCGAGACCGCCCTCCAGAAGGCCGCGCCGCGACCCGAAAATTAGATTTCGTCGCGTTCTTCACCCGACTTACTGCTTCCACCTTTGACCGGACGTTCGGGAGACGACGTGATTCCGCCGAACCCGCCACTCACCGCGAGGTAGCCGAGCGGTTGAACGGAGAACACACCAACGGTTCGCTCATCTTCGATAAAATAGATATCAGACGGCCTACACGACGGACCGCTCGCCACTACTTCGGTCGGCAGCGAAGCGTCGAGGGGTGACGTGACCGCCCCGCTACTCAGAGTTCGCCCAGTTTTCGGAGGAGTTGGCCCTCGTACTCCCGGTCGCTCTCGACGCCCTTCATCTCGAGGACGTTGCGCTCCAGTTTGTCGCGGGCGACGCTGAACGCCTGTTCGGCGCCGTAGCCTTCGCCGGACCCGGCGACCTGCCCGCGGTTGGTTCGGAGTCGAATCTTGCACTGGAGGAGCGGCGTGCCCCGGAGTTTCTCCTTGTGTTCGTGGAAGCGCACGTGCGCGTGTCGAACTTGCATCTTCTGGTACTTGTCCGAAATCTCCGCGATGGACGAGCGAATCGACTCCCGCGAGAGGGTGTCGAGCAGGTTCACGTTGGTGATTTGCACGTCCATCACGTCCTCCTCAGTGTACGAGAGCGCACGCAACACGTCGGTCTTGGTGATGACGCCGCCGACCACTCGGTCGTCGTCCTTGGGGGTGACGACGAGTCCCGAGTAGTCGTTGTCGAGCATGCGTTCGACCGCGTCGCGCACGCTCTCGTCCAAGTTCGTGGTGATGGCCGGACTCGACATCACGTCGTAGACCGGGAGGTCGAGGAGTCGGTCGCCCTCGCCCGACCGGTCGCCCCGAGTCGTCTTCTCGACGCTCCGGGTCGCGAACTCCACCACGTCCTGGGTCGTGACGACGCCGGTCAGGAACCCGTCGTCGTCCACGACCGGAAGCCGGGAGACGCCGTGTTCGCGCAGGCGGTTGATGGCCTGTCCGAGCGTGGCGTCCTCCGCGATGGAGACGACGTTCTCCGTGTATATCTGTTCGACCGTGAGCGTGTCGAGATTTTCGAGCACCGCCTCGAGGATGAGGTCTTGGTCCACGACGCCCCAGAGGGTGCCCGACTCGAAGACGGGCGCGACCTTGGTGCCGCCCTCGACCAAGGCGCGGGCGACGTCACGGACGTTGTCGGTCCGGTCGACGCGGGGTGCCGACTTGGTCAGAGTGTCGACTTTGGTGTGGTCCTCGATGTGCGAGCGCAGCAGTTGTTTCTGGGTGATGACACCCTCGTAGTCGCCCGCACGCGTCACGATGATTCCCTTGGGATTCTCCTCCTCGAAGATAGAACGGGCCTTCCCGACGTTCGATTCGGCGTCTAACTCGATGTAGTCCGTCGTTGCGATATCGGCGATGTCCATCGTCGTCCGAACGTAGGCCGCCAGCGATAATGAAACTTGGCCGAGTTGTCGGACTACGAGACTGACCGGTACCCCTTTGAACCGTGTTTTTTTGCCGCGAGCGCCCGTATCGCCGGAGGTGATACCCGACATCGGCGCGGTCTTCGGCGAGTACACGTACCTCGTGAGCGAGGTGGTCTTCGGAACGGTCGCGGTAGGACTTCTTTACCGGGCCGACGCGCTGGTTCAAGCCCTCCGGACTATCGCCGTCCTGTATCCAATCGCCTATTTGTGGGACTGGTACACGCTCCATATCGGCGTGTTCGCTATCCGACTTCGAACTGGCGTCAACCTACTCGGTATTCCGATAGAGGAACACGTCTTCATGGTGGTCGTTCCGGCGTTCGTCCTCGGTCTCCACGAGACCCTGCGCGACTAGAGGTGAGCAGTACGTCTGAGGCCGCCGAAATCGAACGGTAAGCGGGGGTTACCGCAGGACTGCAACGGGATGAAACAGAGCCGCAACTGTTCGTAAGCAACCATTGTCAGTGGGTAAATGGTGAATAACAAAGGCTAATCCGGGCGATGTGTTCAATCCATGCTGGGTTACGAGCAAGGGGTGGCATATTAATGAGCACCATTGGTGACTCATCCGGAACCGGAAGTACCGAACCGGAGGAGACTCCGGACCAGCAGGAATCGGCTGTAGCGGAACAGCAGGTCTCTGACATCGTCGAATCCGAGAGCGAGGAGGAGGAGTCCGAACCTGAACTCTCTCGCGACCTCGTCTTCGACGTTCTGAAAAACCGACGACGGCGATACGCGCTCCATTATCTGAGACGCGCCGAAGGGTCGGTCCAGCTGTCCGAACTCGCCGAACAAGTGGCGGCGTGGGAGAACGACATCGCGGTCGACGCGATATCCGCGGCCGAGCGCAAGCGCGTCTACACCGCGCTCTACCAGTCACACCTCCCGAAGTTAGACGACGCGGGCATCGTGGACTACAACCAGAACCGCGGTATCGTGGACCTCTCGGGCGCGGCCGAGCAACTCGACGTGTATCTGGACCTCGAATCCCAGCCCGACATTCCGTGGTGTAACTGGTATCTCGGACTCGCGGTCGGAGGACTCGGCCTGCTGACGGGCGCGTGGCTCGGACTACCGCCCTTCTCGCTGGTCGCCGACGTGCTACTCGCGACCGCGGTCGTCGCCGCGTACGGCGCGGTCGCGGTCGCGCACACGTACTACTCCCGCCATGCGGGTGGTGCCGGCGAGACGCCCCCGGAGATTCAGGAGTCCTGACGATGGACGAGGCGGCGCGGTCTAGAGACGGTGCACTCGGACGCGAGGACCCGACGCCGGGTGCGTTCGCCCCCGGCGGGTCCCAGACGCTCGTCCGGACGCCGACCGACGCCGACCCGCTGGCCGCCCTGCCGGAACGCGCGTACGGCAATCTACTGGTGGTCTCGGCACGCGACCATCCGAAGCGACTCGAAGCGCGACTCGAACGGGGCGGTCACGACCCCGCGAACGTGGGCGTCGTGCCGGTAGTTCCCGCGACCTGCGACTACGACGGCGACCTGTGGACGACCGACTCCGTGAGTCCGAACGACCTGACCGGTATCGCCATGCGGTTCTCCGACGCGATTCGGCACGTCGAGTCCGGAACCGGATGGGTCGTTCTCGACGCCCTCGGCGTCCTGCTGATGTACGCGGACGCCGACCGGGTCTGTCGGTTCTTCCAGACGCTGACCAACCGGGTGCGAGCGCGGGAGGTCAACGGGATGTACGGCGCGAACCCCGACGCCATCGCCGACGAGACCTACGAGCGACTGCGGTCGATGTGCGACGCCGAGCGCGAACTCGGATAGCGGAATCAGGTCCTCGATTTCGGTTTCAGGCGTCCCTTACCCTCTCTTCAGGGACTGCTTTTGGGTGATTCGACGAGTAGCGTACTGCAAACCGAGAGCCGGAAACCGACGAGTGGTACGACCTCCGAGACGGAGGAGAATCAGCGGTCGATACGATATGTCAGAACCTAAACTTTGGGGTCGTTCTCAGATATTGGAAACAATTCATAAATAATACAATAGTTAGGCCCGAATAGCCACTCGGTCCCGATGGACGAAGACAAGTATCCGCCCGAGAACGACCGGCGACGATTCGTGAAAGGCGTGGTCGGTTCAGCGACGCTCACGAGCGCCGGCACCGCCGCCACCGCCGCCCTGGACGCGACGACGTCTCCCACCGGTGGCACCGGCGGTCCGACCGATTACGTCGGCATCAAGAACACCGACGGCCCCGCGCCGCGCGGGATGCCGGTCATTCCGCTGACTATCGACGACGAGGGGTTTCTGAAGGGTATCTGGCCCGACGTGAAGGAGAAGAAACTGAAAGACGGCAGTACCATCACGATCACCGAACAGGAGATCGGCGGCGTAACCTACACCGGTCGGTGGTTCCAGTACTGCGGCGTCCAGAACGCGGAGGGGTTGATCCCGGACGCCGATCAGGACAACTACTTTCGGTCCAAGCCCGGTCTCTACGACTGGCAGTCCGACCACGACCGAGGGCAGAAGCTCCACGTGGACGACTTCGACGACTACAAGACGTGGAGCAACGGCATCGGGTCTGCCGGCGCCGGGAAGCCAGCCCAGACGACGTGGCGCTCGCAGTCCGACGGCGGCGACGTGACCGAGCTTCCGGTACAGGTGCTGCGCTCGCCGAAGGTTGCGGACCTCCCCGCCGAGAGCGAGAACCCCGAGTTCCTCCGAGCGGCCACCGAGTCGAACTTCATCGCGTGGCTCGACAAGTGCACCCACTTCTGTTGCACGCCCGGATTCAACGCCTCGCAGGACGCCTCGAAGTTCGACGCGACCGACGCGGTGTACTGCCAATGTCACCAGTCAGTTTACGACCCGTTCGCGCCGGTCGAACTGTCGTTCAACGCCTTCCCGCGGCCGGACGACTGACGCAGGGACGCGAGAACCCCGTCAACGAACGGTGGACCACGGCGTGACCCCTGTTTCCTTCATCAGACTCTGTCCACGCGACTGATGCCGAGAAGACGGTGAGGCTTATCGACGACTCACTACTGCTAATATGTAGGAAACGGTGGGAACGTGTCCCCGTAAAATTGGAGTGGGTTTGGGCAGATTTGAACTGCCGGCCTCCTCCATGTCAAGGAGGTGTCATAACCAACTAGACCACAAACCCATTTCGGTGCGGTCTTCGTCGGACGCATTTCTTCGTTTATCGGGGATACAATTGAACCTTTCGGATTCGGTCGCAGTCACGCGGTTTCTCAAGCGGAGTCGGCCGAACGGTCTCCAGAAGCCACCAGCGAGACGGAGTCACGCGGAGGAAGCGACTGCTGACGGCCTGTGTCGCTCTCGTGGAAGAAAGATAGTACACTGCAGGAGGTGCCGTCGCCGACCCGGCACCCCGACACCTTTAAGTTGATGTACGATTGTGTTCATTGTAAGACGAAGAAGTACATTGGTGATTCCAAATGCAGGACTACATCGAACGCGTCACCGAGGGCGAGAATCTGACGCTCGACGAAGCGCGAGAGGCGGCCACGGCCGTCTTCGAGGGGGCGACCGAGGCGCAAATCGGCGCGCTGCTCACGGCACTCCGGGCGAAGGGCGAGACCGAGACCGAAATCGCCGGGTTCGCGCAGGGGATGCGCGAGGCCGCGCGGACCATCGACCCCGACCGGTCGCCGCTCGTGGACACCTGCGGGACCGGCGGCGACGACTACGACACCATCAACGTCTCGACCACCAGCGCCATCGTCGCCAGCGGTGCGGGGGTCCCGGTCGCCAAGCACGGTAACTACTCGGTCTCCTCGTCGTCGGGAAGCGCGGACGTGCTGGAGGTCGCGGGCGTCGAAATCGACGCCGAACCCCCGGCCGTCGAGCAGGCCATCGAGGACGACGGTATCGGGTTCATGCTCGCGCCCGTCTTCCACCCCGCGATGAAGGCCGTCATCGGCCCCCGGAAGGAACTCGGCATGCGGACCGTGTTCAACGTCCTCGGTCCGCTGACGAACCCCGCCGGGGCCGACGCGCAGGTCGTCGGCGTCTACGACCCCGACCTCGTGCCGGTCCTCGCGCGCTCGCTCGCCAAGATGGATGTCGAGCGCGCGCTCGTCGTCCACGGCGCCGGCATGGACGAGATTGCAGTCCACGACGAGACCACCGCCGCGGAAGTCCGCGGCGACGAAATCGAGGAGTACACCGTCGCGCCCGACGACCTCGGTCTCGCACGCCACGACGTGAGCGCGGTCGCGGGCGGCACCCCCGAGGAGAACGCCGAAGACATGCGCGCCATCGTGGAGGGCGAGGTGACCGGCGCGAAGCGCGACATCATCCTCGCCAACGCCGGGGCCGCCCTCTACGTCGCGGGCGAGGCCGACTCGCTCGAAGACGGCGCCGAACTCGCCGCGAAGGCCATCGACGACGGCGGGGCCGCAGACCGGTTCGAGCAACTACGGACCACCGTGAGAGCATGACACGCGTGAAAATCTGCGGACTCACGTCGACCGACGACCTCCGGGTCGCCGTCGAGGCGGGTGCCGACGCGGTCGGCCTGCTGGTGGACGTGCCCGTCGACTCCCCCCGGGAAATCGACCCGCAGCGCGCGGTCGAAATCGCCGAGGCCGCTCCGCCGTTCGTCACGACCGTCCTCGTCACGATGCCGGAGTCGCCCGACCGCGCGGTCGAACTCGCCCGCGCGGTCGAACCCGACGCGGTCCAAGTTCACGGCGAGATGGGCGTCGGCGACCTCGCGTATCTCACCGCCAGCGTCGAGGCGAAGGTCATCAAGGTGGTCGACGCCGGCGACCCCGACGAGGCGCGCCGCTACGACGAAGTCGCCGACGCGCTGCTGGTGGATTCGGTGGACGACGACGGCGCGGGCGGCACCGGCCAGACTCACGACTGGGACCGGACCGCCGAGGTCGTCTCGACGCTCGACTCGCCGGTCGTCCTCGCCGGGGGACTCACCCCGACGAACGTCGCCGACGCGGTGCGGACGGTCGAACCGTTCGCCGTCGACGTGGCCAGCGGCGTCGACCGCGACGGAGTGGGCGACGAGACCGCCAGTGGCGAAACCGTCAGTGACGAGACGCCATCGGCCGACGGTCGGAAGGACCCGGACGCGGTCGCCGACTTCGTGGCGAACGCGAAACGAACCCACTCGGCACCGACGCCATGACGCTCGGGTCCGACGCCGCGATGCCGGAACGGGAGCAGTTCGTGGCCCTCGCGGACCGCGACGACCCGACCGTGGTTCGCGCCGCCGTCGAACTCGGCGTTGATACCACACCGCTGTCTGCCTACGCGGCGCTGACCGGGCGCTCGACCGAGACCGACCCCTCGGAGTACGCCTTCCTGTTGGAGAGCGCCGAGAAGACCGCTTCCAGCGACCCCGACGGCGCGTTCTCGCCCGACACGTCGGGCGACCGCCACGCTCGCTACTCCTACGTCGGCTACGACCCCGACGCGGTCGTGACGGTCGACCCCGACGAAGTGGCGGTCGAGTCGCTCGGCGGCCGGGCCGCGAAGTACGTCTCGGCCGACCGCGAGGGCGACACGCTCGACGCCCTCCGAGACGCCATGCCCGACGTCGAACAGCGCGGGTTCCCGGACGAGGACCGCCAGCACTTCGAGGGCGGACTGGTCGGGTTTCTGGCCTACGACGCGGTGTACGACCTCTGGTTGGACGAGGTGGGAGTCGAGCGTCCCGACTCTCGGTTCCCCGACGCCCAGTTCGTCCTCAACACCAAGACCGTCGCGTTCGACCACCGCGCCGGGACGGTCTCGCTCGTGTTCACGCCGGTCGTCGGACCGGACGACGACGCCGGGGCGGTCTACGACGACCTCAAGGAGGAGGCCACCCGCGTGGCCGACCTGCTCGGCCGGGCCGTGTCCCCCGAGACCGGCGGTTTCGTCCGCGAGTCGGCGACGGCCGGGCCGCGCGACGAGTACGAGGAGGCGGTCCGAACCGCCAAGGAACACGTCCTCGACGGCGACATCTATCAGGGCGTCATCTCCCGGACGCGCGAACTCCGGGGCGACGTGGACCCGCTGGGCTTCTACGCGGCGCTCCGGGACGTGAACCCGTCGCCGTACATGTATCTCCTCGGCTACGACGACCTGACCGTGGTCGGCGCGAGTCCCGAGACGCTGGTCTCGGTCCGCGGCCGCGAGGTGATGGCCAACCCCATCGCCGGGACCTGCTCGCGGGGGTCGAGTCCGGTCGAGGACCGCCGCCTCGCGGGCGAGATGCTCGCCGACGGCAAGGAGCGGGCCGAACACACCATGCTGGTGGACCTCGCGCGCAACGACGTGCGCCGGGTCAGCGACCCCGGGAGCGTGCAGGTCGAGGAGTTCATGAACGTCCTCAAGTACAGCCACGTTCAGCACATCGAGAGCACCGTGACCGGTCGACTCGCGGCGGACGCAGACCCCTTCGACGCGACCCGCGCGTCGTTCCCCGCCGGAACACTCTCGGGAGCGCCGAAGATTCGCGCGATGGAGATAATCGACGACCTCGAACTCACGGCTCGCGGCCTCTACGGCGGCGGCGTCGGCTACTACTCGTGGTCGGGCGACGCGGACTTCGCCATCGTCATCCGGACCGCGACGGTCGAATCCGGATCCGACGCCGGCGACGCGTCCGACCGAATCACGGTGCAGGCGGGCGCGGGCATCGTCGCGGACAGCGACCCCGCCGCCGAGTACGAGGAGACCGAGCAGAAGATGGACGGGGTGCTGACCGCGCTCGAACGCATCGAGTCGTCGGACGCGCCCGAGACCGATGACGCGGAGTCGAACGCGCCGGAGGCGAGACGATGACAGCGAGCGCCGGGCCCGACCGCACGGCGACCCGCGACCTGCAGGTCCTCTTCGTGGACAACTTCGACTCGTTCACGTACAATCTCGTGGAGTACACGAGCCAGCACGCAGACACGGAGGTCGTCCGGAACACGGCCTCGCTCGCGGACGTGCGCGAGGCCGACCCCGACGCCGTCGTCGTCTCGCCGGGGCCGGGGCATCCGAAGAACGAGCGCGACGTGGGCGTCACGCTCGACGTGTTCCGCGAGGTCAGTCCCGCGGTGCCGACGCTCGGGGTCTGTCTCGGACTGGAAGCCGCAGTGTACGCCTACGGCGGGTCGGTCGGTCGCGCTCCCGAACCGATTCACGGGAAGGCGTTCCCGGTCTCTCACGACGAGCGCGGGGTGTACGCGGGGTTGGAGCAGGAGTTCCGCGCCGGGCGCTACCACTCGCTGGTGGCGACCGAGGTACCCGACTGCTTCGAGGTGACCGCGACCACTGACCACGACGGGACGGAACTGGTGATGGGGGTGCGCCATCGGGAGCATCCCATCGAATGCGTCCAGTTCCACCCCGAGAGCGTGCTGACGGCGGTCGGCCACGACGTGATTCGGAACTTCCTCGACGGCGTCGCGTAGCGCCGTCGCTGGCGGTTGGTCGCAGGCAGTTCGTCCTGGCGATTCGGCACAGCCTTCTCAGGGTAGTCGGACTGGCGGTCGTACGGTCATCGACACTGTTGACTGACTCGCCAACTCCCTCGATACGACCGCGCGGAGCGTCCGAGCGACCTTCGTCCCGGCTTCGGATTTAAGTTTTAGTGAGTTACAATAGGACCCCTGCTGTATAGAGTCCGCCGACGACCACGATGGCCACCAGCAGGAGTTTCCACGCGACGCTCAACAGGACGCGCCCGACGAGTACGATAGCGGCAAGCGCGACGAGGCCGACGAGTAGTTGTCCGAGCGGCGTCCCGAGCAGTCCGGCGGCGAGGAGTCCAGCGTCCATGGTAAAATCAACGAGCGCACTTCACCGTAAACGTATCGCTCACTTAACACCCGACCATCCGCCGGAATCGCGTGATACCGGCGGTGTAAGGCGCAGTTACTCAAGTACTAGTTCGGTTCGCTGACTACTTTCACCGCGGTCTGCATACTCTTATTAGGGTCCGGACGCTACCATTGAGCGACCAGCCGAGAGCCGCGATTCCGTCTCGCTTGCGTCGGCGGGAAGACCCCTCGCGGCATCGTACAATTTGGAACAGAGGCATCGCAGTCCAAATAAACTTGAGTTAGTTAAAGAAATGCTTATTTGGGAGGCCTCAGAATGAAAGCGCCGTCACGAATGATACGAACTACGCCACTCGCAGGAGCGGGAATCGCCGGACAGAAGCCCGAGGTGACCGACGCATGAGCGGTGCGGGCGAACTGACGGCCGACGAACTCACGCTCCCCATCAAGCGAACCGAGGGCGAGACCCTCGAAGACCGACTCACTGACAACGCATACCACAACATCCTCCCGGCGCGCTACCTCCGGAAGAACGCCGACGGGGACCTCATCGAGGAACAGGAGGACCTGTTCCCGCGCGTCGCCGAGAACATCGCGCTCGCCGAGGCCGTCTACGAGGCCGAGAAGCGCGACGAGGACGTGACGGTCACGCCCGACCAACTCAAGCCCGACCACCCCCGCCGCGACGAACTCGCCGAGGAGGTCTTCGGTAAGGGCACCGCGGCCGACGACGACGCGGAGACGACCCTCTCGGTCTACAACGTCAACAAGTTCTCCTACGAGACGGTCGTCCCGGAACTCCCCGACGAAATCCGCGAACACGTCGAGGACGTTCGCGAGGAGTTCGAGACGCTGATGGAGGACCTCTCCTTTATGCCGAACTCGCCCACCCTGATGAACGCGGGCGACGAACTCCAGCAGCTCTCGGCCTGCTTCGTCGACTCTCCCGACGACGACATCACCAACATCCACCAGACCGCCAAGGAGGCCGCGGAGGTCTTCCAGAGCGGCGGCGGCATGGGCTACGCCTTCTGGCGGCTTCGCCCCTACGGCGACGCGGTGGGCAGCACGGGCGGCATCGCCTCCGGCCCCATCACGTTCATGCGGACCTACGACCAGATGTGCGAGACCATCGCGCAGGGCGGGGCCCGGCGCGGTGCCCAGATGGGCGTCATGCGCGTCTCCCACCCCGACGTCATCCAGTTCATTCACGCGAAGAACAAGGACGTGAGTCTCGCGCACAGCCTCCGACTGAACGACCCCGACGACTACACCCACAACTCGTTCAAGGACGCCCTCGAGGAGGCCCGCGAACTCATCGACGACGAGGGACGCGTCCCGAAGCACCTCCGGAACGCCGCCGAGGGCCACCTCTCGAACTTCAACATCTCGGTGGGCATCACCGACGACTTCATGGAGGCGGTCCAGAACGGCGAGGAGTTCACCTTCACGAACCCCCGGACTGAGGAGCCCCACATCGCCACCGAACACACGAAGGAACTCTACGAGATGTTCGGTCTCGGCGAACACGTCGAGGTCGGCGAGGAACTCTCGGTTCCGGCCGAACTCGTCTGGGACCGCATCGTTGACGGCGCCCACGAGAACGGCGAACCCGGCGTCATCTACCTCGAACGAGTCAACAAGGAACACTCCTTCGACGTGGAGGAGCATCCCGACCACCGCATCCTCGCGACCAACCCGTGCGGCGAACAGCCGCTCGAAGAGTACGAGGCCTGTAACCTCGGTCACATCAACCTCTCGACGCTGGCCGACACCGACGCGCCCGACTGGCGGGTCTGGTACGACGACCACGGCGACGAGTACGACGACTTCGAGGAGGCCGTCGACGCCTTCCTCGCCGACGCGATGGCGTGGGACGAGTTCGACCACCGCATCGAGTACGGCACCCGCTTCCTCGAGAACGTCGTCACGATGTCGGACTTCCCGGTCGACAAGATAGAGCAGAAGGTCCGAGAGATGCGCAAAATCGGTCTCGGCGTCATGGGACTGGCCCAACTCTACATCCAGTTGGGCGTCGAGTACGGCAGCGAGGCCGGCAACGAAATCGCACGCCAGTTGATGCGGTACATCAACCACGAGAGCAAGTGGACCTCCCACGAACTCGCCGAGGAGCGAGGCTCCTTCGAGGAGTGGGACAACAGCAAGTACGCGAACCCGACCGAGTACCGCGAGTGGTTCGAGAAGCAGACCGGTCTCGACGCCGACGACTGGGAGGACGGCTTCGCGGTCCGGAACCACAACACGACCACCATCGCGCCGACCGGCACCACCTCGATGGTCGGCAACACCACGGGCGGTTGCGAACCCATCTACAACGTCGCCTACTACAAGAACGTCTCCGACGACGTGCAGGGCGACGAGATGCTCGTGGAGTTCGACGACTACTTCCTCCGCATGCTGGAGGACAACGACATCGACGTGGACGCCGTCAAGCAGGAGGCCCAAGAGCAGATGGCCGAAAACGAGTTCGACGGCGTCGAGGGTCTGGAGACGGTCCCGGACGCCATCGGCGAACTGTTCGTCGTGACCTCCGACCTCTCGGGCAAGGAACACGCCGCGGTCCAGTGCGCCTGTCAGGAGGGCGTCGACTCCGCCATCTCGAAGACCTGCAACTTCCCCAACGACGCCAGCAAGGAGGACATGCAGGAAGTCTACGAGTACATCTACGAGAACGGCGGTAAGGGCGTGACCGTCTACCGCGACGGCACCCGCTCGAAGCAGGTCCTCACGACCCGCGCGGACAACAAGGAGTTCGCCGACGAGAGCGAGGCCGCCGAGCAGTTGGTCGAACAGATTCAGGAGGTCTTCGGCGGCATCGACGGCTTCCTCGACAACGGGGACGTGCAGGCCGCGCTCGACCGCGAAGTCGAGTCCATCCTCGAAGTCGCCGACGGCGAGGACGCCGAGGGGCCGTACGCCAGCAAGCGACCCCGACCCGACGTGCTCCACGGCATCACCCAGCGCATCGACACCGGGTACGGTAAGCTCTACGTCAACATCAACGAGGACGACGAAGGCCGACCCTTCGAGTTGTTCGCCAACATCGGCAACTCCGGCGGCTTCACCGCCTCCTTCACCGAGGCGCTGGCCAAGACCATCTCGACCGCGCTCCGCTCGGGCGTGGACCCCGAGGAAATCGCCGACGAACTGCGGGGCATCCGGAGTCCGAAGGTCGCGTGGGACAAGGGCGAGCAGATAAACTCCATCCCGGACGCCATCGGGACTGCGCTGCGCCGGTATCTCGACGGCGAAGTCGAGAAGGCCTACCCCCAGCAGAAGAACCTCACCGAGGTCGAGGACGAGGTCGGCGGGACCGAAGCCAGCACGCAGACCGACGCCGGCACCGAGACCGACGGCGGTTCGCGGGCGTCGTCGGACCTGGCGTCCAGTGGGAACGGACCCGCCTCAGACAAGGAGGCCGACCAGCAGGACATCATCGCCTCGGGCGAGAGCCCCGAGTGTCCTGACTGCGGGTCGCTCTCGCTGTACTACTCTGAAGGCTGCAAGACCTGCGAGTCCTGTGGCTGGAGCGAGTGCTGACTCCGACGTAGTTCGGCACTGACGGCTTCTTTTTTCGACCGGTAGCCAGAGAGGTTACGTGAATCGATAGCATACCCTTCCCGGCCATGGGTTCGATTCACTCGGTCGGGAGGAACGGCGCGACGGTTCGCGAGAGAACGGCCGAGCGAGTCGTCTGGGAGGGACACCGATGCCGGACCTGAGTGACCCGTCCGTCCGCGGCCTCGCGTTCGTCCTCGCCGGACTGGTCCTCCTCGTCGGTGCGTTCGGCGCGAGTTGGGCGCTCGCCCCGGACACCGACGCCGTCTCGGACCGAATCAGTGCCAGCGACACGCTGTTGGTGGGCGTGCAGGGGCCGGGACCGAACGGGAACGTGACCGCGCTCGACGGCCGCGGCGACGTGCGCTGGAGCCTCGGCGACATCATCAGCTACCAGAGCGTCGAGAAACTCGACAACGGGTCCGTGCTGGCGTCGTTCGCGGCGGGGGGTTACCGGAACTGCGGGCCGTACGACCCGCCGTGCAAGCGCACCGGGGTCCGCATCGTCGACCCCGGACCCGAACCGCGCGTCGTCTGGCAGTGGAGCTATCCGGTCCGGACCCGGGAGGACAGCGAGGTCCACGACGCCGAGATGCTCCCGTCGGGGAACGTCCTCGTCGCCGACATGGAGTTCGAGAGCATCTTCGTGCTGAATCCGAAGACCGGCGAGCGCGTCTGGACGTGGAACGCCAGCCAGCACTACGACGGTCCCGCGGACCCGACGACGACCGATTGGCTCCACCTCAACGACGTGGACCGCATCGGCGACGGTCGCTACCTCGTCTCGATTCGGAACATGAACCAACTCCTCGTCGTCGAGCGGGGACGGGGCGTGGTCGAGGTCGTGAACCGGGATGGCGACGCCGACGTGCTGAACAAACAGCACAACCCCCATTGGCTCGGCGACGGGGCGCTCGTCGTCGCCGACTCCGAGAACCACCGCGTGGTCGAACTCCACCGGAACGACACGACCGGCGAGTGGGAAGTAGCGTGGTCGGTGGCGAAGGTCGGCGGCATTTCGCTCGACTGGCCGCGGGACGCCGACCGACTCCCCAACGGCAACACGCTGATAACCGATAGCCGGAACAACCGCGTGGTCGAGGTGCGCGAGAACGGGAGCCTCGCGGCGAGTTACTCGGTCCCGTCGCTCCCTTACGAGGCCGACCGCCTGCCCCACGGCGAATCGGCGGCGAAGTCGGTGTCGCCTTACGGCGTCGGTCACACGGCCGACACCGGGCTACTCGACCGCAGGATTCCGGTCCTCTCGACGCTCCTCGCGGGCGCTCGTCACGTCGTCGCGCTTCCCTACTGGGTGTCGGAGGGCCACCTGCTGGCGGTCGGCGTCGCGCTCGCGCTCTGGATTCGGGGCGGACACCTGCTGGTCCGCGGGCGACGGTCGGGCGAGTAGCCCAGCGAAACAGTCTTGGCGCTCGCTCTCGGTCGTTCGGACATGAGCGACTCGGCGGAACCGGGCGACGCCGGCGGGGACGAACGGGGCGGCCGGCCGTGTCCCATCTGTGAGCAACCGATGTACCACCGCCACTGCAAGTACGTCTGTCCGCAGCACGGCGTCATCATGGACTGCGCCGACACCTTCTACTGACTACTTCATCGTCACCCACGTCAGGAACGCGATGGCGACCAACTGGAGGCCGCGAAGCACCAGCACGGCCTGCTGGACGGTCGGGTCGCCCGAGTAGAGCATCTTCATGCTGAAGAAGAAGTAGATTGCGACCACGTTCTCGGCGAGCATGACGCTCCCGAACGCGACCAGTCCGAGGAGGAGCGAACTGCGGAACGTCCGGTAGTTGCGGACCCAGACGGTCGTGAGCAGACCGAGCAGGAGGATGTTCACGACCGCGATTCCGCTGGCGAACTGTATCGTACTCATGTCATGTCCCTCTCAGTCGATGTGTTCCGTGATTTCCTCGAATGCCTCGCGGTGCTGTTCGAACTGGTCGGTGAGGAAGTAGAGCTTCCCATAGTCGTTGTCGCCCGGTTCGACCACGCCGTGGTCTTCGAGCATGTCGAGGTGGTGGCGCACCGTCTTGTACTCCACGTCGAGCGCGTCGGCGAGTTGGTTGGCGTTTCGGGGGCGCTCGGAGAGTTCGCGGATGAGCCGCGCGCGGTTCTCACCGCCGCGGGTCGCCGTGAGCAGGTACCAGAGCGCCTTGTCCATCGCGCTGTCCCTCGGTTCTCAGCCACGACCCTTATAGCTACGGCTCGACGCGCTTCGAGACCCACCCCGTCGCACCGCTCGGGAAGGGCTCGGCGTCTTCTTTCGGTTGGAGCGTCCCCTCGCCGTCCGTCGCGCGGACGACCACCTCGTGGGGAGCGGTCGCCTCGTAGGTGTACTGCCACTGGCGCCACGCGTCCTCGGCCGGGAGCGGGTCCGAGAGTTCGGCGTCCGTCCACGAGTCGCCGCCGTCGGTCGAGACTTCGACCCGCTCGATTCCTCGCGTGCCCGCGTAGGCGTGACCGCCGACCTGCATCTCGGTGGTCCCGCCGGACGAGTCGCCGAGGCGATTCACGGCGTGGAGTTTCGCCACGGTGTTCACCGGGCCGGTTCCGTGCCACCCGCGCTTCTCCCAGTAGCCTTTCGCCTCCTCCTCCAACACCTCGATTTCGGTGAGCCACTTCACGTTTATCTCGCCCCAGTGGCCGGGAATCAGCGCGCGGACGGGGTGGCCGTGGGCGCGGGGGAGCGGGTCGCCGTTCATCTCGAAGGCGAGGAAGCCGTCGCGGAGGGCCGACAGCGGGAACTCCTCGAAGTAGTCGTCGGCGGCCCGGAGCATGACACAGCAGTTCCCGCCCGCGTCGATGCCCGCCTCGTCGAGCAGGTCCATCACGGGAACCCCGGTCCAGAGCGCCGTGTCCATCTTCTTACCGTTCAGACCCTCGCCGACGCACCGCAGGGTGACGAACCGGTGTTCGACCGAGTCCGTCATCGCCGTTACGTCGTCGTAGTCGAACTCGGCTTCCTCCTCGACAGCACCCGTCACGCTCAGCGTCCAGTCTTCGCGCTTCGGGGTCGGGTCCACGTTGTTGATGTCCACCTGATAGAACTGCTCGCTGACCAGCGGTTCGATGCCGTCCACGTCGAGGGACTTCTCCGCTGCCTCGTCGAGCAGCGACCCGACGTCCGCCGATACCTCGCCGTCCGGGTCGGGCACGTCGCCGCCCTCGTCGGACCCGAGGACCGCGCCGACGCCGCCGACAGCGAACGCGCCAGCGACCGCTCGGAGGACGCGCCGCCGGGCCGACGACGTGGCGGCGCCCGACACGTCCGAATCGGTCCGTTCGCCACCGCCGACCGAAGCGAGCGCGACCGTGAGGCCCGCCCCCGCACCGGCCGCGAGCGTGGAAGCGGCCGACCCGGTGAGCGCCAGCGCGACGGCGACGCAGGCCACGGGCGCGACCGCGAGCGCCGGGACCGCGAACCGGTCGGCGAGCAGGCTTCCGGCCGCGACCGTCGCGGCGAACAGGGCGACGGTCAGCGCGAGCGCCAACAGGAATCCGAGTTGGCTTCCGAGGTCCCCGAGCGTCTGGATGGACCACGCGACGACCGCGTCGGGCGTCGAGGCGACGACGACCTCGCTTATCGGCGCGGCGACGAACGCGGGCGTCCGGCCGACCGCGGCGTACGACCCCGCGACCGCCGCGACGCCCGCCGCGACTGCGGCCGCGGTCGAAGCGAGGCGATTACCGGCGTCGGGGCGACCGAGCGCGACCCGAGGGTCGCGGCGGTCGGTCACGGTCGCCTCCGCGCGACGTAGAGCGCGCCAATTAGCGCGACAAGTGCCGCGCTGACGCCGAACCCGGGCGCGAACGCGCTCGACTCGCTGTCGGCGGCGTCGGTGGTGTCGGTCATCGAGTCGCCGCTGGTGCGCTCGCCGGTCGTCTCGGCCATCGAACCGTCGGCCGCGGAGTCCATCGAGTCGTCACCCATCGACTCGTCCGCGCAGGTCGTCCCCGAGGCCATCGCGTCGGTGGTGGTCTCGCCCATCGTCCCGTTCATCGATTCGTTGCCCATCGCCGCCGTCGTTTCACTCATCGACTCGTCGTCCATCGTCTCCGTCTCGTTCGCCATTCCCTCCATCGACTCGTTGCCCATCGTCTCGCTGGTCGTTTCCCCCATCATCCCCGTCGTCTCGTTCATCGACTCGTCGCCCATCGTCTCGGTAGTCGTCGGGCCGCACTCGGTCGTCGTCTGCTGTGCCGTAATCGGCGCGACGCAGACCGTGAACACGAGTACCGCCACCGTAATCGGCGTTGCAAAACGCATGGTTCTACCGGCGAGAGCCACCCCAAAAGGGATTTTTCGAACTCCAGCCCACTTCGCTCCCGGTTCGCTCCAACTCCGTACCAATTTCGTTCCAGATTCGGGCGTGACCGCGATCGGTCCGCGCCGTCGCGGCCGGGGTTCGAGCGTGCCTTCGCGGCGGGACTACCGCCGGACGCTCACGGCGCGGTAGGCCGGTCCGGCGAGGAGCGCGACCGCCACCGCGCCGCCCGCGGCGAGGAGTTCCCAGCTAATCGCGGTCAGTCCCGCGGTCGAGAGGCGGTCTACCGACCCGCCGGCCAGCACGGCCGCGGCGGTCCACGGCACCTCGCCGACCGCGGTCCCGACGACGAACGCGCCGGTCGAGACGCCCGAGAGGCCCGCCGCGGCCGAGACGGGGTCGGAGGGCGCGGGCGCGAGGCGCGAGGCGACCATCCCCCGCAGGTCGCCCGTCGCCGCGAAGAACCGCTCGCCGGAGTCGCCGAGACGCGCGACCAGCCCCGACCCCGCGCCGACGTAGCGCGCCGCGAGGAAGGGCAGGAGCGCGCTCGCGGTCGTGCCCGCCAGCGCGACCGGGAAGCCGACGACGGGTCCGTAGGCGTAGCCGACGAGAACCGCGACGAGCGTGGTCGGCCACGCGAACAGCGGCCGGACGAGGTAGACGCCCACGAGGAGCGCTCCGAAGACCGCCGGGCGGTCCGTGAGGTCCCGTGCGACTTCGAGGAGGCGGTCGGGTCCGGCGAGCAGGCTTCCAGCCGCGACGACCGCGAGGAGGGCGAATCCGGCGACCTGACGGCGGGCGAAGTCGGCCATCGCCCCGTTGGTTTCCGTTCGGTCGGTATCCTCTTTTCGGGTCGGTCTCGTCGGGCCGAACCGACCACGGACTACCGCAGAGTGCGCTCTCCGACCGGTCTCGCGCCGGGTCGAAAACATCGCGCCACTTACCCGGCGGATTTAAGCCGGGGGGCTAATCATACCTGAGCATGAGCGTTCCCGGAATCGTACAGTCCCGGCTCGACGGCGAACAGGTCGCGGCGCAGGTCTCCCTCGGCGGCGAGGACGGTCTCTACGTGACTCGAACGCGGACCCTCATCTACCGCGCGGACGGACTCCTGAGCGACGAGTCCGTCGAGGAGTACCCGCACGACGCCGAACGCATCGAAATCTCCGAAGGACGGCGCAAGTCGGCCATCAGCCTCGACTACGGCATCGACGGCGAGGAGAAGTTCAAGATACCGAGCAACCGCCTCTACGAGGCGCTCCACCCCGTACTGGCGGGCGTGCTGAACGCCGCGGACGTGACGGGTCCCGACGAGACGGTCAAGCAGACCTACCAGTTCAGCGAACTCACGCTGGTCATCACCAGCGAGCGCGTCGTCAAGCACGTCGGCGCGGCGGTCTGGGACGAAGACTACGAGGAGTTCCACTTCGACGACGTGACCGCCCTCGACGTGGAGGAGGGAAGCGTCTCCTCCCAGATTATCATCGAGAGCGAGGGCCGACCCCAGAGAATCAAGACGCCGAGCGACCAGACCCGCGAGGTCCGCGAGCGCATCGAGCGCGCGCTACTCTCTCATCACGGCGCGAGTTCCTACGACGAGTTCGCCCGCGCACACGCAGACCCCGAGGAGCAGGCCGAGGCCGAGGGCGCGGCCGCCGCGGACGACGACGAGGCCGAGCAGGAGGCCGACCCGCTCGCCAGCGGCGGCGTGGACCCCATCGACGCCAACCCGCCGGAACTCGACGACGACGGTGCCATCATCGAAGACGAGGCGAGCGTGACGACCGGCGACCGACGCGACGACGAGGTCACCGCGGACGAAGCCAGCGAGGCCGCCGCTCGCGCCGCGAAGGCGAGTACGTCGGACCAGTCCGCCGCGGGCGCGGACGCCGGTCCCGAGGTAGCGGAGTCGTCCGAGTCGGCCTCGGCGGACGGCGACGTGGGACAAGGTTTCGAAGAGACGACCGAGAGCGCACAATCGGCGGAACGAACGACCGGCCCCGCCGCTACCGGCACCGCTACGACCGACAGCGCCGCAACAGCCGACACCGCCGACGGGAGCGCCGAAACCGCAGACGCGGAGGCCGAAGTCGGCGAATCGAGCGGGTTCGCCGACTCGGGGTTCGAGCCGGCGAGTTCGGAACTGGAGCGAGACACCACCGAGGAGCAACTGGCGGCGCTGACCGAGGCGGTCCAGCGACAGAACGAACTGCTGGCCGAGCAACAGCACACGCTCCAGCAACTCATCGAAGAACTCAGCCGCGGTCGGTAGTCGACTCCTCTCGCCGACTGATTCGACGCGTCGCCGTCAGACCGGGTCAGTCTCGTCCGGTGACTTTTCGGATGCACTCCGGGCCGAACGCGCCGTGTTCCCCCGCGTCGAGTTTTATGAAGTGGCCCGTAGAGATGCCCGCGCCGCACCGCCGACAGGAGAAATCGCCCTCCTTCGTGACGACTTCACTCTGGAAGCTGACGTAGCCGCCGCCAGTCGTCTGGACGATGCCGTCCTCGCGTTCGATGACGCCGCGCTTCTCGGCCTCGTCCAGAATCTTCCGGGTCGTGGCGGGGTGAGTGGTGACGGTCTCGATGCGGTCCACGGCCTCCGCGACCGAGAGTTCGGGGTCCTCGAGTTTCGAGAGGAGTTCCACGCCGACCTCCACGGGGTCGGCGTCGTCCGCGGGACCGTCGCTCGCCGGTTCCTCGTCGTCGGCCATCACTCCGGATTCTCCCGCGAATCGGATTAAAGCTTGCGCGAGACCCGGCGACTCGCGCGCTTCGCCTGTACTCGGAGTGAGTTCGACTCCGATGCGTACGAGCGTCTGCGAGAGCAGAGGCTCGAAAGTCGCGGTTTGTCTTCTGGCGTCTGCGCGAGGGGAAGTAACTACAGGTCGATTCGCTGCCGCCGAACCGGAACAGTTCCACGCGAAACAGTAAGCACGTCAACTTCTCCGCCCCGAAATCACCGTGCCTCGGAGTCCCGAACCGAGAGAAGATGAGAACTTTAAAGAGTAGCACCCCCCTACGGAGAACTGAGCCCGGGTGGCTTAGCTGGACATAGCGCCGCACTCATAGGGTTACTGAGATTCGGTGCTCAGGCCTTGGAAGCCTCCCATGCCCGAGAGGCCCGCCGAGCCTCGTACCTGGGTCATGCGGAGATCGAGGGTTCGGAGCCCTCCCCGGGCATCTCCCGAAGCTTTTGATGGCGGAGTAATCTGGTGACAGAGCAACGCGACCATTCTCCACGCCCCGACGACACCCCCTCAGTAGCCGAAAGCGTCCTGCGTTAACTGGCAGTCGTCGGCTACTTGACCTCGAGATATTCCGGATGACACTCCTGGGTGACGAGAAGTACACAGAGAACCGTTCTTTGTAGGTATCTCATTATGTTCTACTGATAAACGCGGTATATTTCTTGTGGGTATTCTTACACTCCTGCAATGCCCCCATCCGTTCACATTCGCCCCCGCCAGAAGCTGTAATATGGCTGACGAGTTTATCAAAGGACTCGGTGTTGCCACCGTCGGTGGTCTCGGTTCGATGGTTATCGCAGGCTGGTACAACACGCCAACGTTCGCAGCGAGACAGGAACCACAGCTGCTCGCTCCGGATCCAACGAACGTTGGAGCCTATGGACAGTTTGCGCTCGTACTGAAAGACGCGCTTTTTTGGTTTGCTCTAGTCGGTGTGCTCGTGTTTTGGGTTATCGTCCCGGCAGTTCATCAACTTCGGAGTTCGTAGGGAAATCCGTGGGTACCGAAGGTGGGGAAACGGAGGTAATCCCGTCTCTAACTAACTCTGCAGAAAGAAACAGACCCTTCTACGTAACATCTCATTCTTTTAGGTGAAAGACGACCGATAACTGCGAAAGCTCTAGACCCCCCGTGCGAGGTTCGACTTGGCGCACGTTCTCTATAACTACGAATAAGGACCGGCAGCGTTGCGAAAAGTGTGGTGTCCTTCCTCCGGTCGAACTCGGAAACGAGAGGATGTCGAACCTGTCACCGCCGACAGCAACGAAGGTCATCGACGACCTCCAATCGCGGTTGGGTTCGGTGAGCGATTCCGCTTATTTCGCTCGACTCGGGTAGCACTTCGCCACTGGTCTACTTTCTATCTAGAACCTTTCGAGACCAATATGCTTTTCCGAATCACGGAAATCCTGGCTGTTATGGAGAAAACACGACGGCAGTGCCTTACCGGTATTGGCTTACTCGGAATTGCGGGCCTCTCAGGCTGTTCCGGTAACAGTGGTCCATCCGACAGTGACGGAGACGGGATGATTGATTCGGAGGATTACGCGCCTAAGGACCCAAACGTCCAAGAAAAAAGCGATGTCAGCGGTGGGAGCGGAGATCAATCTAGCTCGGGTAGTTCTAACGAGCAATCGAACCCGGACAGTTCTGAGACTCAATCGATGGAAACCGAGAGTAGTTCGAGCAGTGTCGACCCTCGTATAAGTCAAATCGACGTGGACGTCCAATCGGATATCGGAACGAACAACATCGGGTTCGATGTCGAGACGTACTTCGAGGATACTGCTCGGCTCACCGTTCAGATTACGGATGGAGAACGCTCGGACCAGCGTACGTTCGAGGGGACGTCCACGAGCGGTACGATGCAGGAGTTCAACGACGATATCAACCCGCCTGAATCCTTCAAAGACGGTGAACCGTTCGAGCTTCGAGTTATCCTCTCCGTAGATGGTGAAGAAGTCGACCGGAAGACCGTCAGGAACACGTACGACGAGTAACCCCTTCTCCGCCAAGTACTGGGTCCCCGAGGCCGGCAAGCAGTATGTCGATAGCGTCACTCGGATTATCGCTCATCTAAATGGAGTCACTCACGTCGGGCACGGGAAATCGGGTGCGGAACCCTCCCGGCCGTTTTTCGAGACGCTACCGAACGAGTCTCCACTCCGTCACGAGAAGAGTGAACCGGCGGGCCGCGACTCAGTCGCTCCGCACTGCGGCCAAGCGTTCGTACGACCGAGAACCGCAATCCGGACATCGCTTCTGGACCGGTTCGACGCCGCGGCGAGTGTCGCGCCCGACGCGAGTCTGCTCGCACTCGGTGCACTGAAGGGCGTGAACGACCATCCGAGTTAGGACCGAACGAGCGTTCGCTCGCTCTCGTCGAACCGCGTAATCTCACTGGCGACAGCGTCCAGGCGGCTGGTTCCCGTCACCGTCTCGTCGTCGTAAACGACGAGACCGGCCTCGGCGAGTCGCGGGAGGTGGTTGTGGTGGAGCGCGATGCGCACTTGACGACGCGCGCGTTCGTCGGCAGGGCCGTCAGCCTCGACGCTCGCCACCCTCTCGGTGAGGTCGTCTCGGGTGACGGTTCCCGACTCGTCGAGGACGCGGACGAGGGTCCGGCGTACGGCACTACCGAGCAGGTCGAAGGTCGTTTCCAAGCTGACGTGTTCGGGGTTTGTTGCGGCCATGGTTGGTCGTTCGTCGCGGGGGGTGCCCGCGTCTACTGCTCCCAACTCAGCGGGGTATCGTAAACGCCACCGTCACTCCCGGCGATTCCCGACCGTTGTGTCCGTTGCAGTTCGGTCTACAAGCAAGGGTTCCGTCCCGCTGTCGTTCCGAGCGACGGGAGCGGCGACCGGAACGCGCCGACGACTACTCGTCCTCGTGCTCCGTGACTCGGAGTTCGGCCGGCCCGACCTCACCGTCGAGATACCGCTCTCCGAGCGGACTGATGGTGTAGATGTCGCTTCCGAGGTGTTCGACGAGTCCGTGGGCGGCCAGCGTCCGACAACGCTCCGCGACCCGCTCTCGGGGCAGCGGTAACTGGGCCGCGATGGCGGTGAACGTGTCCTTGCGCTCGGTCCGGAGCAGGGCGAGCAGGTGTTCGTCCTCGGGGTGCATCCAGTCCGCTCGCTCGCTCATACGAACCCGTTTCTCGCGCTCTCCCTTCACGTTTTATCGGCGACGCCGACAGGTCGGCGTTTTCGGCGCTGTCGGTACAGCGGTAGAAGCCGACTCCTTACCGACTCTCTAACGGGTGCGATGGCGACGCCCTACTCCGACCGAAACAGCCGTCGGCACCGCCTGTTCCGACACAGGCAACGCCTGATTACCCCGCTTTCCCCCGCAGTATGGACACATTTCTAAACAGAGATTATCTGAGAGAAAAACCCTCAGAAACGGCTTTAAATTTTACGAAGGCGTTAGAGGCGGTTTTGAAAGGTACTATTTTTGCGCGTTCGCCGATGAACTATTCTGAAATCGCGCTAACGCTCGCCCCGTTATATGGCCCTCCCGGTTCAACGAGTTATTGAGGTCGAGATGGCCCCCATGACCGAATCCACCCTCCAAAACGAAAGCAACTCCGCGATCGGCTCCCCGGCAGAGGCCGGTGAAGCGACCGCAGGGCGCACCAAGCTCGCATCGCTGTACGACCAGTATCGGGAACACACCCTCACGACGCCGTTCGAAGTCCTCGGCTTCTGGTCGGCTATCGCGCTCCCGTTCCTCTACGTCCCGCTCCTGTTCAACGGTATCTCCTCGACGGGGGAATCGCTGACCTTCGTCGGCCTGCTGGCGCTGAACTTCGCTGCCCTCCTCGCCGGGCACGGTCACAAGCGCGAGTGACGACCGCTTCGGCCCTCCCTCCGTCTCGCCGCTGCCTCCCCAACGTTTCCACCGCCCTCCCTTCGCCCGCTTCCGTCTCGTTTCAGCGTCTCTGTCCTGTTCGCTACGGTCTTTACTATTCTCGACCCCTCCTCGGCTCGCCGTTCGCGCTCGTTTCCGCGAGTGTCCGACCGGTGGTCGCTCGACCGAAAGGACGAGTTTAACCGGTCGCTCGGGAAACGTCGGAACATGGAACTCGACACGGTCTCGCTCGGTCCGACCGGGACGAAAGTCAGCGAAATGGCGTTCGGAACGTGGCGCTTCGGTCGGGAGGACGACGAGGGCGAGGTCGAAATCGGCGAGAAGCGCGCCCACGAACTCCTCGACGCCTACGCCGACGCGGGCGGGAACTTCATCGACACCGCGGACATGTACGGCGACGGGCGGGCCGAGGAGTACATCGGCGACTGGCTCTCCGAGCGCGAGCGCGAGGACTTCGTCGTCGCTTCGAAGATTTACTGGCCGACCCGCGACGACCCGAACGGTCAGGGCCTCTCGCGCAAGCACCTCCGGAACAACGTCGACGAGATTCTGGAGCGTCTCGGGACCGACTACGTGGACCTGCTCTACATCCACCGCTGGGACGACGAGACGCCCGCCGAGGAGTTCGTGCGCACGTTAGACGAGTTCGTCCGCGACGGCAAAGTCAACTACCTCGGTGCCTCGACGCTCGAACCGAACGCGTGGAAGGTCGCCAAGGCCAACGAACTGGCCGACAGGCGCGGCTACGAACCGTTCAAACTCGCACAGCCCCGTTACAACCTCGCCAATCGCGAAATCGAAGGGAACTACCTCGAGATGTGCGCCGACTACGACATCGGCGTCGTCCCGTGGAGTCCACTCGCGGGCGGATTCCTCACGGGCAAGTACAGTCGTGGAGAGGAACCGCCGGAGGGGACCCGGGGCGCGACCGACCAGCAATTCCGCGATTCGTACCTCACCGACGAGAACTTCGACGCGCTAGAGGCCGTCGAGGCAGTCGCCGAGGAGGTCGGTGCCAGTCCCGCGCAGGTCAGTCTCGCGTGGCTGACCGAACACGGGCAGGTCACGGCCCCCATCGTCGGCGCGCGGACGGTCGAACAGTTGAGCGAGAACCTCGCGGCCACCGACATCGACCTCTCGGCCGAGCAGTTCCAGCGACTCGCCGAGGCGAAGTAGATTCGCTCCGCCGCGATTGATCTCCGCGGCTCTCTCGTCTCGCGGTCTCTCGCGGTTTCCTACCGTTCACGCAGATACAGCGGCAGTAACAGCGCGAGTCCGAGGACCGAGACTGCCGGGTGTGACAGCAATTGCACGTCGAAGAAGTACAGCGCGCTGTTCGCGGCGACGACCACCAGTCCGACGACGAAGAGAACTTTCGCGGCCCGCGACCGGACCCGCTCCGCCCGACCCCGGTCGGTTTCGGTACGCTCGGGCGCGAACCCGGTGAACTCGTTTCCCCGTTCGGTCATTTGTCGGTGGTGTTCGGCGGGCCGTCAAAGTCCTTCTGGTCCGGGTAGCGCTCTCGCCGAGTTGCCCCGGGCCGTCACCAGCGAACCGCGCCGAACGTCACCGCGCGACAGTCGAGTGCCGCCTCGAAACCATACCGGGCGTCACCGCCACGCCACGGCCGAGCGCCACTACCGACTCACGACCGCGCGGAGTTTGGGGAGTTCGCGGGCCAGCGCCTCGCGTTTCACCAGACAGAACCCCGCGAAGATGACGAGAAAGCCCGCGACCGTAGTGAGGTCGATGACCTCGCCGAGGAACCACCAACCGGAGATAGCCGCGAAGACGGGCGCGACGTACGAGACGAGGTTGATTTCGATCGGACCGAGTCGGTCCAGCAGGTCGAAGTAGACGAGGAAACCGAGCGCGCTCGCCGCGACGGAGAGGTACGCCATCGCCCAAATCGCCTCGGGCGTCCACCGGACCGCGGCCAGCGACTCGCTCGGCCGGGCGAAACTGATGGCGTGCATCAATAGCGCGCCCAGAACCATCGACCACGCCTCCATCGTCTCGATGGGGAGTTCGGCCTTGATGCGCCGAGTCAGGACGCTCCCGAGCGCGAACGACCCGGCCGCGGCGAACACCAGCGCCTGACCGACCACGTCCGAGGTCACGAGGTTGTTCGGGTTCGGGTCGCTCAGGACGACGACGCCGACGAGTCCGAGCAGGAGACCCGCGATGCCCGCCGGGGTCAGTCGCTCGCTCGGGAGTAAGAGCCGCGCGCACCCGGTCGTTAGCACGGGGTTCAGGCTGATGATGACCGCCGCGACGGCGCTGGTCGTGTACTGTTCGCCGACGAACAGGAAGGCGTGGTACCCCGCGATTAGCAGGGTCGCCCCCACTGCGACCAGTCGCCACTCGCCGCGGGTTCTGGGCCGCCAGCGGTCGGTCGCGTACACCGCGTAGGCCAGCATCAGCACGCCCGCGATGTCGTAGCGTATGGCGGCGAAGAGTACGGGCGGAAAGTAGTCGAGTCCGGCCTTGATGGCCATGAACGCCGACCCCCAGACCGCGGCCAGCGCGACGAACAGCGCGACGTTCCGATATCTGCTCACGCTCTCACTGGCGTCTCTCGGGGCCTGAACGTTTCGATGGGCCTCGGCGCTTGCCGGTTATTCCGCCGACGCCTCGGCCGCGCGTCGCTCGTCGCGGACCGCCCGAAGCACGTCCTGTCGGGCCACGATTCCGAGGAGTCCGCCGCGCTCGTCCACGACCGGCAGGCGGTTGATGTCCCGTTCGTCGTCGGCCAGCAGGTCGAGGATGCGGTCGAAGTCGGTGTCGGGGTCGACCGTCACCACGTCCTCGGTCATGACCGTCCGGACGGGCTTGTTCGAGTGTTTCAGCAGGTCGAGTTCCGTGTCGAGTTCGTCCCACGAGAGGTCGATGGCGTACTCCAGCGTTTCGAGGAACGGCGGGAAGCCGACCGGAATCCAGAGCGTCCGGTCGCTCGGCTGAAAGATGTGGACGAGGTCGTGTTGCGTGACGATGCCGACCACGCGCTCGTCGTCGTCCACGACAGGGAAGCCGTTGAAGTCCGCTCGGGCCAGACGGGTCAGCACGTCGCTGATTTCGTCGTCCTCGTGGACCGTCTTCACGTCGGTGGTCATCAGGTCGCGGGCGTTCATACTCGAACCTGCGGGGCGGCGGGCCGTATCGTTTCCGGTCGCGCGACAGGTTCGACGCCGGACCTCACCTCGAACGCTGACCGCTTCTTGCTCGATACCATCTTCATCCGCGAGGGTGGTGTGCGAAGCCGTACCGAGTCCCACGAACGCTTAAACCCGAAAGCGAGACCAACTCGGCGCGTGTCCGGTCGTCGCCTCGCTCGCACCGTTTCGCCGACGTACCCGCCAGTCGCGGCGCTACTCGTGCGCGTTATCCGACGCTTCGAGCAACGTTTACCCCGCTCCCGGGCGTCCGCACTGACATGGGGGAGCAGAGGAAGTACGTCTGCGAGGCGTGCGGGGAGTCGTTCGACTCCGAGGAGGAACTCCGCAGGCACGTGTACGCCGTGGGGATGGTCGAGTAGGCCGCCGCACGCTCGGGGAAAACCGCCGCCCAACGACGACCGGACGCGGCGTTCGACCGCCCTCCGCGAGTCCCGATAGCGGCGGCCACGTCGTTTGCGACCGACTGTCGAACGCGGCGCATCTTCGGACGGCGGGTTCGGTCCGCCGAACGCGAAACGGCGGTGCTCGCCCGCCGCGGTTCCGTCAGTCGCTGGCTTTCCGGTCGGCCCGCGAGGGCGGCGGAATCTGGGCCTCGCTGGAGGCGGGTCGCTCGGGCAGGAGACAGCGGTCGGGTTCGCGGTTGACGTGGGCGAACTCCTCGGGCGCGTTCGCCAGCGCGTGGGCCGGGTTCTGACCGCTCTCGAGGACCGCGGCCCGGAGTTCGCCGAACTGACAGACCCGCGCTCGAATCCCGCGCCAGTGGTGTTTGCCGGCGGGCGGAACCGAGAGTTCCCGCGGGGGCGTGTGGTCCGTCCGACGGGTCGCCAACGCCGCGCTGTTGACGTTGGCCGCGAGGTCGTCGTGGTCCACGAGGACGCCGACCCGCGCCCCGGTCGGCGCGCGCGCCGCGAGTACGTCGAGTCCGAGGTGGAGCGCCCGATACTCGGCCACGTTGTTGTCCGTGACCGATTCGTCGGGGACCGAGAGGCGAGCGACCCGCTCACCGTCTCGCGTTTCGATGATAGCGCCCAACCCGCCGTCGCCGCTCTGAAGGCTGTAGGAACCGTCGGTGGCGACGTAGAAATCGCGGTGGTGCGTCCGCGGCGGGTGTGCGATGTGCGGCGTGGGCGATTCGTCGAACAGTGCCCGCAGTGGGGAGGAACGGCCGTGAACGGCCATATACGACGTATCGGTCCGGTGTAACTTAAACTTACGGCCGCGAACCACCGGACGGCCGAGTGAACCGCGAGAGCGGCGAATGGTGTGTGTCACCACAGCATATTTATGCCATAGTAGCTGTTGTACTGGATATGGCACACGACGAAGGCACATCTCGACGGAAGTTTCTGACGGCCGCGGGTGCCGCGGCCGCGACCGCCTCGGTGGCAGGTTGTACCGGCGGCGGCGGTGGACAGGGGACGACGACCGCGACGGACACGACGACGGCGGAGACGACCGCCGAATCGACCGAGACGACCGAGGAGAGCGGCGGTGGCGGTGGGGAGTTCGCCGTCACCATCACGCAGGGTCAGATGCCGACCACGCTGGACCCCCAGAACCACCGCTCGACGCCGACCGACAACGTGGTCCTCCACGCCTACGAGGGACTGCTCGGCCGGGACCGGAAGGGGAAAATCGTCCAGAAGCTCGCGACGAAGTACGAGCGCCAAGAGCCGGGTCGCGTCCGGTTCACCATCCGGGAAGGCGTCACCTTCCACAACGGCGACCAACTGACGCCGGAGGACGTGGCGTTCAGCATCAACCGCATCGTCAAGGAGAACGTCGGTATCGCGAGCCCTCAGTCCGACCAACTCGCCGGCGTCACGGGCGCGAAGGTCGTCGACGGCCAGCGCGCGGTCGACGTGATGTCCGATGGCGTCAACCCCGTCGTGTTCTCGCTGTTCGCGACGTACTGCGACGTGATGCAGAAGTCGTGGGTGCAGGAGCGCTCGAAGTCCGAAATCGCCAAGCAGATGAACGGTACCGGTCCGTTCAAGCTCGAAGAGTACCAGTCCGACGTGAAGGTCGAGTTCTCTAACTACCAGGACTACTGGCGGGAACCGGCCGCGGTCACGTCGCTGACGTTCCGTGCGGCCAAGGAGTCGAGCACTCGGGTGAATCAACTGCTGGAGGGCGAGACGGACGTCATCGTCAACGTGCCGCCACAGGACATCTCGCGGGTCAAGAGTACGGGAAGCACCCGACTCAGCGCGGCACCGAGTACGCGCATCATCTACAACGCGATGAAGTACAACGTCGAACCGTTCTCCAGTCCGAAGTTCCGCCGCGCGATGAACCACGCGGTGGACCTCCAGAGCATCATCAAGAACGTCCTCTCGAACTTCGCCGACCCGACCGGTCAGCCCACGCTCGAGGGCTTCTTCGGCTACAACTCCGACGTGAACCCGTTCCCTCACGACAAGTCGAAGGCCGAGAAACTGGTCGAGGAGAGCGGCCACGCCGGGGCGTCTATCACGCTCCACACCCCGGTCGGTCGCTACCTCAAGGACGTGGAAATCGCCCAAGCGGTCGCCAACCAGATCGACCAGCTCTCGAACGTCTCGTGTTCGGTCAAGCAGCGCGAGTTCGCGACGCTGGCGGGCGAACTCACCGACGGAAAGCTGGAGACGGCGCCGAACTTCTACCTCATCGGTTGGGGCAACGCGACGTTCGACGCGAGCCAGACCATCATCCCGCTGCTGACCACCGACGGCGCGCTCACGTCCTACAGCAACGACAAGGTCGACAGCATGATGGAGCAGGCCCAGAACCAGGGCAACAAGAGCAAGCGCGATAAGACGCTGCAGGAGGTCAACAAGATTCTCCACGACCAAGCGCCGTGGATATTCCTGAATCGCCAGTACAGCGTCTACGGCGTCCAAAATCGCGTTCAGTGGAAGGCTCGCCGCGACGAGCGCATCGACGCCTACGCGATGGCACCGGCCGACGGTCAGTAAGCCTCGACTCATGTTTCGTTTTCGACGGAGTGATGCCTGATGTCGATGGGACGATTCCTGCTCAAGCGTAGCGCACAGGGCGTACTGGTCGTGTGGGGCGTCGTGACCGTGGTGTTCGGACTCCGGTACATCACGCCCGGCAACCCCGTTACGTTCGTGGCTCCGCTGGACGCGAGCCAGGAGTTGCGCCGGCAGATAGCCACGGAGTTGGGTCTCAACAGACCGTTCTACGTCCAGTACTTCGACTACCTCTGGAACCTGTTGCAGGGCGACATGGGCTACTCCTACATTCGAGGCGTCGAGGCGAGCGGACTCATCTTCGCTCGACTCCCGGCCACCCTCGAACTCGCCGTCGCCGCGAGTATCGTCGCGGTCGTCATCTCGATTCCGCTGGGCGTAATCTCCGCGACGCGGCGACACGAACCGGCCGACTACGCCGCGACCAGTTTCTCGCTGGTCGGCATCTCGACGCCGAACTTCTGGCTCGGCATCATGCTCGTGCTGATTCTGTCGGTCCAGTTCGGCCTGTTCCCGACGAGTCGGCGCGGCATCGGGTTCCTCCCGGCGGTGGCGATGCTGTTCACCGAGTTCGAGTTCTCCGGACTCGTCACGTGGCTCGCCCACATCACGCTCCCGGCGATTACGCTCGGAACCTACTTCACCGCGCTCATCACGCGGCTCACGCGAAGCGGCATGTTGGACGAACTCGGCAAGCCATACGTCCGGTCGTCGCGCGCGAAGGGCCTTCCCGAGACGCTGGTCCGATACAAGCACGCGCTCCGGAACACGCTGATACCGGTCATCACGGTGCTGGGCCTCCAACTCGGCACGCTCATCGGCGGCGCGGTCATCACCGAGGCCGTCTTCGCGTGGCCCGGACTGGGAACCCTGCTCATCAACGCCATCAACGCCCGCGACTGGCCGCTGATTCAGGGGTCGCTCATCGTCATCGGAACCGGATTCGTCGTCATCAACATCTTCGTGGACGCGCTGTACGCCTACATCAACCCGCAGGTGGTTCACTAATGGCCGGACCGATAGAGAGACTCGTAGACCTGTTCTGGAACGGACTCAAGCGGGGCGTCTCCCCGCGGACCGTCCGGAACCTCCGGAAGGAACTTCGCCAGAGCGCGCTGGCGAAGGTCGGTATCGTCGTCGTGGTCGCAATCGTGCTGGTGGCGCTGTTCGCGCCCCTGTTCGCGCCCCACAATCCCACGAACCAGAACCTCGACCGGTCGCAACTGCCGCCGCTCGGGTTCAGCAAGACGACGACCCAGACCAGTTCCCAGATGGTCAACGGTTCGATAGAGGTCGTCAACGAGACGGTCACGGTGTCGGCGACGCCGAAGTACCCCCTCGGTACCGACTCGCTCGGCAGAGACATGCTCTCGCGGGTCATCTACGGCGCGCGGACCTCTCTGCTGGTCGGTCTCTTGGGCACGGCCATCGCCGCCACCGTCGGTGTGACCGTGGGTCTGGTCGCCGGCTACTACGGCGGGAAGGTAGACGACGCGCTGATGCGGAGCGCCGACGTCATGCTCGCGTTCCCCTCGCTCGTCTTGGCGGTCGCGCTGGTCGGCCTGTTCGGCCGGGCGGTCGTCAGAGTGCCCGACCCGCTGGTGCAGGCCGGCATCGCGCCGAACATGCCCGAGACCTTCGCGCTTCCGGGGACGGTCATCCTCGTCGTCGGACTGGTCAACTGGGTGTGGTTCGCGCGCGTCGCCCGGGGTGAGGCGCTCTCCATCGAGGGCCAAGAGTACGTCAAGGCCGCCCGCTCGGTGGGCGCCGGCGACGGCTTCATCCTTCGCAAGCACATCCTGCCCAACAGCGTGACGCCCATCCTCGTGCTGGCGACCATCCAAATCGCGGCCATCATCCTGCTCGAATCCGCGCTGTCGTTCCTCGGCTTCTCGGGAACCAGCCTCTCGTGGGGCTTCGACATCGCGCAGGGCCGGGACTATCTGGCCTCCTCGTGGTGGATTTCGACGGTTCCCGGCGTCGCCATCGTGCTGACGGTCATCGGCATCAACCTCGTGGGCGACTGGCTTCGCGACGCGCTCGACCCCGGTATCGAGGGCGAGGGAGGTGGCGTCTGATGGCCGACGACCTCCTCCGCGTCCGGGACCTCTCGACTCGGTTCTTCACCGAGGACGGACAGGTCAACGCGGTCGAGTCCGTGGACTTCGACGTGCGAGACGGCGAGGTCTTCGGCATCGTCGGCGAGTCGGGGTCGGGCAAGAGCGTGACCGCGCTCTCGGTCATCGACCTCGTGGAGTCGCCGGGCCGCATCACCAGCGGCGAGGTCTGGTATCGGAACGCCGACCTCGCCGACGAGGTCCGGGACGACGCCCCAGAGGCCGTGGACGGCGAGTTCGTGGACGTGCGCCGGGTGCCCGAGAACGTCCGGCGGGCGCTCCGCGGGCCGTCGTTCAGCACCATCTTCCAAGACCCGATGAGCAGTCTGAACCCCTCGCTGACCGTCGGCGAGCAGATTGCCGAAGCGGTCGAGGTCCAGCGCCGCGCGCGCTCGAACCCGCGGACGACTCGGTCGCGAACGCAGGGGTTCGGACTCGCCGACCTGCTCACGAGCACGGTCCTCCCGTCTCGGAGCTACGTCAGCGAGGAGAGTCGGGCCGAGGCCATCGACCTGCTCGAACAGGTCGGCATTCCCGACCCGGCCGAACGGGCCGACGAGTACCCCCACGAGTTCTCGGGCGGGATGCTCCAGCGCGCGATGATAGCCCAGGCGCTGGCGGGCGAACCCGACCTGCTCATCGCCGACGAACCGACCACCGCGCTCGACGTGACGATTCAGGCCCAGATTCTCGACCTCCTGCGTGACCTGCAGGAGGACACCGGGATGAGCATCATGATGATTACCCACAACCTCGGGGTTATCGCCCGGATGTGCGACCGAGTCGGCGTGATGTACGCCGGCGAAGTCGTCGAGCGCGGCACGCTCGAAGACGTGTTCGACGACCCGGTTCACCCCTACACGCAGGGCCTGCTCGGGTCGATTCCGGACTTGGACGACCCAGCGCCGCGACTCCAACCCATCGAGGGCAACGTGCCGGACCTCTACGACGAGGAGATGGAAGACAGATGTTACTTCGCCGACCGCTGTCCGAAAGCCATGGAGGAGTGTCTGAACCACCCGCCGGAGTTCGACGTGGAGACGGGAGAGCCCCGAGGCGGGCGGACCGAGGCCGGCGAACACGGCGCGCGGTGCGTCCTCGCCCAACAGGAGTACGACCCGACGCGGGCGCTTCCGGACGACTACTTCGAGAGCGACGCGCGTCGGGAGCAGGACTCGGAACCCGAGGAGGTGAGCGCGGATGACTGACCCGCTGGTCCGCGTCGAGGACCTCCAGAAGTACTACTACGAGCAGGACAACCTCACCGACCGACTCCTCGGCCGGGAACCCGAGAGCGTGCAGGCCGTCGACGGCGTGAGCTTCGAGGTCCGAGAGGGCGAGACGCTCGGCCTCGTCGGCGAGTCGGGGTGCGGCAAGTCCACGACGGGCGAGACCCTGCTCAAACTCCGGGAACCGACCGGCGGTGAGATGTACTTCGACGGCGAGAACGTCTTCGACAAGGACGACCTGACCGAGTTCCGCGAGCGGGCGCAGGTCGTCTTTCAGGACCCGTTCTCCAGCCTCGACCCGCGGATGACCGCCGGCGAAATCGTCCGCGAACCGCTCGACGTTCACGGCATCGGCACCAAGGCCGAACGCCGCGAGCGCGTCGCGAAACTGATGGAGCGAGTCGGCCTGTCGGCCGGACAGGTGGACCGCTACCCTCACGAGTTCTCGGGCGGCCAGCGCCAGCGCATCGGCATCGCGCGGGCCTTGGCGCTCGAACCGGACTTCGTCGTCTGCGACGAACCGGTGTCGGCGCTCGACGTGTCGGTGCAGGCCCAGATTCTCAACCTGCTAGAGGACCTGCAGGACGAGTTCGGTCTCACGTACCTGTTCATCGCCCACGACCTGAGCGTGGTTCGGCACATCTCCGACCGCGTGGCCGTGATGTATCTGGGCGAAATCGTGGAGGTCGGACCGGTCGAGGAGATATTCGAGAACCCCGGCCACCCCTACACCGAGGCCCTGCTGGAGAGCGTCCCGCGGGCCGACACCAGCGAGCAGGGCCGGGACGTCGAGACGCTCTCGGGCGACGTGCCCTCGCCGCGGGACCCGCCGAGCGGCTGTCGGTTCCACACGCGGTGTCCGTACGCACGGGAGGCCTGCGCGCAGTCGCCCCCCGAGGATTACCCGGTCGACGACGAGGACCACCGCGCGGCCTGCTTCCGACGGGTCGAGTCCCACGAGTACTGGGAGAGTCCGCCGCTCGAAACTGACGAGCGAGCGCCCGAGCAGACGGCCGACGACTGACGGCCGCTTCTTATCCTTTTCGGGCGTTTAACCGGGCCGGCTTGAATAGTCGGGCATCACCCTTATTTCCGTCAGCGTAGTGGTCGAACTACGGAACGACACCTCGCGCGGCCCTCGGACATCGACCGCGGAGAACCGAACCGAGGGTCGCGGAAAGCGGCGACGCGCCGCGTCCGTTCCAGATTAGCTATGAGCCAAGACCAGAACGGGGAGTCCGTCTCCCCACCGAACGTCTCCGAAAAGGACGTGCTGCCGATAGACAGCGATAGCGAATCGCTCGACGCGATATTTCGGGCGCTCTCCGACCACCGACGCCGGTGTATCTGTCACTACCTCGCACAGGAGGGCGGGCCGATGCCGGTGGACGAACTCGCGGAACTGCTGGCCGCGTCGATGACCGAGAAGACCCGCGCGGTCCTCACGTCGGCCGAAATCGAGAAGACCCGGACCGAACTCCACCGCATGCACCTGCCGAAACTGACCGAGGTCGGCGTCGTGGTCCACGACGCCGACGCGGACACCGTTCGACTCGCCGACTCGCCGGGCGTCGCGGAGTGCCTGCGAGCGGCCGCAGACGTGGACTTGCGGTAATCCCACCTCTCGGCGCGGGGACCACTCGGCGCGGAGCACCCGCTACGCGCGGTGGACCCGGTTCGCGTTCGGCACCGTTATCCGTCCAGCGTTCCTTCTCGAAGGCATGGCAGACGACCTGACTGCGACGCTGCACACGAGTCACGGCGACATCGAAGTCCGACTGTTCGACGAGCGCGCCCCGAGGACCGTCGAGAACTTCGTCAACTTGGCGGAACACGACCCCGCCGCGAGCGAGGACCCCGCGCCCGACACGACGACGTGGGAGGACCCCGAGTCGGGCGAAGTCCGAGGCGACGCGCTCTACAACGACGTGCCGTTCCACCGAATCATCGAGGACTTCATGATTCAGGGAGGCGACCCGACCGGCACCGGCCGCGGCGGCCCCGGCTACGAGTTCGAAGACGAGTTCCACGACGAACTCCGCCACGACGACGCGGGCATCCTCTCGATGGCCAACAGCGGTCCCGACACCAACGGCTCGCAGTTCTTCATCACCCTCGACGCCCAACCGCATCTGGACGACCGCCACGCGGTCTTCGGCGAGGTCATCGACGGGATGGACGTGGTCGAGGAAATCGGTTCGGTCCCGACCGACCACAACGACAGCCCCAACGAGGACGTGACGCTCGAACGCGTCGAGATTCACGACTGAGCAGTCCGTTTCGAGCGGTTTTTCGAGGGAGTCCGTCCCGCGTTCGGACTCGAATCCCGGGCGAGACCGGCATGATTAACCACCGCCGACGGTCCGCCCCGAATTTTCGCCGACCGGGGGAAAAATCACCGGGGCCGGACTTCCGTACCGAAACCCACTTCGGTACGAACGGTCAATCCTCTCCTGCGCGAGGGTTGCCGAGCGGCCAAAGGCGGCGGGCTTAAGACCCGCTCTCGTAGGAGTCCATGGGTTCGAATCCCATCCCTCGCATTTCTCTCGGCGCGCTACGCCGCGAGCGCCTCGTGCGCTCGCACGTTCAGTGCGCCGCGGAAATCGGTCAGGACGGATTCGAAAGCGTTGGCCGTGCGCCTACGGCGAAGTCTACCGACAGTCAGAACGAGGTCGAAACCCCCATTTTCCCGAATCCACTACTCGGATACAATGACCGACGAACGAGTCCAGCGCGCGTTCCGAGAGCACCCCGACTTCGAGGAAGCCGACGATGGTCGGTTCGAGACGCCCGAGAAACCGTTCCCCGGCGTCGTCTCCGTGACCGACGCGGAGGACGACGGTGAGGGGACGAGCGACGCGTACAGCGTCGAAGTCCGAACGCCGATGCTCGACGCCGTGGTCGAGGGCGAGGAGGTCGCCGAGGTCGTCGAAGATGGCTGGTTCGAGACGCTGGAACTCCGACTGGAGGACGCTCACACCGTCACCAACGCCGACGCCGCGCCGCCGGACGTCGAGCGCGAGGGCGACGAGGTGGTCGTGACCGTCGAGTTCGCGTCGTCGGACCCCGAGCAGGCCGTCGAGGACGCGCTGGCGGTAGTCGAGTACGTCGAGGGGACGTGGGTACAGGGAATCATCCCCGGCTACGACTACCGGGAACCGGCCGCGGGGTTACGTGAACGCGCGAGACAGAATTACGACGAGGACGGTTCCGGCGGGCCGGGTGGGTCCGACGGCCCCGCCGAGTCGGGCGGCGCGCCCCTCTGAGACCGCTCAGTCCATCGCGATGTAGGTCTGGGTGCCCTCGACGCCCTCGATGCCCTGAATCCCGTCGGCCGCGATTTCCTTGACCTCCGGGGTGGAGTCCACGTCGAGTTTCGCGACGAGGTCCACGTCGCCCGCGACGATGTGGGCGTCCACCACGCCGTCGATGTCGAGAATCGAACTCTTGAGCCTGTCCGCCTCGCCCGTGTTCGCCTTGACCATGACGTAGGCTGTGACCATCTCAGTTCCCTCCCGTCATCGCTTGCGCGCTCGCTCTGCTGGCGTCCCCGACCAGAATCTGTCGCACGTCCTCCAGCACTTCGAAGTCCGCGAGGACCGCGAGACGGTCGCCGACTTCGAGCGAGTCGTCGGACAGCGGGATGTCCATCGGTTCGTCGGCCTTGCCGAACGCCAGAATGCGGGAGTCGGCCGGGAGCGAGAGTTCGCTGATGGAGTAGCCCTTCACCGGCGATTCGTCGGTGATGGTGAGTTCCACGACCTGTAGGCTCTGGGCGATGTCGGCGATAGCTCGGATGTTGCCCCCGAGAAGGGCGTTCTTCGCGCCGATGGCTCCGAGGCGCTCGGGGTAGACCACCTCGTCCACGTCGCTGGCGAACTTCCGGTAGATGTCCTCGCGGTAGTCCTCGTCGATGCGCAGCACCGTCCGGCAGTCGTAGTGCTTGCCGACCATGCACGCCGCGAGGTTGACGTTGAGGTTGCCCGTCAGCGCGCCGAGAGCGTCGGCCGATTCGAGGTCGGCCCGGTTCAGAATCTCCTCGCGGCCGCCGTCGCCCTCGACGACCTCGAAGTCGTCGTTCCGGGCGCGCTCGACCTTGTTGGCGTCTCGCTCGACCAGCGTGACCTCGTGGCCCTCCTCCCGAAGGACGCGGGCCGTCCGAAGCCCCACCCGACCCGAGCCTATGATAACGAATCGCATGGTAGTGCTTACGCGACACTGCCTGAATAACTTTTCTCCCCCAAAGGTTTTTCTCGTATGGTACTGAACCACACAGTGCGATGGTTCACGCTTTTATCATGGTGAAAACCGCCGCCGGGCGCTCCGAGGACGTGCTGGCGGCGGTCCGCGAACTGGACCGCATCTCCGAGGCCCACGTCGTGGCCGGCGAGTTCGACGTCATCGTGGAGGCCGACGCCGACGAGGTGTACGACGTACTGCAGGCCGCCTCGTCGGACATCTCGGGGATAGACGGGGTCGCGGACACCAAGACGTACATGGCCCTCGACTGAGAGGTCCGGTCTTCTCCCGGCGCGTCAGTGGTCTATCTCTTTCACGTCGTGGTCGGCGAGGAACGAGTCGAGCCACGCCTTCTGCTCGCGGAGGTTCGGCGGCAGGTTCTCGTACACCCGGTCGAACACGTCGTGGGGGTCGCCGGGGTCGGCCGACTCGGCGCGCTCTACCGCCTCGTCGAGTTCCGCGTCGGCCTCGTCCTCGACTTCGGCGACGAACTCGTCGTCTATCACGCCCTGCTCGCGGAGGTACTCCTCGTAGCGTTCGACCGGGTCGGCGGTCCTCCAGTCGGGCAGTTCCTTCGCGGCGTCCTCGTACTGACTCGGGTCGTCGCTGGTGGTGTGAGCGCCCTGCCGGTAGGTCAGACTCTCGACCAGCACGGGGTCGCCGTCGCGGGCCGAGTCGAGCGCGTCGGCCACCGTCTCTCGGACCGCGAGCGGGTCGTTGCCGTCGACCTGCACGCCCTCGAAGCCGTAGGCGTTGGCCTTCTGGGCGATGGTGTCGCTGGCGGTCTGGCGGTGGCGCGGCAGGCTAATCGCCCACTCGTTGTTCTCGCAGAAGAAGACGGTGGGCGCGTCGAAGACGCCCGCGAAGTTCATCCCTTCGTGGAAGTCGCCCTCGCTGGTCGCGCCGTCGCCGAAGTAACAGAGGACCGCGGGGTTCGCCGGTCCGTCGCCGCCGTCGGCTTCCACGCCCTCGGCTTCCGTTCGCTCGCCGTCCGCGTCGTCGCCCTTGACCGCGCGCTCGTAGTTCATCGCCATGCCGACGCCCGCGGCGTGGGGAATCTGAGTCGCAATGGGGACCGCCTGCGGGAAGTTCGGCACCTCGTGGCCAGAGTGGTACTCGGGCATCCCGCGCCGGAAGAGGAGGACGTCGCTGATGGGCACGTCGCGGGCGAGTTGCATCGCGTTCGACCGGTAGGTCGGGAAGAGCCAGTCGTCGTCGGCCATCGCCATCGCGGCCCCGACCTGCGAACCCTCCTGTCCGCGGTAGGGCGGCCAGCTACTCATCCAACCCCGGCGCTGGAGCGCCAGCGCTCGCTCGTCGAACGCCCGCGCCCGGACCAGTTCCCGGTAGGTCTCCCGCGCCTGCTCGGGCGAGAACGGCGTCTCCGAGAGGTCGCGTTCGCCGATGATGCGGTTCATGCGCCGCGGTTCGGCCGCCCTTCGCATAGTGGTTCCGGAAGCGGGCGACCCCGACTCCGGGTCGGTACCCTGCCGGACACCGCGTTCCAGTCTCACCGCAACGGCCTTACCCCGCGCCGGTAAAGTACGACTAATGAGCGTCATCGCGGAACTGTCCGTCCCGGTCGAGGACTTTCCGCTGGGTCGCGCGCTAGCGGCCACGCCGGACATGCAGGTCGAGTTAGAGCGCATCGTCCCGACGGACACCGGTGCGCTCCCGTTCTTCTGGGTGTGGGGCGACGACGTGGAGACGTTCGTGGCCGAACTGGAGGACCAGACCGACATCGACGCGGTCACCGTGCTGGACCGAGTCGAGGACGGTGCGCTCATCCGAGCGACGTGGACTTCGACGCCGGGTCTCGTGGAGGGCATCCTCCAGTCGGCGGCCACCCTGCTGGAGGTGAACCGCTACGAGAACGTCTGGCGGTTCCGGCTCAGGTCGCCCGACCGCGAGGCGGTCGCCAGCCTCCAGCGGTACTGCGCCGACAACGACATCGACCTCCGTCTCGACCGCATCAACAGCCTCACAGAGGTCGAGACCGGCGAGCAGTACGGCCTGACCGACGACCAGCGCCAGACCATCGTGACCGCCTTCGAGGCGGGCTACTTCGACGACCCCCGGCAGACGACCCTCGAAGAACTCGGGGACGAGTTCGACATCTCCTCACGGGCGGTCTCGAAGCGACTCCGGGGAGGACTCCGGAACCTCGTCACGGCGACGCTGACAACTCACGAGTAGCCCCTTATAAACCCGTTCAGCATCGAACCGGACCGGGTACCCTTCCGGAACCCGAATTGGGTGACAGCGACTTCGGGGAGACGCGTGCGCTCCGCAAGTTCGAATACACAATGAGCGAGAAGCAATCAGCAGTACGTCGAAAAACGTTATTGACCCACGAACTCGAAGCCGACCAGACTCCCAGCGAGGGCGTCGTAGCGGCCGTATCCTCTGCTTCGGGGACCGACCCGGGCGCGATGGAACCGCTCGCGACCAGCATCGACCCGGACGCGGTGGACGCGCTGTTCGCGGACCACTACGACGGCACGGCCCGCGGGACCGGACTAGTTCAGTTCTCCTACGCGGGCTACGAAGTCGTCGTGAACGGCGACGGTCTCGTCTCCGTGCTGGACGACTCCTGATTTACGGCGGCTCTTCGTCCGGTCGGTTCTCCGATTCCCCAACGATTATCGCCTCTCCGACGCACGTCACTGGCATGACAGCGGCCGCAGACTGCATCTTCACGAACGCGAACGTCCACACGCTCGACGACGCCGACAGCACCGCAACGGCGGTCGCGGTGCGCGACGGGGAGGTCGTCCGGGTCGGTGACGCCTACGAACTCGACTTCCTGAACGGCGTCGAGACGACGGAGATAGACCTCGGGGGTCGCGTGTTGCTCCCGGGCTTCATTGACGCCCACACGCACCTCTCGCACCTCGGGCGCTCGCTGGTCTACGCCGACCTCGCCGAGGCCGACTCGCCCGACGACAGCGTGGCTCTGCTGGCCGAGTCGGCCGAAGAGGGCGAGCGGACCTCCGACGAGTGGATTCTGGGGTTCGGCTACGACGAGAGCACGTGGGCGGAGTCCCGGTATCTCACTCGCGAGGACTTGGACCGCGTCTCCGAGGAGCGACCGGTCGCGGCGTTCCGCGAGGACATGCACATCGCGGCGGTCAACTCGGCGGCGCTGGACCGCTACGCCGACGAGATGCCCGACGACGACGTGCGAACCGAGGGCGGCGACCCGACGGGCGTCGTCGTGGAGGAGGCGGTGGACGTAATCTACGAGGCCATCGAACCCGACGCCGACGAGATGCGCGAACTGCTGGAGGCGGCACAGCGCGAAGCCCACCGGAAGGGCGTCACGGGCGTCCACGACATGGTCCGCCAGTCGCGCGCCCCCGCGGTCTACCGACGGATGGACCTCGACGGCGACCTCGCGCTCCGGGTCCGAATCAACTACTGGTCGGACCACCTCGACGCGCTCGTGGAGACCGGTCTCGCGACCGACCACGGGAGCGAGTTCGTCCGGACCGGCGGCGTCAAGACCTTCACCGACGGAAGCCTCGGCGGCCGGACCGCGAAACTCTCGGAACCCTACGCCGACGCGGGCGACGGTCCGGACGACGCCACCGGCCAGTGGGTCGTCTCGCCCGAGGAGTTGCGGGACCTCGTGGCCGAGGCCGACGGCGAGGGATTCCAGTTGACCGCCCACGCCATCGGCGACGAGGCGGTCGAGGAAGTCCTCTCGGCCTACGAGGCGACCGGCGACCCCGGACGTGCGCGCCACCGAGTCGAACACGCCGAACTGACCGACGACGAGAGCGTCGAGCGGTTCGCCGAGACCGGAGTCGTGGCGTCGGTTCAGCCGAACTTCCTCAAGTGGGCACGGGAGGGCGGACTCTACGACGACCGACTCGGGTCGGAGCGCCGGAAGCGCTCGAACCGCTACGCCGACCTGCTGGACGCCGGCGCGCACCTCGCGTTCGGGAGCGACTGCATGCCGCTGGACCCGCTGTTCGGCGTCCACCAGACCGTCAACGCGCCCGAGGAGCGCCAGCGCCTCCCGGTCACGGACGCGCTCCGGGCCTACACTCGGGGCGCGGCCTACGCCGGGTTCGACGAGGACCGACTGGGAACTATCGAGGCGGGCAAGAAGGCGGACTTCGTGGCGTTGGAGCGGTCGCCGTGGGAGCATCCCGAGGACATCGAGAACATCGACGTGGCGATGACCGTCGTGGACGGCGACGTGGTGTACGACGGACGAGACTGAGTTCGGTCTCCGCCCGGAGACGAGGCGATACGGTGCGCTCGGTCACCGGTCTACGAGAGTGCATTCGCGCTCGTCCCGGTTGTCGTACATCGTCCGGTACTCGTCGATTATCTCGTCGACTTCTCCTTCCATCCTGTCGCCGAGTCGCTGCATGATGAGGTCGGACGGCGCTTCGTCGCCGAGTTCGTCGAGGGCGCGGAGGGCGTTGATGGCGATGTCCGCCATCTCCTCGACGCATTCGTCCTCGTCCCAGTCGTCTGCGGCCATGTCTCGGATGTCGTTCTCGATGACGAACGTGACGTACTCGAAGCCGCCCTCCTGAAAGTCGTCTTCGTCACCCCACAGTTCGCGGATACGCGGGAGAACCTCGTTCATGTCTCCGGGGTTTCGTAGCAGTTCAGTTACTGTTTTTGCTCCCGGGCGGCGTGGTGGTACGCGACGCTCGGAACTGCTCTCGATGCGCTCTCGTTTTCGATTCCGTGACTTTCGCGCTCGATTGTTTGCACTTCCTTTCCACTACCCGGTGATAAACGAAGGTAATTTAAGTTCAGTTACGTCTTTCGTCGTCATTATTCCGTACGGGGGACATCAGAGAACCAAATCGGGTTCACAGGAGGAATATGAAGAGGAAATATTTTCAACAGTGGCTACCGAAGCCTATCATAATCGTAGGTGGTCAACTGTGCCAAAAATGGAAACGGCGGACATCGAGACCGACCTGAGTCTCTTCAAATACGACAACCTCGAACAGTTGCCCGAAGCGTACCGGGAACTGGACGAGGACGAACGGACCGAGCGCATCGAGGCGGCAAAGCGGGAGTTGGGCGACGACCTCGTAATCTTAGGCCACAACTATCAGCGCCGGGAAATCGTCGAACACGCCGACTTCGTCGGCGACTCCTACCAGTTGAGCGTCGAGGCGGCCGAGGCCGACGCCGAGTACGTGGTGTTCGGCGGGGTGACGTTCATGGCCGAGTCGGCCGACATCATCACCGACGACGACCAGACCGTGATTCTGCCGTCGATGGAGGCCTCCTGTCCGATGGCCGGGATGGCCGAGGCCCTGCAGGTGGACGCGGCGTGGGCCGAGATAACCGCGGCCGCGCCCGACGCCGACATCGTGCCCGTCACGTACATGAACTCCTACGCCGACCTGAAGGCCTTCTGCGCCGAGCAGGGCGGCGCGGTCTGCACCTCCTCGAACGCCCACGAGGTGTTCGAGTGGGCGTTCGACCGAGGCGACAAAGTCCTCTTCCTCCCCGACAAGCACCTCGGGGAGAACACCGCCCACCGCCTCGGCATGGCGGACTCCGTCGCCGAGTGGGACCCGTGGGACCCCGAGGGCAAGTCGGCCGCGGAGGTCGCCGAGAGCGACATCGTTCTGTGGGACGGCTACTGTCAGGTCCACGAGCGGTTCCGCGTGGACCACGTCGAGCGGATTCGAGACGAGTATCCCGACGCCAAGGTCGTCGTCCACCCCGAGTGTCGGCGAGAAGTCGTGGAGGCCGCCGACAGGGCCGGTTCGACCGCGACCATCACGCGGACTATCGAGGAGGCCGACCCCGGCGAGACGTGGGCCATCGGCACCGAGATTCACCTCACGAACCACCTCCAGCGGTGGCACCCCGAGGTGAACGTCGTGCCGCTCTGCGGCGAGGCGTGCATGGACTGCAACGCGATGCGCCAGATAGACCCCAACTACCTGACGTGGGTGCTGGAGGAACTGGTCGCGGGCCGCGAGCGCAACGTCATCGAGGTCGCGCCGCGGGAGGCCGAACTGGCGAACGTGGCGATGGAGCGCATGCTCGAAATATGACCGGGGAAATCTCGACCGAGACCGACGTTCTCGTCGTGGGGAGCGGCGTCGCGGGGTGTGCGACCGCGCTCTCGGCCGCACGCGAGGGCGCGGAGGTGCTGGTCGTCACGAAGGCGTCCCGGCCCGAGCAGACCACATCCCACTGGGCGCAGGGCGGGGTCGCCACGACGCGCTCGGACCCCGACGCCTTCGAGCGAGACATCCTCGACGCCAGCGCCGGGACCGCCGACCCCGAAGCGGTCGAGGTACTCGTCGAGGAGGCGCGCCACGCCGTCGAGGACGTGTTGGTCGAGACGCTGGACGTGCCGTTCGACCGCGCGGACGTAGCGGAGGAGGCGGACGAGGCGGATGGGGCGGACGCGAGCGCGGGGGGACCCGACTTCGACTACGGCCGGGAGGCCGCCCACTCTGAGTCGCGCATCCTCCACGTCGACGCCAGCACGGGCAAGCACGTCCTCGGGCCGTTCCTGAACTACCTTGACGACCACGAGCGCGTGACGATTTGGGAAGACACCGCCGCGCTCGACCTGATTACCCGCGAGGGCCGAGTACACGGGGCAATCGTGGACGGGGGCCGAGACGACGCGACCGACCCCGAACCCGTCTTCGCGGGCGCGACGGTCCTCGCCACGGGCGGCATCGGCGCGCTCTACGGAACGTCCACCAACCCCGAGACCGCGACCGGGGACGGCATCGCCATGGCCGCGCTCGCGGGTGTGACGGTCGAGGACATGGCCTACGTGCAGTTCCACCCGACCGCGTACTCGGGCGAGGACCCCTTCCTCGTCAGCGAGGCGGTCCGCGGAGAGGGCGCGGTCCTCCGGAACGGAGAGGGCGAGCGGTTCATGCCGGACTACCACGAGGACGCCGAACTCGCACCCCGCGACGTGGTCGCTCGCGCCGTCGCCGACGAACGCGAGGCGACCGGCGAGGTCCGACTGGACGTGAGTCCGCTCGACTTCGCCGAGGCGTTCCCGGACCTCGCGGCGAAGTGCGAGGAGCGCGGCGTGGACTGGCGCGAGGGGATTCCGGTCGAACCGAGCGAACACTTCCTCTGTGGCGGTATCGCGGTTGACGACCGCAGCCGGACCGACCTCGACCGCCTGTTCGCGGTCGGCGAGTGCGCCCGGACCGGCGTCCACGGCGCGAACCGCCTCGCCTCCACGAGTCTGCTGGAGGGTCTGGTCTGGGGCCTGCGCGCCGGCGAGACCGCGGCAGGATTCTCGCCCGAGCGCGTCGAAGCGCCCGACCTGCGCGACAGCGACCCGGACCTCCCCGCGGGGTTCGCCCGCGAGAAGTTCGCCCGCCTGCGCCGGGTGATGGACGAGTACGTCGGCCTGCGCCGGACGCCCGAGGGGCTGCGGCGAGCGACCGCGGTCCTCCGGCGACTCAAGGGCGAGGTGGACGCCTACACTCGGACCCGGACGAGTCGGAGCCTCTACGAGTTACGGAACGCCAGCGTGGTCGCCCTGCTGGTCGCCCGCGAGGCGACGGAGGCCGAACCGGTGGGCTGTCACGCGCTGGCGGACGAAGCGCCGGAGACGGACGACGCCGACCCCGAGGAGGTCGATGCCCGTGCGACCGACTGACCGGAAAGTCGAGGACTGGCTTCGTGAAGACGTGGGACACCGTGACGTGACCAACCACGTTCCCGGCGAGACGACGGGGCGACTCGTCGCAAAGCAGTCGGGCGTCGCCGCCGGACTCGACGCCGCCAGCGCGGTCTTCGACTACCTCGACGCGGAGTGCGAGACGACGGTCGAGGCGGGCGACCGGATTTCGCCCGGCGACGTCCTCCTCGAAGTCGAGGGGCCGGCCGAGGCGGTCCTCCGGGGGGAGCGCGTGGCGGTCAACGTCGCGGGCCACGCGTCGGGCGTCGCCACCGCGACCCGGCGAGCGGTCGAGGCGGCCCGCGAGGTCAGCGACGACGTGGCGATTGCCGGGACGCGGAAGACCACGCCCGGTCTGCGCGGCGTCGAGAAGCGCGCCATCGCGGCGGGCGGCGGCGACACCCACCGCCTCACCCTCTCGGGGATGGTGATGGTCAAGGACAACCACGTCGCCGAGATGGGACTGGAGCGCGCGGTCCGCCGCTTCCGCGAGGAGAAGTCGTTCGCGACCAAAATCGAGGTGGAGGTCGAGCGACCGAGGGACGCGGTTCGTGCCGCCGAGGCCGGGGCCGACGTCGTCCTGCTCGACAACATGACCCCCGACGAAGTCCGGGAGGGAGTCGAGACGCTCCCCGACGGCGTGCTGGCCGAGGCGAGCGGCGGTATCGACCGTTCGGATATCCCGGAGTACGCGGCCACCGGAGTAGACGTGATTTCGATGGGGTCGCTGACCCACTCGGCCGACTCGCTGGACCTGTCGTTCCGGACCGGGGAGTGAGAGTTACTCGGGGTCCTCGTCCGGACCGCGCAACTCGGCGTCGGGCGCGTCGTCCGGCGAGCGGTACAGGTTGACGACGAGACCGACGACGAACGCCAGCAGACCAGTCGCGGCTATCCAGAGCACGTTCGGATGCTCGAAACCGAGGTGAAGCGGCGGGAACATACCGTGTTCTTCGGACTCGCCGAACCAAATGCGTTCGGACTTGGACCGAAGGCTGCTAGCTGGATTACCGTTTAGAGAGTCGGAGCTTATAACCCCGGACTTACTAACTCTATTAATGAGGGAGAAAATAATAAAGCGGGGTGAACAGACTGTTCGTACTATTCTACTGTTGCCACGGATTGTTGTGGGCTAGACTATTACTGATTTCGTGTTCTCCGCCCATGTGAACGTCCGGAATGAACGCAACGTCCGTGGTTGACGACGCGGAGGCGTTGTAGCTGTTGGCGACGACGCCGTTGATCTGCGGCGAGTAGCCCGCGTCCCAGTCGATGTATCCGTCTTTAGCACAGACCGTGTAGTTTCGACCGGTGTACAGTGAAAGGATAGCTGTCGCCGCGATGGCCGCCAGCGAACTGAGAATACCGCCGACGATGCCGGTTCCGAGGTAGTACACAACGAGGGCACCGATAGCCTCCGTAATAGTTGCTTTCCCGAGAACGTCGGCAGTCGCGCTCAGAGTGAAGGTGACACCGTTGTACTGGTGATTGTAGCCGTTGTCAGTCTTGCAATCGCCGATAGTACGGTCGATTTCCTTCGACTGTTCGACGACCGATACGCCTGCACCTTGGGTCGTCACGTCCTGCATTCCGACGTTCTGGGTCTGGACGCCCGACCACTCGACATCGACGGTCTTCGTGTCCGAGGCGGAAATCGACTCTATGTCAGCGGCACTACCAAGGGGAGTCTTGGTAACTTGGCCACCCTTCGATTCGTCGACTCGGTAGAGGCTGATTTTGTTCCTGCTCTCGACTGCGTAGAGACCGGACTGGTTGTCCTCGGCGAGTACCGAAAACTCAGGCACGTTCGCGTTGACCTTCGTTCCTTCTTGTTTCGATTCCTTCGCAAAAGCCGTCCCGGTGAAACAAGTGCCACCGATAGCGAGCCCAGCTGTTTTTAACATTGTACGTCTAGTTGGATTATCCTCTATCATGAAAGATTACTATCAAATAGAGAGGTAATAAATGTTCCTATAATATGTATTATATATGGGGGAAGAAATTTATTCCCTCAATCCGTATATGGCGATATGGCAGACCGAGATGTCGTCCTGTCGTTTCTCCTGAGCATCGGACTGATACTGTTCGGGAATTACTACGTATGGAGTACTTCTCAATCCCTCTCAGTACGTTACTTATTTGTAACGGCGGGCGTTCTCCTCGTCTCCATAGCCATCTGCTATCGACTAGGGTTTTACACGAAGCGCCCACAGTTTGCACCCATTACGCCAATCCCAGTACTCCTGATAATAGTGTTCGCAGACCTTGAAAGCGGTAACGAAGCCGTCGCATCAATCGTCGTCGGAAGCGGACTCGCCGGACTCCTCGCGCTATCGGTTCTGTATCTAAAGTGAGCCCTCCCGTTACAGCAAACTCTCGCCCGTCATCGCCTCGGGTTGCTCTAGACCGACGAGCGAGAGCATCGTCGGCGCGATGTCGCAGAGCGACCCGCCCCCGCGGACCCGTTTACCCCCGCTGTCGGCCTCGGGGGACAGGTAGACGAACGGGACCAGATTGTAGGTGTGGGCGGTGTGAGGGTCCTCCGGGGTGCCCATGTCGTCTGCGTTGCCGTGGTCGGCGGTCACGAGGACGTGGCCGCCCGCGGCCGTGACCGCCTCGCCCAGTCGGCCGAGTTGCGCGTCCACGGCCTCGACCGCTTCGACCGCGGCGTCGAAGTCCCCCGTGTGGCCCACCATGTCGGGGTTCGCGTAGTTGAGGACCAGCACGTCCGGGTCGTCGCTCTCGACGGTGTCGATGGCGGTGTCCGTGACCTCCGCGGCGCTCATCTCGGGTCGCTGGTCGTAGGTCGGCACGTCGGGCGACTCCACGATTTTCCGGACCTCGCCGTCGAACTCGACTTCCCGGCCGCCGTTCAGGAAGTAGGTCACGTGGGCGTACTTCTCGGACTCTGCGATGCGCAGTTGCGTGAGACCGTTCGCCGCGAGGACTTCGCCGAGCGTGTCCTCCGGTTGGTGAGGCGGGAAGGCGACCGGGAGGTCGAACTCCGCGTCGTACTGGGTCATCGTCGCCAGCAGAACCTCGGGCGGCGAGGTGTCGAACTCCCAGACGGGGTCGATGTCGGCGACCATGCGGGTCAACTGGCGCGCGCGGTCCGACCGGAAGTTGAAGAAGACGGCGGCGTCGCCGTCTGCCATCGCGGGGCCGCCCTCCACGAGGGTCGGTTCCACGAACTCGTCGGTCGTGTCTCGCTCGTAGCTCTCCTCGACCGCCTCGACCGCCGACGCGGCCGAGTGCTCGGCTTCTCGGTTCACGATGGCGTCGTACGCGCGCCGGGTGCGCTCCCAGTTCTGGTCGCGGTCCATCGCGTAGTAGCGCCCGGAGACGGTCGCCACGTCGCCGGTCCCCTCCCGGTCGATTACCTCCTGCAGTTCGCCGAGGAACTCTGCCCCGCTCTCGGGCGGGGTGTCCCGGCCGTCGGTGAACGCGTGCGTGACCGCGTCGACTCCTCGCTCGGCGGCCAACTCGATGAGGGCGTAGAGGTGCTTCTGGTCGGAGTGGACGCCGCCCTCGCTCACGAGGCCCATGAAGTGGACCGTGCCGTCGTTGTCCCGCGCGTACTCGAACGCCGACGCGATGGCGTCGTTCTCGCCCAGTTCGCCGTTCTCGATTGCGTCGGAGATGCGGGTGTACTCCTGTTTTACCACCCGGCCCGCGCCGATGTTGAGGTGGCCGACCTCGCTGTTGCCCATCTGGCCCTCGGGCAGGCCGACCCGTCGCCCGGTCACGTCGAGGGTGCCGTACGCGCCCGACTCGGCGTACCGGTCGAAGTTCGGCGTGTCGGCGGCTTCGATGGCGTTCCGTCCACCGTCTTCGCTTCCGAGTCCCCACCCGTCGAGAACGATGAGCGCGGCTTTCATGCGCGAAGGCAGGGCGTCGCGTCCTAACTACTCTTCGGCTTCGGCGGACGCCGAACCGAGTCGGGGTTCCCCGGACCGCCGGCGAATCGATGCCGCGAACGAAGCGGGTGGTCGAACCCAATCCTTTTCGTGAGGAGGCGAGAACCAACGCCCCATGACCCTCGACCCGGTGCACTTCGACGGCATCGCGGGGTTGGCCGACCGCATCGACTACGACGCCGAGGACCAGGACCACCGGGACTCCGCCGAGGCGGTCTGGGAGAACTTCCTCGACCCGCTCCGCGGCGAGAACGCCGAACCGATTCTCGAACCGCTCGACGAGCAGACGCGCCGCCGGGCGAACTGCGAGGACATCGCGCTCGAAGACCCGCCGTTCCCGACGACCCACGGACTCGACGCCGGGACGCTCAACCCGCGACCGTTCAAGAACGGACTGGTCCTCGACGTGGCCCACGCCGCGATGAGCGCCACACCGTCGGACCTCGACCTCCACGACTGCCGGACCGTGGTGAAGGCGCTCCACTCCAACGACACCTCGAAGAAGTTCGGCACCGAGTGGGAGGAGTACGACGACGGGAGCAAGCGCAGAATCGTCCACACTCACCTCCCGCAGAACCAGTACGAGGAGGACGTGGTCCACGCGCTGGCGCTCTACCTCGCCGAGAGCAGTCACGCGCTCGAACACGCCGAGCGCGTCACCGACTTCCTCCTGCTCGACGGTCCGATATACCCGAAGGGCGTCCTCCGGTGGTACTCCCGGAGTTCGGTCCTGACCGACCTGTTCGAGGACTCGGACCACGTCGCCCGAATCCTCGACAACTACGTCGAACTGGTCGAGACGTTCACCGAGCGCGGGGTCCCGTTCGCGGGGTTCGTCAAGAACGTCTCGGCGAAGTCGGTCGTCCGGACGCTCAAGCGCGAGACCGACTTCGGACCCGTGCCGTGGGCCCACGACGCGGGCCTGTTCGCCCAGATTCTCGAACGCAGGGAACTCGTAGACGGCGAGTTCGAGCGCCTGACCGACGACCTGACCCTGACGAACTGGTTCGAGTCGCGCGCTGGCCTCGACGGTTTCTTCGACGACGAACCCAACCGCCACCTCGACCGGAGCCTCGACCCCGAGCAGTACAAGGTCACGTTCTGTCTCGTCTACGACCCGCGCCGCGACCTCGTGTTCAAAATCGAGGCTCCGAAGGCGTTCACCGAGGACGCCGACGCACGCGGGCGAATCGAGCGGCAGATTCTTCAGGAGGTCGCGCTCCAGCGCGGCCCGCCGCGGGCCATCTCGAAGGCCGACGACCTCGCGGCCATCGACCGCGGCAGCGTCGGGTCGCTCGTCAAGTCGTTCGAGAACTCGCTCGACACCGAACTCGACGAGAACTACAACGCGGTCCGGTGGGGACGCGATTACTAACCGCGACCCTTTTCGTAGAGGGGTTTCCTCGCGCCTGTGGCGCTTCGGGAACCCCTCTCTGCTCACGGCTCCGCCGTTCGCACGGTACGAGGGACTCTTTCCCTCGCTACTCCAAAAACGTCGATGAAAAAGGCCGACTGCGAGGCTGGAAGCCGAGCAGTCGGGGAAACGCCTCGCTTCGCTCGGCGTAGAGGGCGATAGCGTAATCTACGGGCAGCGACACACCGCGCTGTTCCATGAAGCGAAGATAGCCGGAAAGAGGTAACCAGCCGCGGAAATCAGATTACTGCGGTTCGGCCGTCTCGACGTCCTGCTTCTCGATAGTGACCTCTACGTCGTCGGCCTCGATGCCGATGCGCGCGAACTGCGTCCGGATGTGGTCCTCGGCGGCCGCTGTCGCCTGGTCGCGGGTGTCGAACCCGCGGGGCATCGGCGACTCGAACGCGACGTTGACCTCCTCGCCGTCGACCTTCTGGACCGTCCCGCCGCTCTCGACCTGATAGAACTCGTCGCAGACCCAGACGTAGGGCGCGTCCTCGTCGGGCGCGCCCTTGAACCGCGGCGCGCGCTCCCCCCGCTCGTACAGCGTACCGGTCAGGGTGGTTCCCCCCGCTTCGCCACGGATGAGTAGCATGACTCCGAGTACGTCTCGTGGAGGTAAAAGCGACCCGTTCGCGGGAAGTATTCTCACTCACGGCGGTCGAGCGCCGCCCGGCGCGGCGCGACGACCGTTCGACCGCCGGCGTCGCGAGCGAGTCCGGTTGCGCGCCGGAGGGAAACCGGTTTGTCTCATGCGCTCATTGCCGAGGAACGATGACCGACCTCGGCGACTTCAGCAGGTCCAGCGGAGACGACGACGCGGACGCCTCCGAGTCGAACCCCTCCGAGACCGGCGAGTTCGACGCAGACGCTCCCGAACCCGGGAGCGCGGGGACCGGCGCGTCCGACGACCCCGGCCCCGACGGTGCGGGCGACCTCGACAGCGCGGGCGACCCCGACGTGGGCGACTTCGAGACCGCGTCGAGTTCCGCCGCGCGCGACGACGACCGGTTCGACCCCATGACTACCGACCCGCAGGGCACCGACACGGGCATCGGGACCCTCTCGGCGGCGGAAGGACTGCGCATCGGCGAGGACGAGGACGAGACCCACCTGCAGGCGTACGTCACCGCCGACAACCGCGAGGACGTGCGGGTCGGCAAGTACCTGCTCGTCCCCTATCCCGACGGCGAGAAACTGTTCGCGCGGGTCGCCGCGCTGGAGTACCGACAGGAGTACCGGGTGGACGACGCGACCGAGATTCACTCGAAGCGCGCGATGCGCCGCGAGGACATCGAGGAGACCGACTACAAACTGATGGCGGACTTAGAGCCGGTCGCAGTTCTCTACGAGGACGGAGAGGGCGAGGCGGACGGGGCCGAACTCAAGCGCCGCATGACCGACCGGGTGCCCAAGCCCAAGTCGGTCGTCCGCGAGGCCAGCGACAAGCCCGAAATCAAGACCGGCCTCAAGATGCCCGAGGACGGCGTGTTCCTCGGTCACCTCTCGGTCGGCGGCGAGAAGGTCCGGACCGCCGCGGAACCGCCGACCATCGACTACCGACTCAAGGACGACTACGACGGCGGCGACCCGCTGGTCTTCCGGCACACGCTGGTCGCGGGCGGCACCGGGTCCGGGAAGACCCACGGCGCGAAGAACGTCCTCCGGCAGTTCCTCGCCGACGAGCGCCGCTACGAGATGGAGGACGGCGCGTCCCGGCGGGCCGCGGTCGTCCAGTTCGACCCGCAGGACGAGTACGCCCAGATGCACGACGACAACCCCGACGTGACCGCCGCGGACCGCCGCCGGTGGGAGGCCGAGAACGTCGCCCACGGCGGTCACGACGACACCGTCGCCTTCGTGCCGAAGGTCGGCGACAGCACCTACGCCGCCGACCACCACCGGGCCGAGCAGGTCGAGTTCACCATCCCGTTCTCGATGGTTCGCTCGCGGCCGTGGCTGGTCGCGGGCGCGAGCCTCAACGACAACCAGTACAACGCGCTCAGAATGCTCATCAAGCGGTTCTTCGACCAGTTCGGCGACTCGGGGACCTACCGCGAGTTCGTGGACTACATCGACGACCCCGCGCTCCGCGAGGAACTGGACGAGTCCGGTCGGGTCCACGAGGCCACCTACGACGCGGTCAAGCGCCGCGTCATCGGGTCGGCGTTCGCCGACGTCTTCGACCAAGACGCCCGGCCCATCACCGACCAGATACAGTCGTTCGTCAAGCCCGGCCAACTGACCGTGGTGCCGACCTACCACGTCAACGACTCGCGGGCGACGGAGGTCGTCGTGCTGGCGCTCGCCAGCCTGCTCGTGGACGAGAAACTGTCGAACGCGCCCCAGTACCGGCGCGTGAAGGAGACGCCGCTCGTCGTCGGGATGGACGAGGCCCACAACTTCCTGACCGACGCCGACAGCGTGCAGGCCCGGAAGGTCATCGGGAAGTTCACCGAGGCCGCGAAGCAGGGCCGCAAGGAGCGACTCGGCCTGTTCCTCATCACGCAGGACCCCCAAGACATCCACGAGGCCGTCTTCAAGCAGATAAACACCACCGTCGTCCTGAATCTGGGCGACGAGGACGCCATCAAGAGCGTCAACATCCCCTCGAAACTGGAGGGGAAGGTGCCCTACATGGAGAAGGGTCAGATGGTCGTCTACTCGCCGGACAACTCCGAACCGGTCGAGATTATCGGCCTCTCGAAGTGCGTGACCAAGCACGGCCGGGACTGAATCCCGCCGCCCCGTGCGAACCGGTCGTCGCGGCCGCGAGGCGGCGCGTTCGGCGTACCTTTTTACCGGTCGGCTCTCACGTACCGACCGAGATGGACGTCTCCCCGACGTGGCTGGCGCTCGGTCCGCTCGCGGCGTTCGCCATGTCGCTGTACTTCCTGCGGCACCTCTGGCGCTATCGGGACGAACCCGGCGGCTGGCTGTTCATCGCCACTATCGTCTGCGAGGCCGTCTGGACCGGTTGCTACGGACTCGCGCTGATGGTCTTCGACCCGACGCTCCGGTGGCTGCTCGAGATACCCATCTGGTTCGCGAAGAGCTTCATCCTGGTCTTTTTCCTCGGGTTCGTCCTCCAGTACACCGGGCGGGGCGAACTCGTCCGGTCGAAGTGGATGGGTCTGGTCGCGGCGATTCAGGCCGTGTCGGTCCTGCTGGTCGCGACGAACCCGCTCCACCACGTCGCGTGGAGCAACTACCACATCGACCCGGTGTTCGGCGCGGCCACGGTCAGTTACACCCACCAGCCGTGGCTGTTCGTGACCATGCTCGTCTTCTACTTCCTCGGCGGGGGCGCGATGGTCCTGCTCGTCGAGGCGTTCGTCAGTTACGGCGAACTCTACCGGGGCCAGACCGTCGCCGTCGCGCTGTCGCTCGTCGCGCCGTTCGTGGCGAATCTGGCGTGGCTGTTCGAGTTGGGTCCCGCGCAAGGCCTGAATCTCACGACGACGGCGCTGGCGATACACCTCGGGTTCGACTACTACGCGTTCTTCCGTCGGAACATGTTCGAGCAGACGCCCGCGGCCCGCCGAATCGGCGAGCGCGCCGCCATCTCCGACCTCGGCGCGCCGGTCGTCATCGTCGACAGCAGGCGCCGACTCCTCGACGCCAACGGGGAGGCCGAGCGCGTGTTCGCCGTCGACGCGACCGCCAACGCGGGCGACCCCCTCCACGGCCTCGTGGACGCGGACGTCGACGTGTCGGCGAGCGAGCAGTCCACGACCGTCCGCATCGAGGGCGAACGCCGCGAGTACAGCGTCACCAGTTCGGCGGTGTCGGACTCCAGCGGAACCCACGTCGGCCACACGCTCGTCTTTCAGGACGTGACCGCCGACAGGCGCCGCGAACAGCGACTCCAAGTTCTCAACCGCGTCCTGCGGCACAACCTCCGCAACGACCTGACCACGGTGACGGGCTACGCCGAGTTGATCGGCGAGCGCACCGACGACCCCGCCGTCGAGCGCCACGCCGAGACCGTGCGGCGGAACGGCCGCAAACTGGCCGAACTCGGCGAGAAGGCCCGCGAGTTCGAGCAGGTGATGGACGGCGACCGGGACTCCCGACGGGCCGAACTGGCAGCGCTCGTCGCCGACGTCGCCGACGACGTGCGGGAGCGCTCTTCCGCGGGGCGATTCGAGGTGGCGGTCCCCGACGGACTCGAACTGGAGACGGACCCGGCTATCGTCCGACTCCTGCTCTCGAACCTCGTGGAGAACGCGCTCGAACACGGGTCCGACGACCCCCGCGTCGAAGTCGCGCTAGTCGACGGGAGCGCGGCGGCCGACGGGACGGGCGGCGACACGCGGTCGGCGGTCCTCGAAGTGCGCGACGACGGGCCGGGAATCCCCGACCACGAAATCGCGGTCCTGACCGAGGGCGGCGAGAACGCGCTCGAACACGGGAGTGGACTCGGCCTCTGGGTGGTGCAGTGGTGTGCGAGCGCGCTCGGCGGCGACGTCTCCTTCGAGCGCGACGACGGCACCACGGTCTCGGTCCGACTGCCGGGAGTGGTAGACGAAGAGACATCTCTACCGACCTGAAAGCTTAACCCCGTTCCCCGCCAACGGTCTGTCATGACCAAGCGGATTCTCGTCCCCGTCGACGGGTCGTCCCAGTCCGACGACGCGCTCGAATACGCGCTCGAAGAGTTCGCCGACGACGACATCACGCTGCTGCACGTCATCGACCCCATCGACGCGGGGTACAGCGCGCCGGTCGGCATCCCCGGCGGGTCCGAGGAGTGGTACGAGGAGGCCAAGGCGGACAGCGAGGCGATGTTCGATGAGGCCCGAGCGGTCGCCGACGAGTACGGCGTCACCCTCGACTCGGCCACCGAGATGGGCCGTCCGTCCCAGACCATCGTGGAGTACGCCGAAGACGAGGGCTTCGACCAAATCGTGATGGGGAGCCACGGCCGGTCGGGCGTCTCGCGAATCCTGCTCGGGAGCGTCGCCGAGACGGTGGTCCGGCGCGCCTCGATGCCGGTGACGGTGGTGCGCTGAGTCGGCGAACAGTCGAGCGCGGGCTCGTCTTTCCACGTCGAGTTTCAGCAGTCGTACCGCGAGCGAACGCAGTGAGCGAGCGGCCTTTTTTGGTGCAGATTTTTTCGAGGAGCGGTGCCCACAGCGAGCGACCGGAGGGAGCGAGCGAGGACACCCGACGAGGAAAAAAGTGCTAGAAGATGTTCGCCTGCCGGTAGACGCTAATACCCTCGTTCGTGATGGAGTAGGGCTTGATTTCCCGGGAGTGGTTCGCGTCCCGAATCTTCTGAATCTCGACCGCGAGTCGGGTCTCGCGGAAGTCGTCGGAACTCCGGATGTACCGCAGGACGAACACCGCGTCCACGAGGTACTCGATGATGCCGTGTCGGGAGGCGTAGGCGGTGTCCTCGCTGGCCTCGCTGGTGAGCATCGTCGTGACCCCGGCCTCCTTCAGGCTCTTGGTGAAGTCGTAGATTTCGTTGCGGCGGGTGGCCTGCTCGTCGTACATCATCTCCAGTAGAGAGACCGAGTCCAGCACGAGGCGGGTCGCGCCGAAGTCCTCTATCAGTCGCGGCAGGTCGTTGCGGATGGAGGTGAGACTGTTCGCCATCTCGATGGGGTCCAAGTCGATGACCGCGAGGCTCCCCTCTCGCTCGTACTCGTCGAAGTCCCACCCTTTCTCGGTCGCGGTGTTGACGATGCGGTCGTGGCTCTCTTCGAGCGTGATGAACACCGCGTTCTCGCCGCGTTCGAGCGCCTCGTGGAGGAACTGGAGTCCGAACGTCGTCTTCCCGGTCCCGGCGGACCCGATGGTCGTGACGAGCGAGCGCTCGGGGACTCCGCCCTGAATCATGTTGTCGAGGCCCTCGATTCCGAGGTCGATTCGGGGGATGTCGGACTCGAACTCCTCGTCGTCGAACGCCTCGTCCTCGAAGGGTTCGCCCCCGCCGAACCCGCCGTCGAAGTCGTCGCCGCCCATACCGAACTCGCCGCCCCCGCCGCCAAAGCCCCCGTCGTCGCTACCGGCCGCCTCGCCGCCGAAGCCACTGCCGAAGTCGTCGCCGTCTGGGCCGCCTCCGGCGCCGGGCGCGCTCTCGAACGCGCTGGCGAAGTCCTCCTCGAAGAGGTCCTCGTCGTCCCCGCCGTCGTAGGGGTCGGCGTCCGCGAATCCGCCGGCGGCGGACTCGCTCGCGGACGACTCCGGTTCGGAAGACTCGCCCGCCGACGAGTGTGAGTCGGAAGATTCGCTCACGGACGACAGGTCCTCGGACGGTTCCGCGAGCGACCCGGCCGCGTCGGCGTCGGCCGCATCCGCGTCGGTCTCGGTGGCGTCGTCCGCGTCGGCGTCGAAGTCCGGCGCGTCCGCGAACCCGCCGGTGGAGGCGTTCTCGGCGTCGTCGGTTACGGAGTCGCCGTCCGCCGAGTCGTCGGTTTCGCCATCGCGGACTCCGCGCTCGTCGGCGTCTTCCTCGGTCTCCTCCTCGCGGAGCGCGCGCTCGAACCAGTCGTCGTCTTCGGTCACGGGAGCCACCTCCTCGTCGGTCGAGCGCGATGCACGTCCGGCACCTCGGACCGACCGCATTTCAATGTTTCTCGCCGACGCGTCGGCGGACTTTTCAGGACCGGGCGAGAACTACCGACGATGAGAGTCGGCATCGTCGCGCAGAAGGGCAACTCGCGGGCCGCCGTGCTGGCCGACCAGATACGCGAAACCCTGCCGGACGAGGTGTCGGTCCGATTGGACGACGCGACCGCAGAGCGGTTGGACCTCGAGGGCCGCCCCGTCGACGAGATGGACGACTGCGACCTCGTGGTGTCCATCGGCGGCGACGGCACCTTCCTCTTCGCGGCCCGCGGCGCGGGACCGACGCCGATTCTGGGCGTCAACCTCGGCGAGGTCGGGTTCCTGAACGGCGTCGCGCCCGACGACGCGGTCGAGACGGTCGAGGCGGTCGTCGCCGGATACCGCGAGACCGACACGATTCCTTCGCGGGACGTGCCCCGCCTCCGGGCCGAGGGCGACGGCGAGTGGTCGGTTCACCCCGCGCTGAACGAAATCGTCGTGCAGGGACCACAGCGGGGCCACGGCGAGGGCCTCGACTACGAGGTCCGGGTGGACGACCGCACCTTCACCGCCGGCCGCGGCGACGGCGTGCTGGTCTCGACCCCGACCGGAAGCACCGCGTACAACCTGAGCGAGGGCGGTCCGCTCGTCCACCCCGACGCCGACGCGCTCGTCGTCACGGAGATGTGCGCCGCCGAGTCGATGCCGCCGCTGGTCGTGCCGGGCGACGCTGCGGTCGAGATTCGGGCGACGGGCGCGGAGTTCGGCTACGTGAGTTCCGACAGCACCCGCAAGCGGTTCGAGATGCCCGAGTCGGTCCGGGTCCGCGCCGACCCGGAACCGACCCGCATCGCCGAACCCTCCAGCGACTTCTTCGAGGCCCTCGGGAAACTCGACTGAGAGGGTCGGACGACCGACCCGCCGAGCCTTTCCGGAAAGGAAAGCCCTAATCCGTCGGATTGGCTACGATGCGATAATGGACGAACAACTGCCGGACGTTCAGGCCTCGGAACCCGACGTGACCGTGGGACTGAACCGCGTCGGCGTGACTGGCGTCAAGAAGTTGGTCGAACTCGCTCGTCCCGAGAAGCGACCCATCGTGCTGACCGCGGAGTTCGAAGTACTGGTCGACCTGCCGAGTTGGCGGAAGGGCGCGGACATGAGTCGCAACATGGAGGTCGTCGACGAGATTCTGGAGGACGCGGTGAGCGAACCCACCTACCGCGTCGAGGACGTCTGCGGCGAGGCCGCCGAGCGACTCCTCGACAAGCACGACTACACCTCGAAGGCCGAGGTCAAGATGGAGGCCGAGTACATGATAAAGGACCGGACGCCCGAGAGCGACCGGCCGACGCAGGCGACCGCCGACATCCTCGCCAGCGCGACGGCGACCGACGAGGGAACCCGCGAGGAAATCGGCGCGCGCGTCACGGGCATGACGGTCTGTCCCTGCTCGCAGGGCATGATGGGTCAGACCGCCCGTGAGAAACTCGAATCGCTCGGCGTCGGCGAGGAGGAGGTCCGGGAGTTCCTTCAGGAGGTCCCGCAGGCGGGCCACTCCCAGCGCGGCCACGCGACCCTGACCGTCGAGAGCGAGGGCGCGCCCGAGGTCGACCTGATGGACCTCATCGAGGTCGCGCGCGACTCGATGAGCGCCCGCATCTACAACCTCGCCAAGCGCCCCGACGAGGACCACATGACCTTCGAGGCCCACGCGAACGCCAAGTTCGTCGAGGACTGCGTGCGCGACATGGCCGAGGGCGTGGTCTCGGAGTTCCCCGACCTGCCGGACGACGCCGTGGTGACGATGAAACAGAGCAACGACGAGTCCATCCACCAGCACAACGCCCACGCCGAGCGCGTGGCCGAGGTCGGGTCGCTTCGCGAGGAACTCGACGGCTAAAGCCGTCGAGAGGGTTTCTTCTCCTGAATCCGATCCACTGATAGCGCCGACTCAGACGCTTACATTCTGTTACGTCATGTGGGCGTGGTCTCTGCCGTATAGCGATTACATCTAATTTATAAGAAATTAAATACATAAACCTTCGGAAGTGCATTCGACCTCCCTTTAAGTCAATTATCTCTGAGGAGACCCATCTCCGCTCGTGCAGTGTCCCCTTCTGTGTCGTGCGATATTTCTTTAATTATTTTGCCAGATAAATACTTTTCCGCCCGACAGATTCTGGTTTGGGTTGTCTGGGAACATCACGTCAAATGTAGATTGAGGTGGCCCTGATTGTGAATACGCTGAGGAGAAGAGAAGGCTCCTTTTGATAAATAAGTGGTGCGAATGTATCCCGCGGTTCTTGTCAATTATGAGTAACTTGGCTGGTGGAACGGCATATCAACCCCTCACTCATCGCCGGTCGTAAATATGTGACAGTAGGAGTGGTCGTAGCCGTAGCCAAAGGATTCCTCCCCGTCGTTGGCGGTACTCTTCCAGGTGATTACCGTTTCTCCTTCGAAGTGAAAGACGTTCGAGACACGTTTGGCGACATCCCACGCCAAGGGAGTCACCCGTCCTTCAAATTTCATATTTGTAACATCAACGATGACGGTCGCATTGGACGTTAGTACTGATTCGAGACGAGTGAACGCAGTTTCGAGGTCGTCGAGGTACTCCTTGTACGTACTTTCTCCGCTGTAATTCTGCAAGGGATTGCGGTGATCTGACTGCACCATAAATGGCGGTGAGGTGTAACAACAGTCGCAGGCCGGGAACCACGAAGGGTCTAATTCGAGAACGTCTCCTTGACGAACGTTGTCAGAATGTTGGATTTGTTCCTTAATATAGGAGGCGCGTTCGGGTTCGTACTCAAGACCATACGGAATTCGGTCTAATTGCTCTGCAACCGTGAGAGTCGTTCCGTATCCGGCGAAAATATCGAGGACTCGATCTCCGGGGCTGGAATACTCCGTTAAAAACTCCTCAACAAGAGCCTCTGGAGCACGAATCTCGTTAGTGTGACCCGTCGGTAACTCCTTCTCATGTGTGTATTCAAACGAGCGAAAAGTTTTCATACTCTGTCCAATTCGTTGATCAATCGTTAAAGTTCCGGATCTCATTCTACTCTGCTGACCAATAATCGGTCTGGACTAAATCCGATTCCAGAACTCAGAGTAATTGTGGACTATGTACCATCTATTCAGTACGTGCTCAAGGCAGATGTTTGTCAGTTTTGGTGGCGGGCCTGAGAAGTATTTAGCGGTGTCGACGAGCGAAAGCGCTCGTCTTCTACCAGCACAACGCCCACGCCGAGCGCGTGGCCGAGGTCGGGTCGCTCCGCGAAGAGCTCGACAAGTAACGCCTCTCTGAAGACGTTCTCCGCTGACTCCGCCCGCACGGAGAATTTCGAGCGCACTGCGGGACGTCGTTCGTCGCTCTCCCTACGCGACGCTCCCAAGTATCGCGAGGACGACCACGAGACCGCCCCAGAAGATGAGCAGTCCGACGACGGCTAGATACGCCTTCTCGAGCACGCCGTCCGCCGCCCGCCACCGCCGGACGACGAGGTTGCCGCTCTCACCAGTGCCGTCGGCGACTCGCGCTGGTTCGGGTCCGGGCGAGTTATCGGATTTCGACTCCACGTCCACGCTCGGGTCGCCCGCTACGTCGTATCCTTCACTGCGGCATCGCGACTCGAACCGTCTCGTCGCCGCGTCGACGCTGTCCGTGTGAACCGGGAGCGCCAGCGTCGTGGTCTCGCCGGTGTCTCGGTCCACTACCTCGCCACTGACCCGCAGGACGGTGTCGCTCCGGTCGTCCGACCTTCCGCCGCTGCGTCCGGCGCTGTAACTCATCGCGCCGCCGACGAGGACGAGCAGGAACCCGAATCCGATGGTCGGCGCTTTCGCCGGGTTCGGCGTAGTGACTTCCGCCGACGACTCTATCCCCGAACAGTATCCGTCCCCCGAGACCGCTCGCTCGCCCTCCACGCACCCCTCGACGGTGTTCGTCTGAGTCGATGGCATGGCGAGTCCGGCGAGAACGACGACCAGACCCACGAGAACCACGACCGATGTGCCTTTCATGGTTCGTCTTCCCCGAACATCGCACACCCGGTACATATCCGTTTCTGATGCGGAGAATCGCTACCTCCCCATACTCACGTTTTCTCCGCTCCCGCCCCGTCTCGCCGCTACCGTGCCCAGTACTCCCACACACTCATACGCCTCGACGCCCTATCGAAGGCGAGTGAGACGCCAATGAGTGTCACAGGTCTCTGTCAAATCTGCGAGCAGAACGAAGCCGAACACTCCTGCCCCAACTGCGGGACCCTCGCGTGTGAGGACCACTGGGACGAGACGCGGGGTCTCTGCGCGCAGTGCGCCGCGACCGTCGAACGGGGCGGCCCCGACGAGGGCGCGGTAAGCCCCGACGACCTCGACGACGACGAAGTGATGCGGTTCTGAGTCGCGCGACGGCCGCCGTCACTCCCGGTGGCGGTTCAGTTGACGGGCGAGTCGGCGGGCCGACTGGCCCGCCGCCGCGGCGTGGTCGTCCCGCCCGGGCGTCCGACTGCGACCGGCGGTCTCGCCCGCGTAGAGGACTTCTCGGGTGGCTTCGACCAGTCCGACGGCTTCGTTCGCGCCGCCGTCGGGCGCGACGTGCGCCGCGACTTCGGGGTCGTTGCGAGCGCCGCCGACCGCGAGGAACGGCAGGTCGGGCGCGCGCTCCCGGAGTCGCTGGAGGTCGTCGCTCGACCCGCCGACCAGCAGGCCCACGTCGGCACGCGCGTCGGCGGCCCACGACGCCGCGAGGTCTGCGACGCCGTCGGCCAGCGTCGGCTCTTCGGCGTCAGATTCCCCGTCGCTCTCGTCGTCGCCCTCGTCTCCGGCGTCGCCGAAGTCTTTCTCACCGGTGGCGCAGGCTTGCCCCTCGTTTTCCCCGGTCGCAATCCGCTGGTCCTGCAGGTCCGCCGCGCCCGGGTTTGGCGTCCGGCAGGTCACGAAGACCCCGAGGTCCGAGTCGAACGCGGGCCGGAGGGCGGCGCGGCCGAGATACGGCGAGACCGTCACGGCGTCCACCCGGTCGAGGAGGTCGGCGCTCGGGTCGGGCAGGTCGGCGTACTTGCCGTCGAGGACGACCGGGACGCCCCGGCCCCGAGCGTAGGCGACGGTCTCGGCCAGCGCGGTCCACCCCTCCGCGTCGGCGTAGTACGCCGGGTTGACGGTGTAGGCGGCGACACTGTCGTGGGTCGCGTCCACGATTCGGCGCGTGAACGCCCGCCGGGGGTAGTCGTACTCCCGGCAGTCGTCGGGAAGCCGCGAGCGGTCGGGGTTCAGGCCCACCGCCAGCAGGCCCTCCGTCCGCCGGGTTCGCTCGCGGAGGCGGTCGAAGACGGTCATACCGGGGGTTGCCGCGGGTCCGACAAGGCTCTTGCCTTCGGCAGGTTCCGGGTCGTCGGGCGCGTCGGCGTCGCGGAACGGCGGTAGATTCGGTCGCTCCCGTAGCTCTCAAGGGGGAGTCCCGAGTAGGCCACGCCATGACTCTCTCCGCCGTCGTCTTCGACTTCGACTACACGCTGACGGTACCCGACCGGCCCCGACAGGCCGTGCTGGACGACGCCACTGAGGAGGTCAGCGCCCCCGACCTATCCCGCGAGGAATATCTCGAAGCTCACTCCCGGCACCTCGATAGCCCCGACCGAGTGCCCATCTTCGCCGACATCCTCCCCGAGGGCGACGACACCGACCCCGAGGAGTTGGCCGCGGCCTACCGCGAGAAGGTCGCCGACTCGCTGGTGTCGGTCGACGGCGTGGCGGGTCTGCTCGCGGACCTCCGGGAGGAGTACGCGCTCGGCTTGCTCACGAACGGGCCGACCGACGCCCAGCAGAGCAAACTCGACCGCTTCGACTGGGTGGACAACTTCGACGCGGTCGTCATCACGGGCGACCTCGACGCCGGAAAGCCCGACGAGCGCGCCTTCGAGGCCGTCCTCGCGGACCTCGGCGTCGAATCCGAGGACGCGGTCTACGTCGGCGACGACCCCGAGGCCGACGTAGAGGGCGCGAAAAACGCCGGCATGTACGCGGTGCAAGTCGTCTTCGACGACGGTCCCGACCCGCATCCCGACGCCGACGCCCACGTCTCGCGCGACGCGCTGGCGACCGAGTTGCCGGAGGTACTGAAGACCCTATAACACCGAAACGAACACGTCGGTCGCGCGCTTGACCGCCGCGCCGTCCTCCACGAAGACGAGCGTTCGCGGCGGTCGAACCGCCTTCGGACGGACCCGGAGGTCGGCCTCCTCGGCGGCCTCGGCCGCGGCGTCCACGCGCTCGCGGAACTCGACGCGGACCCGGTCCTCTTGGACGTAGACTGCCGCGAGGATGGAGTCGTCGGCCGCGCCATCCCCGACGGCGACTTCGTACGCCAGTTCGCCGTCGGCCGACGGTTCCACGTCGGGTTCGGCGTTGACGACTTCGAGGGCGTCGAGTCCGGAGTCCTCGCGACTCGACACCTCGGAGGAGAGCAGTTGCGCGATGCGTTTGCCGTCGGTGGTTCGGTCCTCGACCATGCCCGGAGAGTCGGACCGCGGGCGAATCAGCCTTCGGCTTTCGGTCGCGTCGGCGCGGCGACGGCCCGGACGGGGCGCGCTCGATGCGACGGACCACCCGGTGAGATGAAGTGGCGGAGCGAACGGGCCGAACTTCGAAATCGGACTCGCGCGCCTACTCGCCTTTCAGTTCCTCGCGGGCCTCGGCGGCCTCCGCGCTGGCGTCCACGCCGCGCCGCCGGGCGTAGACCACCGCGGCGGCCTCGATGGTCACGCCGAGGCGACCCTGCAGGTCGTTGATTTCGGCCACCGCGGTCTGCTTGTCGGTCCCGGCCGAGACCACCTTGTCGAGCAGTTTCTCGAAGGTGGACTGCTCCTGCAGGATGGACTCGTCGGGGACGAACTCCTCGGGAATCTCGGCCTCGCTCGGGTCGAACTCGGCGACGACTTCGCCGTCCTCCCGGGCGAGCAGGCCCTGTCCGGTCGCTACGTCCACGAGTCGCTCGGCTTGGTCGGGCGAGAACCAGTCGCGGTCCAGCGACAGCGCGACGACGAACTCGCTCTCGGGCATCGACTCGCGGCCCTTCTGCTGGAACGGAGCGGCGACTGCACTTCGGAGGCTCATCGGTCTGAATCGGGGCGGTAATCTGGGTAAAGGTGGCGGTTCTGCGGCGGAGAAGTGTCGGGAAAATTATAGACGAATTGGAGTATCTCGAGGTCGTGCCGTTTCAGAAAGCCCCGGTCGGCCGCAGTCGCTGGTCGACAGTACCGCATTTACTCTGGAGTATTCGACGCATCATGATTTCTAACTGGCCAATATTTTAATGAGGTATTGATATCCATTGTTGGATACGATGTCAGAATCAAATGAAACAGAATCTGTCAGTGAGCTTAAGCCGACCCATTCCGCCATTAGCCGAGTCCTTAACTTGTCCATCTTCTTCATCGGTATTGGAGTCTACTCGGTGGTAGGATTCGGGTTAGAACGGGTTGCGTTGTTCGCACCGCTTCAGATAACGTATTTTGTCGTCGGTGCTGTTGTCGGTGTTGTCGGTCTCCTACTGTGGCTTTTGACGCGATAACCTAAATCTGTATCCCGACCGCCCTCTATCCATTCCTACCCGACATGTTTCATATGATAGATTACAGCTCTCAATAGATAGCTACCGACTTCGAGACCTGAACTCAAATCTCCCTTTGATTTTGACACTACGATATAATACGTCTGAAATACGGCATATTACCCCGCTTCTCAACTTTGGTTAGCACCGGAATGACGCTTGTGCCCGAGAGTCCTTGTCTGTCAAACGATTAAGCCGATAGCCTTTATCGGTTCTTGTGAAGTCCATGACGGCGAAGGGGCAAGCAAGAACGATGTGTAATTGAACCGTACGCCACTTGAGGGGATTAATAAACGTCCCTGCTAAGTACAGCATATGCAGACCCACATCGTCCCGGTCGGATTCGACTACGACCGGCTCATCGCGCCGCTCGTGCGCGACCAGTTGGACGTGGACCGCGTCATCCTGCTGGAGGGCGCGGTCGGGAGCGAGGCCAACGTCGAGTACTCCCGGAACCTCTCCCAGAGGTTGGAGCAGGACTTCCGGAACCTGCTCGGGGCGACCACCGAGCGCGTCGTGGTCGCGGACGTGTACGACTACGACGCCGCCTTCGAGCAGGCCTACGACCTCATCAACGCCGAACTGGACGAAGGCCGGGAAGTCTGGGTCAACATCTCCGCGATGCCCCGGACCGTCAGCTTCGCGTTCGCCACCGCGGCCCACTCCGTGATGGTCGAACGCGAGGAGGACCGCGAGAAGATTCACACCTACTACACCGCCCCGGAGAAGTACCTCGAAACCGAACTCGCCGAGGAGCTTCGCCGTCAGATGGACCTGCTCGAGGACCTCTCCGGAGAGGTCGAGGACGACCGCATCGAGGAGCGACTCGGGAGCGCCCGCGACCTGCTCTCGGAGTTCGACGAGCGCGGCACCACCATCGGCGCGAAGGAAATCGACGGCGACCACATCGTGGAACTCCCCGTCGCGCTGTTCTCGAACGTCAAGCCCTTCGAGGAGGTCATCCTGTTCAAACTCGGCGAGGAGGGCGAGTTCGAGTCGGTCTCGGAACTCGCGGAAGCCCTCGCTCGCGAACTGAACGAGGAGTACACCGACAGCTTCCGGTCGAAGGTCATCTACAACGTCGATAGGTTGGGACCGGGCGGCAAGGGGTACATCGAGCAGGAGGAACACGGGAAGTCCTACCGAACGCGCCTGTCGAGAATCGGAGAGCTGTGGGTCCGAGCGCACGCAAACGGCGATTGATTGGTGACTCCGCTTGTCTTCATTCGTCCGGCGTCAATGATTCCCACTTGTGTTTCGGCGTATAGTACCGTTTGAGCCAGTCCGCAAGTCCGTCAAGTCCGGGGAACAGAACTCGCTCAGTGATGTTTGCTTGGTCTAAATAATCCCGGATCTGTGGTTTCAAATCAGCTGGGATGATTATTTTGTCCCCGACTCCGGGATTGTCCTCAAGCCACTCATCTAACTTCGCGTTCGGACTTGGCATCACTGAGAAGAGTGCAGATTGATTAATTATTCGTTCGTCAAGGGACGGCGGTTCGAAAAAGAGAGCGAAGTGCCCCAGTTCATCGAATTCTCTAAGTGAATCCTGAACGCTCGGGAAGGAGATTGACTCCGGATCGACCGTAAATTGTTTTTCCCACTCCCTCCGCTTCTCCTCCATCGATTTAGACTTCCGAATCTCGGGTTCCATCTCTCGTCTAATATCACGGACTCTTTCTTTCTCCTCAACGATTGACGGGACTGCCCCGTCCAACATATCTACCGTGAAGATGCTCGATTGCTCCTCTTTGAGAACGTGAGACAGCACGTCCGGAAGTTGCTCGTGAGCCTTTCTCTGATTTACTCGCCAGATGACTCCTTCTGAATCGAATTTCTCTGTATTCTCCGTTGTGAAGTGTGCAGCGACGAGAGGCGAGAACGTCCAATCGAGTAACCGTGTTGGAAGCCCGTGGTGTTGTGCTACCGAAAGGAGGTGCCATACAGACTGAGTTGGAACATCCTGATACGCGTACTTGCTGAAATTCCGGAGCAGGTGGCTTTCGATATTCTCGTACTTCTCGACTGGAGGAGTGTCCGCATCCTCGTCCTGTTCCTCGATGAGTCGAATCAGCGAGGTCCGGAGGTCGTACTCGACGTCCGACTGGCCTCGGAAGACGTACGGCGAACGATACCGCCCGAGGTCCTCGTTCTGCTCGTCTTCGAAGAGGAGCGACTGGAGGTGCTCCCAGCTTCTGACCCGAATCTCGTTCATACCGCTTCCCTCTCAGGTCTGCCACTTCAGCGTTCCGCGCCTACGTTCTCGCTTCCAACTTCTTCACCCGCGTCGCCAGCGCGAGAAACGTCGCTGCGACGGTTATCACGACCGCTCCGGCCGCCGCGATTTCGTGGGTCGGCGAGGGGTGGGAGAACCCCTCGACCAGCGCCTCCTGACCGGGCAGCGCGGTGTGGTGGGGTGTACCGACGACGGGGAGGAAGTAGTCCACCACGTCGTTGAACCCGTACCAGACCACCGCGACCAGCACCGCGCCGACCGGGAAGTCGCTGTACCGATGAATCAGGAACGCCTCGGCGACCATGCCGAGGTGGCTCCAGAACAGGAAGTTGTACATCAGCACCGAGTTGTACGAGAAGCCCTCCATGAACGCCAACAGGGTGAACGGCGTCCAGAGACCGAGTTTGAGACAGCCGAAGAAGGCCAAGGCGTTGACGACCTCGGAGTTGCGACCGAGTTTCCAGAGCGCGAGACTGGCCGCGATGAATAGCGTGGCAATCGGGCTGTCGGGGACGAACGGCCACATCACCGGCGGTTCGACCGCGAACTGCCACGTTATCAGCGGGTCCGAGAGCGGGAGCGGATGGAAGCCGTAGTACCAGAAGCCGAACGCGGTCCCGGCGAGATTGACTGCGACGATGACCCACGCGAACCGAAGCGCGAAGTCCTCCAGCGACTCCGGGAGGGGCGCGAGATACCGCGGCAGGTCGGCGCGGTCCGGAAGCATACCCGAGTCGTCTCACGTCCGGCGCAAAGCTTTGGCGGTCTCGGGCGCTCTGAAGTCCCGGCAGGCGACAGTGGCAATCGGTAGCCATTAACCGTTCGCGTCGCAACCAACCCGCATGGCCGAACAGACAGACATCGAGGAGCTAAAGCGAGGCAGCGAACTCGTCAAGCGCGGGTTCGCGCAGATGCAGAAGGGCGGAGTCATCATGGACGTGGTGAACCGCGAGCAGGCCCGCATCGCCGAGGACGCGGGCGCCGTCGCGGTGATGGCGCTCGAAGCCGTCCCGGCCGACATCCGCAAGCGCGGCGGCGTCGCGCGGATGGCCGACCCCGCCGACGTCGAGGAGATAATCGACGAGGTGTCCATCCCGGTGATGGGCAAGTCCCGCATCGGTCACGCCAAGGAGGCCCAGATTCTGGAGGCCGTCGGCGTGGACATGATAGACGAGTCGGAGGTCCTGACGCCCGCGGACGACAAGTATCACATCGACAAGCGCGAGTTCACCTCGCCGTTCGTCTGCGGCGCGCGAAACCTCGGCGAGGCCCTGCGCCGCATCGAGGAAGGCGCGGCGATGATTCGCACGAAGGGCGAGGCGGGCACCGGCGACGTGAATCAGGCGGTTCACCATCAGCGCAACATCAAGGGCGCGATTCGCGAAATCGAGGGCATGACCAAGGAGGAGCGCGAGGCGTTCGCTCGCGACATCGAGGCGCCCGCCCACCTCGTCCACGAGACGGCCGAGGAGGGTCGCCTGCCAGTCGTCAACTTCGCGGCGGGCGGCATCGCCACGCCCGCGGACGCCGCGCTGATGATGCACCACGGCTGTGACGGTATCTTCGTCGGGTCGGGCATCTTCGGCGCGGAGGACCCCGAGGCGATGGCCGACGCCATCGTGGAGGCGACGAACAACTGGGACGACCCCGAGCGACTCGCCGCCATCAGCAAGGACATCGGGTCGGGCATGAAGGGCGAGGCCAACGCCGACCTGCCCGACGAAGAGAAGCTACAGGGCCGCGGGAACTGAGCAGGCTGCGTTCACCGAGTCCAACTCGATGGGCCTCGCCGGACGACCGCTGGCGGCAGTCGGTCCGTCGTCCGCCGCGGGGTCGCTCGACGCGGCGCGTCGGGGGGTGAACGATGATAACTCTTTTGTCGTCATCCGCGAAATGAGGCCGCAGAATGCAACGGAACCGAGACGACCGGTCAGACGCGCCGATATCCGCCCTCTATATCGACGACGACCGGAGCCTCCTCGATCTCACCAAGGACTTTCTGGAGACCCAGACCGACCGCATCGAGGTCGAGACGACCGACTCCCCGCGGCGGGGGCTCTCGCTGCTCGCCGAGCGGGAGTTCGACGCGGTCGTCTGCGACTACCAGATGCCGGAACTCGACGGTCTCGACGTCCTCGAGACGGTGCGCTCGGAGCGCGACAGCGACATCCCGTTCGTCATCTTCACCGGGAGAGGCCGCAAGGAGGTGGCCGTGGAGGCGCTCAACCTCGGTGCCGACCGCTACATCCAGAAAGGGGGTGACCCGACCTCCCAGTACGGCGTACTCGCGCAGGCCATCGAACAGGAGGTCGAACACCACCGCACTCGACGTCAGCTCCACCGGCGCGACGAGAACCTCCAGATAGTCCTCGAATCCATCGGCGACGCCGTCATCACCACCGACGTCGAGGGGCGGGTCACCCGGATGAACTCGGTCGCGGAGGAACTCACCGGGTGGGACGAGAACGACGCGGTCGGCGAGCCGCTCCCCGCCGTCTTCGAAATCCTCAGCGAGGACGACCGCGAACCGGAGGAGAGCCCCGCCCAGCGGGTGCTCGAGGAAGGGGAGGTCGTCGGCCTCGCCAACGGGACGGTGCTCGTGCGGAAGGACGGCTCGGAGCGATTCATCGCCGACAGCGCGGCCCCCATCGAGGACGAGAGCGGGGCGGTCAACGGCGTGGTCATCGTCTTCCGGGACGTCACCGACGAGTACCGCAAGCGGAAGCGCCAGCGCCGACAGCGACAGACCATCATCGACGTGTCGGTCGACGCGGACGTGACGGGCGGGAACCTCGAAGCGGGCGCGCGGACGATAACCGAGGCGGCGGCCGAGACGCTCGGCGTCGACCGCGTCGGCGTCTGGCTGTTCGAGCACGACAACACGGTCCTCCGCAACGTCGACCTCTACGAGCGGTCGACGGACAGCCACGAGTCGGGGAGCGAACTCACCGCCAGCGAGTACGGCGACTACTTCGACGCACTGCAGGCGAACCGAGCCATGGCCGTGACCGACGCCCGCGAGGACCCCCGGACTGCCGAGCTCGCGGAGCCGTACCTCGAACCGCTGGGCATCGGCTCGATGCTCGACGCGACGGTCCGCTCCGGCGGCGAGGTCATCGGCGTCGTCTGTCACGAGCACGTCGGCGACGCCCGCGAGTGGACCGACGACGAGCGCCGGTTCGCCGGGGAGATCGCCGACCAGTTCCGACGCCTGCTCTCGAACTGCAAGCAGCAGGAGCGCGAAACCGCTCTCCGGGGACTCCACGGCATCGCCACGGACATCACGACGTTCGAAACTCCCGAGGCCGTCTGCGAGCGGACCATCGACGTGGCGGAGACGATTCTCGACTTCGACAGGTGCGTCATCAATCTCGAGGAAGACGGGATGCTCCCGATAGCCACGATATCGGAGGGCGTCCCGCCCGACGGCGCCACGCCGATGTCGGTCGACGAGGGCATCGTCGGCAAGACCTACCGGTCCGGCGAGTCGTTCCGCTTCGCCGACGTCCGAGAGGCCGAAGAGGCGAACCCGCAGGGACCGTACCGCGGGGCGCTCAGCATCCCCATCGGCGACCACGGCGTCTTCCAGACCGTCAGCGACCAGGTCGACGCCTTCGACGAGGACGACCTGGAACTCGCCGAACTGCTCGTCTCGCACGCGGAGCGGGCGCTCGACCAACTGGAGAAGGAGCGCGAACTCCGCCAGCAGAACGAGCGACTCGACGAGTTCACCAGCGTCGTCTCCCACGACCTGCGTAACCCCCTGAACGTGGCCGCGGGGCGACTCGAACTCGCCCGCGGGGAGTGCGACAGCGACCACCTCGACGACGTGGCCCGCGCTCACGACCGAATGGATTCGCTCATCGAGGATCTGCTCGCGCTGGCCCACGAGGGGCAAGCCGCGATAGAGACCGAATCGGTCGACTTCGGGGCGGCCGTCGAGGCGGCCTGGCGGACCGCCGACGCGCCGGAGGCGGCCCTCGTGAACGACGCGGAGTGCTCCATCGGCGCCGACGAGAGCCGACTCCAGCAGTTGCTCGGGAACCTCTTCTGCAACGCCGTGGAACACGGCGGTCCGAGCGTGACCGTCCGGGTCGGGAGCTCGACCGACGGGTTCTACGTCGCGGACGACGGGCCGGGCATCCCGGCCGGCCGGCGAGACGACGCGCTCGACATGGGGTTCTCCACGAGCGAGGAGGGCACGGGGTTCGGACTCTCGATAGTCGAGCGCATCGCCGAGTCCCACGGGTGGGACGTGACGGTCACTGAGAGCGAGTCGGGCGGCGCGCGCATCGACGTCACCGGCGTCACCGTCTCGGACGAGCGGAGTTCGACCGAGTAGCACGGCGAAGCCGACGAAACGGTCCGCACCGGCGTCCGTTGATTCTACACTTACGCGCGATATATTTCCGCACCGCGACCGATTTCGGTCTGGTAAGCGAACGAATCGACGCCCTCGTCGGCGAACGCGCCGACCATCGCCGAGGCGACCGCTCGCCGCTGGCCGCGGTGGCGACACACCGCCAGGACGCCCGGCCCGGCGCCCGAAATCGTCACGCCGGTCGCGCCCGCCTCGCGGGCCGCCTCGGTGACGGCGTCGTAACCGTCCACGAGTTCGGCGCGGGCGGGCGTCACCACCGGGTCGGTCAGGCCCCGGCCGACCAGTTCCGGGTCGTCCCGGGCCATCCCGGCGACCAGCGTCGAGGCGTTGCCGACCGTCTCGACCAGTTGGTCCATTCCGACCGTCTCTGGGACGACGCCGCGGGCGTCGCGGGTCGAGACCACGATGTCGGGCAGGCAGACCACGACCGGCAGGTCGGCGTCCATCGTCGTGATGCCGTCGTCGGTGACGATGGTGAACCCGCCCAGAATCGAGGGCGCGACGTTGTCGGCGTGGGCCTCCCCGGAGACGACCGCCTCGCCCTCGGCCGCGAGTCGGACCAGTTCCTCGTCCGAGAGGCCGCGGTCGTAGAGTTCGTTGAGCGCGACGGCCGCGCCCGCGGCGCTCGCGGCCGACGAACCGAGCCCCGACGACGGACGCACGCCCTTGTCGATTCGGATGTGGGCAGGCGCGTCGAGTTCGCGCGCGACTACGCCGGCGGTGTTCTCCGACGGGTCTGTCGGGACGAACTCCGCGCCCGCGCCGGTCACGGAAATCGTCGTCTCGCTGGCGCGCTCGACCCGCACCACGTCCGCGGGGTGGCCGAGCGCCGCCCCGAACACGTCGAAGCCACTGCCGAGATTCGCGCTCGTCGCCGGGGCCCGCACCGTGAGCATATGCCCGTGGCTAATCAGGGCCAAATCAAAAATCTGCCGGGCCGGACCGGCGACTCCGCGCGACCGAAACCGAACCGCGAGGGCGACGCGGGGCGGACCCGCCGTCCCGGGCCGACGACTTTCTTTAAGACCTTTATATGTGGGCGACGCAGGTCGAGACACATGGACCCGCACATTCTGATACTGGGCGCACCGGGCGCAGGCAAAGGGACTCAGAGCGACCGCATCGTCTCGGAGTTCGGCGTCGAACACGTCACGACGGGCGACGCGCTCCGGGCGAACAAGGAGATGGACATCAGCCACCTCGACCTCGAGTACGACACGCCGGGCGAGTACATGGACCAGGGCGAACTCGTCCCCGACGCCGTGGTCAACGAAATCGTCGAGAAGGCGCTCTCGGAGGCCGACGGCTACGTCCTCGACGGCTACCCGCGGAACCTCGAACAGGCCGAGACCCTCTCGGAGATGACCGACCTCGACGCGGTCCTCTACCTCGACGTCGACGAGGACGTGTTGGTCGACCGCCTGACCGGTCGGCGCGTCTGCGAGGAGTGCGGCGCGACCTACCACGTCGACTTCAACCCGCCCGAGGAGGAGGGCGTCTGTGACAAGTGCGGCGGCGAACTCTACCAGCGGGAGGACGACACCGAGGAGACCGCCCGCGAGCGCATCCGCGTCTACGAGGAGAACACCGCGCCCGTCGTGGAGTTCTACGACGACGAGGGCCGTCTGGTCCGCATCGACGGCGAGCAGACGCCCGACGAGGTCTGGGTCGACGTGAAGGGCGCAATAGAGTCGAACGCCTGAGACCGCCGCTCTTTTCGCCGCACGGTATTTTTCAGGACACTCCGACAGAGAATCGAAATCCGATGTTTTAGAAAGGAATAGTCAGGTGAGAGAAATATATTCCTGCCTGAACACTCACTCTGACCACGTCGCGCCCACGTCCTCGGACGGCGACCACCGCACCGCGAGGTCGCCGACCGTCGCGTCGGCCGGGACCTGAAACACCAGCCACCCCCGCTCGGTCTCGTCGGGGTCGTAGGCCGCGGTCGGCGCGTAGAACGGCCCCTCCACCGGCGACGCGAACGTCGTGTTCCCATTCGAGGACTGGTGGAACACGCCGTAGGACTCCTCGCCGACGGCGACCGAGAACCGACCGGGGCCGGGGAACGCGATTCGCTCGTCGGTCGCGTTCCGGACCGCGACCCGGACGAACGCGAACGTCTTTCCGGCGGGTGCCCGGAACGACTGGTTCTGGCCGTCGTCGTAGACGTACGACTGGAGCAGGCCGTCGAACGCGTCGCTCCCGACGTTCACGCGCACCTCCGCGCCGTCGGGCGTCGTGAACGACTCGCCGAGTCCGCGCTCGGCCGCGCGGACGCCGACGGTCTCGACGGGGCGTCCCGGCCGGAGGCGGTACTCGGCCCGGCCCGCCTCCGGGGCGGTCCGCTCGGTCGTCCACGTCCGACGTTCGCCGGGCGCGAGTTCCACTTCGACGGTCTCGCGCGCACGCCACTCGTCCTCGTCGGCGTATCGGTGCTCGAAGACCCCGCGGTAGGTCCCCGGAACCGACCCCGTGTTCTCGACGGTCGCAGTCGCGGAGAGCGCCGCGCCGACTTCGGTCTCGGCCGGCAGCGAGAGGTCGGTGACTTCGAACCGCGGTAGTTCGGTCGCGTCGAACTGCCAGCGGACCTCCGGGGCGGAGTCGCTCGTCTCGCCCGACGCGGTTTCGTCGGCCTCGCCGCCGCGGGCGTCGCCCCGTGCGCGATTCCACGCGACCTGAAGCCCCTCGGTCGCGCGCTCGGTCGCCACGTCGGCGACCAGCCATCCCGTCCGGGAGTCGCCGGGCGCGAGCGCCGACGCGCCGAACGGGTCGCCGTCGACGCCGTCGAGGGACGCGAGACCGTCCGCCGCGCCGTCGAGGGTCGCAACGACCTCGCCGTCCGACACGGAGAACGACGACGGGCCAACGGGGAGCGACCCTCCGGTCCGGTTCTCCATCCAGATGCGGACGACCGCGAGGACCGACTCGTCGGGCGCGGACTCGTCGTCGGACGCGAACGCGTCGCCGGACGCGAGGACGTCGCGCCCGTCCGGCGCGTCGAACAGTAGCGCGTCGCGGTAGGCCGGGTCCGCCACCGACAGCGCGAGACCGTCGGCGAAGGCGAACCGCTGGCCGCCGGGGAGCGACTGCGTCGCGGCCGAGACGGTGTGAGCGGCGCCGGTCCCGGTGAGTCGGAACCGGTGGCGTCCCGCGTGCGAGAGCGAGAAGGGTCCGACCTCGACGCTCCGGGACTCCGAGGCCGACACGTCGCCGATTCGAATCCGGGTGTCGTCGCCCGGCCCGCGACCGTCCGCGGTCAGCGTGTCTGTGAAGTTCCCCGACTCGCCGCCCGCGTTCGTCGCCGAGACCGACAGCGAGAACGTCTCGCCGACGCCGACCTCGTCCGGTCCCGAGAGAGTCACGTCCTCGAACGTCGCTGGTCCGCTGTCGAGCGCTCCTCCGAACACCTGACATCCCGCGAGCGACGGCAGAGTGGCCGTGGTAGCGAAAGAAAGGAGTTTCCGACGGTTCATACGCAACAGTCTGACAGCTCATTTAAAACTCCTCCGGCCGCGACGCGCGGTCCGGGCGACTGGCGCTGCCCACTGCGGCCGCACGAGAGCGAAAGTTGATTAACCGGGGGATTCCAAATCTGTCACAATGGCACGGACCGCGGACAAAATCGAGTCGCTCATCGCCGACGATTCGGCGATGGCCGACGCCTTGGCGGTCGTCTACGACCGCACCGACGGCGGCTCCGAGCGCATCGAGTGGGCCGACGTCAACGACGACCTCACGAGCGGTCAGTGGGGCCGACTCATCGAAAAGGACGTGTTGGAGAGCGTCGGCGACGAGTTCCGAATCGCCGACCCCGACGCAGTCGAGGCGGCGCTGGACGACGAACCGACCGCGACGGTCTCGACGGCGACGCCGGACGTCGACGCCGACGACGACGTCGAGGAGTCGTCGTGGACCACGTGGGACAAACTCGCCGCGGTCGGCGCCGGCGGACTGTTCCTCGGCTACTCCCAGCAGCCGATTCGCAACATCGTGGGGAGTACGGTCGAAATCTTCATCGGTCCCGTCGACAAGGTGTTGCCCTTCTACATCGTCGTGTTGGTCGTCGCTCTCCTGACCGGCCTGTTCAGCACCCTCCTGCAGGCGAACCTGATGGACATGGAGAAGATGAGCGCGTATCAGGACCGCATGAAGGACATCCAGGAGAAGCGCAAGCAGGCCCGCGAGCGCGGCGACGACGAGGCGCTCGAACAGATTCGCGAGGAGCAGATGGACGCCATGGGCGACCAACTCGGCATGTTCAAAGAGCAGTTCCGCCCGATGGTCTGGACGATGTTCGTCACCATCCCCGTCTTCCTCTGGATATACTGGATGGTGCTGGACGGCCACGTGGCTCCGGGCGAGTTCCGAATCGTCGCACCGCTCGTCGGCGAGGCCAAGTGGACCGCGAAGATCCTCGGCCCGATGCAGATGTGGATCGTCTGGTACTTCCTCTGCTCGATGAGCCTGACCCAACTCATCCGGAAGTCGCTGAACATCCAGACGACCCCGACCTGAACCGAAGTTTCGAGTCCGGGGTTCCGTTTTTCCGGGTCGCGTTTTTTCGACCGGAACTTTCGGGGAAGCGTGCTGCTATCGACTCCACGACTTAGACTGCACCGCATCGACCCCACCGCGCTACATTTCCTACACCGTTCTACACGCCGACACCGAGCCACGTCACCGACATTGGCCCACAGAACCGACACTGGCCCATATCACCGACACCGCCCCGCACTGCCCGCACCGCGCAACCTCCGCGGCCACGGACGCGCCCGCCGTTTCTCGCACGGAGACGACCCGACACGAACCCCCGGCCGGAGAAGTTCAAAACCTCTTTCAGAGCGCCGCTCCGAGATGAGATATGCTAATTACGGTCTCCGGACCACCGGGTAGCGGCAAGAGCACGACCGCCTCCGAACTGGCGGCGACGCTCGGCTTCGACCACATCAGCGGCGGGGACATCTTCCGCGAACTCGCCGACGAGCGAGACTACACCACCTTGGAGTTCAACAAACTCGCCGAGGAGGACGACCAGATAGACCGGGACCTCGACCGCCGCCTCCAGCAGATAGCCGCCGAACGCGACGACGTGGTGCTGGAGTCGCGCCTCGCCGGGTGGCTGGCGGGCGACCACGCCGACTTCCGCATCTGGCTCGACGCGCCGCTGGAAGTCCGCGCCGAACGCATCGCCGACCGCGAGGGGAAGTCTGTCGAGGCGACCCGCGAGGAGACCGCGGCCCGGCAGGGCAGCGAGGCCGAGCGCTATCTGGAGTACTACGGCATCGACATCACCGACCTCACTATCTACGACCTCTCGGTCAACACTGCTCGATGGGACGCCCCCGCGGTGCTGGACATGCTCGTGACCGCAATCGAGGAGTACGACCCCGAGACCGACGAGGGCAGGTACCCGGTGGACACCGATTACGATTTCTGACGCCATGCTCCGCGGACCCCCAGACGAACGGTCGCCCGACGAACTGCTCGCCTTCGGCGTCGTGAACCTCGACAAGCCGCCCGGCCCCTCGGCCCACCAGGTCGCGGCGTGGGTCCGCGACATGGCGGGGGAGGCCGTGGCCTCCGTAGAGCGCGCCGACCGGCGCGCGGAACCTATCGACCAGGCCGCCCACGCCGGTACGCTCGACCCGAAGGTCACGGGCTGTCTCCCGGTCCTGACCGGCGCGGCGACCCGACTCTCGCAGGTGTTCCTCGAAGGTGCCAAGGAGTACGTCGCAGTGCTGGAACTCCACGACGACGCGCCCGCCGACGTGGAGGACGTCGTCGCAGAGTTCGAAGGGCCGCTCTATCAGAAACCACCGCGAAAGAGCGCGGTCGCCCGCCGACTGCGCGTCCGGGAAATCTACGACCTCGACGCGCTGGAGGTGACGGACCGCCGAGTCCTGCTCCGGATTCGCTGCGAGAGCGGGACGTATATCCGGAAGCTCTGTCACGACCTCGGACTCGCGCTCGGGACGGGCGCGCACATGGGCGACCTCCGCCGGACCGCGACCGACCCCTTCGACGATTCGACGCTGGCGACGATGGAGGACCTCGCGGACGGGTTAGCGAGGTGGCGCGAGGGCGAGGCGCGAAGCGACGAACCGCGAGCAGCGGGGAGCGACGACTGGCTCCGAGAGGTCGTCAGCCCGGCCGAGCGCGCGCTGACGCACCTCCCCGCGGTGACGATTGCGCCGAGCGCGGCCGAACAGGTCGCGCGGGGCGCGCAGGTGTACGCGCCGGGAGTCATCGAGGCCGAAGACGCCGAGGAGGGGCAGTTGGTCGCGTGCTTCACGCCGGAAGACGCCGCGGTCTGTCTGGGAACGATGGTCGGCGACGCGGACGCGGAATCGGGGGTAGTGGTGGAGTTAGAGCGCGTGTTGGTGTAGTCGGTCGTCCGGTCTCGAAGCGCCGTGTTCGGAGTATCGCGCGTGTAGGCCGGGACAGAGTGACAGACGAGGACCGAACCGACATCCGCTCTCCACCGGTTGTCCCCTGCCGCCAAACCCATCTTTTTCACCCCGCCCGGCCACCTGCAAGCCATGCAACTCGGAACCGCGGACTCCGAACCCGGCGAACTCGCTACCGGGTGGCTCGACGCGACCGACCTGCCGACCGGCGCCCCCGAGCGCCTTCCCGTCCTAATCGCCGAAGGGGAAGAGGACGGCCCGACGCTCTGGATTACGGCGGCCATCCACGGTAACGAAGTCACCGGCCTCGCGGTCGCACAGGACGTGATGACCGACGACCTCGCGTCGGAAATCCGGGGCACCGTGGTCTGCATCCCGAATCTGAACCCCGCGGGCCTGCGCCGCAATTCCCGCACCTCCTACTACGACGACGAGGACCCCAATCGCTACTTCCCCGACCCCGACGCCGAGAGCAGTCGTCCGCCGAGCGTCCAGCAACTGGTCGACGAGCGCGTCTACGAGGCGTTCGCCGACTCGGCCGACGCGCTCGTGGACCTCCACACTGCCCACGTCGGGTCGATGCCGTTCCTGATTCGGGACCGCGTGCTGTACGGGGAGAGCGAGGCGCAACGCGCCTCGGAGAGTGGAGCGGCGGAGCCGCGAGACTGGCGGACGGAATCGGAGGCCGAGGACCTCGCCGCCGACCTCGAATCGCTCGTCGAGGCGTTCGGTATGCCGGTCGTCAACGAGTACGCCGCCGCGGAGTACACCGAGCAGAACCTCCAGCGTTCGACAGCCGGCGCGGCCCTGAACAACGCCGGAATCCCGGCGTTCACCGCTGAGTTGGGCGGCCACGAGGTCGTGGAGGAAGACACCCGCGAGGCCGGCGTCACGGGCGTCCGGAACGTCATGCGCGAACTCGGCGTGCTCCCGGGCGACCCCGACCCCGACGCGGTCGGTCCCGAACCGCCGGTCGAGTACCCCGTCAAGCGCGCGGTCCATCCTCACACCGACACGCCGGGCGTCGCGCGACACCGCGTCGAAGCGGGCGACGTGGTCGCCGAGGGCGACCCAATCGCCGACGTCTGCACGCCCCACGGCGAGACGAAGGCGACCGTCGAGTCCGACCACGACGGCTACGTCATCGGCAGGTTGCACGGAGTCGCGGTCTACGAGAACGACCCGCTGGCGAGCATAGCGGTCCGCGACGATGGCGACGTCGTGGTCCCCCGCGACGCCGACGCGGAGTCGGGCGAGTGAGTCGGGATTCGGCCCGAAATCGCTCGACGTGAAACGAAGCGCTTAACTCGGAGACGGGCTTTTGTCCAGTTGCACGCAGAGTGCATTGCGGGACCGTAGGGTAGTGGTATCCTCTGCCGATGGGGTCGGTAGGACCTGAGTTCGAATCTCGGCGGTCCCACTTTTCCGCGAAGCCAACTGGAGAGCGATAGCTACAGTCAATCGACAGGCCGCCTCTCCATCTCGATTTCGCGCGTTCTCACGTTCGAAGCTGCCGCTCTCGTCCCGAACGGGGAGTCGAGTGTGCGAAAAAACGGAATTTGCAAAACCGGAAATTCCGGCTAGCGGTCGGTTAGGCTCGGTCGCTGCGACGGAGCGCCAGCAGTGCGCCAGCGACGATGGAAACGAGCGTCACGCTCGCACCGAAACCGGGGACGCCACCGTCACTGCTCGCGGTAGCGGTCTCGGTGGTCGCGGCTTCGGTCGTGTAAGTCGCGGTCGTTTCGGTCGTCGGTGCCGCCCCGGTGGTCGTCGCCGTCGACGTTTCCATCGGCGTCGGTTTCACAGTCGTGGTCGCTGCGGCGGTCGTCTCCGTAGTGGTCTCGTCGGCCGAGGTACCGCCGATTCCCCCGACGGAGGCACTTGCCCCGGACGCGTCGTCGCTGGAACTCGACCGCTTCGCGATGGTGAGCGTTCCGGTCGAGTAGTGGAGGCTCACGTTCACGTACGCACCGCTCTTGACGACCGTGACGTCGCTGTGGACGTCCTGTCCGGTGAAAGAGGCCTGAAGTTGGCTCTTCGGATCTGTGACTCCCCACGCGTCGAGTAGCGAGTTCGGAAGGAACGCGTCGTAGTGACCGTAGTTCAAACGCCCCTCGGCGGTCCGGTGCGGTGCCGCGAGACTGATTTCGAGATGCGGCCGGGTCCCGTCGCTGCCGTCGACGTATCGAGGCATGCTGTACATCTGCGCGTCGGTCGTCACCTGCATCCCGGTGACCGCGCTCGCGTTCTCGCCCGCAAGACCGTCTTGGACAGTCCCGACGCCGAGCATGACGGCGGCGTCGAATCCGATGTCCGCCGAGTCGTTCTTGACGTTGGCGGACCACTCGGCGGGGCTACTCGGGTAACTACCCGAGAACTCGGTCTTGTAGTCTAACTGCGACGGCTGAACCTCGACGGTGACGTTCGTCGTGTTCTCCGTCGGGCCCTCGGACGTCGTCCATTCGAGCCCCTGACCGCGACCGATCACGGTACGGGGCGTGTAGTTCCGGACGGTGAAGCTGATCTCGAAGCGAGAGCTGTTATCGACGCCCAGTTCCGAGAGATCGTAGTCGTAGCGATCGCCCGACGAGAGCCAAGCGTTGACGAACCCACCGTTGTACTCCGCGTGGGCGGTCGGTGAGGTGGACGGGCGAGTCCCGCCGAGGAAGTCCACGCTGACGCTGTCCGAGACGAGGACGGACCCTCGAACCGTTCCGTCGAACGTGTGGCGCTTTCCGTCCCCGAAGACGATGGCACCGCTGAAGTTGCCCTCTTCTGTGAAGCGGTGTTCGAGGAACACCGACGCCGACTCGTTCGCGGGCACGTAAATGGACCGCGAGTCTACGACCGCGCCGTCGATGGTCAGGTTGACGGACCGAACCGCGGCGCCATCACCGTCGTTGGTCACTTCGGCGTAGACTCCAGCCGTAGTGTTGTTGACGGGATTGCTCGGGGGGTACACCCGCGAGAGGGTCAGGTTCGGTGTTCCGCCCGTCTCGTTCCTGACGATAAGTTGGTGGCTGGTCTGGTTGAACCAGACGTACTTGCGGCCCGTCGACTCGAAGCTGAAGTTGAACGTTTCAGTCGCGGTTTTCCCCGAACCGAGTACGAGTTCGCGGCTTTCGTACTGACTCGATCCGTCGCGGGAGTACGCCGAGACGGACACTCGCCGACTCCGCGTCTCGTTCGTGGGGTTCTCGTACGTCTGGGTGACCGTGACGTTCTCACCGACGCTGACCACGTCGGCGGAAAGCGACGCGCTTCTGGTCTTGACGGCGTACTCGGCCGTTACCGCCGTCGGCGCGCGCTCGTTGACTCGCACGTCGTACGTACCGGGGCGATACACCGAGGCCGTGAGGTTGACCGTCCGATTCTCGCCAGCCCCGACGGAGACCGTCTTGGAGCGGTACCGCCACGAATCCTCGTTCCGTCTCTCGGCGACTGCCGTCACGACGAACTCCCGCGCGGAGCCACCGGTGTTCTCGACGGTCGCACTCGTTTCGATATCGTCCGCGAGGTAGACGTCGGTCGCGGCAACGTCGTAGCTCGTTACCGTCACGCTCGGAACGCTCACGTTGACGACGCCGACGCCGCGTTCGTTCACGGATATCGGGTGGGTTCCGCCGACGTCGAAGGTCGGGGAGAACGAAACTGTCTCCGTCTGACCGGGGTCGACGGTGACGTTCCCGACGAGTTGCTTCGACCCGCCCCATTCGAGGAAGACGAGTTTCGAGGCCGTCCGCTCGCCGCTGTTGTACAGCGAGACGTTGATCTCGCTGGACTCACCCGCCGAAACGTCACTACCGACAGTGGTCTCGTCGGTGAGGACGTTCACCGGGTTCTCGGTCACGTTTATCTGCTCGGTTGACTTCGAGGAGACGTAGAACCGCTTCGTCGTGGCGTACTCGAAGTGGCGGACGAACGAGACGTTCCGCGTCTCCCCGGCGTCCAGCGTGACCGTCTCGGTGGCGACCAGCGTCCGGAAGCCGTAATCGGGATCGTACGCCTCCAGTTCGACACTCTTGCTGACCGACGACGACGTGGGATTGTGCAACGTCGCGTTGACGGTGACGTTCTGGTACGTCTTCAGGGCGGTCTCGGACGCGGTCACCGCCCGCGTTTCGATCGGGTTCGGTTCGATAGTGACCGACTTCGTCGGTTCGACGTTGACTCGGACGTATCGCTCTCCCGCTTCCTCGAACGAGACGTTGAACGTCTCGGTCGTTCCGCCGGCGGGGACCGTTACTCTGCGGACGCGCTCGCGACCGGCCGAGACGGCGACCGTGAACGGTTCCGCGGAACTCCCGCCGTTGTCGAGGGTGACCTCAACGCTCACGTTGTTCTCGGCGTAGGCCGTCGACGGGGAGACGCTGACGTTGGACACGCTGACGGGCGACTCGACCGTGACGGTCGAGAAGTCGTCAGCCACGATTTCACCCGAGGACTCGTTGAACAGGAACGCCGAGAACCGGAACGCACCGCCGCCGTAGGCGTCCTTCGGAATCGTGAACGCCACGACGTCGCTGGTGGAGGACAGCGTCTGATTGATTCCCGCTTTCGAGGACTTCGTCGCTTCAGCGGTGAAGTTCGGACCGGCCACCCGTAGTTTCAGGTCGCTCAGGTCCGCGTGACCCCTCGCGTTGTACGCGACTTCGATGGTCGACGCCGAAGCGGTGTCGTTTATCGTCGCGTCCGGGACTGAGACGCTCGGCGCCGTGTTTCCGACGCTCACGTTCCCCGAACTGGTCACCTCCGCGCCCACCGGGACGGACGAAAGTAGTGAGAATAGAAGTAACGCCACTAGGCAAATTGAACGAATCCTGTCTTTCGTCTCTTTATCTGACATCGTAATCAGGTTGATAATTGAGGGTTGAAAAGGCTATCCCTCTTGGCAATTCAATACGATAATACAACGATATATTTGGAGAATTACAAACATAACTGCCTGCCGACACGCTCGGCGGCACGTGTCGTGGAACGGCGCGACTCGACGGCGAAGAGGGGCGCGCAGGTCGCGGACAGGGCTGGCCACCGCGGTACCGACCCCCGAATGGACGACCTTCGCGGGGCGCTTTCCGCCGCGGACCCCGGACAGAAGTTCGACCGGTTCCCTTCGCGTTCCAACGCGGCGCGAGCGAACTGCTGGCCATCCGCGTCCGAGTCGGAAACGACCGCGAACTGACGCTTATTACCCCGGCACCCGACGCTCCGCACACATGCCCGAACAGACGTTTCTCGAAGGCAACCGCGTGACTCTCTGCGTTCCCCGGGAGTCCGACGTGGCGTTTCTGGTCGAAAACGAGAACCACCCCGCGGTCCGAGCAACCCGGAGCGCCACCGCACCGACCGGCCCCGACGACGTGCGCCGCCGACTGGGCGGGACGCTCGGCCGCAGCGACGACACCGTCTCGCTCGTGGTCCGGGCCGACGGCGAGCGCGTCGGCCACGTCCTCCTCATACGCGAGCGACCGAACGACCCGACTTACCGCCGGGCGGAACTGGCCTACTGGGTCGCGCCCGACGCGCAGGGGAACGGCTACGCCACCGACGCGGCCGGGAGTCTGCTCGACCACGGATTCGACCGCCTCGGTCTCCACAAGGTGACGGCGAAGGCGTTCGCCGACAACGCGGCGTCCCGGCGCGTGCTGGAGAAACTGCACTTCGAGCGAGAGGGCGTCTTCCGCGACGAGGCGTTCGTCGGCGGCGAGTTCGTGGACGTGGTGCGCTACGGACTGCTGGCCGACGAGTGGCGCGCGGCGGGGACGTAGGCCGAGGAGTAGAACGGAGAGGCGCGGGCCGAGAAGTAGAACGGAAGTCCGAACGAGCCCCGACGAACCGCTAGTCGTGCTTCACGCCCGGATTCGTCACGGCACCGTTCGCCGCGGAGTCGAACGTCGCGCCGTACTTCGCCAGCACGCCGTTCCGGTAGGCCGGTTCCGGGTCGTCGCGGGCGTCGAGTCGGGCGTCAAGTTCGTCGTCCGAGAGGTCGACTTCGAGCGTTCGGTCGGGGATGTCGATGGTGACGTGGTCGCCGTCCTCCAGCGCGCCGATGGGACCGCCGTCGAACGACTCCGGCGCGACGTGACCGATCATCGGCCCGCGGGTCGCGCCCGAGAACCGGCCGTCGGTCACCATCGCCACGTCGTCCTCGTGGCCCGCGCCGACGACAGCGGAGGTGACGCCGAGCATCTCGCGCATGCCGGGACCGCCTCGCGGTCCCTCGTTGCGGATGACGATGACGTCGCCCGACTCGATGCGGCCCTCTTGGACGTAGCGCATCGCGTCCTCCTCGGCCTCGAAGACGCGGGCGGGTCCCTCGTGGCGGAAGTCGTCCTCACCAGTGACCTTCAGGACCCCGCCGTCGGGCGCGAGATTGCCGGTGAGAATCTTGATGGCTCCCTCCTCGTGGAAGGGGTCGGAGACGGGCCGGATGAACTCGGCGTCGATTTCCGAATCTTCCGGCAAATCAAGTTGTTCCAGTTCCTCCGAAATCGTCCGACCCGTCACGGTCATCGCGTCGCCGTCGAACAGTCCCGCGTCCACGAGGCGGCGAATCACGACGGGCACGCCGCCCTGCTCGTAGAGGTCGTACATCACCCGCTCGCCGCCGGGTTGGAGGTTGGCTATCTTGGGCGTCCGGCGCGAGATTGCGTCGAACTCCTCGATGTCGAGGTCCACGCCGGCCTCGGCCGCGAGCGCGAGCAGGTGGAGGACGCCGTTGGTCGACCCGCCGATGGCGACCTGTAGCGCGATGGCGTTCTCGAACGACCGCTTGTCGAGGATGTCGGAGGGCCTGCGGTCGTTCTCGATGCAGTCGAGGACGAGTTCGCCCGACCGCTCGGCGACTTCGTATCGCTCGTCGAACTCCGCGGGCGCGCCGGCGCTCCCGAGCGGTGCGAGACCGAGCGCCTCCGAGATGGAGGCCATCGTGTTCGCGGTGAACATCCCGCCGCAGGACCCCGCGCCGGGGCAGGCGTGGCGTTCGAGGTCGTCGAGTTCGTCCTCGCTCATCTCGCCCTGGGCGACCGCGCCGACGCCCTCGAAGACGTTCTGGACGGTGACCTCCCGGCCGTCGTGTTCGCCGGGCATGATGGACCCGCCGTAGAGGAAGACGGAGGGCAGGTCGGTCCGAATCGCGGCCATCATCATCCCCGGCAGGTTCTTGTCGCACCCGCCGACCGTGACCAGACCGTCCATGCGCTCGCCGAACGCGACCAGTTCCACCGAGTCGGCGATGACCTCGCGCGAAATCAGGGACGCGCGCATCCCCTCGGTCCCCATCGAGATGGCGTCCGAGATGGTGATGGTGCCGAACTCGATAGGCATCCCGCCCGCCGAGTCGACGCCCTCGTAGGCCGAGGCGGCCACGTCGTCCAAGTGGACGTTGCACGGCGTGATGTCGGCCGCGGGGTTGGCGACGCCCACCATCGGCGACGAGAGGTCGGCGTCGTCGTACCCCATCGCGCGGAACATCGCGCGGTGCGGCGCCCGCTCGACGCCGTCAGTGACTTCGCTGCTCCGCAGATTTCCGGGTTTCTCGGTCATACGTCCGCATGACGGCGGAGGTGCTTAAGTTGCCGCCCTCGGACAGATGTTGCTGTCACACCTCGGGACGGCCGAACATCTCCGGGAGCGTCGCTCCCGCGGGTCCGCTCACTCCGCGAGGTCGAGGACGACCGACTGGGCCTCGTAGTCCTCCACGAACGCGCCGTCGCCCCCGACGCTGTACCTCCCCGCGCCGGTCTCGACGACCAGCGCCGCCTCGACCGGGAACGAGTTGTTCGCGGGTTCGACCAGTCCCTGTCGGACCGCGACGACCCGGCCGGTTATCTCGTCGGGACCGTCGTCGGCGTCGACCGGACGACCCCGGACGGTGGCGGTCAGTTCCGCGCCCGCCCGTAGCTTGAGGGTCGCCTGAAGCACCGCCTGCCGGAAGTCGTCGTAGGTCTCGGGGAAATCGTGGGCCTCGGCGACGTACACCTCCTCGGCCATCGGCCAGTAGTTGCCGAAGAACGAGCCTATCAGCACCGGCGCGAGCTGTCGCTGCGTGAACGCGATGGCGCGCTCGCCGCTGTTCGACCGGGCTATCATCTCGGGCGGCGCGACGAGGCTCCGGGTCCGGTCGACCGTTATCATGGTCGGCATCGGTTCCTGCCACGCGCGGGCGACCGTGGCGACTCCCTCGAGTCCGAGGTCGTCGCCGGGGTCGGCCCCGGTCACGACCAGCAACACGAGGACGCCCCGCGAGACCGCGTCCCGCAGTTCGTCGGCGACCTCCGAGAGGTGGGCGTGAGGTATCGACAGCGCGACCTCCTCGTCGGCGGCCTCGATGAGCGCGGTGGCGCGCTTCAAGACGGTCACGCGGGACTTGATGACCTCGAACTGGTCGGTCTGGGGCGTGGCCCGCGAGTAGCGGGCTTCGAGGGCGGGCCCCATGCGCTCTACGTCCTCGGTAAGCGAGTCGACCACCTCTTGGGGCGGGACCGCCCGGACCGTCGTCGGGACCGAGTGGTCGTTCACCGAGACGAAGCCCCGCTCCTCTAACTCCTCGCTGACGCTGTAGACGTACCGCTTGGAGACCCCCGCGTCGTCGGCGACGACGCTGGCCTTCGCTTCGCCGTGGTCGAGGACCGTCAGATAGATGTCTATCTCCTTGTCCGAGAAGCCGAACTCCCGGAGTAGCCGGGAGAGCGTCGAGTCGTCCATTGTTCACATCTCTCCGATGACGCCACTTAACAGTGGCTGGTACCGCGGTTCTCGTCCGGCGCGCTCGGTCCCTCGTTCGCGCTCAGTCCTCGGATTCGAGGACGACCGCGTCCGCGACCGCGACGCCGTCCCCGGCCGCGACCGACTCGCCGGTCAGCAGGTCGGTGGTCCCGACCGGTTCGCCGACCGAGACCTCGTGCGGGTCGTCGCCGAAGTTGAGGACGACCACGACCCGCGAGTCGCCGTCGTCGCGGGCGTAGGCGACGGTGGGGTCGGGAGTCGAGTCGTCCGGACCGCCCGTTCGGCCGTCTCCCGAACGGTCGTCCGCCGGGCGGTCCCCGTCCGTCCGGCCCTCGCAGGTCCACTCGACTCGCTCGACCGCGCCGGTCCGGAGGACCGACCGTTGGTCGCGCAGGGCCGAGAGACGGCGGTGGAACGCGGTCAGGTCGGCGTCCCCGTCGTACCACTTCATCTCGCCGCGCTGGTCCTCGACGCCCCGCTCCTGCCCGTAGTAAATCATCGGCGCGCCCGGCAGGGTGAACGTCGCGGCCGCGGCCGCCCGGAGCGCCGACTCGCCGCACTCGGCGAGGTAGCGGGTCTCGTCGTGGTTCTCGACGTACCGGAGGAGCAGCGACGACTCGGGGAACCCCTCGCGTCGGGTGGCGTCGAGCGCGTCGAACAGCGTCTCGGCAGGGGCGTCCCCCCGGCCGATTTCCCGGAGTGCCCCGTAGAGCGCGGTGTCGTAGTGGGCGTCGAACTCGTTCTCGTGGAACTGTGGGTCCCGCGGGACCGTCTCGTCCAGCAGGAAGAACTCGGGGTCCTCGGTCTTCAGGCGCTCGCGGACCTCCTTCCAGAAGCCGTGGGGGACGCCCCACGCCACGTCGGCCCGGAAACCGTCCACCAGCGGCGCCCACTCCTCGACTACGTCGAGCATCCACGACCGGACCGACGGCGAGTCGTAGTTCAGGTTCGGGATGCGGGTCCAGTTGAACAGGTATCCCGGCGTGCCCTCGCCCGCCCAGTCGACGTCGTCTACGTCGGTCGCGTCCCGGTCGGTCTCGTCGGGGTCCGCGGGCACTCGCTCGTAGTAGTCGGCGTACTCGGGCACGCCCGCCGCGTGCATCTGGAACGCGGGGTGGTCGCGCGAGGTGTGGTTGAGAACGAGGTCGAACACGACCCGTATATCGGCCGCCCGGAGTCGGGCGACCAGCGACTCGAACTCCGCGCGCGTCCCGAGGTCGCCGGCGGTGTCGAAGTAGTCGGTCACGTGGTAGCCGTGGTCGGTGGGACTCTCGACCACGGGGGTGAGCCAGAGGCAGTCCACGTCGAGCGATTCGAGGTAGGGGACCCGGCGCTCTATCTCCTCGAACGTCGTCTCGACCGTCTCGCCCGCGAACCGCCGGACGAATATCTGGTAGACGGTGGCGTGCGTCGCCCACTCGGGCGGGTCGTTGGGCCGCGAGACGGTCGCGCTCCCCGCGTCCGAGTCATCCGACTCCACGAGAAGCGTGTCGGCGACGCTGTGGCGCTCGGCGACCGCGACCGCGTGAATCCGCGCCCGGTCGGGCAGGTCGGCGACCGGCACGCGGAGTCGGGACCCCTCGACCGAGACGGCCGACTCGTCGAGGTCGTCGCGGTCGTCGAGGCGGAACTCCGCGTCGGGGTCGCTCCCGTCCGGGGCGGCCTCGGTCCGCGCGGTCACGACCAGCGTCCCGTCCTCGACGCGCCCGTCGAGGTGAATCCGGGGACGCCCGGGGCCCGGCACGGAGACGTCGACGGTCCGGGAGTGTTCGAAGTCGTCGTTGGCCACGCAGATGCCCTCGTGGTCGCCCGGCGGGAGGTCGAACGTCGCGACGTACTCCTCGCCCTCCCGGGTCATCCGGTCCCGGCCGAGCGTGTAGTCGTTGAACGGGCCGGTCAGCGAGACCGACGCTATCTCCTCGTCGGGGAGGTCGAACTCCGACGCGGCGACCGCGAACCGCGTCTCTCGCCGGGGGTCGGGGAACGCCCGGACGGTCTGTCGGTGGGTTCCGTCGGGCGCGGTCAGTTCGAGTTCGTAGGCGCCGGGTTCGTCCGGCGTGAAGTGGACGATCGCGCCGTCGCCGACGCTGGCCTCGCTCTCGGCGGGACGGTCGCGGACCCGCCACGAGAAGTCTGCGGTCGGGTCCGGGCGGCGCGGCGCGAGTTCGACCGACTCGCCCGCGTGGACGAATCTCGGTGGACCGGGTTCGTGCATACCTCCACGAGACGGGGCGACCCACTTCACTGTTCTGCAAATCGTGTACGTGTGAAAAACAATTACACCAAAAGTTATTAAGCGACTCCCCGCAAGCTTTCGCCAATGAAACTTCGCGACGCTCTCGACGACTTCAAGCGTCACGAGAGCCACGAAAAGCTGTTTCCCGGCGAGCGCCGGACCACGACCGGACGGTTCTCGGGATACACCCCCGCCGCCGGCGCGGGCCGACTCGTCCACGTCGGCCGCGACGGGAGTCCCCGCGACTTCGGGTCGCCGCTGACCGGCCGCCACGGACTCGACGTCGCCAGACTCGGCGTGCGCCGCGACGGCGCTCTCCGCTGGTTCGACGAGTGCGAGACGAGTTCTCAGTGCTACCGGGGCGAGACGACGCTCGTCGTCACCGAACACCGACTCCCCGACGGCGAGACGGTGACGCAGTACGACCTCACGCTCGGTCAGGCGCACGTGACCCACGTCGAGCGCGAGGGGCGCGACGACTCGGCGGCCGGCGAACTCGTCGCGTTCCTCGGGTTCGCGCCCGACGGCCGCGACACGGGCGTCAGCCAACTCCACCACGCCGACGCGGTCGAACTGTACCACGACGCCGAACACGACTACGCCGCGAGCGCGACCGGGTTCGAGACCGCTCGCGGGTGCGTCCCCGCCGACTTCGAGCGACTCCTCGACGACGAACCCGTCGAGCGACCGCTGGCCGAGGCGGACGGTCGGCGGGAGGAGTCGAGTCTGAGCGGCGACCTGTTCTGCGAACTCCCCTTCGAGGACGGCGCGACGACGCTGGTGACTCTGCTAACCGACGCGAGCGAGACCGACCGCGCGGCGGCGCTCGACCTCCTCGACGCGGTCCTCGCCGAGTACGCCGACCCCGACGCGCTGGCGCGGGCGGCCGCCGAACGCGCGCCCGAGGTCCCCGACGACCTGCCGGACGGCGACGTGGTAGCCGCCGACCTCCGGGCGCTCGGCCTGCTGTCGGCCCCGACCGGTCTCCGCATCGCGGGACCCGAGTTCGACCCCTACTACGCCCACTCGGGCGGGTACGGCTACACGTGGTTCCGCGACGACGCCGAGATATCGCGGTTCCTCCTGCGCGCCGACCGCCGGTTCGACCTCGGACTCGACGACTGGCACGCCCGGAGCGCCGAGAGCTACTGCGAGACCCAACTCGCCGACGGGACGTGGCCCCACCGCGTCTGGCCGCGGAACCGGACGCTCGCGCCGGGGTGGGCCAACAGTCACCTCTCGGTCGGCGGCGACACCGACTACAGCGAGTATCAGGCCGACCAGACCGCCAGCGTCGTCGCGTTCCTCGCGGACGCGCTCCCGGAACTCGACGCCGACCTCGCCGACAGGACGGCCGGGACGCTCGCGGACGCGCTCGACGGACTCGACCGGACGCTCGAACCCGACGGGCTTCCGGTCGCGTGTCAGAACGCGTGGGAGGACGCGACCGGCCGGTTCGTCCACACCGCCGCGACGTTCCTCGAAGCGTACGCCGCGGTCGCCGCCGCCGGCGCGGACCTCCCGGAGAGCGCGGCCGACCTGCCGGACCGGGCCGCCGAGCAGGCCGACCGCGTCTACGAGGCGCTCGACGACCTCTGGGTCCCCGAGCGCGGCATCTACGGCTACCGACTCGTCGCCGAGACCGACGACGATGGCGACGGTTCGCTCGACCGACTCGAACCGGGCGACATCGACACCCGGTGTGACTCGGGGTCGCTCGCGCTGGCGAGCGCTCACGTCGCGTACGCCCGCGTGGGAGAGGTGGACGACCGCCGCCTCGACAGGTTGGTCTCGCACGTCAGCACGGTCGTGGACGAACTCCACCGCGACCCGCCGGAGAGTTCGGTCCGCGGTCTCGCGCGCTACGAGGGCGACGACTGGCGGGCGCGCTCGCAGGACGGCGAGAAGATATGGACTGTCTCGACCGCGTGGGGCGCGTTCGCCTGCGCGAACCTCGCGACGTTGCTGGACGACCGCGGCGACCGCCGCGCCGAGGAGTTCGCGGCGACGGCCCGCGACTTGCTCGGACTCGTCCTCCCCGACGGCGCGCTCTGTCCGAACGGGGCGCTACTCCCCGAGCAAGTGTTCGACGACGGGACTCCCGACAGCGCCACGCCGCTGGGGTGGCCGCACGCGCTTCGGACGACGACGCTCTCACTGCTGGACCAGCACGACGCGCCGGTCGAGGAACCGGCCGCAGTCCCCGAAGAGTAGGAAGCGCTCGGAAGACGGCGATTGTAGAAGAGACGGTCCCGCGTTCAGTTTCTCCGCGTCACTGCGTCGCTCAGACCGTCGGGGCCGCCGACTGCTCGGTCTCGTACAGCAGCGACTCGCCGTCGTCGGCGTCGAAGAAGTGGAGGTTCGACGCGTCGAACGCGACGTGAATCTGCTCGCCCTGTTCCGGTTCCACGTCGGAGGCGACTCGCGCGATGAAGTCCTCGCCCACGCCGAGGTGGAGGTAGTTGTCCGACCCGACGGGTTCGATGACCTCGACCGTGGTCTCGACGGCGTTGCGCCCCGGTCCGGAGACCGACACGTCCTCGGGCCGGATGCCGATTCGGACCCGGTCGTGACCCCGAACCGCGTCCCGCAGACGCTCGTCGGTGAGTTCGTAGTCGAACCCGTCCTCGCCGAGGAGTCGGGTCGTCGCGCCGTCGTCCTCGACGCTCACTGTCAGGAAGTTCATGCTCGGCGACCCGATGAACCCGCCGACGAACTCGTTGGCCGGGTCGTCGTACACCTCCTTGGGAACTCCGGTCTGCTGGAGTTCGCCGTCGTTCAGGATGACGATGCGGTCGCCCATCGTCATCGCCTCCTCCTGGTCGTGAGTCACGTAGACGGAGGTCGTTCCGAGTTCGTTCTGGAGTCGCTGAATCTCGGTGCGCATCGTCGTCCGGAGTTTGGCGTCGAGGTTCGACAGCGGTTCGTCGAACAGGAACACGTCCGGGTCGCGCACGATGGCCCGGCCCAGTGCGACCCGCTGTTTCTGGCCGCCCGAGAGTTCGTCGGGTTTCTGGTCCAGCAGGTCCTCGATGCCCATCATCTCGGCCGTCTCGCGCACCGTCTCGCGGCGCTCGTCCTTCGAGAGGTCGGTACTCATCCGGAGACCGAACGCCATGTTCTGCTCGACCGTCTTGTGGGGGTAGAGCGCGTAGTTCTGGAACACCATCGCCACGTCGCGCTTGCGGGCGTGGACGTCCGTCACGTCCTCTCCGCCTATCGAGATGCGGCCCGAGGTCGGGCGTTCGAGTCCCGCAATCATCCGCAGGGTGGTGGATTTCCCGCAGCCGGACGGGCCGACCACGGTGACGAACTCCCCGTCGTCCACGTCCAAGTCGATGTCCTCCACGGCCACTATCTGACCGTTAGTGTACTCTTTTCTGAGGTCGTCCAGCGTTACTGTCGCCATCCTTCTCCGTGAGTACGTCCCCCATGGTTTAGTTCTTGCCCTCTTCGGTGAATGTGTGACGCATTATTTCGTCGTTGTTTGGAACGACGACCGTCCGGTCGTTCGGGTCGACGCCCGAGCGAAACCGACGGTTTTACCACGTACGACGCGACGGAGAGTACGAAACGACGTTCTGGGCGGTCGGCGGGGGTTTCACGAAACGGTCGTATCGCGTGAAAGACCATGTGGAAACCCAAGGCTTTAAGTTATGAACAACTAATTCAACACTTATTCACCCCATGACAATGAATCGCAGAAAAGCGCTCAAGAGCATCGGTGTGACGGGCATTATCGGCGGTCTCGCGGGTTGCGCGAGCGTCCAGCAGCAGAACGAAACGACGACGTCCGGCGACGACGGCGCTGACGACACGACTGCCGCGGACGACTCCGAGACGACCACCGCGTCCGGTCCCGCGGGGACCGCGAAAGCGTGGTACCGCCTGCAGGACACGGAGCTACAGGCCCGCAAAGCCGCCTTGAAACAGTTCAACGAGAACTCCAAGCACACCATCGAGGGTTCGGACGTCTCGGACCTGAAGAAGAAGACCACGAGCGCGATTCCGGCCGGACAGGGGCCGCATCTGTTCGACTGGGCGCACGACTGGGTGGGCGACTACTACCAGCGCGGGTTCGTCACCGACCGGAGCGACCAACTGAACGTGGACCTCGGCACCTACACCGACGCCGCGGCCGAGGCCGTCCAGTTCGAGGGGAACGTGGTCGGACTCCCGTACGCCGCCGAGACGGTGTCGCTCGTCTACAACGAGGAGATGGTGGACGAAGCGCCCGAGACCGTCGCCGACATGAAGTCGGTGATGGACGAACACCACGACCCCAAGAACAACACGTACGGCCTGGCCTACCCGTTCGACCCCTACTTCGTCAGCGCGTGGGCGCAGTCGTTCGGGGGCTACTACTTCGACCCCGAGAAGGACCCGATGCTCGGTCTGTCGAAATCCGAGACCGTGAAGGGAATCCAGTTCGCGCTCGACAACTTCAAACCCTACATGCCGAAAGACCCCAGCTACGAGGCGCAGGCCGCCCCGTTCTCGGAGGGTAACGCGGCGTTCGCCATCAACGGCCCGTGGTACCTCGCCACGCTGAAGGAGAAGGGCGTGGACTTCGGCGTCGCCAAGCTCCCTTCGCCGAAGGGCGGCGAGGCCCGACCGCTCACCGGCATCCAGATGTGGTACTTCGCGAAGGCCATGGGCGAGGACGACGCCGACACCGCCGCGGCCCAGTCGTTCGCCGAGTGGTACACCACCAACGAGGACCTGCTCGAGAAGGCCGCCAAGAATCAGGGGAGCATCCCGGTTCTCGAAAGCCTCGCGGGGAGTGACGCGCTCCCCTCGGACGTCCGGGCCTTCTCCGAGACGGTCCAGCAGGGCGCCCCGATGCCGACCCATCCGAAGATGGGGAAGGTGTGGCAACCGCTCACCGACGCGCTCACCAAGGTGTTCAACGGCGACGCGGGCGTCGAGGCGGCGATGAAACAGGCCGAGAAGACCGTCCGAGAAAACTGGGAGTAGACCGAACCCATGAGTACTGCCTCTAGCGTCGCCCGGCGCGTCGAGGACGTGCCATTCCTCGAACGAGAAGACGCGTCGCTGTTGCTCGTCCTCCCCGGACTGTTCGTCTTCTCGGCGTTCATGCTGTTCCCCATCCTCTACCTGCTGGGCATCTCGTTCACGAACGCCGAACCGTCGAACCTGTTCGCGGGCGACGGCGCGCTGTCGGTGCTGACCTTCGGGGAGGCGGCGTTCGTCGGCGTCCGCAACTACGTCACGGTGCTGACCGACCCGAACTTCTGGAACTCGTTCGGCGTCACGTGGCTGTTCGTCGCCACGAGCGTCACGCTGAAGATAACTCTGAGCATCGGCGTCGCGCTCATCGTCACCGGCGACCGGGTCCGGGGCAAGCGACTGATGCGCTCGCTCATCATCATTCCGATGGGCCTGCCCGCCATCTTCACCATCACGGTGTGGCGGGGCATCTTCAGTTCGGCGGAGTTCGGACTGGCGAATCAGGTCCTCCGGGCGGTGGGCCTCTCGTCGGTGTCGTGGCTGAGCGACCGCTGGATGGCGTTCCTCGCGTACAACGTCACCGAGGCGTGGCTGGCGTACCCGTTCATGGTCATCATCACCGTGAGCGCGCTGCAGGACGTCTCGGAGGAACTGCACGAGGCCGCGAAGGTGGACGGCGCGGGCTACCTCGCCCGGTTTCTTCACGTCACGCTGCCGTCCATCAAGCGCCCGGTGCTGTTCGCGTCCATCCTCACGGCCGCCGCCTCGTTCCAGCAGTTCCTCATCCCGTACGTGTTCAATCAGGGCGGCCCGGCGCGCGCGAACGAACTCATGGTCGTCTACGGCTACCGCGAGGCGTTCACCTACTTCCAGTACGGGCAAGGTGCCGCGATTAGCCTCATCGCCGTCGCGTTCATCGGCGTGTTCATGTGGCTGAACGTCAAGCGCGGTAAACTCGCCGACGGGGTGAACGACGCGTGAGTCTGCTTCGCTCCGTCGTCCGGAACGTCAAGGACGACGCGGTCGGACTGGCGACGACGCCCGTCGACACGTACCGCGAGGCGCGCTACACCGCCGAGGGAGTGCTGGCGGGCGACATCTCGCCCGTCCGGCCGCTGAAGAGTCTGGGCCTGACGGTGGGCGCGCTGGTCGTCGTCCTCGCGCTCCTGTTCCCCATCTACTGGATACTCATCTCGGCGCTGTCGGGGTCCGGCGGGTCGATACACTCGGTCGACGGCCTGCGACTGTTCCCCGAGCAACCCTCGATACAGCCGTTCGTATGGGTGCTGGGCGACCTCATCGTTCCGAGCTATCGCATCGGACTGGCCATCCCGTTCACCGAGTCGGCGCTGGTGTTCGACACGCCACAGATAACGTTCCTCGACGCGTCGGCGCACGGCGTGGACAACCCCTCGGACTTCAAGAAGTTCTTTTGGAACAGCCTCACGGTCGCCGTTCCGACGGTCATCCTCTCGATGTGTCTCGTCGTGCCCGGCGCGTACGCGCTCTCCCGCCGGAAGTTCGTCGGCCGCCGGAAGATTCTGTTCGGCTACGTCCTGCTCACGCAGGTCGGCGGCGGACTGGGTATCGCGCTGCTCATCGGTCTCTACACCGTGTTCGTGCAGGTCGGACTCAACGACAGCAAACTCGCGCTGTCGGTCTACTACGCGGCGACGGCCGTCCCGTTCAACACGTGGCTGTTGAAGACCTACATGGACGGCATCCCCGTCTCCTACGAGGAGGCCGCAGTCGTCGACGGCGCGCCCGCGTGGCGGGTCGTGGTCGAGGTCATCCTCCCGCTGTCGAAGGCGGGGTTGGCCACCGTGTTCATCTTCACCTTCCTCACGGGATGGACCGAGTTCGTCGTGGCCCAGACCCTGCTCGGGACCGAGAACTACACCCTTCCGGTCGGCCTGTTCTCGCTGGTCTCGGAGTACTCGGTGCCGTGGGCGCGGTTCTCGGCGTTCGCGCTGACGTTCGCGTCGCCCATCATGCTGGTCTACCTGTTCGCCCAGCGGTACATCGAGGGCGGACTGTCGTTCAGCGGGATGGAAGGCTGAGGTCGGTCGCTCCTGTCACTTCGGGGCGACTTCGTCGCTGGACCGGCGTCTTTCGGTCGTCCCGCCGGGAAACGAACCGCGGACGGGCGCGCTCCGGCGACTCGGGGCCGAACGGTCCGCGACCCGCCGAAATCCTAGAATGAGAACATACTTTTCGGGAGGCCGCCGAAGGGATGCCATGGACCTGACGGTCGCCGTCGCCCACTATCCCGAAGGCGCTGGCCACGCCACTCGGATGCTCGCGGTCGGGCAGGCCTTCGAAGACGCGGGGGCGGACATCGCGCTCGCCGGCGGCGGCCCCGGCTCTCGCTTCATCGAACACAACGGCTACGACGTGTTCCGGGCCGCCCCGGTGGATTACATCGGCGACTACCAGCAGGGGTCGCTCGGCCGAGTGCTGACCAGAAGCCTCCCCTACAGCGGCAAGCGCGTCTTCGACTTCGTGCGGTGGCTCCGCCGGGTGGACCCCGCGGCGCTGGTGACCGACGACATGTTCGCCGCGATGGCGGCGTCGCTGACCGGGACGCCGCTCTACATCGTCACCCACAACGCGGCCTCCTACTACGACGCCGCGGTCGAGCAGGTGTTCACGTGGCTGCTCAACCGCTACCAGTTGGGCGCGGCCGAGTCGTTCCTCTACCCGGCGGTCTGGCCGCCCGACGAGGGCGACCCGCCGGGCGTGACTCACGTCCCGCCCGTCGCGCTCGACCCCGCGGGCTGTCGCGGTCCCGACGAGGAAATCGGCGTGCTGGTCGTGCCGAGCGTCTACTCCACGAACTTCGACGTGCTCGCCGAGACGCTCCGGACCGAGGGCCACCGCGTGACGCTGGTCGGCGACGACCACTGGGAGGCGGTGCCCGCGCTCCTGCCGTGGATTCGAGCCGCCGACGTGGTGGTCTGCTCGGGCTACTCGACCGTGATGGAGGCCGCGGTCGGCGGGACGCCCTGCGTGATCTACCCCTTCACCGACGAGCAACACGGCGTGACTCGGGTCATCGAGCGCCGCGGCGTCGAGGGATTCCAAGTCGAACACTCGGTCACGCACGTCGCTCGCGCGGTTCGCCACCCGCCCGCGTCCCCGAGCCACGACAACGGCGTCGAACGCGTGGCCGACCACGTCCTCGAAGAACTCACCTGACCAGTTTTTGCCACTGTCGGAACTACGAACCCCGTTCCCCGACAACCGAGGATATGGCACGAGTCGCAGCCGGAGCGCGCCTCCACTTCGGCTTTCAGAACCTCTCGCTGGCGCACGAGCGCATATACGGGTCGCTCGGGGTCGCGCTCGACTCGCCCGCGGTCGAGGTGACCGCCGAGCGAGCGGAGGCGGTACGCTGTTCTCACGACGACGCCGACGCGTACGTCCGCCGCGCGGTCGAACTCCTCGGCGTACCGGGCGCGAACGTGACCGTCGAGCGAACGCTGCCCCGACACGTCGGTCTGGGGAGCGGGACGCAGTTGGCGCTCGCGGTACTCGCGGCGGTCGCGAGCGCTCACGGCCGCGAGCCACGGGTCCGCGAGCGCGCTCCGAAACTGGGTCGCGGCGGTCGGAGCGGTATCGGAGTAGCGACCTTCGAGTCCGGCGGGTTCGTCCTCGACTCGGGCCACCCGACCGAGCGATTCACGGCCGACCGGCCCGAGCGTGGGGCGTGGTCGGTCCCGTCGGTTGCGGCCAGCCACGAGGTTCCGGACGACTGGCGGTTCGTGGTCGTCCTCCCCGACGCGGAACCCGGTCGGAACGGCGACGACGAGGACGCGAGCATGCGGTCGGTCGTCGAACGCGCGGACCCGCAACTCGCCGACGAAATCGCCGCGGTCGTGACTCGCCGCGTCCTCCCGGCCGTCGCCGAGGACGACCCCGAGGCGTTCGGCGCGGCGGTCGCCGAGGTGGGCCGACTCAACGGCGCGTGGTACGCCGACGAGCAGGGCGGGGTCTACCGTCCGCCGGTCGGAGAACTCGTCGCGGAACTCTCGGGGTCGCCCGCGGTAGCCGGTGCCGGTCAGTCGTCGTGGGGTCCCGCCGTCTACGCGGTGACGACCGAGCGCCGCGCGGCCGCGGCCCGCGAGGCGGCCCGCGAGGCGCTCTCGGCCGCGGGCGTCGGCGGCGAGGTGCTGGTCGCAGAACCCCGGAATCGAGGCGCTGACATCGACGGGTGAGTTGGTGCAGTCCTCTCGGAGTAGTCGGACTGGCGGTCGAGGGAGGAGAGCGGCTTTACTGCCGTTATCGAGGCGGTTTCACCGCCGAGCGACGCTGCCGAGCGGTTCGTCGGCTTCCCATTTGCGACCGCACGAGACGTCCGAAAACGGTTCGTCCGTTCTCGTATTTGAAGATTCGTGTCGGGGGGCAATTTCGAGGGAATCAGCGGACGGGCGGGCCTCGTAGACGAAAGACCCAAGCACCCCCGCTGAGACGCCCGTAACGAGAGCTACATGGACCGAGTTCCGTTCGGCATCTCCCGACTGGACGACATCATCGGCGGCGGCGCGCCGCCGGGAAGCGTGGTCCTGCTGGCGGGCGAGGCCGGAGCCGGTGCCCGCGAGTTCTGCTACACCAGTGCGACCATCAACGGGTTGGCTCACACCGACGAGGACCAGTTCGAACTCCACTACGGCGAGGTGTCCGACCGGGCCGCGGTGCCCGAGGACATCCACTACGTCTCGTTCACCGCCAGCGGCGACGAACTCCGGCGCGAAATCGAGTTCACGATGAGCGAGGAACTGGTCCGCGCGGGCGTCGAGACCGTGGAGTTCGCCGACTTCAGCCAGGAGTACTTCCAACTCTCGGCGATTCCCCGCGAGTGGTACACCCGAAAGACCCAGACCATCACCGACCTCGGACAGGGGAGCGACCGGCGGGGCGTGCTGGAGGCCCTCGGCGAGTACCTCAACGAACACGCCACGGGCAACCTCGTCGTCATTGACTCGCTGACCGACCTCGCCCGCGCGCCGAACGAACACCTAGACTGGAGCAACATCACACTGCTCGTGAAGGGCCTCCAGAAAGCGTCTCGCGCGTGGGACGGCCTGATTCTCGTCCTCGTGAATCAGGAGGCCCTGTCGGACACCCAGATGGGAAGTCTGATGGGCGCGGCCGACGGCACCATCGCCTTCGAGTGGGAGACCGGCGGCAACGAGCGCGACCGGGTGATGTTCGTCCGGGAGTTCCGCGGCGTCCTCTCGCGACTGGAGGAGGAGGACATCATCCGGTTCGAGACCGAGATTCACGACGGCGGCTTCGACGTCAGTAACGTCCGGAAGATCCGGTGAGAGAGTCAGTGGGGACCGAAAACAGGGCGGGACGTTCGTCTACACCTCCACGCAGACCCCAATTCTGTCGACGCAGACGTTCCGAGTGCGGTTCTCGCGGCGACGGGTCCGACGGAAGCGCTGCGCCGTCTTCGCGGCGAACAACCCGGCGAGACCGAGCGCGGCGACACCGGTCGCCGTCACCGGATACGAGACGAACAGCACCAGCGCGGGAGCCAACAGCGCCGTCAGGACCGTTGCCGCGACGGTTCGTCGAACGCTGTGGTCCGAGCGCGGGTCTTCGTTAGGTGGGTATCTCATTGCGCGTGAACATACGGACCTCGCGCCCATAACTGTAATCTGTATTATATTTCTGTAGCGGCGCTTACTGAAGCTCGGTTATGTAGGCTACGTGACAGCGACGCTCGTGAGAGCAACGTCCCGCGAGTAAGTCCTTCGAATCTGCCTGTTGTCGCCATAATCACTTAAGCGAGCGGCCAAGCGCGGACCGCCGAGGAGTACCGGCGCGGTCACTCGACTACGTACTCTCCGTCCACTCGTCCGGCCAATCCCAGCAACACCGCCCAGTCCAGTAGGCACTTCACCCTCTCGCCCCAAATCTGTTGCCACGAACTCGGATTCTTGTGGTGTTCCCACGTCGGCACCTCGCTCTCGAACTCCTCGAACGCTTCTTCGGCGGAGAGCGGCCTCTCTGCGTCCGCCAGAATCGCCAACAACGCGGGCACGCCGAAGACGTTCTCGCGGAACTGCTCGCGCAGGAACTTGGGGTCGGGGTCCTCGCGCGTCCGGGTGAATCCCGACGACTGCTCTTCGGCCAGTCCGAGAGCGCGCAGGAACGTCAGCCACGTCCGTGCTTCGTCGCGACTCGTCAGGTCGGTCCGGTCGAGCATCCGGGCGCAGCAGTCGTCTTCGCTCCCCGGCACCAGCGGAACCGCGCGCTGTGCGTCCGCCACGAAGTCGAGATTCTCGGGAGGTTCGGGGACAAGTTTGAATTGCATCTGGTATCACCTCGTCTCCTCGCCGGGTCTCAGATGCCGAAGCTCTCGGCCAGCATGTCTTCGTCGCGCTCGCCGACGACGTAGGTGTCGCCGCCGATTACGTCGACGGTCGCCCGAGCGGGCGCGAAGACGCTCTCCTCGACCTCGTAGAAGTCCCAATCGACCGACTCGAAGATGTCGGCGAAGTGGGTGCCGTACTCGTCGTTCGCGGTCGAGACGATTTCGTCGAAGCGGTCGAACTCCTCGCGGACCGTGAGGTGGACCGTCCCGCCGTAGGCCAGCGCGTCGTTGGTCCGCGCGATGGCGGTCTCCTCGTCGCCGGCCACGGGCGCGACCGGGGCCGACCCGGTGGCGCTCACCACGTCGAGGGGGTCGTAGCCGAGTTCCGCGAGTCGGAAGACGGCCATCTCGGCCGCGCGCGAGGCGATGCTGACGCTCCCGGCGAGACTCGCGGTCGGGACCGACGCGAGGAAGACGCTGCTCGTCTCGACGCCGGTCAGGTCCGCGACCTGCTCGGCGACCGACTCGGTGGGGTAGTCGCCGCTCTCGACCGCCAGCACCGCGAAGTCCGACACGTCCTCGTAGCCGACGCGGGCGAACTCGTCCTCCTCGGCGACGAGCGCGCGGGCCGGGCCGCTCCCGAGTCCCTCGAAGTCCTCGGTCGTGACCTCCCATCCGGCCTTCTGCGAGCAGAGCAGCGCCAGCGCGGGGTGGTCGCTGGTCAGTTCGACGTACTGGAAGGGCGCGCCCGCAACCTCGTCCATCCGGGTCTGGACCGTGGCGAGGCCCGCGGTCTGCATCTCGGCGAGCAGGAGTCCGGCTTCGACGCCGCCGTCGAACTCGTGGCCGAAGTCGAGGACCGTGGCTCCGTTTTCGAGTTCGCGAGCGCCGATGTCCAACTCCTCGGCGAAGTCGAGGGCTTCGTCGGCAAGTTCCAACGCGTTCCGATTGAGACTGTCCATGGGCGTGGGTTGGGCGTCGCTCCGTAAACCGTTTATCAGTCAGCAGTGCGCGAGGCAGCGTCGGTCCGAATCGCCGCCCCGTTCCCGACGAGATACGCGACCGGCTTTCCGACGTAGTCGCCGTGTCGTCCGTCGTCGCCGTAGTAGGCCGCGCCCTGACAGAGAACCACGACCCGATAGCCGCCGCGGACGGCCTCTACCGCGTTGACGCTACAGCCGACGGTTATCTCGTCCACGGTCGAACCGTACATCGAGTTGTACATCCGACGCTCCTCGTAAGCGACCGCGTATCGTTCGGCGCTCTCCTCGGTCCACGTCTCGGGAGGTTCGGGCGGCGACTTCGGCCCTTCCGGGAGTTCGTGTCGCTCCTGCGGAAGCGCGGTCGGCGTCTGTTCGGTCGTCGGTGTCTCTCCGGGCGCAGTGTCCGGCGACTCGGTCCTCCAATCCCCGGTACAGCCACCGAGGAGAACCGCCGACGAACCGCCCGCGGCGCACAGAAATCGGCGTCTGGGGGAGTTCACGGTCGGGAGTCACCGCGATGTAGTAAGTGCTTTGTCGTCTTTTCGGTCATCGCTCCCGTTTGGCCTCCCGGCCGAGCGCGTCTTCGACCGCATCGACCTTCTCGTGCGCGCGTTGCTCGCGCGTGCGTTTGTCGTCTATCTTCAGGAACGTACTCACGCGGTCGCCGTCCACCGCCTCGTGGGCGGCCTGCGCGGCGGCGAACAGTTCGTTCACGGTGTCGGCCTCGATGACTGTCCCCATCGGATTGGTCTCGTAGGACACGTCGTAGTCGTCGAGCGCGGCGACGGCCTTCGCCACCTCGTCGGCCATGCTGTCCTCGGTCACGGGCGCGACACTCAGGAGTGCGATTGCGGTCATAGCGAGTAGACGGACGGGCGGCAGTTCCTTTGTCTTTGACGTCTGCGCTGGTGGGTCGGCCTCTCGGGACGACGCCGGGCGAAGAAATCCGCGCCACCGCCGAACCGCCGACGGTCACTCCGTTCGTATCTTTCGGAGCAAGTAGTCGAACGCGTCGTCGATGAACCCACCGCTCTGTCGCCCGGAGAACGCGAACTTGTACCGGACGCCTCGCGCGTGGACGATAAGCACGGTGCCCGCTTGAACCGAGTCGTAGTAGGCGGAGGTCAGTTCGCCGTAGGGGCGGTAGAGGTGTTTCTCCCCCGGTCGGACTCGCCGTAGACCTGTATCGACTTATCGGTCAGGAGGAACGAGGCCGATTCGACGCCCAATTCGGTCCTGTCGATTTCGACGGAATCGCCACTGGACTTCGTGAACAAGAGATGATGTGGCTCCTCGTCTTCACACAGATGCGTCACGTTCGAGTAGTACCGCTTTTCGCCGGTTAGCTTCTTGCTCGATACCGACTCTCCCTCCGCGTTCGAGACGAGTTCCTCGATGGAAGTCACGACGAACCCGTTCGCGGTCGCCGTAATATAGATAGCGGACTCACCCCGTCTGCGATTTCACGCAGAAGTAGCTACAAATAGCCGATGTCACCCGTATTTTCACGTTCGAGTGATACCAGTATTTCCAGCGGCACAAGGCTTATCTGAATGTCAAAGATGCAGTTTTAGTATGCGAACTTCCCTCCGTCGCATCGGTGCCGGTGCGTTCGCCTACGTCGTCTCGTACGTCCTGATTGGACTGGTGACCGTCCCCCGATTTGACCAGTACCTCACACACGACCCGAGCAACGCCGTCGGCGTCCTCGACGCGTACCACTCGGCCGGGAGTCCGCTGTGGCAGGCCGTCGGTTGGTTCACGCTGAACGCCCACGCAGTTCCCATCAACGTCGGGTCGGGCGACGTCAACTTCGTCTCCGACGGGGCGATGTGGCTCGGCATAATCCCCGGGTGGCTGGGACTCGTCCCGATGGTAGCGTGCCTACTGGTCGGGGTGGCGGTGACCGCAACGAGTCGTTCGTCGCCCGTCCCGGTGAGCGTCGGCGCACACATGATTCCCGGGCATCTGTTCGCCATGCTGGTTTCGACGGTCGCGTTCGCAGGCGCGGTCGGCCCCGTGACCGCATCAGCCTCGTTGACGGTCAACGTTCGGGACGGCAGGTGGCTGGTTTTCGTCGTCCTCTCGCCACTCGTCTTCGGGTCACTCGGCGCGCTGCTGGGGCGGTCGCCCGTTCTCACAGCTACCATCGAACGCCTGCGGTCGGGCCCGTCGCTCCGATAGAACGCTGTTCGCCATCTCGAAAACCCCGAACTGCTTACCGAACTGGGAGCGACGAGAGATGACGAGGGTTCTCGCGCAGGTAGTCGGAGGCCATCTTGCCGGAAATGATCGGGAGATTGACGACGTCTCTGCGTACACCGAGTCGGGCAGTCCGGGCGTCGACGGAGAACTGTCTCTCCACTTGCCGCGTAGCGTCATCTCCGGAACTCGAAGAAGAACGTAGACTCCGTTAGAGGCGTTGTGAACGGGAGAAGTGCGCTGGCGGGGATTTGAACCCCGGTTGCGACCATGGCAAGGTCACGTGATACCACTACACTACCAGCGCCCTGCGAGTGCATTTACCGATAATGCCCGGATACTAAATAAGGCTTCCGAATCGAACCAGAATCGAGGGACGGTGACACGATTCAAGGTCCGATTTCCGGCGCTACGAGCTTTGTGACGCGCCCCCACGGGTAGAACCAAAGCGGCACCCTTTTAAGAACCAAGCCGGTACGATTCGCTACAGTCTAGTGACGGGGCGTCGAAGCGTCACGGTATGACCGTCAGCCTACTCGTTCCGTCATCCCTCGTCCGGGAAGCCGAAGACAAGCGCGAGGCGACTCGCAAAATCGGCTACGTCGCCCGCGCGGCGACGGTGTTCCGGGCCGACCGCCTCGGGGTCTTTCCCGACCCCAAGGGGGAGGAGAAGTGGGGTGGCGGGTTCGTAAGTACAGTGCTGAAGTACGCCGCGACGCCGCCCTACCTCCGAAAGGAGGTATTCGGCAAGCGGGACGAACTGGAGTACGCGGGCATCCTACCGCCGCTCCGCGCCCCGTCGCTGACCGGCTCCGAATCCGAGGGTTCGGGGTCGTTAAGACAGGGAATCGTGACCGAGGTCGGACCTGAAGGGCGCGTTCGGGTCAATTGCGGACTGCAACACCCGATCTCGCTCGTCGTGCCACCAGAAATGGAGGTCGACGAGGGAGAGCGCGTAACCGTCAGGATCTCTTCGCGAAGTCCGGTCCGTGCGAAACTCGTAGACGAGCCCCTTCCGGGCTGGTCGGTGACGCGCACGGACCTTCCGGCGGCACTCGACCGCGACGACGCGGGCGTCCGAATCGCGACGTCCCGTCACGGGGTCGAGTTGACGACCCGGCGGCTGACCGACGTGGTCGGCCGGACCGAACGCGACGGTATGACCGTCGTGTTCGGTTCACCGGGTCGCGGCCTGCCGGAGATACTCGATCTCCCCACCGACTCGCTGGCCGACGAACGGCCGAGCGACGACGGGGAGGACGAGGCGGACGCGGAGTCCGGAGTCGAATCGGGCGCACCCGGCCGGTTTGACCTCTGGCTGAACGCGGTTCCGAATCAAGGCAGCGAGGTCGTGCGAACGGAAGAAGCGATGTTCGCCTCCCTCGCCTGCCTGAACCTCAAAGAGAAGTGATACGATGCCAGAAACAAGCAGACCACGTAAAGGTTCGCTAGGGTTCGGCCCCCGCCAGCGCGCGACCAGTGAGGTGCCGCGCTTCAACTCGTGGCCCGACGGAGACGGTAATCCGTCCCTTCAGGGCTTCGCGGGTTACAAGGCAGGCATGACCCACGTGGTGATGGTGAACGACGAATCCGACTCCCCGCGCGAGGGGATGGAGGAGACCGTTCCCGTCACCATCGTGGAGACGCCGCCGATGCGGGCGGTCGCTCTGCGAGCCTACGAAGACACGCCGTACGGCAAGAAGCCGCTGACGGAAGTGTGGGGCGACGACTTCCACGACGACCTCTCGCGCACGCTCGACGTGCCGGAGGACCACGACGTCGACGCCGCCGAGTCCGAACTTCGCGCGGCGCTCGAGGACGGCGACATCGCCGACCTTCGCGTCGTCACCCACACCGTTCCCGACGAGGTGCCCAGCGTTCCGAAGAACAAGCCCGACGTGATGGAGACTCGCGTCGGCGGCGGGTCGCTCGGCGACCGCGTCGACTTCGGACTGGACCTCCTCGAAGACGGCGGGGAACACGACATGAACGACGTGTTCCGCGCGGGCGAGTACACCGACGTCAGCGGTGTCACGAAAGGCAAAGGCACGCAGGGTCCCGTCAAGCGATGGGGCGTCCAGAAGCGGAAGGGCAAGCACGCCCGTCAGGGATGGCGCCGACGGATCGGCAACCTCGGTCCGTGGAACCCCTCCCGGGTCCGCTCGACGGTGCCCCAGCAGGGCCAGACCGGCTACCACCAGCGCACCGAACTCAACAAGCGCCTCATCGACATCGGTGAGGACGACGACATCAACGTCGACGGCGGCTTCGTCAACTACGGCGAAGTCGACGGTTCCTACGCGCTGGTCAAGGGCTCGGTCCCCGGTCCGGACAAGCGTCTCCTGCGTTTCCGCCCGGCCATCCGGCCGAAAGACCAGCCGCGCCTCGACCCCGAGGTGCGGTACGTAAGCACCGAATCCAACCAAGGATAAACTATGCAGGCAACTATCCGCACCCTCGACGGCGAGGAAGACGGCACGCTCGACCTGCCGGACGTCTTCTCGAAGACGGTCCGGCCGGACCTCATCAAGCGCGCCGTTCTCGCCGCGCAGGCAAACCGCAAGCAGGACTACGGCGCGGACGACTACGCCGGGATGCGAACCTCGGCGGAGTCGCCCGGCAGTGGTCGCGGGATGGCTCACGTCCCCCGAACGAACGGACAGGGCGCACGAGTGCCCCAGACCGTCGGGGGTCGCAAGGCCCACCCGCCGAAAGAAGAGAAGGACCGCTCGCTCGACATCAACACGAAGGAGCGCAAGAAGGCGGTTCGGTCGGCCATCGCGGCGACGACCGACGCCGACCTCGTGGCCGAGCGCGGCCACCGGTTCGACGAGGACCTCGACCTGCCGCTCGTCGTGAGCGACGACTTCGAGGACCTCGTGAAGACCAAGGAGGTCGTCTCCTTCCTCGAATCCGTCGGCGCGGACGCCGACATCGAGCGTGCCGAGGAGAACAAGACGGTCCGAGCGGGTCGCGGTACCACCCGTGGGCGCAAGTACAAGACGCCCAAGTCGGTCCTGTTCGTGACCGGCGACGAACCCTCGAAGGCCGCCCGCAACCTCGCGGGCGCCGACGTGGCGACGGCGCAGGAACTCAACGCCGAGGACCTCGCGCCCGGCGCGCATCCCGGCCGACTCACCGTCTGGACCGAGAGCGCAATCGAGGAGGTGGCCGACCGATGAGCGTCATCGAGTACCCGTGGGTCACCGAGAAGGCGATGAACCAGATGGACTTCGACAACAAGCTTCAGTTCATCGTGGACCTCGACGCCGAGAAGCCCGAGATTCGCGACGAAATCGAGGCGCAGTACGAGGTCACCATCGAGAAGATCAACACGCAAGTCACCATGAACGGCGACAAGAAGGCCACGGTGACACTTTCGGAGGACGACGACGCGCAGGAAGTCGCCTCCCGAATCGGGGTGTTCTGACACATGGGACGACGAATTCAAGGACAGCGACGCGGTCGCGGGACGCCGACGTTCCGCGCCCCGTCGCACCAGTACAAGGCGGACCTCACGCACAAGAAGCCCGAAGAGGTCGACACCGTCTCCGGCACCATCGTGGACATCGAACACGACCCGGCCCGGAGCGCACCGGTGGCGGCCGTCGAGTTCGAGGACGGCGACCAGCGCCTCATCCTCGTGCCCGAGGGCGTCGGCGTCGGCGAGACCATTCAGGTCGGCGTCAGCGCCGAAATCAAGGAAGGCAACACCCTGCCGCTGGCCGAGATTCCGGAAGGAGTCCCGGTCTGTAACGTCGAGCGCCAGCCCGGCGACGGCGGCAAGTTCGCTCGCGCCTCCGGCGTGAGCGCGAACCTCGTCACGCACGACCGCGACGCGGCCGTCGTGGAACTGCCCAGCGGCGAGGTCAAGCGCCTCTCGCCCGACTGTCGGGCGACCATCGGCGTGGTCGCAGGCGGCGGCCGAACCGAGAAGCCGATGGTCAAGGCGGGGAACAAGTACCACAAGATGAAATCGCGCGGCACCAAGTGGCCGAACGTGCGCGGCGTCGCGATGAACGCCGTCGACCACCCGTTCGGTGGCGGTGGCCGCCAGCACCCCGGCAAGCCGAAGTCCGTCTCGCGGAACGCGCCGCCCGGACGGAAGGTCGGGGACATCTCGTCCCGGCGCACGGGACGGGGAGGAAACTAGCATGAGCGAAGGCGAATACCGAACCGGCCGCGAAGGTGAGTTCACCTTCCGCGGTTACGACCTCGACGAACTGCAGGACATGAGTCTTGAGGAAGTCGCGGAACTGCTTCCCGCACGCCAGCGGCGAACCATCGAGCGCGGTCTGTCCACCGAGCAGGAGAAGCTGCTCGAAGAGGCCCGCGAGGCCACCGAGGAAGGCTCGGCCAACGACCCGATTCGGACACACCTCCGGAACATGCCGATTCTTCCCGAGTTCGTCGGGAAGACGTTCTCGGTGTACACCGGTCAGAGCTTCGAGCGCGTGTACGTCGAACCGGAGATGCTGGGCCACTACCTCGGCGAGTTCCAGCTGACGCGGAAATCGGTCGAACACGGACAGGCCGGTATCGGCGCGACCCGCTCCTCGAAGTTCGTGCCACTCAAGTGATACCATGGGAATCAGTTACAGCGTCGAGACCGACCCGGACACCACCGCCAAGGGGATGCTCCGGGAGCGGCACATGAGCCACAAGCACAGCAAAGCCATCGCCCGCGAAATCAAGGGCATGACCGTGGAGGACGCCCAAGAGTACCTCCAGCAGGTCATCGACGGCGAGCGGTCGGTGCCGTTCAAGCAGCACAACAGCGGCGTCGGCCACCGTAGCGACATCGACGGCTGGGACGCCGGTCGCTACCCCGAGAAGGCCAGCGAGGCCTTCCTGACCCTCATCGAGAACGTCGTCAACAACGCCGACCAGCAGGGCTTCGACGGCGAGTCGATGGAGATCATGCACGTCGCCGCCCACAAGATCGGCGAAGTGCAGGGCCGCAAGCCCCGAGCGATGGGACGGGCGAGCGCGTGGAACACGCCCGAGGTAGACGTCGAACTCGTACTCAAAGAGGTGCAGGAATAATGGCAGACGAACAACAGTTCATTCACGACGGACTCCAGCGGTCCCAGATCGACGAGTTCTTCTCGGACGAACTCGGCCGTGCGGGCTACGGCGGCATGGACGTCGCCAAGACCCCGATGGGTACCCAGATCGTCCTCAAGGCCGAGAAGCCCGGTATGGTCATCGGCAAGGGCGGGAAGAACATCCGGAAGATCACCACGCAACTCGAGGAGAAGTTCGACCTCGACGACCCGCAGATCGACGTCCAGGAAGTGGACGAACCGGACCTCAACGCCCGCATCGTCGCAGACCGACTCGCCAACGCGCTCGAGCGCGGTTGGTACTTCCGGAAGGCCGGACACACCACCATCGACCGCATCATGGACGCCGGTGCGCTCGGTGCGGAAATCGTCCTCTCCGGGAAGGTTACGGGCGCCCGCTCGCGCGTCGAGAAGTTCAACCGCGGGTACATCAAGCACAACGGCGAACCCGCCGAGGACATAGTCGACCACGGTCAAGGCGTCGCCGTCCTGAAACTCGGCACCATCGGCGTGGACGTCAAGATCATCCCGCCGGGAGCCGACCTGCCCGACGACTTCGAGATTCAGGAGGGCGCGAGCCCCGAAGAGGTCGTCCCCGAGGCCGTCGAGGCCAACGAGCAGGCCGGCGTCGAGGAACTCCTCGAAGAGCCGACCGACGAGGAACTCGAGGAACTCCGCGAAGAGGACGAGGCGGGCGAGGAGCCCGCCGAACCCGGCGAGGAGGAACTCGACGAGGAAGTCGTCGAGGAGGTCATCGAGGACGAGACCGACGAGGAGTCGGCCGACGAGACCGAATCCGACCAGTCCGTCGAAGAGGAACTCGACGACCTCGAGGAGGAAGTCGAGCAGGAAGCCGAGGACCTCATGGACGAGATGGAAGGCGAGGAGAGCGACGAAGAGGAGGGTGACGACTGATGGCCATCCTTCACACCGAGGAAATCCGCGACATGACTCCCGCAGAGCGCGAGTCGGAACTGGAAGACCTCGAAACCGAACTCCTCAACGCGAAGGCCGTGAAGGCCGCCGGTGGCGCACCGGAGGACCCCGGCCGATTCAAGGAACTTCGCCGCACCATCGCGCGGATCAAGACGGTCCAGCGCGAGGAAGGCGACCTAGACGAATAACGATGCCACTCACACCCGAGAACCTGACGCGACACGAACTCAACGGACTCCACGTCCGCGTCGCCGACGCGCCGAACCCGGACCTCGTGGGAATCGAGGGCCGGGTCGTCGCCGAGACGCAGGGCACGTTGAGCGTCGCGTCCGACTCTCGGGTGCGGCAGGTGCCCAAAGAGGGCTCGACATTCGAGTTCGCGCTCACAGATGAATCCGCCGACCTCGCGAAGGGGTCGGGGACCGCGTCCAAACTTGCATCGGAAACTGCCGGAGTACGCTCCGGTCAGTCTGGTGTGTCCGGCGAGACTGGCTCGCCGGACTCCGGGGGACACCCCCGCGATTGCGAGGGCGTGGCCTACGTTACGGTGGATGGCGCGCGGCTGCTCTCACGACCCGAATTGCGCACCGAAAACGCAGGTGAATCCACATGGCAATAGGACTGAACGTATCAGAGCCGGAAGGGACCTGCTCCGACGAGAACTGCCCGTTCCACGGAACGCTGTCCGTGCGCGGTCAGACGCTCGAAGGAGAGGTCGCTTCCACAGACATGGACAAAACCGTGATCGTCGAGCGAGAGTACGACGTTCCGGTTCCGAAGTACGACCGGTACATGAAGCGCCGGTCCCGCGTTCCGGCACACCACCCGGATTGCATGGAACTGGAAGTCGGCGACACGGTTCGTATCGCAGAGACCCGACCGCTTTCGAAGACGAAGAGCCACGTCGTCGTCGAGCAGTTCGAGACGACGCGGAGCTTCGGAGCGGGCGGAACCGAACAGCAAGACGAAACGGAGGGCGAGGAATAATGGAAGCGCTCAAAGCCGACGTCACGCAGGGCCTCTCGAAGGGCTCGCTCCTCAACTGCGCCGACAACACGGGCGCACGCGAGGTCAAACTCATCAGCGTCTCCGGCTACTCCGGCACCAAGAGCCGCCACCCGAAGGCGGGTATCGGTGACAAGGTGACCGTCTCGGTCACGAAGGGTACCCCGGAGATGCGACGGCAGGTGCTGGAGGCGGTCATCGTCCGCCAGCGCAAGCCGATTCGTCGCCCCGACGGTACCCGCGTCAAGTTCGAAGACAACGCGGCCGTCATCATCGACGACGTCGAGGAACCGCGCGGGACCGAGATCAAGGGTCCCATCGCGCGGGAAGTCGCAGAGCGGTTCGGAAGTATCGCGAGCACCGCTACGATGATAGTATGACTCAGCAACCACGCAAACAACGAAACCAGACCGAGCGCGCCTCGCTCCACGAGCGACACGAGCAGGTCAAGGCGACGCTCGCCGACGACCTCCGCGAGGAGTTCGACACCCGCAGCGTCCGCGTCAACGCGGGCGACACCGTCGAGGTGATGCGCGGGGACTTCGCCGGCGAAGAGGGCGAAGTCGTCAACGTCGACCTCCGGGACGCGGTCGTTCACGTCGAGGACGTGACCCTGGAGAAGGCCGACGGCGAGGAAGTGCCCCGGCCGCTCGACGCGAGCAACCTCAAGGTCACCGACCTCGACCTCGAAGACGACCTGCGCGAGGAGCGCCTCCGAGGTGAGAACGAATGACGAAACACCAGAAGCGACTCTCAGTTCCGAAGTCCTGGCCGGTCGAGCGCAAGACGGACACCTTCACCGTGAAGGCCGACTCCGGCCCGCACGGCGAGGACGGCGTGCCCCTCATCATCCTGCTGCGGGACGTGCTGGGCTACGTCCAGTCCCGGAAGGAAGCACGCTACGCCCTCGACCAGGGCAACGTGCTGGTCAACGGCGACGAGAACGCCGCCGAGGACCGACCTATCGGGATGTTCGACATCGTCGCGTTCACCGAGCGCGAGGAGTACTACCGCGTCTTCCCCGACGAGGGCGGTCGGCTCACGCTGACCCCCATCGACGGCGACGACGCCGAGAGCAAACTCGGGAAGATAGAGGACAAGACGATGATTTCGGGCGGCCGGACCCAACTCAACCTCCACGACGGGCAGAACATCCTCGTCGAGGACGACGAGTACAGCGCCGGCGACTCGGTCGTCGTCAGCAACGACGACGACGAAATCGTCGCTCACTTCCCCTATGAGGAAGGCAGCCTCGTGACCGCGGTCCGCGGCTCGCACGCGGGCGACATCGGCGAAGTCACCGAGATTCAGGTCACGCCGGGCAGCGGCTCGAACAACGTCGTGGTCGAGACCGACGACGGCACCTTCGAGACGGTCGAGGAGTACGTCGTGGTCATCGACGAGAACTTCGTGGGTGATGACGAATGAGCGAAGCCGAATCCGACTTCCACGAGATGCGCGAACCGACCGTCGAGAAGGTCGTCGTCCACATGGGCGTCGGCGAAGGTGGTCGGGAACTCGCGGACGCCGAGGACATCCTCGAAGACGTGACCGGCCAGCAGAGCGTGCGGACGCTGGCCAAGTCCACCAAGCCCGAGTTCGGCATCCGGCAGGGCGACCCCATCGGCACGAAGGTCACCCTGCGCGACGACGAGGCTCGGGAGTTCCTCCAGAAGGCGCTACCGCTGGCCGACATCGCGGCTCGTCAGTTCGACGAGACCGGGAACTTCAGCTTCGGCGTCGAGGAACACACCGAGTTCCCGAGCCAGGAGTACGACCCGAACGTCGGCATCTACGGTCTCGACGTGACGGTCAACCTCGTGCGACCGGGCTACCGAATCAGCAAGCGGGACAAGGTCACGCGGTCGGTCCCCTCGGCACACAAGCTGGACGCCGAGGACGCCATCGCGTTCCTCGAATCGAACTTCGACGTGGAGGTTGAACGATGAGTGAAAGTGAAATAGACTCCGAGGCGACCGGAGAACACGCCGCCAAGCGCACCGGCCAGACGGACGAGTGCCAGCGCTGCGGTCGGAAGCAGGGTCTCGTCGGCAAGTACGACATCAACCTGTGTCGGCAGTGTTTCCGCGAAGTCGCCCGAAGCATGGGCTTCAAGAAGTATCGATAACTATGGCAGGAAACGATCCGCTGGCCAACGCGCTCTCCGGCATCGACAACGCCGAGAGCGTCGGTCATCTGGACCACACCGTACAGCCCGCCTCGAACGAGATCGGCAGCGTACTCGAAGTCTTCTACGACCGAGGGTACATCGACGGCTTCGAGTTCGTCGACGACGGTAAGGCCGGTCAGTTCGAGGTCGAACTGAAAGGCGCCATCAACGAGTGCGGCGCGGTCAAACCCCGGTACTCCGCCGGGTCCGACGACTTCGAGAAGTGGGAGAAGCGGTTCCTCCCCGCCCGTGACTACGGGGCGCTCGTCGTCACGACCAGCCGCGGCGTCATGAGCCACTACGAGGCCCGCGAACAGGGCGTCGGTGGCCAGGTCATCGCCTACGTCTACTAACAATGGCACGAACAGAACTCGAAATTCCGGACGACGTGACCGCGGAGATGGACCACCTCGAACTCACCGTCGAGGGACCGGAAGGCGCCGTTACGCGACGCCTCTGGTACCCCGACGTGTCGGTGACCGTCGAGGACGGCTCCGTGGCCATCGAGAGCGAGGAGGAAGACGCCAAGACCAACGCGACCGTGGGCACGTTCGAGAGCCACGTTCGCAACATGTTCCACGGCGTGACCGAGGGCTGGGAGTACACCATGGAGGTGTTCTACTCCCACTTCCCGATGCAGGTCCGCGCCGAGAACGGCGAGGTCGTCATCGAGAACTTCCTCGGTGAGAAGGCTCCCCGAACCACCGAAATTCACGGCGAGACGACCGTCGACGTGGACGACGAGGTCCTCACCCTGAGCGGGCCGAGCATCGAGGACGTCGGCCAAACGGCCGCGGACATCGAGCAGTTGACCCGCGTGCAGGACAAGGACACCCGCGTCTTCCAGGACGGCGTCTACATCACCGAGAAGCCCCAGACTGGAGGTGTCTAACGAATGGCAGACGACAACGACGAACCCCAATCGCTCGAAGACGTAAGCGGGGTCGGCCCGAGCAAGGCCGAAGCGCTCCGCGACGCAGGCTTCGAGTCCGTACAGGACGTGAAGGCCGCGAGTCAGGACGACCTGGCAGAGGTCGAAGGCATCGGGAACGCCCTCGCCGCCCGTATCAAGGCGGACGTCGGCGGTCTCGAAGTCGAAGAGGAGACCGAGGCCGAAATCGAAGAGGAAGAGCCGGAGGAACCGGAAGCCGAGACCGAGGAGGAGGTCGAGACCGAACTCCAGCCCCGCGGGCTGGTCGACAAGACCCCCGACCTCACCGAGCGCGAGGAGGAACTCCTCACGCAGCGCAAGCGCGTCGGCAAGCCGCAGTTCAACCGGCAGGACTACCACAAGAAGAAGCGGACCCCGACCTCGTGGCGACGCCCGCGCGGCAAGCTATCGAAGCAGCGCCGCGGCATCAAGGGCAAAGGCGACACGGTTCAGGCCGGCTTCCGAACGCCGACCGAGGTGCGCGGCAAGCACCCCAGCGGCTTCGAGGAGGTCCGCGTCCACAACACCGACGACCTCGAAGGCGTCGACGGCGACCGCGAAGCGGTCCGCATCGCCTCGAAGGTCGGCGCTCGCAAGCGCGAGCGCATCGAGGAACAGGCCGAAGAACAGGGCGTTCGCGTCCTGAACCCGACCTACGTCGAAGTGGAGGTTGAAGAATGAGCGACCTGAGCGCACAGAAGCGACTCGCGTCCGACGTCCTCGACGTCGGCGAGAACCGCGTCTGGTTCGACCCCGAAGCGCAGGGTGCCATCGCGGAAGCGATTACCCGCGAAGACATCCGCGAACTCGTCGAGGACGGCTCGATAGAGGCGAAAGACAAGAAGGGCAACTCCCGCGGTCGCGCCCGCAAGCGGAAGGCCAAGCGCGACTACGGTCATCAGACCGGCGCTGGCACCCGAAAAGGGAAGTCGGGCGGCCGCCAGCAGGGCAAAGAACAGTGGCAGCAGACGATTCGCGCGCAGCGAACGAAGCTCCGCGAACTCCGCGCCGAAGGCGAAATCACGCAGTCTCAGTACCGAGACCTGTACGACAAAGCCAAGGGCGGGGAGTTCCGTAGCGTCCAGTACCTGCTCAACTACATCGAGAGTAACTACTAACAATGGCAACAGGACCACGATACACGGTGCCGATGCGCCGTCGCCGCGAGGTCCGGACTGACTACCATCAGAGGTTGCGCCTGCTGAAATCGGGCAAGCCCCGGCTGGTCGCTCGCAAGAGCAACCAGCACGTCAGGGCGCAGCTGGTCACGATGGGTCCCAACGGCGACGAGACGGTTGCGAGCGCGTTTTCCGGCGACCTCGAAGAGTACGGCTGGGAAGCCCCCACGGGCAACCTCCCCAGCGCGTACCTGACGGGGCTGCTGGCCGGGAAGCGAGCGCTCGAAGCCGGCATCGAGGAGGCCGTCCTCGACATCGGTCTCAACACCGCGACACCCGGAGGCAAAGTATTCGCAATACAGGAAGGCGCAATCGACGCCGGGCTCGAAATTCCCCACAACGACAGCGTGCTGGCCGACTGGTCGCGCAACCGCGGCGAACACATCGCCGAGTACGCCGAGCAGTTGGACGAACCGCTGTACAGCGGGGATTTCGACGCCACAGAACTACCCGAGCACTTCGACGAAGTGCGAGAGACGCTCATGGAGGACTAACGTATGTGTGCTAACCACGACGGCTGGGAACCCCAGACCCGTCTCGGCCGCAAAGTCGCCGAGGGCGACATCGACACGATGGCTGACGCCCTCAACTCCGGACTCCCGCTGAAGGAGCCGGAGCTTGTCGACCAGCTGCTGCCGGGACTCGAAGACGAGGTGCTGGACATCAACATGGTCCAGCGCATGACCGACTCCGGTCGCCGCGTGAAGTTCCGCTGCGTCGTCGCCATCGGCAACCGCGACGGCTACGTCGGCTACGCCGAGGGCCGCGACGACCAGGTCGGCGGTGCCATCCAGAAGGCGATCGACATCGCGAAGCTGAACATGATTCAGGTCAACCGCGGCGCGGGGTCGTGGGAGGACCGAAGCGAACGACCTCACTCGCTGGCCCGCCGGACGAAAGGCAAGGCAGGCAGCGTCGAGGTCGAACTGATTCCGGCCCCGACCGGCCTCGGTCTCGCGGCGACCGACACCGTCCGCAAGATTCTTGAACTGGGCGGCGTCGAGAACGCGTGGACCAAGAGCCACGGCAACACCCGGACGACGCTCAACCTCGCGAAGGCGACGTACAACGCGCTGGAGAACGCCGCGGAGTCCCGCGGCCCGCGCGGCCGGACCGACTACAGCGAGGAGGTGGCCGAGTGATGAAGGCGGTCGTTCAGATTCGCGGCGAAGTCGACATGAACGGCGACACGCAGGACACGCTGAAGATGCTGAACCTGCACCGCGTCAACCACTGCACGCTCGTCCCGGACACCGACGCCTACCGCGGCATGGTCACGAAGGTCAACGACTACACCGCGTACGGCGAACCCAGCCAAGACGTGCTGGAGACGGTGCTCGAGAAGCGCGCCGAACCCGAGGAGGGCGACGCCGACGTCGACGACGAGTGGGTCGCGGAGAACACCGACTACGACGACGTGAGCGCCCTCGCGAGCGCGCTGCTGGACGAGGAGACGACGCTGCGCGAGCAGGGTCTCTCCCCGGTCCTCCGGCTTCACCCGCCGCGCGGCGGTCACGACGGCATCAAACACCCCACTAAAGAGGGCGGTCAGCTCGGCAAGCACGACACCGAGCAGATCGATTCGCTCCTGAAGGCGATGCGATAACCATGACGGACAAGAAACGACGACAGCGCGGCTCCCGCACGCACGGCGGCGGTAGTCACAAGAACCGGCGCGGAGCCGGTCACCGCGGCGGTCGCGGACGCGCGGGTCGCGCCAAACACGAGTTCCACAACTACGAACCGCTCGGCAAGCACGGCTTCTCGCGACCGGACAAGGTTCAGGACGAGGTCCTGACCGTCACGGTCCAGAAGCTCGACGAGGACGCGGCCCTGCTGGCCGCCGAAGGCGACGCCGAGGAGACCGACTCCGGCTACCGCCTCGACGCACGCGACGTCGTCGAGGACGGCTGGGGCGCCGACGCCGTGAAGGTGCTCGGCGACGGTCAAGTCCGCAACCGACTCGAAGTCACCGCCGACGCCTTCTCCGCGAGCGCGGTCGAACTCATCGAGGAGGAAGGCGGCGACGCAGTCCTCAGCGACCGCGCCGAGGAAGCCGAGGAAGCCGAAGACGACGACGAATCGGACGACGACGAGTAGTCGCGCCGTTCCGCGGAAATCTCCGCGTTCTTTTCCGTTTCTTTTTCGACGCGAGAGCCGACGGCTCAGCGACGAGCGGGTGAAACGCTTATGAGGCCACCACTTCAATACGGTGTATGACCTACGATACCGTCGTCTTCGACAACGACGGTGTCCTCGTCGGTCGGACGAGCTTCGAAGTCCTGCGGGAAGCAACCTGCGAGACGTTCGAGGAGTTCGGCGTGACCGACCCGGACCCCGACCACGTGGACGACATGACGGTAGGCGCGACGCCGAGTCGCGTCAGCGAAGTTTGTGGGACGTACGACCTCGACCCCGAGACGTTCTGGCGCGCGCTCGACAGCACGTCGTCGCGCGCCCAGCAGCGGGAGGCCCGCGAGGGCCGCAAGACGCCCTACGACGACGTACACACGCTGGCGGACCTCGATACCTCGATGGGAATCGTCAGCTCGAACCAACAGGAGACGGTCGACTTCCTCATCGACCACTTCGAGGTTGACCACCTGTTCGAGACAGCGTACGGCCGCGAGGCGACCATCAAGAGCCTCGACCGCCGGAAGCCTAACTCCCACTACATCGACCGGGCGCTGTCTGACTTAGACGCCGACTCGGCGCTGTTCGTCGGCGACAACGAGTCCGACATCCGGGCCGCCGAGAACGCCGGCATCGACTCGGCGTTCATCCGTCGGCCCCACCGCCGAGACTGGGACCTGAACGTCTGGCCGACGTGGGACATCGACTCGCTGGACGACCTCCACCGAATCTGCAGCGCCTGAGGAAGGCGGAAGGTTCGGTTGGCCGCTGGTCGAGCGGTAGCGAGAGGCGTCACTCGCCGCCTGACCGGTGTCCGTCCTCGGAGACGAGCAGTTCGTCGTCGGCAACGCCCAGTCGCTTGCCTGCCGTTTCCACGGCACCCTCGGCCCGACGGAGCGTCCCGGCCGCCCCGAGACCGAACTGCGGCATGTTGTTGTAGACGCTCTCGCAGTCGCCGGGGTCCACCACGTACGTCTCGTGGAAGATACCGACGTCACCCGTCCCGGAGTTCGATTCGTTGTACGAGGCCCACGCCGGGACGTGTTCCCGGTCGAAGTCCCGGGCGTACTCCCGGAGACGTTCGAACGAGTCCCAGTACTGTATCGTCAGCAGTACGCGCCAGCCGACGACAGTTTCGTAGTGCAGGAGTCCGGACTCCGGGTCGGCGTCGAGTTCCCGGAGCATCCGCGGCATCGCCAGCGCAACCGGGAGCCACTTGTGTACCTTCCGGAGGCGGTTGATTCGCATCCCGATGACGAACACCACGAACTCCCCGTCCATCTCCGCAGTGGTGCGCTCGGTGCGGACTCGATTCGCGTCGGTCACGAGGTGTAGATTTATCCCGACCGAAGTTAGACGTTTCACCAACATGTTGGCGGTTTGCCCAGCACGAGCGACCGGGTCCGCCGAGCGGGAGGCGACTCCGTGATTCGAGCGCGATTCCGAATGACGCTCCCGCCCGATACGTGGATTTCGTCGGTTTCGCGGTCGCATCCCGACGCCACGTTCCGGCTACTCACCGGCGTTCCGGTCGAAGACCGAGCGATGGAACTGGGCGAAATCGTCGGCGGGGACTGCGAGTCGGCCGCGGAAGCGATTCGGACTCACCCCGCCGTGGTCGCCTACGACTCGCTCTACGCCGACGAGGAGCGGACACTCGCCCAGTACGAATCGACCGATCAGGGGCTCTACGAGTTTCTGGGCCGTTCGTCGCTCCCGCCGGAGTTCCCCGTCGTCGTCACCGACGGGCGCTTCGAGTTCGACCTGACCGCGACCCGCGAGCAGTTCGAAGCGGTCGGAACCGCGCTGGACGAGAGCGCCTTCGACTACGACCTCCTGTCGGTGGTCGAGACCGGCGACGAGACGGACAGTCGGACCGACCGCGAGGGCGGGCTAACCGGCCACGGCGGCCTGTTGACCGACCGCCAGCGAGAGTGTCTCGACGCGGCGCTCCGCGAGGGTTACTTCGAGGTGCCTCGCGAGTGTACGCTGGCCGACCTTGCGGAGACGCTGGAAATCGACAAGTCCACCGCGAGCGAGATACTGCGCCGCGGCGAGCGTCGGGTTCTCGGAGCGGTCCTCCTCGGGAACGACTGATGGCGGGGCGCGAGCTCCAGACGTTGAGCCACGGCGTCACGAGAGCAGTCCACGGCTATCCGAGCGGTTCGGACGGCCGCGTCGCGTCGTACGTCTCCCGGAGAGTGTCGGCGAACTGTCCGCCCTTCCGGAGCGCGATGGTGACGACGACGAACTCCCCGCCTTCGGGCCGGAGGACGAACACCTCGCGCGGGGCCGACCCCTCCTGCTCGTTCACCCTATCGACCAGCGGTTCGACCGGACGGGTGCCGTCGCGGAACGCCTCGAAGATGCCGTTCGTCGGGTCCTCGCCGAAGACGTAGAGGACGCCGTTGACCTCGCTGTCGGTGTTGCGCGTGACCCTGCTGTTCATCGAGTCGCCGGCGGTGCGCGCCTCGGTCCACGTCTCGCGGGCCGCGTCGAACATGGGTTCGGCGTCGTCGGCGAAGACGTACAGCGTCGGGCGGCGGACCGACAGCGACCGGACGGTCGGGTCGGGACTCGACCAGTCGAGGTCGGCGTCCACCAGATACCCGGGCCGGAGGTCCGCGACGGGAGCGTCGTGGCCCGACTCGGCGGTGACGACCGGTTCGAAGGTCTGGCGGTCGAGAAGTCGAACCGGGCCGTCCTCGGGCGCGGCCAGCACGCGGTAGCGCCTCTCGTCGGCCGTCCGGTCGGCGTCCGCGGTTCGGTCGTCCCCGTCCCCCGCGTCGGCCTCCTCGGTTCCGTCGTCGGTCGCGGCCCGACCGTCGGCCGACCGGTCGTCCGTGCGCCAGATGTCGTCTGTTCGAGTGTCGTCGTCAGTCCGAGCGTCGTCGCCGATTCCGTCGCCGTCGGAAGCCCGCTCGTCGGTCATGCGCTCGCTACGAATCGAAGCCGGGAAAATCGCTCGCATCGGGTCGGTCGCCGCGAGCGCGTGGCAGTGTTCGCCCGAAACGTGTGAAGGCCTCACTCCCCGACCGTGACTCAAAGCGAAGCACATACAAGCCCCCGTCCGATGTATTGCGATATATGAGTTGGAAAGAAGCCGCAGAACCAGTACTCACCCGGATGCCGTCGGTGAGGCGTCCGGATGGCCACGTTCCGTTCAAGCGGAAGCTTGGATGGACCGCGGGCGTGTTGGTTCTGTATTTCTTCCTCACGAACGTATTCCTGTACGGGGTCAACATCGGAGGCAACGACGCCTTCGGCCAGTTCCGCTCGATTCTGGCGGGCGGACAAGGGACAGTTTTGCAACTCGGTATCGGTCCGATAGTCACCGCGAGCATCGTCCTCCAATTGCTCGGCGGTGCCGACCTGCTCGGACTCGACACCGACGACCCCCGCGACCAGGTGCTGTATCAGGGTCTGCAGAAGCTGCTGGTGGGCGTGATGATCTGTCTGACCGGTCTGCCGATGGTGTTCGCCGGCGGCTTCCTGCAGGTGGACCAGCAGGTCGCCCAGAGCCTGCCGTTCGGTACGATGGGCGTCAAGTGGCTCATCTTCGCCCAAATCGCGGTCGGCGGCATCCTCGTCCTGTTCATGGACGAGATAATCAGCAAGTGGGGCGTCGGCTCCGGTATCGGGCTGTTCATCATCGCAGGAGTCAGCCAGAAGCTGCTCGGCGGCCTGTTCGCGTGGCCGAGCCTTCCGGGTCAGACCGGTCTCGTCCCGACGTGGATCGGCCTGATCACCGGTAGTGCCGAAAACGCGCCGTCCCTGCTGACCGGGAGCGGGATTCAGTATCTCATGCTCAACGGTGGCGGAATCCTCGCGCTCGTCACGACGGTCCTCATCTTCGCAATCGTCGTGTACGCCGAGAGCGTCCGGGTCGAGATTCCGCTGAGCCACGCCCGCGTCAAGGGCGCTCGCGGTCGGTTCCCCGTGAAGCTCATCTACGCCAGCGTCCTGCCGATGATTCTCGTCCGGGCGCTGCAGGCCAACATCCAGTTCCTCGGCCGCATCCTCTACAGCCAACTCGGCGCGGGCGGGATGCCCAACTGGCTCGGGACGTACTCGGGCGGCTCGCCGACCGGCGGGCTGTTCTACTACCTCGCGCCGATTCAGGCGCGCGGGCAGTGGATGTGGTGGACCGGGACGGTCGGCCAAGAGCCGTGGCAGGTCCTCATTCGGGTCCTCATCGACCTGACGTTCATGGTCGTCGGCGGTGCCATCTTCGCGGTCTTCTGGGTGGAGACCACCGACATGGGTCCGGAAGCGACCGCCGAGCAGATTCAGAACTCCGGGATGCAGATTCCCGGCTTCCGCCAGAACACGGGCGTCATCGAGAAGGTCATGGAGCGCTACATCCCGCAGGTGACGGTCATCGGCGGCGCATTGGTCGGCCTGCTGGCCGTGCTGGCGAACATGCTCGGCACCATCGGTGGCGTCTCCGGGACCGGCCTGCTGCTGACAGTCTCCATCACGTACAAGCTATACGAGGAGATCGCCGAAGAGCAGTTGATGGAGATGCACCCGATGATGCGCGAGATGTTCGGCGGATAGACCGTACGAAACCTCGTCGCCGTCTTCTCGTCGTCGATTCTGTTTTCGCTCGCTACGTGACCGGAACGTCCCACGAGCGCACGCTCCCTCGGTAGTCGAAGCCATCTCCCGTCCGTTGACCGGACGTAGGCCGACGGGAGCCGAAACGCGCCGGACCGTTCGACGGACGCGGGGGCAAGAGCTTCTTTTGCGCTCGCGGCCGTCTACGACTTCATGCCCGAATTCGATATCATCGTCCTCGGCGGGGGGACCGGCAACGTCGTGGCGTCGGCCGCGGCCGAGGAGGGGTTGGACGTGGCGCTGGTCGAGCGCGACAAACTCGGCGGTACTTGCCTGAACCGCGGCTGTAACCCGTCGAAGAAGCTCATCCACCGAGCGGACGTAGTCGAGACAGTCCGGCGGGCCGACGCGCTGGGCGTAGAGGCCAGCGTCGAGAGCGTCGCGTTCGCCGACATCGTGGACGACGTGACCGAGAAGATAACCGCGGCGGCCGAGGCGAAGGCCGAGGACGCCCGCGAGAACGAGAACATCGCGTTCTATCAGACCGAAGGTCGGTTCGTCGGCGAGCGAACCGTCGAGGTGGACTCGACGGACGGCGTCGCGGTCGGTGACTGCGACGACGGCGACTCCGCAGAACTCACCAGCGAGCGAATCGTCCTCGCCGGCGGTTCCCGACCGACGGTTCCCGACTCCATCGACGGCACCGACGAGGTGGACTTCCTGACGAGCGCCGACGCGCTCCGCCTCCGGGAGCGCCCCGACCGCCTCGTCGTGGTGGGCGGCGGGTACATCGCGGCCGAGATGAGCCACTTCTTCGACGCGATGGGGACCGAGGTGGTCGTCGTCGGTCACGGCGACGTGCTGGTGGACCGCGAGGACCCCGAGATAGCCGAGTTCCTGACCGACGCCTACGCCGAGCGACACGAGGTCCACACCGGCTACGAGGTGACCGAACTGGCCGAAGACGGGACCGAAGCGGGTGAGGGTGCGAGAGTCGTCCGCGCTGAGTCCGAGGACGGCGAGGAGATAGCGGTCCGCGGCGACGAGATACTGGTCGCGACCGGTCGCCGGCCGAACTCGGACGCGTGGAACGTCGCGGCCGCGGGCATCGACACCGACGAGAAGGGGTTCGTGGAGACCGACGAACACCTCGAAACCTCGGTGGACGGAGTGTGGGCAATCGGGGACATCGCGGGCAATTACATGTTCAAGCACTCGGGCGACAAGGAGGCGGAGTACGCGGTCCGCAACGCTGTCCGGGGAGAGAGCGCGCAGGTCGAGTACCCCGGCATGGCCCACGCCATATTCGGGTCGCCGCAGGTGGGCAGTCTGGGGAAGACCGAGGACGAACTCGACCGCGACGACTACGAGGTGGGGACCTTCGAGTACGACCGGACCGCGCTCGGGTCGGCGCTCGAAACGGGCGGGTTCGCCAAGGCCGTCACGGCCCCGGACGGCGAGATTCTGGGATTCCACATCGTCGGCCCTCACGCCTCGATGCTGATTCACGAGGTCGCCACCGCAGTCGCTGCGGGGGCCGACGCCGACGACGTGGCCGAGACCATCCACGTCCACCCGGCGCTCTCGGAGGTCGTGCAGGGCGCGTTCCGGGAGGTCCGAGGCCACCCGCCGACCGGCATCTGAGGCCCGGCGGTGTACGGCGGGTTCTACCTCCTGCTGTCGCTGTCCCAGTTCGCGGCCCCGATTCACCCGCGGCCTCGGCGGTCCCCCGAGCGGACGCCGAACCGACGAACGACCGCCTATATTCGGTGGAGACGCGCCGTCCAGAACTCCCGGAAGGCGTCCGATAGGGCGTCCTCCGGGTCGCCGGTCGCGTCCACCGCGCTCGTCGCGTCGGCGCGGTCCTCGAACTCCCCGAGGAGCGTGCGCTGGCCGACGACGAAGAGGCGGTCGGCCGACGACTCGGCCAGCGCCGCGTCGATGGCGGCCTCGCACTTCTCGAGGTGTTCGTCTATCTGGGCGTCGCGGCGGCGCTCGAACCGGCCCTGCGAGAAGCCGCCCTTCGAGTGGTCGCCCTTCACGTCGCTCTCGAACCCCTCGAAGGCGACTCGGTCGCGGCCGTCGTAGGTGCCGACCGCGAACAGGTCCGACCGGACCAGCGCGAGCGCGAACTCGCCGGTCGGCAGGAACCACTCGCGGTCGATTCGGAAGCCGTCGCTCCACTCGGCGAAGGTGTCGGGCGCGACCGGCGGGACGAGCGCCGCGCTCACGAGGCCCGCGTCGTCGGTGACCGCGAGGCAGGGCCGCGCGCGGGCGACCAGTCCGGCCCGGTCGCCGAACGCGTCCTCGACCTCGTCGGGCAGTCCGGCGTCCCCGTCGCCGACCATCGCGGTCAGCGCGCCCTCGGGGTCGGTCTCGACGGATTCGAGCCGCGACAGGACCTCGGCGAGGCGGTCGCCCCGGACGGTCTCGACCCCGCGGAACTCGAGGCCGGCCTCGTCGGACTCGGTGCGCTCGACCCGGTCTTCTAACTCCTCGATGCGGTCCTCCAGCCGGTTGACCCGCTGTTCGGCCTCTTGGCGGGCGGTCGCGGCCTCGGACCGCCGCTCCTGTTCGGCCTCCAACTGGCGTTCGAGGTGGCGCTTCTCGTCTTCGAGGTCGGCGATGCGCTCTTTCAACTCCGCGCGACCGAGCAGCTGGTCGAGCATTCGCCGTGACAAGTGGCCGGAGACGCCTTGTAGCTTCTGCTTGGGTGTCGCGTAGCGGTCTTTGGAACGAATTTCATTTCCTAGACGCCACTGTGGGTTTCTTTCGCATTTCTCTACGATGCCGAGTCGTCCGCTCGCCTTCGACTCGCTCGAACCGCGGCCGCACATAGATATTCGCCCGGCCCGGACGCGACGCGCGGCCGCCCTGTCGCCCGTTCCTCCGCCACCAATCTATATAGTTTAGGGTGTTAAATATATACTTCCTGCGCTACGCTTATCAGCCTCAGGCGGGTACGTTCGACCAATGACAGAGGGAAGTGGAGTCCGAAAGCTTCGACCCGCCGCGCCTGAACCGACCGGTTCCGACCACATCGACGCCGAGTGGGCCGAACTGAGTTCCCGTGCAGAACCGGCCACGCTCGCGCGGTTCGCCGCACCGCGCGCGGCGACCCGAACCACGCTGGCGGTGTTCTCCGACCCGCACCTCTCGACCGCGAAGGAGGGGACGTGGAAGGCCTTCCACCGGACCGAGGCCCGCCTCCGGGCCGCGGTCGCCGACGCCAACGCCCGCGGAGTGGACGGCGTCGTCGTCGCGGGCGACCTGACCGAGGACGGCCGCCCCGAGGACTTCGACGCCGCCGCCGACGTGCTGGCCGGCCTCGACGCGCCCTTCGTCGCGGTGCCGGGCAACCACGACGTGCCGAAGGCGTTCGACGACCACGACACCCCGCCCGTGAGCGAGTTCGAAGCGCGCTTCGCGCCCCACTCGTTCCCCTACCGGACCGAACTCGGCGGTGTAGACGTGCTGGGCCTGAACTCAGCGTCCGCGCCCGACGGCGAACTCGACGCGACCCACGACGGCGCTATCTCCGAGGACCAACTCGCGTGGCTCGAATCGACGCTCCCCGAGACCGACGCCGCGCTCGTGGTCTCGCACCACAACCCGCCGGGTCTCGAATCCCACCTCGCCGACGGCCACTACGCGCCCCACCCGCCGGTCGGCGACGCGCCCGCGTTCGTGGACGTCCTCGCCGACCACGACGCCCTCCACCTCTCGGGACACGTCCACCTGCCCGCGGCCATCTCGGGAGACATCCGAGGACTCGTCTGCCCCGCCCTCTCGTCGTTCCCGCAGGCGTACGTCCTCGCGGAGGTCGGACCCGAGGGAACGACGCTCCGACTAGTCCCGGTCGCCGACCCCGAGGGCGTCGCGGAGGCCCACGACCTCGCTGTCGGTCGCTCCGACCGGAGCGCCGACATCGCCGCGACGGTCGAGAGCCAACTCGCGGACCTGCCGCTGGTGGACGAGCGGTAAGCCGCAAAACAGGCCACCGTTCGAGTCAGTCCCTCTTCTCGTCGTCCGATACGTCGCCGGTCCTCGGCACGTCGTCTCCTCGCGCGTCGTCGGTTCGCTGCGCGCCGTCAGTCCCCAGTGCGTCGTCCGTCCCCCACGCGTCGCCGTTCTCGGGCGGACGATTCCCGCCAGCGACCCCGCCGTCGTATCGCTCGCGTCCGAAGAACCCGCGGAGCGCCATCGTCGTGCCGACGTAGGAGGCGGCGACGAGGACGACGAATCCGAACAATAGTTCGAGGACCATCACCATCGTTCCGACCACTCCACCCCCGCGAATGTAAACTCGGCGAAAAGAGGCCGCGGGAGAACCGTCGGAGGCTATCGGCCGTCAGTCGGCCGTGACGGGAGTTCGGCTCTGCTCGCCGGCCATCTCCACCACGTCGTCGAAGAAACCGAGCGTGTCGTGCGGGCCGGGGTTCGCCTCGGGGTGGTACTGGCGGGTCAGGACCTGCAGGTCGTCGCTCTCCAGTCCCTCGGCGGTGTCGTCGTTGACGTTGACCTGCGTCACGTCGAGTTCCGGGCCGGGTTCGGCGACGGTGTAGCCGTGGTTCTGAGTGGTCATGACGACCTTGTCGCTCCGGAGGTCCCGGACGGGTTGGTTGACCCCGCGGTGGCCGAACGCCATCTTCTCGGTGGTGCCGCCGAGCGCGCGGGCGACTATCTGTTGGCCGAGACAGATGCCCGCCAGCGGAACCTCGCCGACGAACTCCGAGACCAGCGCCTCGGCGGCTTCGAAGTTCGCGGGGTCGCCGGGACCGTTGGAGACGAACAGGACGTCGGGGTCGAGGTCGGCGACTTCGGCCGGCGTCACGTCGTAGGGCAGGACGTGGACCGTCGCGTCGCGTTCGAGCAGCGACTCCACGATGGACCCCTTCGCGCCGCAGTCGACGAGCGCGACATCCGGGCCGTCGCCGCCCTCGTAGGTCGTCTGGCTCGAGACGCTGACCTGCGCGCCAATGTCCGTGTGGTCGCTCATCCCCGGACAGTCCGCGAGCGCGTCCTTCGCCTTCTCGGGCGAGGCGTCGGGTCCGGCCGAGATGCCGCACTTCATCGCGCCGCCCTCTCGAATCTGGCCGACGAGGTCGCGCGTGTCGAGTTTGTCCACCGCGGGGACGCCCTCGCTTTCGAGCCACGAGGCGACGTCGTCGGTGAGTTCTCGCGCGACGACCGCGCGCGGGTGGACTCGCTCGTCCTCGAAGCGCTCCTCTCGGACGCCGTAGTTGCCGATGAGGGGGTAGGAGAACGTGAGTACCTGCTCCTCGTAGGAGGGGTCGGTCAGGCTCTCTTCGTACCCGGTGTACGCGGTCGTGAATACCAGTTCGCCGTGGGACGTGCCCGGAGCGCGACAGCGCGCCTCCACGACGCTGCCGCCTTCCAGTGCGACGTATGCGGCCGACATTACGAGATTCATACGAAACCCGGCCGTATAAACCTTGCTTTCGTAGTGAGATTACGAATTTCGTAATCATCAAGTGAGGTCCGCGTCTACTGTCGCATCTCCATGGACGAACTCGACCGCGAAATCCTGAGCATCCTCCGCCGAGACGCTCGAAAACCGTACACGGAGATCGCCGAAGAGGTGGGTACCTCGGAGGGAACGGTGCGCAACCGCGTCGAGCGCATGACCGACGACGGCGTCATCGAGCGGTTCACCATCGCCACCCAGACCGGCAACGTGAAGGCGATGATAGAACTCGACGTGGCGGTGGACGTCAACACCTCGGACCTCGGCGAGCGAGTAGCCGACTGGGAGCAGGTGGACTTCGTCTGGCAGGTCTCGGGCGAGGAGGACATCGTGCTGGTCGTGGACGCCGCCGACACCCAGAGCGTGAATCAACTGATAACGAGAGCCCGCGAGTTGGAGGAGGTCGTGAACACGAAGACGCGACTGATTCTCGACGAGAAACTGGGGTGACGCTTCGGCAGGTCCGCCGACTCCGATTACGAAAAACGAATCCGGTCGAAACGGAACCTCGGACCCGAGGTTTCGAACGTCGGAGTTCTCCGCGCGCGGCCCGTCGGCGGACCCCGCCTCGCCGACGCGTCACTTCGGCGGTTCGCCGACGCCCGGCGTCTCCAGCCACTCGGGGTTCTGGAGTCCTCCCTTCTCCTCGTGGACCCGCCGGTAGAGCGTCCGGAGCGCGCGATTGAACGGACCGCGGTGGACCCGGGGCCTGACCCGACCCTCGCGGATGGCCGCGACGACCGACTCGGGCGTGAGTTCGTCGGCCTCGATTTCGGTGTAGGCCCGTCCGACCTCGACGGGGTAGTGGGCGTCGCTCCCGCCGACCAGCGGCAGGTCGTGGCGGTCGGCGAGTTCCCGGACCCACTCCTCGGTCCGGGGGTGTTTGCCGTTGACCTCGATGGCGTCGAAGTCCGCCTCCACCTCCCGGACGGTGCTGTTGCGGTACGGATGGGCGACGATGGCCGCGCACCCGCGGTCGTGGGCGAGTTCGACCGCCTCCTCGGGCGAGAGGTCGCCCGGTTCGGTCCGGGTCGGCGGGTCCGGGCCGACCACGAGGACGTGACCGTGGGTCGTCGTGACCTCGATGCCGGGAATCGTCGCCGCGAACGGTCCGGTCGAGTCCGGTCCGTCGCCGAGGTCGAACGAGCGATAGTAGTCGTGGTTGGTCAGCGCCACTCCGTCGAGTCCCCGCATCCGCGCGGCCCCCGCCAACAGTCGGACCCCCAGCGGGTCGTAGTGCTCCGCGACCCGCCCGTGCCCGTGGAAGAATCGCGTGTGGGCGTGCAAATCGACTGCGTACACGCGGAAACGTAATAGCCGGTAGACCTTTGGCTTTCTGCCCCGAACAACGTGTCGTATGGCCGATATTCGGGGGGCGCTCGCGGGCGGGAGCGTGGGGGAAAACGCCGTCTCGGGCGACCGACTCGTCGCCGACGGCGGCGTACCCGGCGACCGGATACTCGTTCTCAATCCGGTCAGCGGAAACGGAGACCACCGCGAGCGCGTCCGGACGCTGGCCGACCGGGCCGGGTTCACGGTGATAGAATCCCGGGCGAGCGGCGAGGCCGTCGAGTTCGGTCGACTCGCGGCCGAGGCCGGGGCCGACCTCGTGGCCGCGGCGGGCGGCGACGGGACGGTGAACGAGGTGGCCCGCGGTCTCGCCGCCGCCGACGCCTTCGACGCGGTGACGTTCGGCGTCGTCCCGACCGGGACGGGCAACAACTTCGCGGGGAACCTCGGCATCGAGGGCGTCGAACACGCCTTCGAGGTCCTCGCGAACGGCGAGCGTCGGCGCATCGACGTGGCGACCGCCGAGGAGGACGCGGCGGACCGGGAGGGCTCTGAACTCTTCTTGAACTCCTGCATCGCGGGCCTGACCGCGGAGGCCAGCGCCTCGACCTCGCCGGAGTTGAAGGACCGACTCGGGATGCTGGCCTACGTCGTCACCGGTCTCCGGACGGTCCGGGAGTTCGACGCGCTCCCGCTGGCGGTCGAGGCGGCCTGCCCTGACGCCGAGCGGACGTGGTCGGGCGAAGCGGTGATGGTCCTCGTGGGCAACGCCCGCCGGTTCCCCGCCGAGGGGCGCTCGCAGGCCAACTGCGAGGACGGTCTGCTCGAAGTGACCATCATCGAGCGCACGCCACCGTCGAACCTGCTTCAGGAGGCCGCGGTCCACCGCCTGTTCGGCGACGAGACCGAACACGTCACGAACGTTCGCGCCTCGGAGTTGCGGGTGGACGTGCGCCGCGACGAACCGGTCGGGTTCAGTTTCGACGGCGAGACCGCCGAGTACGAGGCGCTGACGATGGAGACGGGAGAACGGTCGCTGGAGATTCCGGTCGGCGAGAGCTACGACCCCGACCCCGAGTGAGTCAGGTCGGCCGAGCGGGCCGCTCGGAGTCAGGTTTCGAGTCGATACCGGTACGGCGACGACCGGATGACGGTCACGTCGCCGCGGCGGGCGCGCCGACCGAGGACGGTAGCGACGCGGTGGGCGCTCTCGAACGACTCGCCGCGGGCTTCGAGCAACCGGAGGATTTCGCGCGCGGTCAACGGCTGGTCGGCGTCAGCCTCGGCGAGGACGGTCCGAATGAGGTCGTACTCCCTCGCACGCTGGGCCATGTGTATGTTCTTTCGTGTGGGATGCTGTCACTTAACGCTCAGTCAGACGAGCGTCTGACGCTCTCCCGAAGTCGGCCCAAATCGCTCCGAGTCCTCCGAATCGGCCCAAAACCTATACCGCGGAGCCGGAATGAAACACACATGACACGTAAAGCGACGCTGCTCGCGGTGTCCGGGGCGGGGCTGACGGTCGCGGCACTCGTCGCGGTCGGCGGTGCGGGCGTCGCCGTCTTCCTCTTTTTCGCGGCAGGACTCCTGCTGGCCGCGCTGTTCGGGGAGGCCGGGACGAGTCCGGCCCCGGAAGGAGCAGGTCCGTCCCCGGAAGGCGACGGCGGCGACGGCATGGGCGAGACGCTGGAGTACGCCGAGCAGGACGGCTCGCCGACCCAGCGCGGCCGCTCGGTCGATTGGGGGTCGGTCGCGCTGGCCTACGTCGCCGGTCTCTGTCTGTCGAGCGTCGGCGCACTGATAGCCATCGCGCTCTCCTGAGCTACTGCGAGAATAATCCTACACCGCTTGGTCGTGGGGCCCGGAGAAGTCCCGTTCGCGGCGGTACTGCTCGACGAACTCCTCGATGTCGAAATCGAGCATGTCGTCCTCGAACTGGGCCATCGCGTCGTCGTCCTCTGCGTGGCTGACGGCGTGTTCCATCAGTTCCACGAGGAGTTCGACCACGATTTCGTGGAGTTGCCGCGAGTCGAAGTCGGTCACCCAGACCAGTGCGTAGCCCACGTCTTGGTCCTCTTCGACGTTCTCGCTGGCGACTTCGTCGGGGAACTCCTCCAGCACGACGCCCATGATGTGGGCGGTGCCGAACTCGCCGAGGTCGTCGTCGGTGTCGATGGTCGCCCGGAGGACGTTCACGAGGAACTCCGGGACGAACCGGGAGGGCGGATGCACGTCGGTCACGACGGCGTGGGTACTCCCGCAGTCGCACTCGTACTCGCGCATGCCCATGTCGAGGTCGTGGACGTGGACCGACTCGCCGCACGGGAGGTCGATTTCGGCACCCCGACCGCCCGGAACGCGCGGTTCTGCCATGCGACTCGCTTGGAGTTTCGGGCGTTTAAAGACCGCGACTCGGTCGGAGAAGTCGAATCGAGTCACTCGGGACGGGACGCCGACCGGTCACCGGAGGTGGCGGTCGAGACGCGCCGGCGTTCAGGGCCAGTCGTCGCGCTGGTCTTCCTCGCTCGACTCGTCTTCCTCTTCGACTTCCTCGGCCAGTTGCCACTCGGCGGCCTCGGCGGCCTCGGTCACGTCGAGGAACTCCCACTCGTGGTCCTCGGCGAGGGTACGGTCGTCGTCGGTCGTGCCCACGAAGACGTGACGGTCGGTGTCGAACTGCTCGCGGACGCTTTCGAGGCTCTCGCCTTTCCCCTTCGGGCCGGAGAAGAAGTCCTGTCGGATGCGGTTCTTCCGGGTGAAGTTGGTCACGACGTAGGTGGGCTTGTCCGAGACCACGCCGACGTACTTGCTCCACCTGCGAGCGTCGTCGAACACCGCGCCGGGTTCCGCCAACTCCTCCAGCGCCGAGAGTTCGAAGGCGAGGGTCATCTCGCCGCTTCCGTTCATACCTCCTTCTCGGCCCGTGGCGGGCAAAACGGCTTCGGTACGGAGTCACCCGTTGGGGAGACTCGGCGGGCGAGTCCGGGTCGACGCGTCGCTCCGTGGTAGTCGCACCCGGACCCGAGAAACCAATCAGACGAGTTCGACCCGCAGATACTCCGAGAACACGACGGACGGTTCGTCGGCTAACTCCGAAGCGACTTCGGGCGTGACCGCGACAGAACCGCCGTCGCGGTGGTCGGCGAGCAACTGCTGGACCTCCTCGGACAGTTCGTCGAAGTGACGAACCGGCGCGCTCGCCGGCAGAGTCGTCGCGGGGCGGACGCGGACGGTGCGTCCGTCGCTCTCGGTTCCGGAAATCGTGTTCGAGGCCATTGTGCTATACGGTACCATATACCTTGGGGTATGTTAAACTTTCTGGTGGTCGGAACTTACAGGTCGGCGCGGTAGATATTCCGGGCGCGTAGCAGGTGGAAAAGGAAATCGGACGGAAACGGTGCGGCGGCGTCCGGCGGCGGTGGGACGTCGCGGCGGTTGGCGACTCGCGAACGGGGTTCAGAAGCGGTAGCCTTCGTCCTCGTCGCCGAGCGAGCGCTCGGTGGTCTCCATCATCTCGTCGGCGAACTCCATCTCGTCGCGGGTGTCGCTCTCCATCGTGGTCTGGTACTCCTTGATACCGAGCGAGAGAATCTCTTCGAGGGCCTCTTGGCGGTCCACGAACTCCTCCTGAGTGACCAACTGGTCGATCTGCATGTCCACGTCGTCCGACAGGGAGATTTCGAGTTGGGGCATGTACGTCGGGTAACGGTTCCACCTACAACAACGTTGGGGACTGTCCCGTCTCTTCCGATACCCAGCGGCGACCAATGCTTTGGGCGTCGAAACCGACACTCGGGACATGGCCAGCGTAGACACCCATCTCCGTGAACTCGCGGCGCTCGCCGACGAGAAACTCGACGAGAGAACCGGGTCCGCGCCGGAGGACCACGAGTACCGCGAGGCGTTCGAGGCGATGCGCGCTCTCGGCGGCGAGTCGGCGGTCGACCGACTCGCCGAGGATCTGAAACGGTCAGTTCGGAAGTCCGAGACCCTGCCCCAAGAACAGTCGGTGCGGTCGCTCGGCCGAGACATCTGCGACGAAAACGGAATCTCGATTCCGGCCGACTCGTGGTTCGCGCGGTGAGCGCCCTCGCTCGGTAGCGGCGTTCGGACCCCGTCGGTCGGGGTTACTGTTCCTGCGCAATCGCCAGCTCTTCGGGGTCGAAGTCCTTCTCCAGCAGAATCTCCTTCTGGTCGGCGACTTCGGCCTCCTGCCGGATGAGGTCCTTGTAGCGGCCCTGCGGAGCGATGTCGCCGATGAGGACGCCGCCGATGAGTTTGCCGTCTTTGAAGGCGAGTCGCCGCCACTCGGTGTCGCTGTACTTGCGCTCGCACTCGTCGTCGCCCAGCGTCGGGAAGCCGAAGCTGAGGAACGGGAAGTCGAAGTGGGTGATGGAGTACGACGACACCCAGCGGAACGCCTCCTCCTCGCCGTCTGCGACCATGTTCTTCGCGGCGACTTGGCCCTGCTCTTTCGCGCTGCCCCACGACCCGTTCTGGGCGTACTCGTCGAGGATGGTGTCGTAGTACCGGGTGATGTCACCGGCCGCGTAGATGTCCTCGACGCTGGTCTGCATGTACTCGTCCACGACGATGCCGCTGTCCTCCTCGATGCCCGCGCCCTGGAGGTACTCGGTGTTGAAGTTGAGGCCGATGGCGACGCCCACGAAGTCGCTGTCGTACTCCTCGCCGTTGGCGTCGATGGTCGAGACGACGTGACCGTCGTCGTCGGTCTCGAAGCCCTCGACGCCGCTTTCGAGGACCGGTTCGACGCCCTTCTCTTCAAGGGCGTCGTGGATGATCTCCGCGCCGTCGAGACTCAGGCCGTAGCGCCACCAGCGGTTGCCCCGCATGATGTACTTGGCGTCGACCTCTTGGGCGGCACAGACCGCCGCGAGGTCGATGCCCAGCAGGCCCGCGCCGACGACGACGCCGGTGTCGGCCTCGTCGGCGTGTTCCTGAATCTTCCGGGCGTCCTGGAACGTCCAGAAGTGGTGGATGCCCTCGGCGTCGCTGTTGTCCACCGGAAGCTGAGTCGGCGTCCCGCCCGTCGCGACCAGCAGTTTGTCGTACTCGAACGTGCCGCTGTCGTGGGTGTGGACCTCGTGAGCGTCGGGGTCCACGCTCGTCACGAACGTGTTGAGTTCGAGGTCGATGTCCCGCTCGGCGTACCAGTCCTCTTCGTGGATGGAGATGGGCGCTTCGGGGAGTTTTCCTTTGGCGAATTCTTTGATGAGGATGCGGTTGTACAGCGCCTCACCTTCGTCTGTGATGACGGATACGTCGGCTTCCGGGTCCTCCTCGCGGATGGTCTCCGCAGCGGAACTACCCGCAATCCCGTCACCGATTATCACGTACGACTCGCTCATGGCCGAATCTTCATCTTCGGGGTTAAAGTGGGTTGCTATCTCCAAATCGTGCGAGAGGCTCACGAACAGACGAACTTTTGGGCGTCGCGTCCCAACCGCCGCACGATGAAGATAAACCAGAACGTCCGCCACTTCGCTTCGCGGAAGGCGCTGGAACTCCCGGTCGTCTCCGACCTCGTGAAGTCGAAGCTCGTGGACCTCCACACGCGCATCTTCCTCGAGAAGGCCGACGAGACCCACCGCGACGACCGCGAGGAGCGCCTCGACGCCTTCTTCGACGCGACGATGGACACCTACCTCGCGGCGCTCCAGCAGGGCGCGCCCGAGGCCGAGGCCCGCGAAATCACCCACATTCAGGCCAACTTCGACTTCTACAACCACGGCTGGACCGAGATGATGGAGTTCCCGAGCGACGAACTCGACGACCACTACGACCGCTACCGGGAGTTCTTCGAGCGCCACGGCATCGCCATCGAAGACCCGCTCGGAGAGTTCGCGCCGGCGGGCGGCATCCCGGACGCGCCCTCGACGCCCGAGAAGTTGGATGAACCCGAACACCCCTACGCCGAGGGCGGGTTCGCCGACGACGTGTACGTCGAAGACGAGGAGGGCAACGTCCACGTCGGCGGTCAGGACGAACCCGCGGACGTGAGCGTGACGGACGCGCCCGGCGTCAGTGACGAGGACGCCGAAGCGTAGCGGTAGCTACTCGTTCCGCGACGTTCGGTGAATCCGGAAAAATCGGCTTCGCGTCGATTACGGCGACGGGACGGTCTCGTCTCGATTACCGCGAGCGGGTCGTCACTGCTCGCTCTCGTCGTCGCTCGACGCCTCGTCCACTTTGTCTTCGGCCTTCTCCTCGGCCTCCTCCGCGGTGTCGGCGGCCTCTTCGATTTCCTCGGAGGCCATCTCTCCGCCCTCTTGGACGCGGTCGGCCGCCATCTCCCCGCCTTCACGCACTCGGTCGGCGGCCTGGTCGGTGACCGCCTCGCCGGTCTCCTGAATCCGGTCGGCCGCCTCACCGGTGGCCGACTCGGTCCGCTGGGCGACTTCGCCCGAGCGCATCTCGGTCTCTTCGGCGACCTCTCGGGCGCGGTCGGTCGCTTTGTCGACGGCCTCGCCGACCGACCCGGAGCGCTTTCGCAGCACGTAGCCGAGTCCCACGACCGCGCCGACGAGGAACAGCTTCGTGAGGGCGCCGCGTCCGCTTCCGCCGCCTCCGCGACCCTCGGCGCGTCCGCTGCTCCCTCGACCGCTTTCGATGCGTCCGCTACTGCTGTCTCCGACGCCCTTCTTCATCGCGTCTTTCGTCGCCGATTTGAGCGTCTGCTCGGCGGCGCTCTCGACGGCGCTGGGCATCCCGCCGCGGCCCCTCCTCGCCCAATCGAAGACTGCGCGGAGGTCCACGAGCAGGAACGGCCGAACGACGCCCTCGGACCCGGACGAGCCTCCGGACTCCGACTCCTCCATCATCACCTCGAACGCCTCCATCAACGAACTACTTCGGCGACTGTCGGTTCGTTTCGCTCCCCCTTCTTGGGTCTCCTGTGATAGAATGCGGCTCATTGTTCTCCCCGGGTAACGATACGTGAAAATCGCGGAAAAGTATTCTGGGCCATTCCGGCGGCGTGGCGGTTCTTCTCGGCCGATTCCGCTTGGAACGTTCGCGCCAGTCGCCGACCCCGCCGGCCCGCAGGACCGTTTACCTCCGAACGACTCCGTCCGCCGGCGGGGCACCGGTCGGGACCTACTCCGGACTGACGACCCGCTTTCGGCCCGCGATTCGGTCCGCGCACTCGTAGCCCGCGACGATGCCGCCGTTCAGACTTCGCTCGGGGTACTGGGCGCGACTCGCCATCCCGGCGTAGTAGAGTCCGTCCGCGACCTCTTCGGAGAGGTCGTAGGGAATCACCATGTCGAGGTAGCCCCGCTCGTAGATGGGTGCCGCGCGGGGGTTCTTCGCGAGTCGGAACTCCGTCACGTGCGAGCGGTCCCACTCGGGGAACATCTCCTCGACGTGGCCGAGCCAGAGGTCCCGAACCTCGTCTTCGTCCATCTGCCAGAGGTCCTCCTCGTAGTCCTGAATGTAGCTGGCGACGTACAGCAGGTGGTCGCCGCCGTAGTTCTCGGGCGGCATGTAGTTGGTGTGTTCTACGAGTGCGCCGAACGGCGCTTCGTCGCCGATGTTGAGCCAGTAGGTGTCGGTCAGTTGCTCGTCCATCGTCACGAGCGCGCAGACCGCGCCTTGGAAGTCGATATCGCATTCGTAGCCGCAGAGGTCTTCGAGGACGTTCGGCATCGCCGCGACCACCACGTCGTCCACTTCGTGCGTCTCGGTAGCGGTGCCGGTCGCGGCCGTCTCGACGCCGCCGTCGGCTTCGGCGGCTTTGCCCTCCGCAGCGGCGGTTCCGGGGTCTTCGACGGCGACGGTCATCTCGCTGACCTCGCCGTCGTCGAGGTCGAGGTCGGTCACGCGGGCGTTCGTCGTGATGTTCTCCTCGCCGACCGCTTCGACCAGCGCGTCGAGCAGGCGGCCGAACCCGCCTTCGAGGTACCCGAGCGGTTCGCCCTTCAGAATGTCGCGCTCGCCGCGGAACTTGATGCGGCCGAGCAGCCACGCCGCGCTCACGTCGTGCTTGCGGTCGCCGAACTTCCCATCGAGCAGCGGGTCGAAGAAGTTCTCGTAGACGTTCCGAGTCGTGTGGTCGACGGCGAACTCCTCGACCGACTGGTCGTCGAACTTCTCGAGGCTCTCGTACGTGTCGAACTTCGGGATGCCGCCGCGCACGTCCACGTCGAGCGTGAGCATCCCGAGTCGGAACTTGTCGTAGACGCTCAGGGGTGGGAACGCCAGAATCTCCCACGGCTTGTCCATGGGATACACCGTCCCGTCGGTGTAGTAGGCGTTCTTCCCGATGGGCCACTGCAGGTCGTCTTCCAACCCCAACTCCTCGATGAGGTCCACGATGGTCTCCTCGGTCGCCGAGAGGTGGTGGTAGAACTTCTCGATGGGGTCGCCCGCGGTCTCGTAGACCGCCGCGAGACCGCCGACCTGATCGCTGGCTTCGAATACCTGCACGTCGTGGCCGTGCTGCTGGAGGCGGTAGGCGGTCGCGAGCCCCGCGATTCCCCCTCCGACGACACCTTTCATACCACTCCTTTCGCCGCGACCCGGCAAAGGTCTTGTTGAAGCCGCCGGATTGTCGGTCGATGGACACGTCCCGCCCGTTTCGGAAACCACAACCGTTCCTCGGAGTCGGACTACTCCCACAGAAACCAACGCGGACGCGAACATCCGCTCCCGCCCGCAACTACCGCCCGGCCACGTTCAGGCACCCTTTTTCCGCCCCGTCTCGTACCCCGGCGTATGACTCGATTCGACGCCGCGGCCGCCGAGGAGCGCCAGAAACTGTTCGCGGACGGCATTGTCGCCCACCGCGAGCGCGCGAGCCCGTTCGTCACGTTCGAGGCCGACGCCGACGCGTCCGGGGCGGACGACGAGGACGGAGCGACCGACAGCGCGGAAACCGGGAGCGACGACGCCGACCCCGAAACCGGCGACGACGCCGAACAGGCCCCGCCGTGGATTCAGTTCGGCGACGGAACGCTCAACCTCGACTGCACCGACGACGAGTTGGACGACCTCAAGTCGCTGCTCGGGGAGTTCCCGGCGTTCAAGATAGACGACCTCACCCGCCCGGAGGAGGCCGAGGGCGTCAACGTCCGGGTGTCCGCGCTGGCCGACCCCAACCGGGTGGCTCAGTGCGTCGAGCGCGTCTTTCGCGAGGTGTACGACCGACCCGAATCGTTCCGGGCGTGGGTCACTGCGGTGTAGGCCCCTCCAACAGCTTTATTTTTCAAGGTCGGTCTTTAGTCACCAATGAGTATCGCCGAGGACATGTGCGCGATTACGCTAAACCATGCGGGCGAGAGACTCCGATACTTCGCCCGCACGGACCCCGACGACGGTGACCGCGACGAGGTCGAAGTCCTCCACCTCCGCGACGACCTCGACTGGACGGACCGCCGCCAGCGCGAGGTCGAGTCCGAACTCCTCGAACTCGTGGCCAGCGAGAGCTACGAGCAACTGATGGGTGCCGACAACGTCAACCAGATAATCAAGGTCGCCGACACGAAGATTCTGTTCACCGGGTTCGTGGACGACGAGGTGGTGGTCGCCGCCTTCAAGCGCGGCATCCTCCCCGTTCTGCCGACGGTCGTGGACGACTTCCGGGAGTACATGTCCGAGCGCGACGTGTCGTTCATCTCGCTCGACGCCTGAGCGGTCGCTCGACGCGCCGGTCGACGCTTCTCAGTCCATCTGGATGTACGTCCGGGTCGTCCCCACGCTCTCGACTTCGTGTATCCCCGCGGTGACTATCTTCTGCAAGTCCCGAACCGTCTCGGCCTCGATTTCGGCGATGACGTCGAAGTCCCCGGCGACGATGTGGGCCTCCGTGACGCCCGACAGGTCCCGAATTTCCCCGACCACGTCCTCCGACGCTCCCGTCCCCGTGATGATGGCGGTGTACGCGCGAACCATACCCCGGATACGACGACCGCCACGAAAGCGTTGGTGCCGGCGGCGAGGGGCGCCTGCCACACGAGGTTTCCGTCGGGAGGTGGAACTCGGACCCATGAGTCTCGTCGCGGAGTTCTCGGTTCCGGCCGACGATTTCGCACTCGCAGACGCGCTCGCGGCGGTTCCGGAGATTCGAATCGAAGTCGAACGCCTCGCGACCCACAGCAGGGAGTGGGTGATGCCGTTCGTGTGGGCGTCGGGCGGCGACCTCGACGCGTTCGAGTCGGCGCTGGCCGACGACGAGACGGTCGCCGACGTGGCGACGCTCGACCGACTCGACGGGGGCGCGTTGTTCATGATAGAGTGGGCCGACCCCGTCCAGTCGCTGGTGGACTCGATGGTGGACCGCCACGCCATCGTTCAAGAGGCGGTCGCGGACCGCGAGTGGTTCCTCAAACTCCGGTTCTCCGACGAGCAACACCTCTCGTCGTTCCGCGACCACTTCGAGTCGAACTTCGAACTCCACCGGAAGTACCGGCCCGAGGAACCCAGACAGGGCGAGTTCGGCCTGACGCCCCACCAGCGCGAGACGCTGGTGGTGGCCTCGGAACTGGGGTACTTCTCCGTCCCGCGCGGGGCGACGGCCGAGGACATCGCCGACGAACTCGACATCTCGGCGAACTCGGTCTCCCAGCGACTCCGGCGCGCGCACGACGCGCTGGTCCGAAACACGCTGTTAATCGACGGCCGCGACCGGTCCCGCTAATAGGTTGCATTAATATTAATGCCGTGCCCTTACACCGGCGTTCTGTCAACTACCGGGGCGATGAGAGCGCCGCCACAGGAACGACGCGTAGTTACGACGAGGGGTCGCCCGACACGGGTGGGTGTGTCTACGGAACGATGGGGGTAGTCACCGCATTCGAAATCGAGGTTCCGGCGTCGACGCTCGCGCTGGCCGAGACCTTCGAGCGCGCGCCGGACGCCACGGTCCAGTTGGAGCAGACGGTCGGCGGCCCCGACGGACGCGACACCGTGTCCGCGTGGATTTCGGGGGTCGAGGACGACCGTCCCGCCGACCTGCTCCGGGAGGACTCGACCGTCACGGAGGTCCACCGACTCGGCGGGGACGGCGACGCCGAACTCCTCGAACTCCGGTTCGAGGAGCCCATCTGCCGGTTCGCCGACACGATATTCGAGCGCGGCGGCACGATACTCCGCGCGACCGCCGAAGACGGCGTCTGGCGCATGCAGTTGCGGTTCGCGGACAGCGACGACGTGGCCGAGGCGTTCGACGACGAGTTCACCAGCGAGTTCGACGCGACGATTACGCGCCTGTACGGGTCGAACGACGCCCCGACGGTGGACACCGGATTGACCGACAAACAGCGACGGGCGCTCGACGCCGCGTTCGACATGGGCTACTACGAGATTCCGCGAGCGGTGGACCTCCGGCGCGTCGGCGAGCGCCTCGGCATCTCTCGGCAGGCGGTCTCCGAGCGACTCCGCCGGGGTCACGAACTGCTGGTCGCGGACCTGTTCGGCGAGCGGAGCGAGTGAAACCCAGTCGAGCAAGACTGAGACGAACGAAACGGAGTCGAGCGGCACCGAGACGTGCGGGCGATTCGAGGAGCGCCGACGCGGGGGTTCAGGACCGCCAGTACGCCGGGGTCAGCAGGACCAGCACCGGCAGGATTTCGAGTCGCCCGATCCACATCAGGAACACCATGAATAGCTTCGTCGTCGACGGGAACGGGATGTAGCTGTTCATCGGACCGACGATTCCGAACCCCGGTCCGACGTTGCCGAGGGTCGCCGCGACCGCGCTCATCGCGTCGAGCGCGACTAAGTCGAGTCCGACGCGGGCCGCGTCGAAGTAGACCAGCATCGTGGCGGCGAAGAAGATGAGCAGGTACAGCAGGGTGAACGCGTAGATGCCCCGGACCGCGCGCTCGTCAAGCGCCCGGCCGCCGAGTCGGACCGGCCGGACCGCCTCGGGGTGGACCGTGGTGAACAGTTCGCGCTTGACCGACCGGAGGATGACCAGCCAGCGCACGATTTTGACCGCCCCGCCGGTCGACCCCGCCGACCCGCCGACGAACAGGATGACGAACAGCACGTACTGGGCCGGACTTCCCCACGTGTTGAAGTCCATGCTGGCGTACCCCGTCGTGGTGACGAGCGAGACGACCTGAAACACCGCGTGGCGGACCGACTTCTCCAGATTGCCGGCGAGCGGGCCGATAGTCGGCGTCTCGGCCATCCCTTCGCCGGTGAACAGCAGAACTGCGACTATCGCGGAGAAGACCGCCAGCACGCCGACGTAGAACCGGAACTCGTTGTCCTCGCCGAACGCCTCGATTTCGCCGTTGAACGCGTGCCAGAACAGCGCGAAGTTGGTGCCCGCCGCGACCATGAACGGGATGATGAGCCACTGGACGGCCGCCGAGAAGTATTCGATGCTCCGGGCGGCCGGGGAGAACCCGCCGGTCGGCATCGTCGTCAGTCCGTGGGCGACCGCCTGGTACGGGGTCATGTTCGGTGCGACCCCCGAGAGGTGGAGACCGAACAGCAGGACGACTTCGAGCGCGGTGATGGCGATGTACAGCTTCCAGAGCGCCCGGGCGGTCTCGGCGATGCGGGGCGTGAGCTTCGTGATGCCCGGCCCGGGAGCCTCGGCGTCCATCAGTTGCGCGCCGCCGACCGTGAGTTCCGGCAGGATGGCGACCGCCAGCACGACGATACCCATGCCGCCGAGCCACTGGGTCTGCTGGCGCCACATCATTAGCGCCCGCGAGTGCTTCTCGAAGCCGATGTTCCCCATGACGGTCGCTCCCGTGGTCGTGAAGCCGCTCATCGACTCGAACAGGGCGTTGACCGGTTGGCCGACCGTTCCCTCGCCCGCGATGACGTAGGGCGCGGCCCCGATTATCGACACCGCGAGCCACGTCAGCGCGACCATCAGGAACCCCTCGCGGGCCCCGAGGTCGGGGTCGTCGTCCAACCGTTCGAGACCCCAACCGACCCCGACCGCCAGCGCCATCGACGCGGCGAACGTCGTCACGCCGTCGCCGTAGAAGACCGCCAGCGCGAACGGGAACGCCATCGCCACCGCCAGCCACTTGACGACGGTGCCGACGAGGCTGGTACTCGCCCGCCAATCGACGCGCAGGTTCATCGACGACCCACCTGCCGTTCGACCCGTCGTGGCTCGATTCGGCGTCGCTCGACCCGTCGCCGACTCGCTCGTCGCGCCATGGCTACGCCCGCGCCCCCATCATAGCCGTTCGGAGACTACTTCGAGCGCGTCTCGGCCGACGAACGCCACGACGTGGTCGCCCGGTTCGATGACGGTGTCGCCCCGCGGAACGACGAACTCCTCGTCGCGGGTGATGGCCCCGACGACGAACTCCTCGGGCAGGTCGGCGACCGCCTCGCTGATGGGTCGGCCGACCAGAATCGAGTCGGCGTCCACCTCGACTTCGAGGACCTCCGCCCTGTCGTTCTCGATGAGCGCGACGTTCTCGGTGTGGAGTTCGCGCGTGAACCGGGTTATCTCCTCGGCGGTGACCTCCCGGGGGTTGACGCCCACGTCCACGCCGACCGTCTCGAAGACGTCCACGTACTCGCCGCTCTCGACCACCGCGACGGTCCGGCGCGCGCCGAGTTGCTTGGCCAGCACCGAGACCAGCAGGTTCCGCTCGTCGCTGTCGAGGGCCGCGACGACGGCGTCGGCCTCGTCGACGTGTTCGCGCGCGAGGAACTCGGCGTCGGTCGGGTCGTTCTCCATGACGACCGTGTCGGGCAACTCCTCGGCGAGGGTCCGAGCGCGCTCGGGGTCCTGCTCGACGAGTCGCGGGTGGAGACCCCGCTCTTCGAGGAGTCTGGCGGTGTGGTAGCCGATTTCGCTCCCGCCGATGATGACCAAGTCCTCGTTCCGGGAGGGCGTCTCGCCGGGCGCGATTTCGCGGGCGAACGCCTGCACGCTCCCCGGACTCCCGATGACGACGACCTTGTCGTCGGCCCTGATGACCGTCTCGCCGCCCGGAATCTCCACGTCGCCGTTCCGGATGAGAGCGGCGAACGTCAGCGAGTCGAACCGGTCGGCCTCTCGGACCGTCTGGTCGGCGAGCGGACTCTCCGTGCCGACCTCGAACTCCGCCATCTGGACCCGACCGCCCGCGAACGGGTCCACGTCGCGGGCCGCGGGGAGGCCGATGACGCGAACGATGTCCTCGGCGGTCAGCAGGTTCGTACAGACCATGAAGTCGACGCCGAACGCCTGCCGGTTCTCGGCGTGCTGCCACGTTTCGAGGTAGTCGACGTTCTTGACCCGCGCGATGGTGAACGGGTCGTCGACGGTCTTGGCCGTCCCGCAGGCGACCAGATTCGTCTCGTCGTCGTTCGTGCTAGCGATTATCATGTCGGCCCGTTCGACGCCCGCCTCCCGAAGAGTGGCGAGCGAGGTGCCGTCGCCCTCGATGGCGAGAACGTCGAGCGAGTAGGTCAGCGCGTCCACTCGCTCGCCGTCTACGTCCACGACGACGACCTCGTGAGCGTCCGCCAGACTCGCCGCGATGGAGGAACCGACCTCACCCGCGCCGATGATGATGACGTGCATCAGTAGCCTCCCTCATTCTTGCCCGTTTTTACGAGGCCCACCGTATCACTATTTTCATTCGGAGACGTGTGCCGGCAGATTCCGGGCGAGTCGCACGGGCGGCGAGACAGCTACGGAAACATTTCGCGTATCTCTTTATCGGTATTAGAAACATGTAGTTGTGTATCGGCAATCGCCTGCGGTGTGGTCCGGTCGAGACGGTCCGGAGCGTCACCCGAGGGACCGACTGCGAGACCCCGCTCGCTCGCCTTGGCCCGTCTACGCGACCCGCTTGGCGACCGAGGTCGGAAGCCGAAGCGTCTCGCCGTTCACCACGAGATTGTCGTAGTACACGTCCAGCGTCGCCGGGTTCACGGCGTCGCCGTGGCCGACGCCGACTCGGACGAGGCGGGCGTCCGCGCCGAAGCGCGCGACCACGTCGCCGAAGTTCCGGCCGTCGTAGCCCGATTCGAGGTCGGTGTACTCGAACCAGTTGCCGCCCGCGAGACGGGCGGCCACGTCGAAGGTCCGCCACGACTCGCTCGGCGGGTCGCTCCCGTCGTCGCTCGTCAGGTACATCCCGTGTCGCCCGTCGGCGTTCTCGACCACCAGAAACGTCTCGTCGGGCGCGAGGCCGCCGCTCGACTCGTCCGGGTTGACGTTGTTCGGACCCTCGTAGTAGTCGTAGCGGAGGCCGCTCAGACTCCCCAGCGTCGGTTCGGCGCTCGGCGCGACTATCGACGCCGCGTAATCGACCGTCGAGTTACCGCTCGACGTGACGTGAATCGGGTTCGGATGAGAGTCGTCCCCCACGGCCGACCCGCTCTCGACCGTCGCGGTGTACGACCCGTCGCCGTTGAGGTCGAACAGCGTGACCCCCGGCGGAAGCTCCGTGTTCACCTGCTGGAGCGCCGCCTCGACCGCCGGAGTCGCGTCGTTCGCGCCTCGCGCGTTCGATTCGCTGCCCTCGGCCGCCCCGCTCTCGACGACCGCCCCGCTCCCGACCGCACCCACCGCCGCGGCGGCCGTCCATCGGAGGACCGCCCGTCGCTCCCGGTTCATGACGACTGACACGACGCCCACCGGTTTATGTCTACTTCCCGATTCTCCCGTCGGTCCGGCGGCGAACAGCGACTCCGAGTCACGGTCTCAGTCACCGCCGAGGTGAAGCGTCACTTCGAGCGGCCCGTCGGCGCGGTCGAACGCGAGCGACCCCGAGTACCGGAAGTCGTCGCGCGCCTCGCCGCCGACCGCGCCCCGAACTGCGTTGCCGTCGATGTCGTCGCTCTCGTCCGCGAGGTCGCCCTTCTCGACGCGGCCGCTCACGCGGAACTTGTACTCGACCGTCTCGCCCCGCGCTCGAATCGTGACGGTGTTCGGCAGTTTCGGCTCGTCTCCCGTCGTGTCCTCGAAGAGTTCGCCGTCCACGAACACCTTCCCCGGCCCGTCGAGTTGCAGGTCGGTCGGGTCGCCGGTGAACAGCCAACTGTCGCACCGGCCGTCGCTCACCGCACCGCGACCGGTGTTCCCGTCCACGAGTTCGTCCCAGTCGTCGGTCTCGTAGGTCCCGCCGCGCTTCACTCGGCCGCTGACGCTGACCTCGTAGGAGAACGTCTCCTCGCCCGCCGCGCAGAAGGTGATTTCGCGCCACCCGGTCGCGCCCGCGATCCCGGCGACCCCGGCACCCGCGAGGCCCGCGGCCGCCGTCCCCTTCAACAGCGTCCGACGGTCGAGGCTCCCGGCCGAGGCCGTCCGTCGGTCGCCGTCTCGCTCCGGCGTCGGTTGTCCGTCCCTCTCGGAGGTCGATTCTCCGCCCTGCTCGGGCGTCGGTTCTCCGCCGCTCGGTCGGTTGGTCATTGCTCGCACACCCCGGTCCAATCTCTGGAGCGCGACCGGTATCAACCCGGACGCTCCTCAAGTCGGATTCGGTCGCCTTGCGGGCGAGTTAACCCAGATTCACCGAAGTTCGCGCGAGAAACCCGCCGTTTCGGGAATCAAGTCGAGATGGTCCGCGCGACACGTTCAATTTCCGTCCCGGTCGGTCGATTTCCGTCGCTGTCGGGCGGCCCGGGGAGCGACGCTAAGTCAAGTCCGTGTCGAAGACGTTGGCGACGCACGTGTAGCCGCCGATTCGGGGGAAGCGGCGGCGAAAATACACAAAGACGGCTGACCGTTTCGGAGGTGAAGCCCGGTGCGACATCCGCTTTCCGGTGTCGTCTACCGACCGAATCCCGACGCTAGGCCAACAGGTTCGTTAGCACTCACGGGGTATCGACGTAAGAGAGCGACACATGGCGGAGCACACTCGTACTTTGGGTTTCCGGGTCGCGTTCGCGCTGGGGTTGGGGACGATGATAGCCGCGGGCATCTTCTCGCTGTCCGGGACCGCGGTCGCGGTGGTGGGGAGCAGTGCGGTCATCTCGTTCGTCCTCGCGGCGGTCATCGCGGGCATCACCGCCGCGTCGTACTCCGAGTTCGCGTCCATCTACTCCGAGAACGGCGGGGGCTACCTCTTCTCGTCGCGGACGTTCGACGACGACCGGTTGCTGTTCGCGGTCGGCGCGTCGCTGTTCATGGGGTACTGCGCGACCACCGCGTTCTATCTGGCCACGATGGGCGAGTGGTTCCACCAGTTCATCATCCCGCACGGAATCCCGATTCCCCACGGGACCGTGGCCATCACGACCGCCGTCCTGCTGGGCTACCTCAACGCGCAGGGGACCGAGGAGAGCGGGACGTTTCAGGTCCTCGTGACCGCCGCGAAGGTCGCGGTCCTGCTCGTGTTCATCGGCGGCGCGTTCGCCTTCGAGGGGCCGACGGCGGCGGTCGGCACCTTCGCCACCGAGTTCAAGACGAACGTCGGCGGCATCGTCTCCATCGCGGCGGTGGCGTTCATCACCTTCTTCGGCTTCTCGGCCATCGCGGCCAGCGCGGGCGAGATAATCGAACCCCGCCGGGTCGTCCCGAAGGCTATCGGGGCGAGCATCCTCACCGTCACCGTCCTCTACATCTTCGTCATCGTGGCCATGGTCAACTCGCCGATTCCGGCGGAGGTCGTCGCCCGGCAGGGCGAGACCGCGATGGGGAAGGTCGCGGCCGCCTTCCTCGGGAGTTTCGGCAAGTGGCTCATCGTCGCCGGAGCCGTCTTCAGCATGGTGAGCGCGTCGAACGCCTCGATTCTGGCGGCCTCTGGCATCGGGTCGCTGATGGGCCGGCAGGGACAGGCGCCCCGGCGGTTCAACCGCATCCACCCCGAGTACGGCACGCCGTTCTGGAGCGTGACCGCGGTGACGGCCACCATCTCGCTGCTCGTCCTCGTGTTCATGTCGCTGTTCCCCGCGGAGGGCGGCGTCGGATTTCTCCACCTCGGACTCGACGCGCTGACCGGGTTCGCCAACCTCAACCTTCTCGGCCCGCTCGCGGTCGTCAACGTCGCGCTCATCGTCTCTCGACGGCGGTTCCCCGACATGAACCGGCCGCTGGAGGTCCCGTTCTCGCCGTGGGTCCCGATTCTGGGCGTCGTCGCCAACCTCGCGCTCATCACGAATCTGCCGCCGCTGGGCATCGCCATCGGCGTCGCCGTCGAAGTCGTCCTCGTCGGCGCGTACCTCGCGTGGGGCGGCGCGCCGGACGTGGAGGAACTCACCAAGGAGGCCGTGGCGCGCCAACAGCCGGTCCGAACGAGCGGCGGCGAGGCGATGAACCGGCCGGGGGCACCGACGGGGGCGGAAGCGACGGACGAGGCGAGCGAGACCGGCGATGCATCGTCAGCGAGCGCATCGGCCGCCGACGCCGACGACCGCTTCCGGATTCTCGTCCCGGTCGCTCGCATCAACCGCGCACCCGTCCACGTGAAACTCGCGGCGACGCTCGCCAACGCCGCCGCCGAGAACCCGATTCTGCAAGTCGTCAACGTCACCCACATCCCGGACCAGACGCCCTACGAGATGGTCCAAGAGGACGCCGAGAAGCGCGCCGAACGACTGGTCGAGCGCCTCGAAGACGTTGACGTGGACACCGAGTACACCGTCGAGGGCCACATCTCGCGGGACATCGGCTTCGACATCAACCAGACCGCGCGCAACGACGACGCCGACCTCATCCTGATGGGTTACCCCGAGGACCACTACGAGGTCACCGAGACGGTCGAGTACGACGCGCCCTGCGACGTACTGTTCACGCAGGGATTCGAGGCCGAGGACCTCGACCGACTGGAGACCATCACCATCGGCGCGGGCGGCGGCCCGCACCACGATTCGATGGTCGCGCTGGTCGGCGCGTTCGGCGAAGCGGGGACCGCGATTCACGTCGTCAACGTGACCCCCGCGGGCGCCGGAGGCACGCCCGAGGACGCCCAGCGCACCCTCGACGCGTTCGCCGCAGACCTGTCCATCGAGAGCCACGAGGTCGAAGCCGACACCGTGGCGGAGGGACTGGTCGACACGGCCGCCGAGAACGGCGGACCTCTCTTCATCGGCGCGTCGCGCACCCGCCTGCTCAAGCGGTGGGTCCTCGGTTCGACCCCGGACCGAGTCATCGAGCGCGCGAACGACCTCGGCGTTCCCGTGGTCGTCTACGCGAAACCGACGGGCCTCAGGGACCGCCTCAGCGAGGCGCTGTTCCCCGTGAGCCGGTACGTTCGAAAGGTGTTCTGAGCGTCGGTTTCGGTGCCGAAGCCGTCACTGTCGTTCGCTATGGGAAAATCGTAAAGAACGAAGAGCGAGCCTCGCACCTCGCGAACACTCAAGAACTTCCGAACGAGAGCGGTTCGGCGGCCTCCCATCGAGGAGCGAACGTCTCGCGGACGCCCGCCGCGAACTCGGGGTCCTTCATGTCTATCATGGCGAACGCCTCGCCCGGATTCAGGGGGTTGGCCACCTCGATGCAGACCTCCACGTCGTCGATGAGGTTGAAGGTTCCCTGAAGCCCCTCCGCGGTCCGGACCTCGAACTTCGGGTGGTCCGAGAGAGTCTCGGTGTACCGCTGGCCCACGCTCGGCGGGAGCGTCTCCACGAGGTCGGGCGTCATGAGCAGCGAAATCTCGACGCCCCGGTCGAGCGCCGCTTCGAGGTGTTGAGACACGAGTTCGCCCACGTCGCCGATGTCGAACTGGGCCGACGAGTCGCCTGCGACCATCACAATCTGTTCGTCGGCGGCGTCGAGGCGTTCGACCAGCAGGTCGGTCGACTCCTCGGCCCCGACCGCGGCGGTCCAGAACCCTTCTTCGACCGGTTCGCCGGCGTCGAGTTCCTCGGTCAACTCGTCGACTATCTCCTCGTACTGGTTGGCCTGCTCTTCGAGTTCGGCGAGTTTGTCGTCCAGCAGTCGGTTCAGCGCGGTCTCAGGTTCGACCGCGACGTACTTCTTGGGGCGACTCGCGCTCTGAGAGCGCGCGAGGTTGTGGGTCTCCAGACTGCTCAGCACGTCGTAGATGCGACCCATCGGTACCTCGCTCGCGCGCGACAACTCTTTCGCGGTGGTCGGTCCGGCGTCCAACAGCGCCCGGTAGGCCCGCGCCTCGTACTCCGAGAGGCCGAGGTCTCGTAGACTCGCCATGTAGGGGCCAGACGCTCACCCCCTATAAACTCTCGGACTGTTGCAAGTTGAAACAAGTCGAGCGCGAAAACTACTCTGTCGGCGGAACGTCAGCCGGTGGGCCAGCGCGTCACTCCGCGCCGTCACCGTTCAAATCCGGGTCGAACAGGTCTTCGATGCGGCAGTCGAAGTGGTCGGCCAACTTGAACGCGAGTTCGATGGAGGGGTCGTAACGCTCGCGCTCGATGGCGTTTATCGTCTGGCGCGTCACCCCGACCGCCGCCGCGAGGTCGGCCTGACTGATGCCTTCGGCGTCCCGACGGTCTCGAATCTCGTTCTTCATGAGCGATAGCGAAGGACGCCGTAGACGACCGCGAACAGCACGTAGACGCCGATGAAGCCGTAGAGAGCGGGCCATACCGCGTCCGGGAGGGCGTAGTCGCTGACCCGCGGGAGGAGTCGGCCCACCGACGCGGTAATCGCTAATACGGGTGCGAGTATCGTGAGCGTCCACCTGCTCGCCCGCTCTTCGAGCGCCCTGTCGCGCTCGTCGAACAGCGTCACCGAGGAACCGAACAGGACGGCGAAGAACCCGAGGACGGCGGCCCAGTAGACGACTTCGCTGACCAGCGGGTAGCCCAGTACCTCCCTCAGCAGGAACGCGACGGCGACGCCGCCGAAGAAGACGCCAAACATCAGTCGACGGTACTTGCGTTGCTTCGCGAGTGGATTCCGGTCTGGTGTACGATTTTGTGTCATGGGTTCTGAGTTCGTCTTCGGTGTAAATCTCGCCTGTCGTAAAGCACGCTTTACAGTAAAGGAGACTTTACACACGTACTTAAATCTATCTCTGGTCGGGAATCGGGTCGCTAACGGCCTTTACCGTCTGAGACCGAGAGAAAAGCCAGATTGGGGGACGGTTACTCGGTCAGTTCGGCCACGCGCTCGCTCAGTTCCTCGGGCGTCGTCACCGGGTCCGAGCGCTCGCCGTCCACGACGACTGTGGCGCTCCCGGCGTCTACCCCCTCGCGCTCCGCGCCGGGAATCACGACCTTCTCGTGGTCGGCGATTCGCATCGCGGCGCGGTGGAGGTCCGACCCGGCGTCGTCGGCGACTTCGATGACGAGCGGGTCCCGGCAGAGTCGCGCCGCGGCGGTGGCGTAGGACGCGACCTGCACGCCGAAGCGGTCGGCCGCGTCGGCGAACGCCGAGACGGCGCCCTCGGCGGCCTCCCGGTAGCGGTCCTCGCCGGTGAGGAGCGCGAGGTCGGTCAGCGCGTCCGCGATTTCGGCGTTGTGGTCGAGCGGGCGCATCGACCGGTCGAGCAGGCCGGGCCCCTCGCGGGGACCGTCGACGAAGGCGGTGGACTCCTCGTCGCGCAACTCGTCCAGCGCGTAGTCGGCCACCTCGCGGGCAGCAGCGAGGTACCGCTCGTCGCCCGTGACCTGCCGGGCGGTCGTGAGCGCGCCCAGCAGGTGGGCGTGGTCGGCGAGCAGGCCGGACTCGCTCTCGTCGTCCGTCTCGCCGTCGTCGAAGTGTGCGATTTCGCCGTCCTCGACCAGTTCGGTCAGGACGTAGTCGAGGGCGCGTTCGGCGTAGTTCCGGGCGCGCTCGTCGTCCGTGTAGGCGTGGTAGGTCAGGAGCGCGTCGGCCGCCATCGCGTTCCAGTCGGCGAACGCGGTCGGGTCCACCGCGGGCGCGTCGGCCGCCTCGCGGTCGCTCGGCGCGAGGCCGTAGTAGTCGGGGTCGTCGGTCTCCGCGGAGTCCGCGTCGGTGGTGTCGGCGACCGCTTCGGGTTCGCCCTCTGTCTCGCCGACGCTCGGCGAGTCGCTCTCGGGCGCGTCCGGCGAGTCGCCTGGGGCCTGACTCCCGGCGAAAGCGTCCCCGTTCCACAGGGTCGTGGTCAGGTACTCGATAGCGCGCTCGGCGGGGTCGCGGTAGTCGTCGTCGCCGGTGTAGAGGTACGCGTTGGCGAACGCCCGGACCAGCGCGGCGTTGGTCGAGAGCAGTTTCTCGTGGTGGACCTCGGTCCAGTCGCGCCCCTCAGCGAACCGGAAGAAGCCGCCGTCGTAGTCGTCGCCGAGGTACTGGCTGACCGCTTGGAGCGTCCCGAGCGCCTGCTCGCGTTCGCGCTTGAGCGCGAACTCGACGGTCCGGGGGAGCGGGAACTTCTCGCTGTCGCCCCACCCGCCGAACTGGTCGTCGAACTTGTCGCCCAACTGGCCCGCGACGAGGCGCTCGATTTCGGGCGAGAGTTCCCCGGCGGGCGGGTCATCCCGGAGACTCCGGGGGACGCGCGCGGCGTCTTCGCCCTTGTGACTCCAGAGGTCCCGGACGCGCTGGACCACCTGTCGCATCCCGTCGGTGCCGAGGTAGGTCGCGCCCGTGAGCAGGTCGCCGTCGGGCGTGCAGAAGACGGTCGAGGGGAACCCGCCCATGTTGTACCGCTCGCGAACCCGTGGCTGGCGGTCGATGTCCACGCGAACCGGTACGAACGAGTCGTTGACGTTCGCGGCGACCATCGGGTTGCTGTACGCCTCGCGGTCCATCTCGTGACACCACGAACACCACGTGGCCGACAGCGAGAGCAGGACCGGCGTGTCGGTCTCTCGGGCCTCCTCGAAGGCGGCCTCGCCCCATTCGCGCCACTCGACTTTGGTCTCCTCGGCGCTTTCGTTCATTATGCGTCGAAGTTGGGAACGGGTCGGGATGGGTCTTGCTATGTCGGCGTTGTGTGACGATTGTTCCCGGCCGCTCGGCGTCCGTTTGGCGCCGCTCACCGCTCCTCGCTCGCCGCTCGCCCGCCGAGGAAACCGACGAGACCGGGAGCAGGCCGCGAACCGGAACCCCGCGATTCGAGACGAGCGAGACGCTTACAATGCCGGGTCACGAAGAAGGACGCGTGCAGCAAGACCGGCTCCTGTTCGGGTTGGCGGCGGTCCTCGCGGGCATCGCCGCGCTCGAATTTGTGCTGGCGTTCGTCTACACGCCCGCGCTGCTCGCCGTCGCCGTGCCGTTCGCGGCGTCCGCCTACCTCGTGTGGTACCACGCCAGCGGTCGGCTTCGGGACCGGGTCGAGACCGGTCGGGCCGGGAGCTATCGGCGCGTGGAGTCCGAGACCGGCGGGTTCGGTGCCGGGCCGCGCGACTCCTTCTCCGGCCGCCGCGGCTTCGACGGCGGGGTCGGCGCCCGGGAGTCCCGCGGACGACGCGCTCGCAGGGAGGCGACCGGGCGCGGCGCACGCGGCGGACGGCGCGCCCAGACGGTCGGCAACGCCGGACCCACCCCGGCGGAGGCCTATCGCGTTCTCGGCCTCGACGCGGACGCCGACGCCGACGAGGTCAAACGGGCCTACCGCCAGAAGGTCAAGTCGGTTCACCCGGACCGCGAGTCCGGTGACGAAGACGAGTTCAAGCGCGTGAAGGAGGCCTACGAAGTGCTGAACGACCGGAACTGAACCGCGTCCGTCAGGAAGAACGCCCGAGAAAACGAGCGCGAGAGAGACCGAAACCCCGCGACGGCGAGCCGCGACTCTCACCAATCGGATTTATTACGGATGGGTCATAACACGTCGCTAACTTTCGCTCCGCCATGTCAGCGAACCCCCCGCAGTATCGCGTGGTCGCCCTCGTCGCGGTCCTGCTCGCCGCCAGCGTCGCCCCGGCCCTCGGACCGAGCGCGGTCGGTACGGCCGCCGCGTCGAGCGCCTCGTTCTCACCGAGCGTCGTCCACGAGGAGCGCGGCGACGTGGCGAAGATTACGGTCAAAACCAACGGGGGCGGAATCGTCAACGTCGGGTCGCCGTCGAACGCGTTCTGGCTGAAGATTCGGGTCGGCGGCGGAACCAACACCATCGAGTTGAACACGTACGCGGCCGGAGTGGCCGAGACGCCCGCAGAGATGCGGGCCGCCGTCTCGGGCGGGAAAGTGGTGGACCTCGGACTGTCTGATCTGGACAAGGCGCTCGCCGCCAGCACGTACACGCTGAACGTCACCAAGGACGGCAACGAGGTCGGCGTCGGTGCGCTGGTCCTCGAGAAGCGCGGGAGTTACGGCGTCACCACCCGCATCGCTCCGGGGGCAGTCGCCGAGAAGCAGTTCCAGTCGAAAGACGGCATTCGGAAGCACTTCGTCCCGCCGCGGGGAACCGTCGCCCACGACGACTGGGTGCTCGTCCGCGTCAACGCCACCGGCGTCAAGGGCGCACTCGCCGCGGCCCCCTCGAACACCGGACTCATGCGAGTCGAGTTCACGCAACTGAACCCGCCGCTAAACGAGGACAGAAACGAGTTCACCCTCTCGGCGAAAGACGCCATCACCTTCGAGAACGAGGAAGGGTTCTCCCTCGCGGTGGACACCGGCGACCACGGTATCGAACCGGGCCAGCGGTATCGGGTCGATTTCGTCGTCCCGAAAGAGAGTCCGCTCACCGGGACGCACCAGAACGTCTCGACCGAAATCGCGGTCGTCGAGCGGCGATTCGAACTGCAGCGCAACGGCCCGGGGAAAACGGTCGTGGTGGAGGGGAAGACGACGCTTCGCGGGACCACGACCCTGACGCCCGGCGCGACCATCAACCTCTCGGCGCGCGACACCGACATCCCGCCGTTCAACATGTTCGAGACGCTGACCGTCTCGAAGAAGCGGACGTTCTCGACGACGTTCGACTTCTCTGACATCGAACCCGGCCGGGACTTCCAGATTCGACTGGAGGACAAACAGATTCCCGGGCAGGTCGCCATCGCGGTGACGACGACTACCACGGAGACGCCGGACACCACGACCACCGTCACGACCGAGACGACCACCGCACCGCCGACCACTACGACCGAGACGACCACCACGACCGAGACGACCGCGGCGGGCCTGACGCAGGTCCCCGTCGACGGCACCCCGAAACCGCTGACTCAACGGGCGAGCAAGAACGGAAGCGACGACGGTGACGGGACCGACGGAGGCGGCGGTCTCGTCCCGGTCCCCGGATTCGGCCCGGTCGCCGGACTCGTCGCACTGTTGGCGGGCGGCGCGGTGGCCGCCCGTCGGAGGTAGGTGCGATGTTTTTTATACGGGGGCTGAGGATATGAGGTCGAACACGGTTCCCCCGCGGTGAAAACATGTTGCAGGGAATGGACCAGTCGGAGTTCGGGCAGTTCGTTGCGGCCCTCTGGGAGCGCCAAGGCTGGCAGACGCAGGTCAAGAACGACGACGGCAGGACCTTCGTCGCGGTACAACGACCGAACGGCGGCGAGGAGGGCCTGCTGTGGGCCATCCCCGACGGCGAAATCGGCGGCCAGCAGGTACAGCAGTTCGCCACGCTCTGCCAGCAGTACGAGGTCTCGGAGTCGGCCATCGTCACCGCGGGAACCATCTCGGACCACGCCGAGAAGGTCTCGCAGGGGTCGGGCGTCGAACTCCTCGACGGCGAAGGCGTCGCCCGAATCCTCAAGCAGAAGGAGTGGACCGACCTCGCCGAGGAGTACGGCGACGGCGGTTCGAGCGCCGACGCCGCGAGCGACGACGGCGGCGACTCCCCGCTGGACCAGTTGCGAGCGGTCGGCGACCGAGCGGGGTCGAAACTCTCGGGCGCGTTCGGCGGCGCGTCGGTCCCGGTGAAACCCGCGATACTGGTCGTGGTCGTGGTCGCCCTATTGGCCGTGGGCGTCCTGTCGGGCGTCTCGATTCCGTTCCTCGGCGGCGGCGGACCGGTCTCCGCCGAGTCGGTCTCGCCTGCGAACAGTACGACGACGCTGAGCGTCACGTGGAACGCCCGCGTCACCGACACCATCGACCCCGACGAGGGCGACGGCAAGGTCTACCCCGCGCCGCAGGGCAAGCAGTTCGTCCTCGTCTCCATGCAGTTCGAGAACACCGGACAGGGCACGGTGAACCTGACGAAGAAGTCGTTTAAGTTCCGGACTAACGGGGAGACTTACAGCCACCAACCGCTCGCCGAGCACGACGGACTCATGGGCCTCGAGATGTCGCCCGGCAACTACTACACCGGTTGGATGGTGTTCACCGTGCCGGAGGGGTCCTCGGGGACGCTAATCTACGACCAGAACGCGACCGAGGGCACCGTCGCCGTCGAATTCACGCGCGATTCGAAGCTGGCGGTGAACGTCAGCCAGCGATAGATACTTTTCACCCGTTCCGGAAAACGAACCAATCCTGAGGCCGGTAAATTCGGCCGATAACGTGAGAAACGTAGCCGTACGAACCCGGGCAAGGCTTTTGATGATTCCGCCCTAATCCGGGTGTATGTGCCCTAACCGGGCCGCGTTGCAACGGGCCCTCGACCGCGGCGAACAGGAGGGCGGCAGCGTCGAGTTCAAAGAGCGACTGACCAGAGAACTGCACCTCGCCGACGGCCGGATGGAGAGTCTGGCGGCCCAACTCCGCCACCGGGTCCTCTCGGGCGACGGCGAAGCGACGTACGTCGTGGGCGTGACCGACGACGGCGGCATCGCGGGAATCGACCACGACGACTTCTCGGAGTCGATGGACGTACTGAGCCTACTTGCCGAGGAGGCCGGTGCGCACATCGAGGACGTACAGACGTGGGGCATCACCGACGGCACCGTCACCACGGAGGGAGAGGCCGAGGGTCTCGTCGGCGTCGCCACGATTCGAGAGGGCGCGATGCTCGACACCGACAGCGAACACATCGTGGTCGGGACCGCCGGCCACGTCGACCACGGCAAGTCCACGCTGGTCGGGTCGCTCGTCACCGGACAATCCGACGACGGCGAGGGCGGTACGCGGGGCTTCCTCGACGTGCAACCCCACGAGGTCGAGCGGGGCCTCTCCGCGGACCTCTCGTACGCCGTCTACGGCTTCGACGGCGAGGGGCCGGTCCGGATGGACAACCCCCACCGCAAGACCGACCGGGCGCGAGTGGTCGAGGAGTCGGACAAACTCGTCTCGTTCGTGGACACCGTGGGCCACGAACCGTGGCTCCGGACCACGATTCGGGGGCTGGTGGGCCAGAAACTCGACTACGGCCTGCTGACCGTGGCCGCCGACGACGGCCCTACGAAGACGACCCGCGAGCATCTGGGCGTCCTGCTGGCGACCGAACTCCCGACCGTCGTCGCCATCACGAAGACCGACGCCGTGACCGAGGAGCGCGTCGCCGAAGTCGAACGCGAGGTCGAGCGCCTGCTCCGCGACGTGGACAAGACGCCCCTGCTGGTGGACCGCCACGGGGTCGACGCCGCGGTCGAGGAGATAAGCGAGAACGTCGTCCCGGTCCTGACGACCAGCGCGGTCACGATGGACGGTCTCGACGACCTCGACGAACTGTTCGAGCGACTCCCGAAGACGACCGCGCAGGCCGGGCCCTTCCGCATGTACATCGACCGGACGTACTCGGTGACGGGGGTCGGCGCGGTCGCCTCGGGCACCATCATGTCCGGCGAAGTCGAGGCCGGCGACGAACTCCTGCTCGGACCGATGGCCGACGGGGCGTTCCGCGAGGTCGAAGTCCGGTCCATCGAGATGCACTACCACCGGGTGGACGAGGCCAAGGCGGGCCGCATCGTCGGCATCGCGCTGAAGGGCGTCCGCGAGGAGGACATCGAGCGCGGGATGGTCCTGCTCCCGGCCGACGCCGACCCCGAACCGGTCAGGGAGTTCGAGGCGGAGGTGGTCGTCCTCAACCACCCGACCCGCATCGACGACGGCTACGAACCGGTCGTCCACCTCGAAACCGTGAGCGAGGCCGCGACGTTCCACCCGGAGGGCGGCCAACTCCTGCCGGGCGACTCGGGGTCGACCCGGATTCGGTTCAAGTTCCGGCCCTACCTCGTGGAGGAGGGCCAGCGGTTCGTCTTCCGCGAGGGTCAGAGCAAGGGCGTCGGCACCGTCACCGACGTGAACCCCGGCGAGGGCGACGAGTAGGGTGGACCGAGACCGACTCGTCGACCTCGCCACGAAGGCGTTCGTGGCCGCGCTGTTCGTCCTCAGCTCCCTCGGACTCGTCGTCGCGGTCCGGACCGGCGGGGGCGTCGTCTCGGCGGCGTTCGCGGTCTACCTGACCGCGCTCCTGTTCGGTGGCGTCTTCCGGGACGCGATGGACGCCCGGGGCTGGCAGGTGGCGTTCTTCGGCGGCGTCGCGCTCTGGGGCGGTTACGAGTACGCCACCACTGGCGACCTGTTCTCGCTACTGCTCGCGGTGTTGGGCGTCGTGATGGTAGCCGCGAATCTGCTGGACCTCAGATGACGAGCTACTAACTCTTTTCCGACTGGCCTTCGCAGGACTCTCTGTGACCCGACCCTCGCCCTCCCGAACGCGATTCGACGTGACGCTCGTCGCGAGAATTTTCGTCAGCCTGCTCTTTCTGGTCTCGCTGGCGGCCGCGGTGGGAACCGTGTGGTCCGGCGACTCCGACTCGTTGACGACGGTCGCGGGCAGTCTCTACGTCACCGGGGCGCTCGCGGTCGGCGTCTTCCTCGACGTGACCGACACGCCGCGCTGGCAGGCGGCGTTCTTCGGCGGGATGGTCGTCTTCGGGTTAGCAGAGTACGCGGCCTCGCCCGACTGGTTCGACCTGCTGTTGGTCGCGGCGGGCGCGGCGATGCTCGTCGCCCTCGCGCTCGACGCTCGGTCGGGGTAATCACCGCCGCCACGGCAACGCTCCGGTGTCCGCGAGCGAGTCCAGCGACGACAGCGAGTGGTGGGGTTCCGGGTCCGGGTCCGCGGTCCCCTCGCCCTCTGCGGGCACCCAGACCGACCGCAGGCCCGCGGCGTGGGCACCCGCCACGTCCGACGACAGGGAGTTGCCGACGTGGACCGCGCGGCCGCTCTCGACGCCCAACTCCGCCAGCGCGACCTCGAACGGTTCGGGGTCGGGTTTGGCCGCCGCGTCGTGGCCCGCGAAGACGACCGCCTCGAAGTGTCCGGCGAGACCGGCCGACTCCAGTTTCGCGGTCTGCATCTCCGGCGGACCGTTCGTCACGACGCCGAGGGCGTGGTCGGCCGCGAGCGCGTCCAGCGCCTCGGTCGCGCCGGGGAGGAGTTCGACTCTGGAGTGGTCCCGCTCCGAGCGGAAGGCCTCGGCGACCCTCCGGCCGCGCTCGGGTTCGTAACCCCGGTCCGCGGCGATTTCGGCGAAGCAGTTCGACCGGCCCTCCGCGATGGAGACGCCGGGCGCGAGGTGGTCGTCGAACCGGTCGAAGTACTCGCCGACCTCGAAGAACGAGTCGACGCCCGCCGACTCGAAGGCGACGTCGAGCAGTCGGCCGGGCGAGCGTTCGTACTCCACGAGCGTCCCGTCGAGGTCGAACAGGACGGCGTCCGCGTCTGCGAGCGCACTGTCGGGCATTTCTCGATAGCGCCGTGAACCGCGGAGGGAAAAATTGTGTCGGTCGCGCGAGGGTCGCGTCGAGACGAAACGGACCGCGCGCCGGGGTCGCGTCGATTCGACCGATTGCGACCCGTCCCGGGGTGTCAGCGGCGGAACGTTTGTCGTGCGGGAGGCCAAGCATTAAGTTGAGGCTGTGAGAATTCCGACCGAATGGCAGGCGAAGATGTCGGCGAGCCGTCGGGAGCGGACGACTCGCTGGAGGGGTGGCTCGACGCGAAGGCCGAGGAGTTGGGCGTGGGCCGCGACGAGTTGCTCGCACGCCTCCGGAGCGGCGACGCCCCCGAGGGCGCGGCCGACGCCGAGGCGTTCGAGGCGCTCCGCCGGGAGTTCGGCGAGCGCCTGTCGGCGACCCGCGAGGAGTTCGAGACCCAACTCGCCGAGGTCGAGACCGACCTCGCCGACGCCGAGGACGACTTCGACGAGAAGATTCAGGACGTGCGCGACCGGGTGGTGCAGGTCAAGCGCGAGGCCGACGGGAAAGCGCCCGCCGACCACGACCACCCGGACCTGCGCGAGCGAACCGAGGGCGTGGCCGACCGCGCCGACAGACTCGCCGACGAACTCGACGCGCTCTCCGAGAGCGTGTCGGAACTCGACGACCGGGTCGAGACCGGGTTCGAGAACTACGAGGACGTGCTGGAGTACCTGACGGACGCGACCGACGACATTCAGGACAGACTCGCCACGCTCGCGGAGATCACCGTGGAGTTGCGCGACCAGACCCGAACGCTGACCGCGCGCCACGCCGCCCGCGCGGCGGCCGACGAACTCGCACACCTCGCCAACCGCCGGGGCGTCGAGAGCGCGAACTGCGGCCACTGCCGCGAGACGGTCCACGTCGGACTGCTCGCCGAACCCAAGTGTCCCCACTGCGCGAGCACCTTCAACGACGTCGAACCAAAGCAGGGACTGTTCGGGTCGGCCAAACTCGTCGTCGGCGACCCGCCCGCGCTGGAGGGCGAGCGCGCCGACTGGGACCTCGGGAGCGTGACGGACGCCGACGAACCGGACGTCGGCGCGGCGTTGGACGACATCCTCTCGGAGGACGACGGATGAGCGACGACCGCGACGGGCGCGACGGAGACCGCAACGGCCGACCAAAGGACGACCGGGAGCGCGGCGACCGCCCCGCGGCCGGTCCAGAGGACGGGGCCGACGCCGACCGACGCGACCGGGACGAACCGCTCGGGGACCTCGCCGCGGAGGTCCGCGGCCGGACCGGCGAGCGCGCGACCCGAGTGCCGGACGACGAACGCGCAGACCGCGCGGACCGCTCGGAGCGGGAGGGTCCGCTGGCCGACGTGGCCGCGGCGGTGGACGAGCGACGGAACCGGTCGCGCGACGACGCCGACGCCTTCGAATCGGTCGAGGTGGGCGACCTCGACGGCGAGCGACTCTGGGAGCAGTTGGCCGCCGACGAGGACGGGACGACGGTCGCGGTCCCGTCCGAGCAGGCCGCCGACGCGGGGGCCTCGACCGACCGCGACGTGCGGACGATTCCGAAGGCGACCTGCCACGGGTGTCCGCACGTCGGCGACCCGCCGGAACTGACCTGCACACGCGACGGCACCGAGATTCTGGCGATGCCCGACACCGACCACTTCCGGGTCGCTGGCTGTCCGATGGTGGTGGACGGCGAGGAGGACATCGGCAGTATCGCCGTCGGAGGCGGCGACGCTCCCGACGGCGACGGCACCGCAGGGGGCGGCGACGCCCCGGACGACCGCGACGGGGAACCGCACGCCGCCGACTCCTAGCCGACCGAACTATCCAATCGGAGCGCCAACTACGACCGTGTTCCAGAACCTCGGCGAGACGGCGCTCCGAGTAGTCGAGCAGTACGGCTACTTCGCGGTCGCGTTGTTCACGTTTCTGGAGGCGTCGCTGCTGTTCCCGCTCCTGCCGAGCGAGGTGGTCGTGCCGGGCGCGGCGGCCCTGCTCGTCGGCGGTCCCGCGACGTTCGCGCTGTTCGTCGCGTCGGTGGTCGTCGGCACGACCGCCGGGAGCCTGTTCGCGTACCACGTCTTCGGCGAGCGAGGGCGCTCGGCGCTCGCCGCCCGCGGAGGATGGCTCCGCGTCTCGGAGGATCGACTGGAGCGCACCACCGGGTGGTTCCGCCGGTGGGGCGAGAGTTCGGTCCTCTGGGGCCGCCTGCTCCCGGTCCTCCGGTCGGTGGTCTCGGTCCCCGCCGGTCTCGCGGGGATGGGTCGCCGGAAGTTCACGCTCTACTCGGCGGCGGGCGCGCTCGCCTTCGCCGTGGTCGTGGCCGCGGCCGTCGAGACCGGAGTCCACCTGACCGGTGTCGCCTAGGAGAAGCGCCGGACCGCTCGGACTCGATTCGCCGTTCGCCGTCTCTCACGCGGCGAGCGTGGCGCTTATCAGTACCCGTCAGTTACCTCCGAGCATGCAATTCTGCGACGAATGCGGCTCCATGATGAAGTCGATGGGGTCGAAGATGGTCTGTACGAACGACGAGTGTCAGGATACGACCGAGAAGGACGAGGAGGTGGCCGCCGAGTTCGTCTCGACCGAGGAGCAGAGCGGCGACGAGGTCATCGAGACCACCGAGGACGCCAACTTCGAGGGGAAACCGACCGCCGACGACGTGATTTGTGACGAGTGCGGCCACGACGAGGCGTGGTACACCATCAAGCAGACCGGTTCGGCCGACGAACCGCCGACGCGCTTCTTCAAGTGTCAGGAGTGCGGCCACCGCTGGCGCGAGTACAGCTAACGGACTCGTTTCGGCCCTACTACTCCCTCTGGTCGCGCCGCGCGGGCGGCGTCTTCGAGAGGATTTGGCCCAACTCGCCCCGGCGGTCGGCGACCTCCCGGTAGGCGGTCTCGCGGAACGCCTCGTAGTCCTCGAAGTTCCCGAGGAACCGGACCAGCGGGCGGAGGTCCTCGCCGACGTTCGACCGGACGAGCGCCTGCTCCAGCGACTCGCCGCAGGAGTAGACCTCGCCGTCGGCCAGCAGGTGCGAACACTCCTCGTGGTCGTCGGGCAGGCGCTCGCGCTGGTCGTCGGTGAGTTCCGAGAAGCCGACGATTTCGAAGTCCGACCGCTTCTCGAAGAAGTCGGCCCACCACGTGCAGAACCCGCAGTCGTCGTCGAAGACGAGAGTAGCGTCGCTCATATTCGGACGAACGGGGGTCGGAAACTAATTCCTACTGGAATCGGTCGTCCGGCGCGTCGGCGGTCGGGGGTTCGCGTCGGCGGTCGCTGTTCACATCGGCAGTCGCGGTCCGGGTCGCGAGCGCGTGTCCCCGATTATCCGGGTCCGGCGCCGAGGTGGATAATTGTTTACTCGGGTTCGAGTGGCAAGTTTCACTCCTTCCCGACGTTTTAGCCCCCGTAGCGCGTAGGATGTGGTATGCAACTCCACGCCAGGGACGTGCGCCGGGACGTGCGAGAACTCGGCGCGCTCCTCGGAGACGTACTCGAAGCCCAGACCTCCGCGGAGGCGTTCGAGGTGGTCGAATCCGTCCGAACCGAGGCCATCGACTATCGGCGGGGCGACGCCGACACGCGAGACGACCTGCGCGCCGACCTCGCCGACCTGCCCCCAGAGCGCGCCGGCGTCGTGGCCCGCGCGTTCGCGACCTACTTCGAACTCATCAACCTCGCCGAGGAGCGCGAACGCGTCCGGGCCGTCCGCGAGGGGTCCCAAGACGGCCCGCTCGCCGACAGCGTGGCCGAGGCCGCCGAGCGGTTGGCCGCCGAGGACGCCGACGCCGAGGAGGTCCAGCGGGTTCTGGACGACGTGCTGGTCGAACCGACGTTCACCGCCCACCCGACCGAGGCCCGCCGGAAGACGGTGAAGGCGAAACTCCGGGCGGTCGCCGAGGACATCGAGACGCTGGACGAGCGCAGACTGACCGACCGCGAGCAGGAGGCCGTCGAGCGCGACCTCGAAGCCGAAGTGACCAGCCTCTGGCAGACCCCGCAGGTCCGCGAGCGCAGGCCCGAAGTCACCGACGAGGCGCTCAACGTCCAGTGGTACCTCGAGAACACGCTGTTCGACGTGGTCGGCGAGGCCTACGACGAACTGGAGCGCGCGCTCGGCGAGGAGTTCGACGGTCTCGACGTGCCGAAACTCTTCGAGTTCCGGTCGTGGGCCGGGAGCGACCGGGACGGCAACCCCTACGTCACGCCCGACGTGACCGCCGAGACGCTCGAACGCCAGCGCGAGGTCGTGGTCTCGCGCTACCGCGAGGAGTGCAAGCGCCTCTCGGGCGTTCTGAGCCAAGACGACCGGAGCGTCGCGGTCGGCGACGACCTGCGCGAGCGCCTCGAAGCCGACCTCGAGCGCCTGCCCGGCGTCGCCGAGGAGGCCCGAGAGCGCTACCCCGACGAACCCTACCGCCAGAAGCTGAAGCTGATGCGCGAGCGCCTCGACCGAGTCGGCGACGTGCGGCCCGGCGGCTACGACGACGCCGACGAACTGCTGGCCGACGTGGACGCCATCGCAGCGAGCCTGCGCGCCAACGGCGCGGAGGTCATCGCCGAGGACAAGGTCGACCCGTTCCGGCGGCGGGTCGCCACCTTCGGCCTCTCGCTGGCGAGTCTCGACCTGCGCGACCACCAGCAGAACCACACCGCGGCGGTCGCGGAGGCGCTGGCCCGTGAGGGTATCGACTACGAGGAGATGGACGAGGACGAACGCGTGGAGACGCTGACCGAGGCCATCCTTCAGGACGACCCCGTCGTGGACCTCGAAGCGACCGACGACCTCTCGGACACCACCGAGCGCGTCCTCACGCTCTTCGACCGGACCGCCGACTGGCAGGACGAGTACGGCGTCGAGGCCATCGACACCTACTGCATCAGCATGACCGACGAACCGAGCCACGTCCTCGAAGTCCTCTTCCTCGCCGACCAGGCCGGAATCGTGGACCTGCCGGGCTACTCGGGCCTCGACGTGGTTCCCCTGCTCGAAACCGAGTCGGCGCTCTCGGGCGCTCGGCGCATCATGGGCACGCTGTTCGAGAACGAGGCCTACTCGGCCGCCGTGGAGGCACGCGACGGAACCCAGGAAATCATGCTCGGTTACTCCGACTCCAACAAGGAGAACGGCTTCCTCGCGGCCAACTGGAGCCTCTACCGCAACCAGAAGCGCCTCGCGGAAATCTGCGACGACTACGACGTGCGACTCCGCCTGTTCCACGGCCGGGGCGGGTCCATCTCGCGGGGCGGCGGTCCGATGAACGACGCCCTGCTCGCGCTTCCCAACGAGACGGTGACGGGCGAGGTCAAGTTCACCGAGCAGGGCGAGGCCATCGCCGAGAAGTACGCCAACCCCAAAATCGCCGAGCGAAACCTCGAACAGATGCTCAACGCCCAGATTCGGGCGCGCCACGAGGCCGTCCGGGAACCGGTCGAGGACGTGCCCGACGAGTGGGCCGAGGCGATGGAGACCGCCGCCGACGCCGCCCGCGAGGCGTACCGGGACCTGCTCGAGACCGAGGGGTTCGTCTCCTACTTCGAGGACGCGACCCCCATCGAGGTCATCGAGGAACTCAACCTCGGGTCGCGCCCCGCCTCGCGGTCGGGCGAGCGCACGGTCGAGGACCTGCGGGCGATTCCGTGGGTGTTCTCGTGGACGCAGGCCCGGTGTATCCTGCCGGGGTGGTACTCGCTGGCGTCCGGGTTGGACGCCTACCTCGACGCGGGCGGCGACCCCGAGACCCTCCGCGAGATGTACGCCGAGTGGCCGTTCTTCCGGACGATGGTGGACAACGCCGCGCTGGCGCTGGCCCGGACCGACCTCGACATCGCGGCCGAGTACGCCCAACTCGCGCCCGCCGACCGCCGCGAGCAGTTCTTCCCGCGCATCGAATCCGAGTACGAGCGCGCGGTCGAACTCGTGACCCGAATCGCCGACCGCGACGGCCTGCTGACCCGCGAGTGGTTAGAGGAGAGTCTTGAGCGACGGAACCCCTACGTGGACCCGCTGAACCTGCTCCAGACGAAACTGCTCGCCCAGTCGCACCTGACCCCCGAGGAAGAGCGCACGCTCCGACTGACGGTCAAGGGCATCGCTGCGGGGATGAAGAACACGGGATAGCGGTCTCGGACTCCGACCGCGGCCGCCGGGCGACGAGTTCGACTCGAACAGAAGTCGAGTCGAGCGGCGGCAACAACCGTTACGGATGTCGGTGACTTTCTCCCAAGGGGATGGGGAAATGACTGACGAGAAAGAACTCGACCTCGACAGACGCAGTTTTCTGAAGAAGAGCGCGGTCGGCGCGTTCGGCATCGGCCACCTGACGGCCGGCGACGTGGCCGGCCGAGCGACGGCCCGAGACGGCGGCGGTCTAGGCCAAGGTGACGGCCAAGACGGCGGCGAGGGCGAAGACCGACCGCTCTACGGCCGACGCATGGTATTCCCGTACCCGGAGCGACTCGGCGGGAATATACGCCAGAAGATAATCATCATGACCGACCGAAAAGACACGCGCCCCGACCAGTTGAAGGGCGTCGACCAGAGCGATATCGACGAGTGCAATTTCGCCGAGAACTGGCCGCCCGAGAACATCAACGTCTGGGAGGGAATCATCGTCGACTGGCGGAACGCCGGTCGGATGGTCGGTTTCTACGGTCAGAACCCGACCGTGCGGGCGACCCAACTGGTCGAGCGCAACACCATCTTCGTCGAGGGGCAACCGACGGAGGTACCGCTGGGGACGCCGTACATAGTCTCGCGGGTCCACCAGTGTCCCGACGACCTCTTGGGCGTCGAGGCCGTCAAGGTCCCCGGAATCGAGGTCAAGACCGGACCCGGCGTGAGCACCGGCGAGAGCACGGAGAGCAACTGATTCCGGCGACCGACGGGCGGTCCGAGGGTCGATTCTGACCGCGATAACGATTCTCAATCGGGGGTTGGCCCGACCGAAATTCACGATACGCCGAGCGAACGACCGCCCGAACTCACTCCAGTTCCGCCCCGGATTCTATCTCGTTGTGGACCACGTAGAACCCGAACAGGAGGACCGCGAGTAGCAGGACGTAGACGCCCGCGATGGTGATGGCCTCGGTGGGGTTGTAGTCGTCGGGTTTGAATATAATCACCTGCCGGACGACGGCGATGAGGCCGGCGTGTATCACCGCGATGACGACGCTGTCGGTCTCGACGTACGCCACCACGGTCTTGTAGAGTTCCACGACGACGAACAGGTAGAGGACGACGTCGATGGCCGACCTGATGAGCGAGACCACGTCGGTCGGGTCGGTCGCACCGAACGTCGTCACCGACGCGACGATGGTGATGGCGAGATTGACCACGCCGAGCAGGAGCAGGACGACAAGGAACCCAGCGATGACGGTTTGGAGGAGCGTGACCGACCCCTCCAGCCAACTCGTGATGCGAGTAGCATCTATCCGGTCCATCAGTGTCCGTATCTCGGCGGCCCGGCGGAAGTGCGTTCTGCCCCCGAAGCACGGCCGCTCGCTCCGCCGACCGCCGTCGGTGTCGAACCTTCGGGCGAGTCAGGCCAGTCCGGAATCGCGATTCTTGGCATTCTAGAGGAAGGGTTAAGGATTCTACGTATTGTCTAGAAATGGCTCTGCGTTTAGATAATCGGTATAAATGTTTTCAAGACGCAAAGAGCGGCGTCGCCGACGCTGAGATTCAAGTACGAAGGCGGGACCAATCCCGCCCGGACGCTTCGCGCGGTCGTCCGGAGTCGGGCCGGGGACCGCCAGTCCGACTAACCCGAGAGGGCCGAGCGAATACGACGCCAGAACGAGGGGTTCCTGCGGCCGAATCCGACGGGCGCACGCCGACAGCGGTAGCCGCGGCGTCGCGCGGAGTCAAGTCGGCGGTCTGTGGCCGCTCGACCCGTCCAGTCAGGACGGGAGCGGGCAGAGACTGGCGGTCAGCACCGCCCGCTCGTCGGTCTCGTTGCGCGCGCCGTGGACCGTCCCACGCTCGTGGAGGACCACGCCGGGGGCTTCGACGGCTTCCTCGTCGTCACCCTGAACGACGGTCACCGTGCCTTCGAGGACGTGGAAGACGTTGGTCGCGTCGGGGTGGTCGTGAGGCGATAGCTCCGCGCCGGGGCCGAGCGCGAACGCCTTCACCAGCACGTCGTCGGTCACGGCCAACTCCGCGTCGACGACTTGCCCCTCGTCCGGGTCGAGGTCGGAATAGCGGTCGAGTCCCATGCCACGGAGGACGGCGGGACGGGTCTTAAAAGTCGGTCCGGACTGTCCGTCGGAACGGTCGGAAAAGCGGGGCGGGCGGCCGAGTCCGGTGGCGCAGTCGTGCTGGATGTGGCCGAATGCCGGTGTGACCGGGTGGAGGGCGAAACCGGAAGGGTGCGGCGGTCGATGGGTGCGGACGTGTGCCTCTGAGCGTCGCGAACGACGAGCAGGCGGCGGAACGGTCGGCTGTCGCGCTGGCGGAAACCGGGCCGCTGGACGGGGCGGCCCGGCCGGGTGTGTTCGTCGCCGCTCGTCGTGCCGGGATGTGCGGTTGCGGTCGTCAACGCACTGTCGGGAGCGGGACGACAGTACGCCGGTCGCAATGACCGCATCGATTCCTACGGGTCGGTCCCACTTCAACCGGGAGGACCGTCCACGTGGTTCAGGCCCGTTCACCGCCGTAGTGAACGGTTTTGAACAGTTCAACGCCAGCGCAGGGCACTCGAACGACGGTCAGAACGGCGATGTGACTCGCGGGTCGAGGAGAGTGAGACCGGGCCCGCCGAGAAAGTGGCGACGCCGTCGGAGCGGCGCGACTACGTGCGATGCTCGCCGACGAATCCGGTCGAGAACGCGATCCACGCCAGCACGCTCACGAACAGGATGGGCGGGAGGATGGCGAATCCCCAGAGCGGGTCGACGCCCCACGCGAGCAGCAGGACGACGTCGAGCAGTCCGAGCGTCAGGAACGGCAGGACGGCCAGCGCCGCCCGTTTGCGGTCCATCGACCCGGACGACGGGAAGCGGTTCTCCATGTCGGAACGAGGAACCCGCACGGACAAAAAGCGTCCGTTCGCCGACGCGGTCGAACCGCGGAGGCGAGACCGGAGTCGACCCGACGGAGAGTCCGGCGGGGACAATGCTTTGGGGTACGGTATCGTACCGCTCGATATGGCGACTGCGACCCAACTCGAAGCCGAACCCGGCACCGAAGCGGGCGTCTGGTGGCTCGACCTCGGGGGCGTCAACGCTTACCTCGCCGACGACGACGGCGACCTCGTGCTGGTCGACGCCGGAACGCCGCGCGACGCCGCCGACATCCGCGACGGCATCCACGAGGCCGGCTATCGGGTCTCGGACGTGGCCCGCGTCCTCGTGACCCACTACGACGTGGACCACGTCGGCGCGCTCTCGAAACTCGGCCTCGACGCGCCGGTGTACGTCGGCCGGGCCGACGCCGAGATACTGGCGGGCCAGCGCAAGCCGAGCGTGCGCAACCACAAGGGCCTGCTCCAGCGCGTGACGAACCCCCTCGTCTCGGTGCCGGACCTGTCGATTCGCCCGGTGGTGGAGGGCGACCGAATCGGAAGTTTCACCGCTTACCACACGCCGGGGCACTCGCCGGGCCACATGGTCTACGTCGCGGAGTCGCCGAGCGTGGCGTTTCTCGGCGATCTCGTGCGCGAGACCGACGGGAAGCTAGTAGCGTCGCCGTGGGCGATGAGTTACGACACCGACGAGGTCGCACAGAGCGTTCGGCGGTTGGCCCGCGACGTGCCCGACTTCGAGATGGCCGCGATGGGCCACGGGACGCCCATCATGCGCCGCGGGAGCGAGCGACTGCGGGAGTTGGCGGACCGAACGTAGGAGCGGACTCCGAATGCTATAACTCGCCACCCGACCTCCGGAAACGTGATGGTGAACCGGCCCTACTTCCGCGGCGGACCGAACTGGGGGCGCGTGATATCGGCGCTCGGACTGCTGTACGTCGCCGTTTCGGTCGGCCGGTTCGCCGCGGTCGTGGGTGCCGGCGACTCACTTACTGAGGCGCTTCTCAACTTCGTTCAGGTCGGCGGTCCGGGAATCGTCCTCCTCTACGGCGGGATTCGTCTCCCGGACACCGAACTCCGCCCGGAGGCGTATCCCCGCGTCGTCGCGTGGTGTCTCGGCGGGGCCGCGGTGTTGCTCGGGGTGGTGGGACTGCTCTTGCTCGACCCCGACGTGAACGTCAACCACCTGCTTTGGTCGACCGTCCTCGCCGCGGCCGTCGGCAATCTCGGCGGTCTCGCCATCGGAGCGAACGAGGCGAGAGCCATCTCTCGCGCCCGCGAGGCCGAGGACCACGAGCGCGAGCTACAGCGTCAGAACGACCGACTCGAATCGTTCGCCAGCATGCTCGCCCACGAACTCCGAAATCCGCTGAACGTCGCCCAGATATACCTCCCGCGGGCCGCGGCGGGCGGCGAGGACGCCGCTGCGGAGGTCGAGGCCGCCCACGACCGCATCGAAGAGATGATAAATATTATGCTCGTCACGGCTCGGAACACCGATTCGTGCGTCGAGCGTGAACGCGTCTCGCTCGGGGATATCGCCGCGGAGGCGTGGGCGGACTTACCCGCCCGACGGGCGAACCTCGTCGTTGAGACCGACCGGAGCGTCCGCGCGGACCCGGTTCACCTCCGACACCTGCTCGAAAACCTGTTCGGGAACGCGGTCGAACACGGCGACGAGAGCGTGACCGTTCGGGAACGCGGTCGAACACGGCGACGAGAGCGTGACCGTTCGGGTCGGCGACCTCCCATCGGGTTTCTACGTCGAGGACGACGGGCCCGGCATTCCGGCCGACGAGCGCGGGACCGTCTTCGACGCCGGGTACACCACGGACGCGGACGGCATCGGTCTCGGTCTCACCTTCGTGGCGCGACTGGCCGAGACCTACGGCTGGGACTGCACGGTCACGGAGAGCGAGAGCGGCGGTGCGCGCTTCGAGTTCGAGAACGTCGAGGCGGAGACCGCAGAACGGGAGTCGAACCGCGCATAGCCGGATCGCTCGCCAGTCGGAGCCGAGAAGTTTGGTACGCCGAGCCACACGCCCCCGAAACTTACGTTCGCCGAACGAGTCCATCGACGCGATGAGCGACAGAGACGCAGTCCGTCGCGCCTACGACGAGATGGCCGAAACCTACGCCGCCGAGCGGTCCCAAGGGGGTCGCGGAGTCGAGATACTCGCGGGATTTCTGGACACCCTCCCGGAGCGGCCTCGCGTCCTCGACGCCGGATGCGGGCAGGGAACGCCGGTGCTCCGGCGACTCGCCGACGCCGGCGACCCGGTCGGTCTCGACTTCTCGGGCGAGCAGTTGCGACTGGCGAGCGAGAACGTTCCCGACGCACCGCTCGTCCGAGGCGACATGACGAAACTCCCGTTTCGGGACGACGCGTTCGACGCCGCGACCGGTTTCCACTCGCTGATTCACGTACCGCTCGACGACCACGCGACGGTCGTCGAGGAGTTCGCGCGCGTCCTCCGGCCCGGCGGGCGCGTCCTCCTGACGGAAGGAGTCGAGGAGTGGTCCGGGGAGAATCCCGATTGGCTCGACAGCGGGGTCGAGATGCGGTGGGATATCGCCGGGGCCGAGGCGACGAAAGACCAGTTAGACCGCGCCGGGTTCGCCGTCGAAGACGAGTGGCTGGTGGTCGACGAACTGGCCGACGACGAGGTGCAGAAACCGTTTATCGAGGCGCGATTAGAAGACTGAGCAACCGCTCTCAGGCCGCCAGTTCCTCGGCCACCGCCTCGGCCGAGAGCAGTTGCGGGTCCACGATGAGGTCGGCCTGTCCGCGGGCGAAGTCCGGCAGGTCGTCCTCGGTGTAGACGACCACGTGCAGGTCGTCGTTGAGGTCCTTCGCGACCGGGATGACGGTCGCGCCCTCCGTCTCGGTCAGCACGAGAGTGTCGGCGTCGGTGATGCCGGCCTCTTCGAGCGCGGGCCGGTTGGCCACCGCGTCGATGCGCGTCAGTTCGACGCCCTCGGCTTCGAGGGCGTCGCCCAGTCCGTCTCGGTCGGGGCCGACGAGGATTGCCTTCATCTCACTCGTACTCGATAGTCGCGGGCGGCTTGTGGGTCACGTCGTACACTACCCGCGAGACGTTGTCGTTCTGTCCCGTGATGCGGCTCTGGATGCGCTGGAGCGTCTCCCAGTCGATTTCTTGGGCGCGGGCGGTCATCCCGTCGCGGCTTTCCACGGAGCGCACCGAGACCACGTAGCCGTGGACCCGGTTGTCGCCCTTGACGCCGGTCGCCTTGCCGAGGACCGCGGCGAACGCCTGCCACGGGTCGTACTCCGCCAGTTCCTCCTCGACGACGTGGGTCGCCTCGCGGGCGACCTCCAGTTTCTCGTCGGTGACTTCCCCGAGGATGCGGACCGCGAGGCCCGGACCGGGGAACGGCATGCGCTCGGAGATTATCTCTTCGAGGTCGAGTGCGCGGGCGACCTCCCGAACTTCGTCCTTGTAGAGGTCGCGCATCGGTTCTACGATACCCTCGAAGTCCACCACGTCGGGCAGGCCGCCGACGTTGTGGTGGGATTTGATGGTGCCCTCGCTCTCGATGCGGTCGGGGTAGATGGTCCCCTGCACCAGATAGTCGGCGTCGGTCTCCTCGGCGACCGTCTCGAACTCCCGGATGAACTGCTCGCCGATGACGTGGCGCTTCTCCTCGGGGTCGGTGACGCTCGCCAGCGCGTCGAGGAACCGCTCTTTCGCGTCCACGATGCGGAGACTGTCCATGTAGTCGAACGTCTCGCGAATCTCGTCGGTCTCGCCCTTCCGCATCAGGCCGGTGTCGACGTAGACGGGGGTGAGTTGGTCGCCGACGGCCTCGTAGGCCAGCGCGGCGGCCGTCGAGGAGTCCACGCCGCCAGACAGCGCGATGACGGCGTTGGCGTCCCCGACTTCTTCGCGAATCTCTGCGACCTTCTCGTCGATGAACTCGTCGGTGTTGACCATCAGACTTCGACCTCCTCGGGGTCGTTCGCGTCGGTTTCGGAGTCCGTTTCGTCGTCAGTGCGCCCGTCGCGCCGGTCGAGGACCGCGTCCAGCAGTCCGACGAACGGCGGACTCGCGCGGGTCGGCCGCGACCGGAACTCGGGGTGGAACTGGGTGCCGAAGAAGTACGGGTGGCCCTCCAGTTCGAGTATCTCCATCCGATTGCCCGACTCGCCCGAGAACACGAGGTCCGAGTCCTCGAATTCGTCGAAGTATTCGGGGTTGACCTCGTAGCGGTGGCGGTGGCGCTCGGTGCAGGAGGTGCCGCCGTAGACCTGCTCGGCCAGCGTTCCCGCTTCGATGTCGGTCTCGTGAGCGCCGAGTCGCATCGTCCCGCCGAGGTCTTCGAGGTCGTACTGCTCGGGCAGGAGGTCGATGACCGGGTGGGGCGTGTCTTCCTCGATTTCCGCGGAGTGAGCGCCCTCCAGTCCGAGGACGTTCCGGGCGTACTCCACGACCGCGAGTTGGAATCCGAGACAGAGACCGAGGTAGGGCACGCCGTTCTCGCGGGCGTACCGGATGGCCTCGATTTTACCCTCGGTGCCGCGGGAACCGAATCCGCCGGGCACGACGATGCCGTCGGCGCCGTGGAGGCGCTCCTCGTGGTCGTCGGCCATCTTCTCGGAGTCGACCCACCGGACGTTCACGTCCACGCTCTTCTCCAGTCCGGCGTGCTTGAGCGCCTCGTTGACCGACATGTAGGCGTCTTCGAGGTCGTACTTCCCGACCAGCGCGATTTCCACTTCGCCGTGGGTGTCCTGCGTGACGAGGTCGCGCCACGTGTTGTCGCGCTCCGCGGGCGGAAGCGCGTCGTCGGTGAGGTCGAATCGGTCCATCACGTACTCGTCGAGGCCTTCCTCCTCGACCATCAGCGGGACGTGGTAGATGTCCTCCACGTCCGGGTTCGAGAAGACGGCGTCGGTCGGCACGTCGCAGAACAGCGCAATCTTCTCCTTGGTCGAGGGGGCGAGTTCGTCCTCACACCGCCCGACGAGGATGTCGGGTTGGAGGCCGATAGACCGGAGTTCCTTCACGGAGTGCTGGGTCGGCTTGGTCTTCTGTTCGCCGTTCTTCGAGTAGGGGACGAGGGTGACGTGAGTCAGCAGGAAGTCTTCCTCGTCCTCCTCGTGGGCGAACTGCCGGAGGGCTTCGAGGAACGGCATGCCCTCGATGTCGCCCACCGTGCCACCGACCTCCACGATGCAGACGTCGTGGCCCTCGGCGGCCTCCCGAATCCGGCGCTTGATGTCGTCGGTGACGTGCGGGATGATTTGGACGGTCTTGCCCAAGTAGTCGCCCGCGCGCTCCTTCTCGATGACGTGCTGGTAGGTCTTGCCCGTGGTGACGTTGTGGTCGAACGTCATGTCGATGTCGAGGAACCGCTCGTAGTTCCCCAAATCGAGGTCCACCTCGCCCCCGTCCTTGAGGACGTACACCTCGCCGTGCTGGAAGGGGTTCATCGTCCCCGCGTCGACGTTGAGGTAAGGGTCGATTTTGACCGCGGTCACGTCGAACCCGGCGTTGGCCAGCAGACGGCCGGTGCTGGCGGCCGTGATGCCCTTGCCGAGTCCCGACATGACGCCCCCGGTGACGAAAATGAACTTGTTCCCGAGAGAGGGGTCGTAATCAGTTTCCGGTTCTGTCGGCATACTGGGTGTCGGCGGCCGCTGTTCAAAACGATTTCGGAGCGAGAAAGCAGCGTCAGGAGGTGGCACGATTGGCGGCGCTCGACCGGCCGCGCGCCGCGGTCGGCCCGGCGGAATCCGCGGTTTCGGGAATCACGGCGGGCGCCGGTCTCCGGGGTCGTCTGGCCCACCGTTACTGGGCGTCCGGACGCCGGTTCCCGGCGCCGCCTCGGACGCCATCCCAACCTTCTTTATCGGATAGTGGGAGGCCAAACTGATGGAACCGACTCGCAGGCGCGTCCTCGGCACGCTCGCGGCCGCGGCGACGGCCGGTGTCGCGGGGTGTTCGAGCGACTCGTCGCCGACAGCGAACAGCGCCGACGCCGGAGAACGAGCGACGACAGAGAGACCAGCGGACAGACCCGCACGAGACGCGTCGGAGACGACCGTCGCCGACGCCGACAGCGTCTACACCCGCGTCTACCGCCAGACCTCCGACTCGGTCGCGCTGATTCGCACGCCCCGAGGGTCCCAGGGGTCGGGGTTCCTCTACGACGACCGCCACTTCGTGACCAACTACCACGTCGTCGGGTCGGCCGACCGCGTCAGCGTCCAGTTCGACGACACCCTCTCGCGAGTCGGCCGGGTCGTCGGTCGCGACCCCCGGAGCGACCTCGCGGTAATCGAGGTGGAAGTTCCCGACGGCGTCGCACCGCTCGAACTCATCGACTCCGAACCGTCCATCGGCACTCGCGTCGCTGTCGTCGGGAGTCCGTACGGTCTCCGCGGGTCGCTGACCTCCGGCATCGTCAGCGGCGTGGACCGACAGGTGCCGAGTCCGGTGGGCGACTACCTGATTCCCAACGCCATCCAGACCGACGCGCCGGTCAACCCCGGCAACTCCGGCGGTCCGCTCGTGAACCTCTCGGGGAAGGTCCTCGGCGTCGTCAACTCCGGGGGCGGCGACAACATCGCGTTCGCCATCTCGGCCTCGCTGGTCCGACGGGTCGTCCCGGCGCTGGTCGCGGACGGCGAGTACGACCACCCCTACCTCGGCGCGAAGACGACGACCGTCACGGAACTGGTCGCGCGAGCGAACGAGTTCCCGACCGCCGAGGGCGTCCTCGTCGTGGACGTTCCGTCCGGGGTCCCGGCGAAGGGGCAACTCCGACCGTGTACGCGGACGCGGCTTGTCGAGGGGTTCCGCGTGCCGGTCGGCGGCGACGCCATCCTCGCCGTCGACGGGACGCAGATTCAGACCGACAAGGACCTCCACGCGCATCTCGCGCTCGAAGCGAGTCCCGGCGACACGCTGTCGGTCCGGATTCGCCGCGACGGTGAAGTCAGAACCGCCCCCGTCAAAGTCGGCGAGCGGCCCGCGCTGGTCGCGTGAGGCGCGTTCGCTCGACTACGTCCTGCCCGGACTGCGTGTCGCCGAACCGCCCCGACGCCGACTCCTGCAGTCGGTGCGGGGCGTCGCTCTGAATCTCGCCCGGCGCGGCGTGCGTGCTACGCCTCGCCGAGGTGTTCGCCCAGAAACCCGCCCACAGCGTCGGCGACCTTCTCGTGCTGACCTACGAAGAAGTGGTCGGCGCTCAGTTCCACGACCTCACAACCCAGCTCTCGCGCTCGCTCGACAACTGGTTCCCACTCGACGGTGTCGTCGCGCGCCCCGTAGACGACCTGTACCGGCCCCTCGATGTCGTCGAGCGCGGCCACGGTGTCCAAATCCTCGGCCAGACGCGCGGTGGGCGCGAGCAGCGAGACGGCGTCGGGTTGCGGTTCGACGGTCGAGGCCGCCAGCGCGGCGACGGCGGTCCCGAAACTGAACCCGAAGATACCGACGCGGTCGTACCGGTCGCGCGCCCACCGGAGAGCGTTGCGGGCGTCCTCGCGTTCGCCGTACCCCGCGTCCCACTCCCCGTAGTCGAATCGCAGGCAGGCGATTCCGGCGTCGGTGAGCGCCTCGCTGACGGCGGTCAGGCGCTTGTCGCCGCGGTGGCCCCGGTGTTGGGGATGGGGCGGACAGGCGACCGCTATCGCGTCGGCGTCGGCGGCGTCGGGCGCGTCGAGGGTCGCGCGCACGTCGCGGCCGCCGGGAATCGGCAGGTCCTCGGAGTTCATGGGCGTCTCTTGTCCGAGGATTCAGATAAGGGTTGCAACTAGCGTTCGAGTCGAGCGAGAGCGGTTTCCGAAAGCCACCGGCCGGCCAGCGCTCGGCCAGCGGAAGCCCAAACGGCGTGCGTCCGTCTGACGACTGTTGGGGAGGTGAGGATTTTAAGGGTCAGGTCACGAAAGAGGGTGGTATGGGAGTGCTTTCACGCCTGTCGTACGTCGTCCGGTCGAAGATAAACGCCGCGCTGAATCGGGCCGAAGACCCCTCCGAGACTCTCGATTACTCCTACGAGCAGATGCGCGACGAGTTGCAGGAGGTCAAGCAGGGCATCGCGGACCTGACGACCCAGAAGAAGCGACTCGAGATGCAGAAGCGCCGCCTCGAGGAGAACGTCGAGAAACACAACGAACAGGCCCGCGAGGCCGTGAATCAGGACCGCGAGGACCTCGCCCGGCGCGCGCTGGAGAAGAAAAAGCAGAAGATGAACCAGATAGAGGACCTCGAAGGCCAAATCGCCAGCCTCCAGAACACGCAGGACAACCTCGTCGAGAAGAAAGACCAACTCCAGAACCGCATCGAGGAGTTCCGCACGAAGAAAGAGAGCATGAAGGCCCGCTACGAGGCCGCCGAGGCCCAGACTCGCGTCTCGGAGGCCATGACGGGCGCGGGCGACGAGATGGAGGACGTGGGCCGCGCCATCGAACGCGCCGAGGAGCGCACCGAGGACATGGAGGCCCGCTCTGAGGCGATGGACGAGTTGCAGGACTCGGGCGTCTTCGAGGACGCGCTCTCGGACAAGGACAGCCTCGACCGCGAACTCGAAGAGGTCCGGACCTCCGGCGAGGTCGACGCCGAACTCGAAACCCTCAAAACCGAGATGGGCAAGGGGTCGAGCGACGCCGGCGAGTCGGACGCCGAACCCGCGGACCTCGAAACCGAGGTCGAGACCGAGTCCGCCGACGAGGACATCGAGGCCGAGTTAGAGGAACTCAAAGACGACGACGAGAGCAGTTAACCGTCGGTTTCGTTCGACTCCGTCTCCGAACTGTTTGCCGGGTCGTCCGCAGATTCGCCCGCCGCGTCGGCGAGACTCTCGGCGGTGTCGGCCACCTCGGCCGCCGTGATGCGGACCGTCGCGCCGTCTCGCTCGACGACGTAGTGCACGCCCGGCGCGTGGTCGCTGGCCGGGACGAACAGCGTGTCGCTGTTATCGGTCTCGCTGCTCGCACGCGCGCCGTTCGCGTCGAGCATCTCGCGCCACGCGGCCGCGAACTCGCGGGCCTCGCGTTCCGATTCCCACGTCGTCACCCAGTGAGTCGCCGGTCCCGTCGCGCCCGCGGCGGCGTAGTAGTACATGCGGTCGTTGGCCCATCCGTCCGCGACGTCGGCCGCGCGGGCGAACGACAGGCCGTTCATCCGGAGCGCGTGGCGGACGACCAACTCGCCCACTCTGTCCGCGTGGTAGCGCGTCAGATTCCGGTCGTCGGGAATCTCTGGGTCGGGCGGAAGCGGGACGCGCTCGACCGTTTCGCCGGGGTGGAGGAGTTCGGCGGTCGAGTTCGGCGGTCGCTCGATGGCGGCCGACCGGTCCGCGGGCGAACTCCCGGCCGACTCGTAGTACTCGTAGCCGTAGTAGTAGGGCGTCCCCGCGACGCTGTGGGGCCACGCGGCCCGCGCCAGCGTCCGGTTGTACTCGCTGACCGAGTAGTCGCTGTCGTCGTACTTTTCGAAGTACTGTTCGGTCACCCACATCGCGTCGCCCTCCACGATAGCGGTGGTGACGAGGCGCGAGTCGGTGGTCCACCGGTCGAACTCCGACCGGAACTCCCGACGCGAGGGCGTCAACAGGTCGTGCTGGAACTGGAGGGCGTGGACGAACTCGTGGGCCAGCACCGCCTCCTGCGAGACGCCGTGTTCGGCCAAGTCGGACTCGTTCAGCAGATAGATGTGGACCGCGGCTTGGCGCTCGACCGTGTACCCCAGCGGTTGCCTGTGCTCGGTCGAGGCGTTCGAGTACAACTGGAGCGCCTGCGCGCCGACGGGCCGGATGGCTCCGAACGTGTCGCGAACGTCGTAGGGCGGCCCCTCGTCGGCGTCGTACTCGTGGAGCGTGATGCCCTGCGTGGCCGAGAGGTCGCGGAGTTCCTCGACTCGACTCAACACCGTCGACGGGTCGTAGTCGGGGTCGAACCCCTCGGTCTCGATTTCGACCGTCTCGTCGGTCGCCGTCCGGTTCGCCCCCGGCGCGTCGCTCGTCCCCGCCACCCCGTGTGTCTCAGGCACTCCGTCCAGTCCCGCCACCTCGTCCGGTTCCCGCACCTCGCTCGCTCTCGGAGTCCGGTCGCCCGCTGCTGGGGCCGCGCCCGCGAGGACGAGCACGACCGCCAGCGCGACGGCGAACCGGGTCGGCTGTGGCATACCGCCACACACGGCGCGGAACGCCAAAAGGCCCCCGGGTGTTTTCCGTAACGGGCGCGTAGGCGACGGACATGTCGGAGAGCGGAGCGTCGGGAGGCGACGGCGGGTCGAACGCCGACGGACCGAGTGGCGGCAGGCCGATGGGAGACGGCGGCGATTCCCAACCCCGCGACACGATGCGCGAACGGGCCGACGAGAGCAGTTGGAAGCTCTGGGTGCTGATGGAGGCCAACCGGTGGGCTGTCACCGGCGCGTTGCTCGTCGGGGTGTTCGCCGCGTTGGTCGTCGTGGGCGTCCTCGACCCCTCGCCGCTCCAGCGGTCGGTCGCTCAGTCCGACCCCACCGAGACGCTGTTTCAGGCGTTCGTGACCGCCATCATCACGGGCGTCACGCTGGTCGTGACGCTGAACCAGTTGGTCCTCTCGCAGGAACTCGGGCCGGTCGGCGACCAACGCGACCGGATGGAGGGCGCGATGGCGTTCCGCGAGGACGTCGAGCAGACCCTCGACAGTCCGGTCAGTCCGCCCGAACCGTCCGCCTTCCTGCAGGCGCTCATCGACGAGACCTGCTCGCGGGCCAACGACCTCGCCGACGCGGTGAGTGACAGCGACGACCCGGAGTTCCGGGCGGCGGTCGAGAACTACGTGGACGCCCTCGAAGAGAACGCCAACGAGGTCAGCGACGAACTGGACGAGGCGGAGTTCGGGAGCTACGACCTGCTGTCGGCGGTGCTCGACTTCAACTACTCGTGGAAGATTTTCGTCGCGCGCCGCCTCCACAACGAGCACGGAGACGCGCTGACCGACGACGCCGCGGCCGCGTTCGACGACTTGGAGGAGGTTCTGGGGTTCTTCGGTCCGGCCCGCGAACACTTCAAGACGCTCTACTTCCAGTGGGAACTGGTGGACCTCTCGCGGGCGATGCTCTACTCGGCGGTCCCGGCGCTGGTCGTGGCCGCCTCGATGATAGTCTACTACGACGCGAAGGCGCTTCCCGGCGCGACCCTCGGTATCAGCAACGACATACTAATCACGAGTTTTGCCGCGACAGTCGCCGTCGTGCCGTTCATGCTCCTGTTGTCGTTCATTCTCCGCATCGCGACGGTCGCCAAGCGCACCCTCTCCATCGGCCCGTTCGTCCTCCGGAACGTCGACCGGAGCGACGAACTCGACTTCGAGTAGCGAACCGGGCGGTCCAGTCGCGGGTTCGCCGAGTCGGTCCGACGGAATCGAAACCAGCACTTTTCCCCGGAGAGCGCCAATTCGAGACCAGTGCCGACGCTCCGCATCCCCGAATCGGTCCGCGAGGAAATCCTCGCTCGCGCGCGAGAGGGCGCGCCCGAGGAAGTCTGCGGTATCCTCGCGGGCACTCGCGAATCCTCTCCCCGCGACACTGACGACGACCACGCGGACCACCGCGTCGAGAGCCACTATCCGGCCGCAAACGTCGCCGAGACGCCGCGAACGAGGTACGAAATCGACCCGCGCGAGCAACTCGACCTGATGGAGTGCATCGAGGAGACCGGCCGCGACGTCGTCGGGTTCTACCACTCCCATCCCCGCGGGCCGGCCGAACCGAGCGCGACCGACGCCGAACTGGCGACGTGGCCCGGCCGGTCGTACCTCGTCGTCTCGCTCGGCGCCGACCCACCGGAAGTGACCTCGTGGCGGTGGTCCGGCGACGAGTTCGCGCGGGAGGACCTACGCGTCGTCGGCGAGGAGTGAGGCCGGTCGTCGGCCGCGTTGAGGTACAGTTTTACCCCGCGAAGCCGTCACGTCGAGTATGAAGGCCGTCCAGTTCAGCGACCACGGGGACCGGAGCGTCATCGACTACGGCGACTTCCCGGACCCGACGCCGGACCGCGACGAGGTACTGGTGGACGTGAAAGCAGGCGCGCTCAATCACCTCGACGTGTGGACTCGGAGGGGACTGCCCGGAATCGACCTCGACATGCCACACGTCCCCGGGAGCGACGCGGCGGGTGTCGTCCTCGAAGTCGGCGAGGACGTGACCCGGTTCGAACCGGGCGACCGCGTGGCGGTCTCGGCCGGCGTCTACTGCGGGAAGTGCGAGTACTGCCGCGACGGCGAGTACTCGATGTGCGTCAACTACCACATCATCGGCGAACACGTCCGGGGCGTCCACGGCGAACGCGCGGCGGTGCCCGAGGACAACCTCGTCGAAGTCCCCTCGGGCGTCGAGTGGGAGACGGCGGCGGCCGCGCCGCTGGTCTTCCAGACCGCGTGGCGGATGCTGCTCAACCGCGGCGACCTGACGGCGGGCGAGTCGGTGCTGGTCCTCGGCGCGTCGGGCGGCGTCGGCCACGCCGCGGTCCAGATAGCCGACTACGCGGGCGCCGAGGTGTACGCCACCGCGTCCTCCGAGGAGAAGTTGGAGTACGCGGCCGAAGTCGGCGCCGACCACACCATCAACTACGAGGACGAGGACTTCGCCGCCGAGATTCGGGAGTTGACCGGCAAGCGCGGGGTCGACATGGTGGTCGACCACGTCGGCGAGGCGACCTACCCCGACTCTATCAAGAGTCTCGCCAAGGGCGGCCGGGTCGTCACCTGCGGCGCGACCACCGGCCCGAACCCCGGTGCGGGCCTCAACCGCATCTTCTGGAATCAACTCTCGGTCATCGGTTCGACCATGGCGAACCCCGGCGAGGTGGACGACGTGCTGGAACTCGTCTGGGACGGCACCTTCGAACCCCGCGTCCGAGAGGTCTTCCCGATGAGCGAGACGGCCCGCGCCCACGAGATGCTCGAAGAGCGCGAGGGCTTCGGTAAGGTCGTCGTCGTGCCAGACAGCGAGTACGACGAATGACCGAGGACACCTACACCCACCGACCCGGGAGCGTCGAGGACGGAAGCCAGCGCGGTGACCGCGACGACGACCCCGACGGGCGCTACGGCGAGGAGTCCGACGCCCACCCCGCCGCGCCGGTCGAACGCGGGCGCGAGGAGTGGGACTGGCGCGGGTGGGTGCTGGTCGGCGTCGTCGTCCTCTGCTTCGTCGTCGTGCCGGCGACGATTCTCTATCTGCCGCCGGTCCGACCGTTCAGGTTCGCCTACCTCGTCCTCCCGATGATTCCGGCGCTCCTGCTCGGTGCGACCGCGGTCTGGTCGGCCCAGCGGTCGGAGTAAGTCTCTTTCTGGCTCCCGAGAGCCTTCTACACATTTCTTAGACACGGATAAATAGTTCTCTCGTCGGCTCTCGGACTCGCCGAGGTTGCGAGTGTCTGCGCGGCGACGGCGGCGCGGACGCGACCGGAACACGGGAACGTCTTCTGACACGAACTGCGCCGTCGGCGTTTATTTAAGTCCCCGTCTGCCAAATAATCACACATGGTCGATTTCCAGTCACGCGACACGCGGCGACACGACGAGGACGAGGAGTCGGTCGAGACAGAACCCGGTCGAGAGAGCGAGGACTCGACGCCGACCGACGAGACCGGTCGCGACGACGACCACCGCACCACTGACGAGGACCACCACGCCCACGACGTGGACACCCTCGGGGCGGCGGTGGTGACCGTCTCCTCCTCGCGGAGTCTCTCGGACGACCCGTCGGGCGACGCTATCGTCGCGGGACTCGAAGACGCGGGCCACAAGGTCGTGAGCCGCGACCTCATCGACGACGACTACGACGGCGTGCAGGGGTCGGTGAACGCGCTGGTCGGCCGCGACGACGTGGACGCGGTGGTGACGACCGGCGGGACCGGCGTGACGCCCGACGACGTGACCATCGAGGCGGTCGAACAGCTCTTCGACAAGGAACTGCCGGGCTTCGGCGAGTTGTTCCGCCTGCTCTCGCACGACGAAATCGGGACGAAGGTCGTGGGCACACGCGCGACGGCGGGCGTCGTGGACGGCGTAGTCGTGTTCTGTCTGCCCGGGAGCGAGAACGCCGCGCGACTCGGCGTCGAGCAGATAATCGTGGAGGAAGCGGACCATCTGGCCGGACTGGCGAGTCGCGAGGAGTAGGTCGGGCGAGCGACGAGAGCGGCGGTTTCTGCGGTCAGTGGACGATTCCCTGAAACTCGATTCGGTCCGAATAGACTCGAACGTGGACGCCCCTGTCGTCGCGGTGTTCGCCGCCCCACTCGTACGCCCCGCTCGGCCCGCCCTCGACCCGAGCGCGAATCTCGTAGGACGTGTCGTTCGCCAGCGGGTTCGCGAAACGCCGACTCTCGTCGGCGTCGAGCGTCACTGTCTCTCGGAACGCGCTCTCGGAGTCCGTCCGCGCTTCTACCGTGACGGTACTCCGTGAACTCGTCTCGTTCGACACGGACACGTCGTCGACGCTGAAGTCGTTCCGGCCGGGTCGCGTACAGCCAGCGACCGTACCGACGAACGCGAGAGCAGTACCGCGGAGGAGAGTTCGCCTGCGGAGACCCATCACGGAACGACTCTTACCGAGAGAGAAAGTGCCTTGTGGTCGGACGCTCGGTCGGAACGTCTCGGAGTCCCGATGCGGTGCGCGGCTACTCGAAGTCCCGCCGCATCGCGATTTCGAACCACGGGCAGAGTCGCAACTGCCGGTACCACTCGGGATGCTCGTGGAGGCGCTCGTAGGGCACCCACATCAGGCCCGCGACCTCCTCCTCGTCGGGGTCGAGCGAGAGGTCGTCCAGCGTGACCTTCAGTACGGCACAGACCTCGTGCTCGACGCCCGCGTTCTCGAAGTAGCGCTTGTACTCGAAGCGGTCGGTCACGCGCAGGTCGTCGTACTGGTCGGGCGTGATGCCCAGTTCCTCTTCGAGGCGCTGGCGGGTCGCCTCCTTCTGGGTCTGACCCTGCACCGGATGGGAGGCCACGGTGCCGTCCCACCACGTCCCCCAGAGGCGCTTGTCGGGCGCGCGCTGGGCCAGCAGGATGTTGCCGTCGCCGTCGAACACCAGCGAAGTGAACGCTCGGTGGCGAATCCCGTCGCCCGTGTGGGCGTCGAGTCGGTTGACGGTTTCCTGCTCCTCGTCGTCGGCGTCTACCGCGACGACGTGCTGGCGTGCGTTCTCGTGGCGGTCCTCGGGAGTCGACGTAGTGGCGTCGGCCGCCGTGTCGTCGGCGCTCATTGGCCTCTGCTTGTCGGGGATAGCTAAAACCGTCTTCGATAGTTCGCCGCGCCGATAGTGTGGTAATTATGTCATTGGCGCGGTCGCTCCAACCAACGATTCGTCTCACCGGTCGTTCGCTGAGGTTGGTTCGCCGATAGGTCCGGTAGTCGGAATCGCCGAGCGTTCCGACTGTCGAAGTTGACGAGCGTTCCGGTGGCCGAAGCCGCCGACCGCATCCGCGACCGGAAATTCCTCCGAGCGCGCGGCCAGTGGCCCGGTCTGAAGCGCGCCAGCGCCCCGGGAGGCCGGAATCCGAATCCCCGACGCGGGGAATACGAATTTCGAAATCGAATTCCGAGACTCGTAATTCATCGTCGGATTTATTACGATGAGCGAACTTTCCACTACCAACGAATGACCGACGACACCGCAGGCGACGGACGGACGATTCTGCTCATCGGTAGCGGACCGATTCAGATCGGACAGGCCGCAGAGTTCGACTACTCCGGCGCGCAGGCCTGCCGGGCGCTGCAGGAGGAGGGTGCGCGAGTCGTGCTGGTCAACTCCAACCCCGCGACCATCATGACCGACCCGGAGATGGCCGACGAGGTGTACATCGAACCCATCACGACCGAGGCCATCGCCGAAATCATCCGGAAGGAGAACCCCGACGGCGTCATCGCGGGCCTCGGAGGCCAGACCGGCCTGAACGTCACCGCCGAACTCTCCGAGGAGGGCGTCCTGGAGGAGTACGACGTGGACATCATGGGCACGCCGCTGGACACCATCTACGCGACCGAGGACCGCGACCTCTTCCGCCAGCGCATGCGCGACCTCGGCCAACCGGTCGCGCGCTCGACCACCATCACGCTGGACAACGACGAAGAAGTCTCGGCCATCACCGAGGAGGACCTCGAAGAGCGCGTCGAGGCCGCCGTCGAGGAAGTCGGCGGTCTCCCCGTCATCGCCCGCACCACGTACACCCTCGGCGGGTCGGGGTCCGGCGTGGTCGAAGACATGGACGAACTCCTCGTCCGCGTCCGGAAGGGTCTGCGCCTCTCGCGCAACGGCGAAGTCCTCATCACCGAATCCATCTCCGGGTGGGTCGAACTGGAGTACGAAGTGATGCGCGACGCCGGCGACTCGTGTATCATCATCTGCAACATGGAGAACATCGACCCGATGGGCATCCACACCGGCGAATCGACGGTCGTGACGCCCTCGCAGGTCATCCCCGACGACGGTCACCAGGAGATGCGCGACGCCGCGCTCGAAGTCATCCGCGACTTGGGGATTCAGGGTGGCTGTAACATCCAGTTCGCGTGGCGCGACGACGGCACCCCCGGCGGCGAGTACCGCGTCGTGGAGGTCAACCCGCGCGTCTCCCGGTCCTCCGCGCTCGCCTCCAAGGCGACGGGCTACCCCATCGCCCGCGTGACCGCGAAGGTCGCACTCGGCAAGCGCCTCCACGAGATAGAGAACGAGATTACGGGCCAGACCACCGCGGCCTTCGAACCGGCCATCGACTACGTGGTCACGAAGGTCCCGCGCTGGCCCAAGGACAAGTTCGGCGACGTGGACTTCGAGTTGGGCACCGCGATGAAATCGACCGGCGAGGCGATGGCAATCGGCCGGACGTTCGAGGAGTCGCTGCTGAAAGCCCTGCGCTCCTCGGAGTACGACCCCGACGTGGACTGGGCCGCGGTGGACGACGAGACGCTCGAAACCGACTACCTCCAGACCCCGTCGCCAGACCGTCCCTACGCGATGTTCGAGGCGTTCGACCGCGGCTACACCGTCGAGGAAGTCGTCGAACTGACCGATATAAAGGAGTGGTACGTCGAGCGGTTCCAGAACGTCGCCGACGCCGCCGTCGCCGCCCAAGCGGGCGACTTCGAGGCCGCCGCCGAGCGCGGTTTCACCGACCACGAAATCACCTCCATCGCGGGCGGGGAGTTCGACGACACCCACGCCTCGTGGCTCCCGGCCGAGGGCGAGGTCGGAGACGCCGGGAAGGAAAAATCGACCGACGGCGGAGGCGTCGCGGTCGAGGACGTGGAGGCGAGCGCCCCCGACCGCGACTTCAAGCAGGTGGACACCTGCGCGGGCGAGTTCGCGGCTTCGACGCCGTACTACTACTCGTCGCGCAGACCCGGCGCGGGACTGGGACGTAACGAGGTGCAGGTCGATAGGGACGTAGAGAGCGTCGTCGTGGTCGGCGGCGGCCCCATCCGCATCGGGCAGGGCGTCGAGTTCGACTACTGTTCGGTCCACGCGGTCCGTGCGCTCCGCGAGCAGGGCATCGAGGCCCACGTCGTGAACAACAACCCCGAGACCGTCTCGACCGACTACGACACCTCCGACGGCCTGTTCTTCGAACCGATTACCGCCGAGGAGGTCGCCGACGTCATCGAGACCACCAACGCCGACGGCGTGATGGTCCAGTTCGGCGGCCAGACCTCGGTGGACATCGGCGAACCGCTCGAAGCCGAAATCGAGCGCCGCGGACTCGACTGCGAGATTCTGGGCACCGCGGTCGAGGCGATGGACCTCGCGGAGGACCGCGACCGGTTCAACCGCCTGATGGACGAGATGGGCATCAGCCAACCCGAGGGCGGTTCCGCGACCAGCGAGGCGGAGGCGCTCGAACTCGCCCACGACATCGGCTACCCGGTCCTCGTCCGGCCCTCCTACGTCCTCGGGGGCCGCGCGATGGACGTGGTGTACGACGACGACGAGTTGAAGGAGTACATCGAGGAGGCGGTCCGGGTCTCGCCCGACAAGCCAATCCTCGTGGACGAGTTCCTCGCGGACGCGGTAGAGTTGGACGTGGACGCCGTGGCCGACGGCGAGGACGTTCTCATCGGCGGCATCATGGAACACGTCGAATCGGCCGGAGTCCACTCGGGCGACTCGGCCTGCATGATTCCCACCCGCGCTCTCGACGACGAGACGCTCGGCCGGGTCCGCGAAGTCGTCGAGGACATCGCGGTGGGACTGGACACGGTCGGCCTGCTGAACGTCCAACTCGCGGTGCAGGACGGCGAGGTACACGTGCTGGAGGCCAACCCGCGCTCGTCGCGGACCGTCCCCTTCGTCTCGAAGGCGACGGGGGTCCCCATCGCCAAACTCGCCGCGAAGGTGATGGCCGGCGAGTCGCTGGCCGAGTTGGACGCCGACGAGCAGGTGCCCGAACAGGTCAGCGTCAAGGAAGTCGTCCTGCCCTTCGACCGCCTGCCGGGGAGCGACCCGCGCCTCGGCCCGGAGATGAAATCGACGGGCGAGGTCATGGGCACCGCCGACACCTTCGGCAAGGCCTACGACAAGGCGCAGGACTCGACCGGGAAACCGATTCCCGAGGACGGCACCGCCTTGGTCGACCTCACGGACGACTTCGGGGAGTACTTCAGCACCGCGGAGTTCGGCAAGTACTTCGAGGTCGTCACGCCCGAGGAGTTCGAGGACGACGCCGACGAGTGGACCGACCGCGCCGAGCGGGCGGTCCTCGACGGCGACATCGACCTCATCGTCTCGCGGAACCGCGACCTGCTGGAGACCGCCGTCGAGGAGGAGATAACCTACTTCTCGACCGAGGCGAGCGCCGCGGCCGCGCTGGAGGCCCTCGACGCGAGGGACGAACCCCTCGACGTGGAACCGGTCGGCGACCGGCCCAAGCGGACCCGCGAGTGGGGCAAGTGACCGAGGCTGGTCCCGACGCGGTCGACGGCTAGAGAACCGCGAGACCGGCCGCCCCGCCCGCGAGCAGGGCCGCCAGCGCGTACCACGGTTCGCGCCGGACGGTCCGCTGGGCGGCCGGTATCTCGCCGGTGTACTTTAGTCCGAGCGCCACCGCGACGAACGTGGCAGTGACGCCGACCGCCACCGTCGTCCGGCCGATTCCGTGGGCGTAACCGGCGAGAACACCGATTATCGCGCCGAGGATGGCGGCGTGGAGTTCCGTGTACGTGAATGAGTTACCGCTCTGGAGGACAGCGTTTCCCATGGCCGGAGTTAGGAACCGCCGAGGTTAAATTTGTTTTCTCGGGTTCGAAAATAGGTTCACGTTCCCACGTTGGGAAGCTCCGCCTGATACCGGAGCAGTTGGTCGGCGCGCTCGGCCTTCGCCAGCAACACCTCTTTGAGCGTCGGCGGATTCCGGATGTCGGTGTCGTCGAGGAGGTCCTCGGGGAGCGCCAGCGTTCCCTCCGGGACCCCGTCCTCTCCGGAGACGGCGACGTGCTGATTGTCGACTTTCATCACGAGCGGACTGTCGAGGCGCTCGATGCCCTCGCCGGAGGCGTACAGTTGCTCGTTTATCTGTTCGTGCTGGTCGCGGCGGATGGCCGCGCGGTCGCCCTCGAACGGTTCGACGTAGAGCCGCCCGAGGTAGTAGCCGCTGGAGAACTCTGCGAACATGTGACAAGCTATCGTATATCGTTGCCACGGATGAACCTTTCGGGTAGAACTATATAGTAGCGCAAAACCAGTTTTAATACCCTTCGACTTCGACCGGTCGCTGTCGGTCGAGTGTCACTCACGCCCGTCGGCGGGCGCACCGTCGCCGAGCGGATTCGTCGCGCGTCCGCCCTCGACAGTTCTGAGAAGACCTATGACGCTGGCGTTCCGGACTGTCAGTATGAGAAGTTTCGAGCGTGTCGCGCGGCGATTTCTCGAAGACGGCCCGAACCTCGCGTGGCTTCTCGCGGTCAACGTGTTGGCGATGCTCGTCGGCGTGCGCTTCTACGTCGAGACGATGCCCGAGGTGCCGACCTACCTCTGGCCGTTCTACGCCGACTCGCCCGCCGCGCTGTTCCTCGTCACGCTCTCGCTGGCCACGCTCCTGCCGAATCTGGGCCGGCGCGCCGCCGACGCTCCCCGGAACCGCGCGCTCGCGTACCTCCACACGCTGGCGTTCGCGTGGTTGGTCAAGTACGGTCTCTGGACGTTCGTCTCGCTGAACCTCGGTTTCTCGGCGTACTTCGGGCCGCCGTGGAACAGCGACGCCTTCTGGGCCTACTGGTTCATCATCGCGACCCACCTCGGATTCGTGGCCGAGGCCGCCCTGTTGCCCTACTACGGCGCGACGACGCGGGGCGCGCTGGCGACCGCGCTCGCGGCCCTGCTGGCGAACGACGCCCTCGACTACCTGCTCGGTCTCCACCCGCCGCTCCGATACGACCCTGACCTGCTGTTGCCCGCGGCGACCGTCGCGCTCTCGATACTGGCGGTCGCGGCGGCGGCCCGCGCGTTCGACCGTCTATCGGAGAGTTCCCGTCCTACGTAGAGAGTTTCTACGCCGATTTTAAACTCTAAGGATGTTTTTGAGGGGCCGAAAGCGAGCCGTGAACGGAACGAACGAATGTCTGCCTTTTTAAGCTGGGGACCTAAAAGTCGAACCGATGAGCCCCTACCGAGCCGTCCTGCTGGCGCTGTTCGTCGTCGGAGGCGCGCTGTCGGCCGCTCCCGTCGGTGCGACGGTCCACGACGGCGGAGAGGCGACCCCCGAAATCGCCGCTCCGACCGGCGACAGAGTCGGACTCGCAGACGCGCGACCGATACCCGCCGTGAGTGACGCGTCAACCGCGAACAACAGCACCGACAACTCGTCGCTGGGTACGGACATCTCGTCGTTCATGCAGTCGAGCGCCGCCGAAGTCGACGGTGCGGTCGAGACCGGCATGTGGTCCGCGGCGTTCAACAGCACCGAAAACAGGTCGGTCCGCGTCGAACTGGTCGAGAAGCGGACCGCCGAACTCCGTAAGCGACTGGCTCAACTCCGCGAGCGCCGGCGAGAACTCGTCGCTCAGCGCGAGGCGGGCAACCTCAGCGAGACCGCGTACAAGGCGAAGGTGAGCCGCCTGCTCGGGGAGATTAACTCGCTGCAGTCCGCCATCGACACGACGACGAAGCGCGCGGCGGAAGCGAACGCGAACGTCGAGGCGCTCGGCGGCCTCCGAACGCAAGCGAAGAACCTGACCGGACCCGAAATCGCGGCGGTCGCGCAGAACGTGACCGGCGTCGGCGACGGACGGCGAGGACCGCCGAACGGCGTCGGAGCGAGCGCCGGTAACGGAAACGGCGTCGGAGCGGGCAACGGAAGCGCCGCGGCCAACGGTACGACGCCGGGCAACGGCAACCCGGGAAATGGGAACGGCGCGGCCGGTGACGGAAACGGCGTCGGTAACGGCATCGCAGACGCCGGCAACGAAACCGGCGCCGACAACGGGACCGGTGTGGGCAACGGAAACGGTCTCGGATCGGGCACCGGGAACGGCACCGGAGCGGGCAACGGAAACGGCACGGCCGTCGGCAACGCCACGACGAACGGCACCCGCGGCCCGCCGAGCGACGCCAGCGGTGCGGCGATAACTCGGGGGTCACAGGGCGACCCGGCCACCGCCTCCAGCGGCATCGTCGGACGAGTCTCCACCGCGTTCGTCCCGGGAGTCGGGGCCTTCGGAGCGGTCTGAGCGGGTCAGAGCCCACAGTATCGTCTCTCACTGACGCTTTGGGACTGTTCTCCCGACGGTTGGGTTCCGGACGAAAGACACGCTTTTGAGCGCGCGACGCGTAGCCCCGACACCGAATGGACTCCGCCGAGCTGCTCGACATACTGGGGAACGAGAACCGCAGACGCATCCTCCGCCTGCTCTCGCGCAAGCCCTGCTACGTCACCGAAATCAGCGAGTATCTCGGCGTCAGTCCGAAGGCCGTCATCGACCACCTCCGGAAACTCGAGGACGCCGGACTCGTCGAGAGTCGGACCGACGACCAGCGCCGCAAGTACTTCAGCATCTCGCGCAACCTCCGACTGGAGGTCAGCGTCTCGCCCTACGAGTTCGGGATGAAGAGCGCCTACCCCGCGAGCACGAACCTCGACGCGAGCAGGTGGCGCTACGTCTCGCTCAACGTCCAACTCGCCGCGACCGAGGAGGAGGAGGCGCTCGACGACGAGGACGAGGCGAACGGTGAGGAGGAGACGGACACCGAAGCGACCGACGGCGACGACCCGACCGACGAAACCGAGGAGTCGGGCGCGGACTCCGACGCGGGGGACGAGACGGTCGGGCGCGCCACCGACCTCGCGGCCGAACTCGACGAACTCCAGCAGCTCCAGCGCGAACTCTCGCTGGCCCAGCGGTGGGTCCACGGCCGACTCGCCGACGTGCAGGACCGCCTCGGCGACGCGCTCGACGGCGACGGCGAGAGCCGACTCCTCGCCGAAGTGTTGGCGGCCGTGGCCGGCGGTGCGACCACCGTCGGCGACGTGAGCAGAGCGGTCGAGGCGCCGGAACGCGTCGTGGCAGAGTCGCTGAACGAACTGGCCGAGCGCGGGTTCGTGCGGCGCGACGAGAGCGAGGAGTGGGAACTGGCGGAGTAGGTTGGAGACAGAACCGGCGGAGTAGGACGGGAGCGAGAGTAGCAGGAACGGACGGAGCAGACCGGGGAGCGGAAACCGGCGATGTAGAACTCGGTCGCGCGTTTCGGTTCAGATGTCGGCGGTCAGACCGTCGCGCAGGTCGCCGCCGAAGTAGGCGCCGAGCGTGCCCGCCAGCAGGCCGGTCCCCGCGCCGAAGACCGCGAGCGGGAGTCCCGCGTCGCCGAACGCGGTCAGCGCGAGATTGCCGAGCAGCGCGGTGAGTCCGGCCGCGACCGTCCCCGCGGCGGCCGATTCGAGAATCGTCGAGCGTTCGACCGCGAGTCCGAGGACGAAGGCGCCCGCGAACACGCCGAGGAGTCCCGCGAGGTTGTCGAGAATCGGGAGCGGGATGAAGGCGTTCCCGGCGAACATCCCGCCGCCGAGGAGGGCGAGCGCGACGAGGAAGATTCGAGGCGAGAAGATGCTACCGGCGCGGCGTTTGGCGCGCTGTACGAACGACGACGAGGACTGTGGCTCCTGCTCGCTGGCGTCGTCTCGGAGGGTCTCGGAGAGGTCGTCCGCGAACGAGTCACGGGTGCGCTGGTCGGAGCGCTGGGGCATACGGGTATGTGAGATGGCCGAGGTAATGGGTCTTTCCGTACTGCGAGTAGTCTCGGGTAAAATTCGACTCGGACGGGACGGAACGCCGCGTCGGAAGTCGGACGTTCCGCTCGAAACCCCTGCCCGTAGACCCGACTCGTCGCCGCGCCGTCGCCGAACTGTCCCACGCGCCGAAAAGATGGTTTCAAGTCCGGCGCGCCGGTACTCCGGAGTATGAATCCCGGCGACCGCGTCCGCGTCCAGCGGGCCGACCAGACCTACGAGGGCGTACTGCTCCCTTCCTCGACGAGCCAGAACCTCGTCGTCAAGTTGGAGGGCGGCTACAACGTCGGTATCGACAGAGCCGACGCCGACGTGGACGTACTCGAGAGCGACGTGTACGACATCGAGACCGGCGAGACCGACGAGGAGTCGGCGGTCGAGTTCGACCCCGACCTCCCGACCGTCTCGCTCATCTCCACGGGGGGTACTATCGCCTCGACGGTGGACTACCGGACCGGCGCGGTGACCGCGCAGTTCGACGCCGAGGACGTGCTCCGGGCGGTCCCGGACCTCGCGGGCCGAGCGAACTACCGCGGGCGCGTCGTCGCCAACATCCTCAGCGAGAACATGACCCCCGACGTGTGGCGGGACCTCGCGGAGGCCGTCTACGAGGAGATAGAGGCGGGCGCGGACGGCGTGGTCGTGATGCACGGCACCGACACGATGCAGTTCACCGCGTCGGCGCTGTCGTTCATGCTCGATACGCCCGTTCCGGTCGTCTTCACGGGAAGCCAGCGGTCCGCGGACCGACCCTCCTCGGACAACGTGATGAACGCGGTCTGCGCCGTCGAGGCCGCCAAGGCCGACGCCGCGGAGGTCATGGTCTGCATGCACGCGACCGAGAGCGACGACGCGTGCGCGCTCCACCGCGGGACCCGCGTCCGGAAGAACCACACCTCGCGCCGGGACGCCTTCGAGACGGTCGGCGCGAAACCCCTCGGAGAAGTCGCGTACGGCGGTGACGAGCCAGAGGTCACGTTCCGGCGCGACCACGCCGAACGCGGCGAGGCGGACCTCGACATCGCGCCCGAACTGGAGTCCGACGTGGAACTGCTGAAGTTCACCCCCGGCATGGACGAGTCGGCGCTCGACGTGGCCGAGGGCAAGGCGGGCCTCGTCCTCGAAGGCACCGGTCTGGGCCACGTCCACTCCGACTGGACCGACCGCATCGCGGAGTTGGTCGACTCGGGCACTACGGTCGTCATGACCAGCCAGTGCATCGAGGGCCGGGTCTGCGACCGGGTGTACGACACCGGACGGGACCTGCTCGACGCGGGCGTCGTGGAGGGCGAGGACATGCTCCCCGGCACCGCGAAGGTCAAACTGATGTGGTCGCTGGCCAACGGCGACGACCCCGAGGCGACCGTCAGAGACCCCATCGCGGGCGAAATCACCGAGCGGTCGGTCCCGTGGGAGTGAGATGACGGGCGCGACGATTCAACTGCGTGAGGCCCGCCACGAGGACTACGAACAGATAGCGGCGTTCACGCGGAACACGTGGCCCGCCCGCGAGGGCGGCGACTACATCCCGGACGTCTACCACGACTGGATAGACGGCGACGACCGCCGGACCGTGGTCGCCGACGCGGGCGACGACATCGCCGGCATCGTCCAATGCGTCCTGCTCTCGGACTGGGAATCGTGGGGACAGGGGATGCGGGTCAACCCCGAGTTCCGCGGACGCGGCGTCGCCAACCGCATGACCGAAGACCTGTTCTCGTGGGCGCGCGAGCAGGGCGCGACCGTGATGCGCAACATGGTGTTCTCGTGGAACGTGGCTGGACTCGGCCAGTCGCGCGCGACCGGCTACGACCCCGTCACGGAGTTCCGGTGGGCACACCCCGACCCCGACGCGGACGCCGACCCGGACGCCGAGGTCACCGCCGAACCCGCGGCGGCGTGGCGGTTCTGGACCGACAGCGAGGCCCGCGACCGCCTCCGGGGACTCGCGCTCGACGACGAGGAGACGTGGGCGCTCTCGGAACTGACCCGCGGCCACCTCCGGTCCGCGGCCGACGACGACGGCCTGTTCGTCGTGCAGGACGACGGGACCCGGGGCTTCGCCCACCGCGTCCGGGAGTACGAGCGTCCGGCCGCCGACGCCGACGACGGGGAGGCGACGCCCGAGTCGGAGCAGTGGGCCGAGTACGGCGTCGGCGCGTGGGCCGACGCCGAGAGCGCGGGCGCGCTGTTCGACGCGATAGCGCGCGACGCCGCCGACCGCGGGGCCGACCGGACTCGGGTGCTGATTCCCGAGACGCCCCGGTTCGTCAGCGACGCCGCGTTCTGTCGGGTCGAAGTCTCCGACGAACCGGACTTCGTTCTCGGTGCCGACCTGACGGCCTGAGGCGCCGTTTCAGTCGTCGGCCGCGGGTTTCTCGTCAGTGGATTTCTCGTCGGTAGACTGGTCGCTGTCGTCCTCGTGGGTCGGCAGGTTGGCGCCCGACACCGTCACGTCGTCGTCCTCCCAGTCGAACTCGTCGAGTTCGTCGCTCTGGCGCAGGACGAACGGTCCGGACGCCAGCGTCTGCAGCGTCACCGTCATCGCCCGGAGGACGTACGACGTCAGCACGAGGTACGGCGCGAGCGCGATGGTGTAGGAGAACGAGACGAACGCGACCAGCGGCGTGATGTTGTACAGTTCCACCTCGGGGAAGAGGCCGGCGTCGAGCGCGAGCAGGACGTAGGAGGTGTAGACGATGGTGGGGAGCGAGACGTAGAGCAGGCGGGCCGAGAGTCGGGAGAACTCCCGCTTGTAGTACAGCGACTTGAAGTACTCCCGGCCGGTGGCGAACACCTTCAGCGTCTCCACGAGGTCGTCGATGGCCTGCTGTTGGTCGTCGCTCAGACAGTGACCGTACTTGCTCTTGAATCGCCGAGCGACGTGGAGTTGCCACGAGTAGTCGTAGTTCAGGCCGGCGAGCAGGACCTTGAACGACCCGAAGTTCGCACCCGAGAGGGTTTCGCCTGCGTGCTCGGCCTCCTTGGAGACCTCCTCGGAGAATATCTTGGACTCCTCTGCGAACTTGTCGCTGTCGCCGTCCTCGGCGATGGCCGCGATGCCCTCGGCCTGCCGGTCGATGACCTTGAGGATGGTCCGCAGGAACTCGGCCGGTTGGGCCGGACTCACGTTCGACTCGATGAACTCCTCTATCTGGCCCCGGAACCGGACCGAGGCGTCGATGCGCTCGCGCTGGGTCTCGATGTCGGTTATCTCCTCGGAGAGGACGATGGAGTTGATGGAGACCACGATGGAGACCAGCAGGATGGACCCGCTCAACAGCGCGCTGAACAGCGTCTGGACCGTGTTGGTGTCCTTCAGCAGCGTCCGGAGGTCGAGCGGTCTAATGACCGACCCGCCGAGCAACACGGTCAGCACGCCCAGCAGCAGCGCCGTCGCGACCCACATGCGTCTGCCCCGGAGGAGTACCCACTGTCTGACCCGCCGGAACGGCGAACTCGGCGGTTCGCGGTCGCCCGGAATCAAATCGTCGAGCGAGTGCCCGTTCGAGTAATCGTCGAGCGAGTGTCCGTTCGAATCCCCGTTTCCCATTCCCACCAGGGTACGGTCAGGCGCGGTTAAGGCCTTCCGGCAGGTCCGTGAGGCGGCCCGTACCGGCGCGCAAGCGGCGTCTGTGAAGAAGGGCGCGAGCAGAAAGCGGTGCGTACCGGGGCGGGTGGCGGAGGAAGCGAGCGGCGGGCGCTATCCGCCGCTGACCGGCGGGAAGAGCGCGAGTTCGTCGCCCGGGTCGAGTTCGGTGTCGAGTCCCGCCTCGGCGTCGACGTTCGTTCCGTTCCGGAGGACGTTGATGTGGTCGCGCAGGTCGCCCTCGTCGTCGTAGATGCGGTCTTCGAGGCCGGGACGTTCGGCGACCAGCGCGGCGAGCGCCGCGCCGACGGTCTCGCCGGGTTCGGTCTCGACCTCGACCTCCTTCCCGCCGGCGATTTCGGCGAGGTCCGCGAACAGCTTCCACTCCATGCCCGCGAGTTGGTCGCGGGCGGCCTTTGTTCCATCGCTCTCGCGGGCCGGGAGCAGGTGTGGCGGGGGAGCGCCCCGAAAGGGGCGCACCGAGGTAACGAGTCGAGATAGCGAGTCGAGGTGGCGGGTCGAGGTAACGAGTCGAGACAGGTGTAGAAATATATGCCCGCGTCAAAGAAACGCAAATACACGTTTAAGAAATATATTCCTGTCTCGACGGGCTACTCCTGCCGAGGAGCAGTCGTCGAACCGTCCGCGCGGGCGGCAGTCCCGCCGTCGGCGCTCGCCGCGGCCTCGACCTTCCGGAGGCGGTCGGGCCGGGCGACCACGTAGAGGGTGTCGTCGGGCGCGAGCAGGCGGTCGTCGCCCGGAATCGTCTCGACGCCGTGGGCGTCGCGGACCGCGACCACCGTCGCGTCGAGACTCCCGACCGGCGCGCCGACCAGCGGACTGTCGGCCGCCAGCGTGACCGCACCGACCGTCTCGTCGGCCGCCCGGAGGTGCGCGGAGAACTCCCGGTCGGCGCGGGGTTCCGACGGGAGCGTGACCAGTCGGTACTCCGCGTCGAGGTCGAGGTCGGCGGCCGCGTCGGCGTCGAGCGCCAGCGTGGCGGCGTCGCCGACCGTCGCCCGGAGTTCCGCGGTGGCGACCCGCTCGGGGGGACCGGCGTCGGCGGCCTCGTCCGCCGGGTCGTCTCCCGACGACTCCCCGCGCCGCCAGACCTGCACGAGGTCGCCCGCGCTCGCGCTGAACGCCGGGTCGGCCCGGACCGCGACGGCGACCGTCCCCGGCGCGAGCGTCGGGCCGAGACCGACCGCGCGACCGCCCGCCGCGAGGTACTCGACGGTGCCGTCGTCGGCGATTTCCGCGTCCACGTGGCCGACGCCGTAGTCGTCGCGGAGTCGCGCGACGAGGCGCTCGCGGAGTTCGGCGACCGTCAGCCCTCTGGGGAAGCGCAGCGTCGCCCCGCTCAGCGTATCGACGGTCTCGGCGTCGAGCGGTTCGTAGCCGTCGATGTCGTCGATTTCCGCCGGGAGTTCGACCGTGACGAACCGGCCGACCGACCGGACGAGTCGGCCCACGTCGCCCTCTCCGGCCAGCGAGAAGGCGTCGGCGATGACCCGCGACCCCGACCGCGCGCCGACCGCCGCCGCGCCAGCGCCGAGGACGAACGCGGTGACGTTGACCGCCACGACGTCCGGCGGCGGCACGGTCTCGCCGGTGCCGAGGAACTGCCGGAGCGCGGTCGTGGTGTTGAGCCACCCGCCGACGACGCCCAGACCGACCAGCACCGCGAGGCCCTCGGGAATCTCCTCTCGGGCGTACGTCCGGTAGAGCGCCCCGACGCCGGTGGCGACGACGCCCGAGAGGACCGCGAGGCCGACGACGCGCGCGACCGCCACCGCCGGGCGCTCGACCGCCGCGAGGAGGCTCATCCGGCCACCTCCGCGAACCGGTCGAGCGCGCCGCGGTCGCCGACGACGTAGAGGAGGTCGCCGCCCGCGAGACCGGTCGTACCGCGGGGCGCGACCGTCCACTCGCCGCCGCGCCGGAGCGCGAGCAGCGCCACGCCGTGGGTCTCGCGCAGGGCCGCCGCGCCGAGCGTCGCGCCGTCGAGCGGACCGCCGCTCCCGAGTTCGACCCGCCGGATTCGCTTGCCGTCCCGACGCAGCAGCGAGAGGAGTTCGAACTCCCGGCGGGTGCCGCGGGCGCGGACCCGAATCTGGGCCGACTCGGTGCCCAGCAGGGTCTCTGCGTCGCGCCGCGGGACCGCGACGGTCACCCGACCGTCGCCGCCGGTCGCCTGCCCCGCCGACCTGCTCGCGGTCGGGCGGGCGGGCGGGTCGTCAGCGTCGGCGGCCCGTCCGGAGTCCGCCGGCGGTTCGGCCTCCGACCCGCCGCCGACCGGCGTCGACCCGTCCGTCCCCGACCGGGCGCTCAGGACCGTGCCGGTCACGTCGCCCTCGGGCGTCGAGAGCGCCACCTCGTCCTTGCGGGCCAGTCCGGTCGGCACCAGCGCCTCGACCGACACCGCGCGCTGGCCCGCCGGGACCCGCCGCGAGAGCGCGCCGACCGGCGGGGCCGCGCTGACGGTGGCCCGACCGCGCGAGTCGATGCCGACCGTCACCTCCGCGAGGTCGTAGTCGGTCCGGAGTCGGTCGGCCAGCCGCGTCTCCAGTTCCGAGAGCGGCAGGTCGGCGGGGAACGTCCACTCGCCGTTCCGAATCGTCGCCCGGAGGTCGTCGGGGAGCGGCGGGTACCCCTCCACGTCGCCGACCTCGCCCGCCGGACGGACGCGAATCTGGCCGAACCGGCCGACCCGCTCGACGGCGTCGGCCGACAGGCCGCGCTCGCGGAGGCCCCGGAGCGTGAGTCGCCGGGGGAACTCCGCGCCCATCCGGTCGCCCTGCGCGTGGGCGTAGAGGGTCGCCATCATCACGACCAGCGCCGACACCAGCGCGGTCGGCGAGGTGACGAACTGGGGGTCGAGCAGGCCGAGGAGGCCGCCCTGAATCCCGGCGATGGCGATGCCGAACACCAGCACACCGAACCCGGGAATCGTGACGCCGGTGAAGTACTTGAACGTGAAGCCGAGCGACCACGCGACCAGCGCGGGCACGACCGACGCGAGAATCCCGATGTAGAGACCGACGAGGAGGTCGACGAGCAGTGCGGGACCGAGAGCCATGCGTATGCTTTCGGCGAGACACACGACCCCTAAAGAACTACCGACGCGCACGGACGGGTACGTCACTCCGCTCGCGACCGCGGACGACCGACGGTTTATTGACGAAGACGGCGACAGGTACGGGCATGGAGGTGTCGTGGCGGAGACGGGTCGGCGTCCGCGTCACCGTGTCGCTGACGTTCGCGGTCGCGCTGCTGTCGATAGCCACCGGCGTCTCCAGCATCGGCTTCACCGCGGCCTCGACCCAGAACCTCTTCGGCGGCAGCATTCCCACGTGGGCCCAAGAGACCGCCGGGTTCACCGGCACGCTGACCGGCTTTCTGATGCTCGCCAGCGCGTTCGGGATGCGCCGGGGTCTCCGGGCCGCGTGGTACTCGTCGATTCTCCTGCTCCCGCTGACCGCGGTGCAGGGGTTGGTCCAGTCGAGTCCCTACTCCCTGCCGCTGGTGGTCGCCTCGCTCGCGTCGCTTCCGGCTATCCTGCAGAGCCGCCACCGGTTCGACCGCGAGGCCGACCTGACGACCTCGCAACTGGCGGCGCTCGCGGCGCTCGCGGGCGTGCAGATGTACGGGACCGCGGGAACGTACGCGCTCTCCGACCACTTCCAGAACGTGAACACGCCGCTGGACGCGTTCTACTACACGCTCGTCACGTCCAGCACCGTCGGGTACGGCGACCTCACGCCGACCACCCAGACCGGTCGGCTGTTCGGCATGACGGTGGTCGTCCTCGGCACCGCGAGTTTCGCCATCGCGCTCGCCTCGCTGCTCGGACCCGCAATCGAAGCACGCCTCGCCTCGGCACTCGGAAGAATGACTGAAGCACAACTCGAACTCCTCGAAAACCACGTTATCGTCCTCGGCTACGGCGACCTGACCGAACCCATCCTGAACGAACTCGACGGACACAGCGAGTTCGTGGTCGTCACGCCCGAACCACAGCGCGCGACCGAACTCGGCGACAGGGGGTTCAAGGTCCTCAAGGCCGACCCCAGCGACGAGGAACCGCTCCGGCGGGTCGGCATCGACGAGGCCCGCGCGGTCGTCGCCGCGACGAACAACGACGCCGAGGACGCGCTGGCGGTACTGACCGCCCGGCAGTTGAACCCCGACGTGCGCATCGTCGCGGCCGCGACCGACCGCGAGAACGTCGACAAACTCCGGCGGGCGGGCGCGGACTCGGTCATCAGTCCGACCACCATCGGCGGCCACCTGCTGGTGCGCTCGGCGCTCGGGAGCGACGGCATGGAGAGCATCGCCGACCGACTCTCGGGCGAGTCGCCGAAGCAGTGAGTCCGCGAGGCCGCGAACACGACCGGTCCGTCGAGGCTCCCGTCTCGACCCCGCCGAGCGGCGGTTCCACGCCGGGTTTCCCAAGGTTATTCAGGCCGGCGCGGAACCCCCAGACATGCGGCTCCTCCAGATAGTCGTACCCGTCGGCAAGCGCGACGGCGTCGAGCGAGTGCTGTCGGACAACGAGGTCGACTACTTCCTCACCGACGAGACGTCGGGGCGCGACTACGCGGCGCTCGTGTTCGTCCCGGCGGGACCCGAAGACGTGGAGGCCCTTGTGGACGAGCTTCGAGCGATAGGCATCGAGCGGGAGGGGTACGTGACCGTCGGTAAACTCGAAACGGTGCTGTCCGACCGGTTCGAGCGCCAGCAACACGACGGACCGACCAACGGGAGCGCCGTCGAGGAGACCGACGGTCGAATTGCACGGGAGGAACTCCGCGCTCGGGCCGCGGCGGTCGCGCCGATAACGCCGAACTACGTCGTCTTCACGGTCGTGAGCGTGATTATCGCCACGGCCGGTCTGCTGATGAACAGCGCCGCCGTGGTCGTCGGCTCCATGGTTATCGCCCCGCTCATCGGTCCGGCCATAGCTGCGAGCGTCGGGAGTATCCTCGACGACGACGACCTCTTCCGGACGAGCGTGAAAGCGCAGTTCGTCGGCCTGCTCATCGCAGTCGCGAGCGCCGCCGCGTTCGCTGGCCTTCTCCGCGCGACGGTGATGCCCCACGCCGACCTCCACCTCGTCGAGCAGGTCGCCGAACGCATCAATCCGGGCGCACTCGCTCTCGTGGTCGCGCTCGGCGCGGGCGTGGCAGGTGCGATATCGCTCACGTCCACGACGAGCGTCGCGCTGGTCGGGGTCGCCATCGCCGTCGCCCTCATCCCGCCGGCGGCGACCGTCGGTCTCGGAATCGCCTACGGCGACCTGACCGCCGCCGTGAGCGCCGGAGTCCTCGTCCTCATCAACGTCCTGTCGATCAACGTCGCGAGCCTCGGGACGCTCTGGTTCCAGGGCTACCGGCCGGAACACTGGTTCGCCGAGCAGTCGGCCCGGCGAGCGGTCGCTCGGCGCGCGGCCCTGCTCGTCGCCGCCGTCCTCGTACTCTCGTCGGTGCTCGTCGTCACGACCATCAACGTCTCGGAGAACACGGAATTCGAACGGACTGTCGCCGAGATAACGTCCGAGACGGACGCTCGCGTCCTCTCGACCGACGTGTCGTACCGGATGGAGCTCTTCCTCCGCCACCCCACCACGGTGACGGTTCGGACCGTCGGCGGTTCGACGAGGACGGCGGCCGCCCTCCGAGAGCGAATCCGAACTCGGACGGAGCAGGACGTGACGGTCGTCGTGCTCCGTGAGAACGGGGAGGTCTCGACGGCGCGACCGTCTCGCTCGTCGTCGACGGCCGAGTTCGCGCGGCCGAACTCGCCGACGGTCACCGCGCCCGGCCTCGACGGCCGCCACCTGACTGCAGGAGTCGCGTAGCCCAGCGGGCGGCGGAGCGAACCGGAGCGCGGTCCGGCGGACGCGACGCGAGTGGGACTATCGCCACGTATTTCCAACTCCGATTCCGGCGTTGGATATGGTCGCACCGGTACGAGAACACGAGTCCCAGCACGACGCCATCGCCGACCTCCCCCTCGTCACCCGTTCTGCGCGCGTCACGGAGGTCACCAAGATGGACAGGAACCGGCGGTCGGAGGTCACCGACGCGGTCACCCGGTGGCTCGAGGAGCGCGGCGTCGCTCCCGAGTACGGTCCGGTCGAGGGCCCCGACGACTGCCGGCGGCTGTCCGCCCGACTCGGCCGCGACGGCCACCCGGCGCTCGCCCGGCGCATCGCGACGCTCGCGGAGCGGGTCGAGCGACCCGAGCCGATGCTCACCAGCGTTCGATTCCGAACGGAGGAGGACGTCGATTTCCTCGCCGGCCAGTACGTCGGTCTCCGGTACGGCGGCACGTCGCGGGCGTACTCGTTAGCGAGTGCACCCGCGGAAGACGAACTCGAAATCTGCGTCCGGCGCGTTCCGGGCGGGCGACTCTCTCCGCGACTCTGCGAGGAACTGGCCGTCGGCGACGAACTGACGGTACGCGGCCCGTACGGCGAACTGGTCCTCCAGGACAACTCCCCGCGGGACATGGTGTTTCTCGCCACCGGAACGGGAGTCGCACCGTTCAAGAGCATGATAGACCACGTCTTCGAGACTGGCCGCGACGAGCACGCGGGCGAGACACGGGACGTCTGGCTGTTCCTCGGAGCGGCGTGGGAGGACGACCTCCCGTACCGAGAGGCGTTCCGCGAACTCCACCGGAAACGGGAGAAATTCCACTTCGTGCCGTGTCTGAGCCGCGAACCCGTCCTCTCGGAGTGGGACGGCGAGACGGACTACGTCCAGCACGCGTTGCTCAAGCACACCGACTCGGCGGCCGTGACCACCGGGATGGGCGAGCGACTCGAACGTTGGCTTCGGTCGCGTCCGCGGTCCGGCGTCAAGGCCCGTATCGACCCGGCGAACGCCGAGGTGTACGCGTGCGGTATCAACGCGATGGTTCACGGCCTCGTGGAGGCCGTCGAACGACTCGGCGTTCCGGAGTCCCGAATCGAGTCCGAAGGGTTCGGATAAGCGTACTCCGAGAGGCCGAGTCCGACGTCGCCTGGTGCGTACCGGCCGACCCCGCTTAGGTGCGGTTCCGTCTGGTGATTCCGCCCGGGTCAGTCGCCCGAGGGCGTCGGCGACGATGGCGCTCGTCGAGAGAACCGCTGGACGAGGGCGGCGATTAGACGACCCTACGAGCCACCGCCCGTTCGCTCCCCCTCGCCGGGGTCGTAGAGCCACACCATGTTGTTCTCGTGGAACTCGCTGTCCTCGCCGACGACGACCCGGCCCTCGCCGGTCACGAGCAGGTTGTCCGGGTTGGCGATGGCGTTCTCGGGGTCGACCTGTCCCTGCATCGGGGCGGTCCCGAACAGGGCCGCGCCCGAGTCCGGCCCTTCCGCCGCTTGCTCGCCCTCGTCGTCCTCGCGGGTCGGATTGAACGCGCAGTCCCGACAGACCGTGCTGGCTGAGTCCGGGCGGGCGTCGTAGGGACACCCGCCGCAGATGTTGGCGTTCGGGCCGCCGGTCACGACCGGTTCCATTCGGCTCACGTCGAAGCTATCGTCGAGTTCCATGCGGTAGACCGCGCCGTAGTCGTTGCCCCGCAACTGGATAGTGCCCTCGTCGTCGGCCATCGTCTCGTTGACCTCCGACATCGCGACGTAGAGGTAGTCGCCGGGTTCCGCTCGGCCCGCCTGCGGGAACTTGACGGTGATGCCCTCCATCTTCCGGAACTCGTCGGTCGCGCCCTTCGCGGCCGCGGCCTTCCGGGATTCGAGGAAGGCGACCCGGTCGTCGTCGGCGTTTCCGTTCGCCCACTGCTGGACCTGTTTGTCGGTGATGTAGTCGGCGTCTTTGCTCTCGTCCTGTCCGTCGTACTCGGCTATCCACGACTCGATTTCGGCCTCGTCGCCGTGGGCCAACTCCACCCATTCGAGGTCGAAGGCGACGTTCGCGGGGTCGTTACCCCGACCGGGCTTGGCTCTGGCGGCGTACAGCGTGCCCGACGAGAGGTCGCCCGCCGAGTCCGCCACGAACTTGAACAGGACCGTCCCGGTCCCGTCGTCGCTCATGTAGGCGGTCTTCCGGTCGGGCATCACCACCGCGTTCTCGTGGGAGAACCGGCCCATGGCGAACCGCTTTTCGGGCGTCGGGTCGCTCGACTTCGGTTCGGTTATCTCGACGACGTAGCCGTACCGATACGGGTTCCCCCAGTAGCCGAGATACTCGGCCATCCGGCCGTCGCCGTTGCCGTAGGTCTCCTGCTCGGGGTCGTACCACACGTCGGCGGGCGGTTCGTACTCCTCGGAGGACAGCGGCGTGCCCCACGGCGAGACGGTGCCGAAGCAGTTGGTCCACGTCCCCTCGACGGGTCGGAAGTCCACGTTCATCGCGTCGGTGACCTGCCACGCGGCGGCCCCGGGTCGGCCCCGGCGCTCGACCCGCATCCGGGTCACGAGTCCGGGCGACCGCTCCCAGTTGGTGAACAGGTAGCCCGCCCGGTCGCCGTCGCGGACGAAGCCGTTGAAGTCGGGCCACATCCCGTCGGTCATCGGTTCGCCCGCCGCGGAGTAGACCACGCCGAACCCGTCGCCGGAGTTGGGAACCCGGTCGCCGCCGTTCATCAACGGCTGATAGCTCCCGACAGCGGTCCGGACGCGCTCGCTTTCGATTCGACTGTCCGGAACCTGTACGCTCTCGAAGTCCGACGGCAACTCGTCGATTCTGGCCCCGACGAGCGCGCCCACCGTGCCCTCGTCGTAGGGCAGGACGTTGTCCTCGTCGGGATGCTGGACGTTGAGGAACAGTTCCCCGTCGGTCGTCAGAAACAGGCCGGTTATCTCCGCGCCGAGGACCGTGGTCGCGAGTCGGTTCAGCGTCGACCCCGACTCGGCGTCGCTCCCGCCGCCGTCCCGCCCGCTCCCCTCTCCGTCGCTCCCGCCGCCCTCCTGTGCGTTCGCGGCGGCGGTACTCGCCCGACTCCCCAGCGCGAGCGTCGCGAGTATCGCCACCGCGTCGCGTCGGTCGTAACCCGTGCGCATGAGTAACGCGCACCACGGTCGGCGGGATTAGGCTTTCGGATGAGTGTCGGCGTTCTCACGTAACAACGAACGCAGGACAGCTTTGAGACACGATGAGAAGATTATGGGTAAATTCATTGTCAGGTAGGCTTCGCGTTCATCCCCGGTGGACGATGGCCACGTCGCAGTCGAGGTCGTGGATGCGCTCGAACGTCGGCGGCGAGACGAACCGGGAGGCCGCCGACCGGTCGGTGCTCGCGCCCATGATGGTCAGGTCGTAGTAGGCGTCGTTGGCCCCCAGAAACGACTCGATGGACGACCGCGAGACCCGGGTCTCGAACGACCCCTCGAACGCCTCGACGAGGTTCGCCAGCGTCGTCTCGGCCGCCCGGCGCTCGTTCTCGCGGTCGATGCAGGTGCAGACGCTGACCCGGCCCGACCTGCCCGCGACCCGGCGGGCGAACTCTATCATGGCGTGGGCGGTGTCGCCCGCGCGCCGGACCGGCACCAGCACGCGCTTCCAGCGCTCGCGCGACTCGTCGGTCGGGCGGAACGCGATGGCGTCCAAGTTGCTCCGGAACAGGCCCCGGACGAACGACGAGAGGCCGCCGTTCTCCTCCTCGTAGGGCGCGACCACGAGGTCGCAGTTGGCCTCGCGCGCGGTCTTCAGGACGGTCCGCGAGCGGTCGGGTCCCTCGCCGACTACGACCACCTCGCAGGGGACCCCGACCTTGGTCTCGATACGTCTGGCCTCGGCTTCGAGGCGCTGGGCCGACTCGTCGGCGACCTGCACCTCCTCGGTCTCCACGTCCTCGGTCGCGGCCAGTTCGGGGTCTACCAGTCGCGTGTCGGCCTCGCCGGTCGGGACGCTCATCGTGCGCTCGGCCGCCTCGACGGCCGTCTCGTCCACCACGTCGAGCAAGACCACCTTCCCGGCGTCGTGGGCGGCGGCGAGTCGCGCCGCGAACATCGCGGTCGGTCGGTCACCCTCCGACCCCATCGGAACGAGGACGTGGTCGTCGCCCTTCGTGGACTGATAGAGGTAGCGCGACCGGCGCTCGTAGAACTGCCTGCGCCAGACGTGGAACGCCGCGGCGACGATGGTGCTGGCGACGAACACCGACCCGACGTACTCGATGAAGAACGACTCGACGGACTCCGGCGCGCCGAACGCCGGCGCGATGAGCGCCAGCAGGGCCGTCGAGAACGCCGACGGTTCCTCGAAGTCCAGCGCCCACGTCACCCCGCCGGTGAGGAAGATGGCCAGCGCGGCCTCGAACGGCGAGACGAACAACCCGCCCGTGCCGAGCGGGTCCCGGAGCATCGTGTGGACGCCGACCCAGACGGCCACGGTTCCGCAGAGCGCGCCGGTCGTGAGTCCGCCGACGAACTTCGTCGGCGAGGCGTAGGTCCCCTCCGGGTCGGCGAACAGCGTGTAGGTCCCCGACGCCAGCGGCGGGAAGAGGACGAACGGCAGGACGTCCACCGAGTTCGAGACGGCGGTCACGAGCGCGATGAGCAGCGGAATCAAAAGCAGGACCGAGAGGTGAATCAGATTCGCGGTGTGTTCTATCCACCGGCGGAACTCCCGGACTTCCCGGCGCTCGAACCGACGAACGCGCCGGAGCGCGTCGAGATATCGCGCGCGCAGACCGTCCAACATTACCGACACGTCGGCCGCGGGGCCTCAAATATCTGTTCGCTCGGACCCCGACCGAGGGCGAGTACGGAGCGGGCGCGTCCTACTCGGCGAGGTCCACGACCGCGTCGAGCGTGATTCGAATCGCGCGCTCGACGTTGTTCTTGGCCTTCTCTGGGAGTTCGTCGTCCTCGGTCTCGCCCTTCTGGGTTCCCTCCACGAGGTTGCCGTCCACGGTGCAGATGGCTCCCGCACGCATGCCGCGCCGGCGGGTCAGCGAGAAGACCGCCGCGGCCTCCATCTCGACCGAGAGGATGTTGGCCGCCTCCCACTCCTCGACGTACTCGTCGGTCTCGGCGTAGAAGGCGTCGTCGCTGGCGATGGGACCGACGTGAACGTCCTCGTCGTTCGCCTCGGCCGAATCGACCAGCGCCGAGAGGACGCCGTAGTCGGGCACCGCGGGGTACTCGACCGACTCGTATCGCTTGCTCGTGCCCTCGTTCTTCGCCGCGCCCGTGGCGACTATCATGTCCCCGATTTCGATGCCCTCCTGCAGCGCGCCGGTCGTGCCGACCCGAATCACGGTCTCGACGCCGACCTCGTGGAGTTCCTCGACCGCTATCGCGGCGGAGGGACAGCCGATGCCGGTCGAGCAGATGGTGAGGTCGGTGCCCTCGTAGGTCGCGTTGACGACCTTGTACTCGCGGTTCTCGGCGACGACTTCTGAATCGTCACACAGGTTCGCGATGCGGTCCACCCGGCCGGGGTCGCCGGGGATGAGCGCGATGTCGTTCAGGTCGCCCTCTTCGACGAGGAGATGGGGCTGTTTCGCCATGCGCGTGGCTTCTGCCGAGAGGGAGAAAAAGCGTGCGGGTTCGTCGGCGGGACGGGGACGATAGCGTCTCAGGCGTATCGGTCGCGAGCGTCCCACTCGGTCCGGATGAGTTCGCCGATGCCGTGTTCCATCACTGCTTCGCCGAGCGAGGTGGCGACGTAGTAGGAGTAGAGACCGTCGGCTCCGCGCTCTTTCTCGACCCGGTTGGCCACGACGCCGACCTCCACGAGCTTGTCGAGGTGGTAGTGGAGTTTGTTCGAAGGCACGTCGAGCGCGTCGGCGAGTTCCTTCGCACTCGTCTCGCCCTCCCGAAGGAGTTGCGCGACGATGCGATAACGAGTCTCCTCGCTGACCGCTCGCTGCATGGCGAGGTAGTCTTCGAGTTCGAGGATGCTCTCCTCGGGGAGCTTCGGAGGGTCGTAGCGTTCTGCTTTGGCCATGGTCGTGCTAGATATGTGGGTGCGGAGTGACAACCTGATGCGTCGGGTATGCACTAACTATGCGCTTCATATGCTAGTAAAGGAGGTGCATACTTAGTGCTTGCTGAGTCAATACTCACTGAATACGGCGGGCTTTATATTCTCGCAGCTTTTAGAGACGATACGAATGCGAGACCGCCTCCTGAACACCCTCGAACCGACCTCCTATAGACGTTTTCTCGTCTACGTAATGGGACCGTACAAGTCCCACATCGGTGAAAACAAGGAGATGTTCGCCTTCCTCGAAGGCGTGCGCGACGACCTGCGGCGGGAGGGATTCAACGCCTTCCTCGCAACCGACCCGGACATCCCGCTGGACGAGATGGACGCCGGGACCCAGACCCTCGAATTCGCTCGTGCCAGCAACGTCGTCCTGTTCGTCGTCCCTCACCGCGGCAAAAATCTCGGCGTCGGTATCGAAGTCGGCGCAGTTCTCGAAGACATGACCGATCGCCAGCGCGAGCGCATCCTCCTCGTTCACGAAGACGGAGTTCGGAGCGCGATGATCGCTGCCGTCGGCGACCGGTGGAACGTAGACTTGCGAACGTTCGACGACGAAGACGACTTACTCGAAGAGACGAAGCGGTTCATCGCCGACGTAGTGCGCAAGGAAGACACCGGAGAACTTCCGTTTCCTCCCGGAGAAAACGCCGATTCCTAAAACCGCTCGTCCAGAAACGCCTCGACTTCCTCGAACGACGGCGCGGTCCGCGCGCCCTCCTCCATCGCCGCCAAGGCCCCGCACGCGTTGGCGAACTCCAGCGCGCGCTCGTAGTCCGCGTTCGGACCGAGGACGCCGCCCTCGCGCAACAGCACCGCGAGGAATCCGGCGGCGAAGGCGTCGCCCGCGCCCGTGGTGTCCACGACTTCGGCGTCGAACCCCGGATGGTCGAACGAGGCGGCCGGGGTGTCGACCTGCGCGCCGTCTTCGCCGTGCTTGATGACGACCACGCGGCCGTGGAGTTCCGAGGAGGGGTGTTCGAGGTCGCTGTCGAGCAGCGCCCGTGCCTCGCGGTCGTTGAGGAAGACGACGTCGGAGTAGGCCAGCGCCTCGGCGAAATCCCGTTCGGCGAGGCGTCTCCCCGGGTCGAAACTCACGCTGACCCCGGCGTCGGTCGCGGTCCGGGCGAGCGCCGCGGCGGTGTCGGGTCGCTGGCTCGTGAGGTGGAGGTGGTCCGCGTCAGAGACGAACTCGGGGTCCACGTCGCCGGGCGTGACGGCCTCGTTGGCGCCCTCGTTGCCCAGCACCATCACCTCGCCGTCGTCGTCCACGATGAGATACTTCGTGGTCGTCTCGCGGGCCTCGACCTCCAGCAGGTGCGAGCAGTCCACCCCGGCGTTCCGCAACCCCCGGCGGACGAACTCGCCGGTCTCGTCGTCGCCGACGCTCCCGACGAGTCCGGCGTCGAACTCCATGCCAGCCAGCGCGACAGCGACGTTGGCGGCGCTCCCGCCGCCCGACCGACGCTGAGAGTCGATGCGGGCCTCGCCGTCGGGGTTCGGGAGGGCGTCGACCCGCAGCGTCACGTCCCAGTTGACGTGGCCGGCGGTGACTACCTCGACCATGGCTGGCGACTGTAGCGGCGATTTGCGAACGACATACCGCCACGGTATGCACCCGCCCGTCAAAACGCTGGTGGGTTCTATAGGTCGGAGCGATTGAGAACGACCGTCGGCGCGACTTCGTCGGCGCGACTCCGCAACGACACGCGAATTCGCGACGCTGCGTCGATGTCGCGGGACTTCCGGGACCCCGCGCTCACCCAGTCACCACGAACAGAATCAGGTTGTGCGCGCCCGGACCGAGACCGACCGCACCGACCGCGCCGAGGAGCAGGAATCCCTCGCGGGGGTCCTCGCGGACGAAGTCCGCGAACAGAATTACCACGGCCTCCGCGATGACGAGTTTCACGAGGACGAACAGCCACCCGACGCCGAACGTCTCGGCGGTCGGGAGCGATGCCGCCACGTCGAGGACCGCCCGCGAGACCGGAGTCCGCTCGCCGAACCCGAGCAGGTCTACGCCCACCGCGGTCGAGACCGCGTCGAGCGAGTGGCCGAACAGCGCCAGCGCGCCGGTCGCGCCGGTCGCCGCGGTCACGCCCGGACGCGACCATCTTGTCGCGGCCCAGAGCGCCCCGGCGAACAGGAGCGCCAGCAGGAGGCCGACCAGCGGCCAGAACAGGCGGAGTCCGTTCTCGGCACCCCGAGCGAGCGCGTAGGCGACGACCCCGCTCGCGGCCAGCACCCCGACCGCGACCACCGGACGCTCGGGGTCCGCGGTCGCGTGAATCCCGGCGAGCCAGACCAGTCCGGCGACGACGAAGGTAGAGAGGTAGACTGAGGGCGTGCCCAGCAGCGGCGCGACCGCTTCGGGCACCCACTCGAGGACGAACAGCGCGTGGAGGCTCGACCCGACGACGACCCACGGCGCGAGCGCGAGGACGATGCGGTCGGAGACGTGCGGGTCCGACCGGGCGAGCGCCCCGCCGACCAGCGCCACCGCCGCGAGCAGACCGACGAGGTACGGGAGCGGCGGGAGCGCGAACCCCTCTGGAAGCACCATGCCCGATACGGCGGAGTGGGAGGCCGAAAGGCTTGCGATACGCGCTACCGCCTGATTCGACAGAAGACACTTATCGGAATCGGGTAAACCGCCGCACATGCGACGACGCGCCCTCCTCGCCTGCTCCGGGACCGCGCTCGCCGGTCTCGCGGGGTGTCTCTCCGGGTCGTCCGGGGAACCGACGACCGACGCCGACGAGAACCGGACGACCGATGCGACGACCGAAACGACCAACGGAACCGCACGGACCACGAGCGAGACGACCGACGAGACCACGGCGACGGCCAGCGTCTCGGTCGCGCTCGACGCGCTCCAACCCGCGCTCGTGACGATGAACTCGCCCGACTCTATCGCCGCCCATCCGACCGACGGGCAGTACCTCTTCCTCGACGCGACGACCGAGGACGGCGCGCCGCCGGCCCGCGAGGAGTTCTCGTTCCGGTTCGCCGGCAGCGAGTACGCGCCGGTCTCGATGGACTGGCCGCTCCGGGCGTGGCGAGTCCGAAGCGGACAGACCGAGGCCTACGACGCGGCTTCCGGCCGGGGACTGCTCTTGTTCGAACTCCCGGCGTCGGCCGGCGCGGCCGACGGGACTACCGGAACCGGTGCGACTGATACGGCTAACGGGACCGACGCGACTGCCTCGACCGACGCGGCCGACGCCGCTCTGACGTGGCCGGGCGGAGAGTGGCGTCCCGACTCGCGCGTCCGGCGGCGACTCGCCGCGCCCGACCCGTCGTTCTCGGTCTCGGTGGAGATTCCCGAGAAGGTCTCCGTCTCTGACTCGCCGACGATTAGGGCCACCGCGGAGAACGAGAGCGACGTGCCGGGACGGTTCGTCGCCGCACTGAACCGCGCCGGGCCGGCCGTCGCCCACACGCCCGTCCAACGAATCTCGATTCTCGTCCCCGCAGGAGAATCGAGGGAGTGGGAGTTCACCGACGCGTCCATCATGGCCGACGAGGCGGACGAGTACGCCGGCGACGACGGCCCGGACATGACGTACTACTTCAGCTGGGCCGACGGGAGCGCGAGCCGAGACGTTCGGTACGTTCAGGACGCTCGCACGACCGACACCGCATAGTGGGTCGCGTCGCTCGGTACGTCGACCTCCAGTTCGATCTGTCCCTCGGTGCCCGCTTCCAAGTCGAACGCCGGACCGCGGACCGACTCCAGTTCCTCGCCGTCCCCGTCGTAGAACCCGACGACGGGGACTACCTCGGCGTCGTCGCCGCTGTTGGCCACCGTGGCCGTCAGCGTCACCTCGCCGACCGGGAGGACGCCGTCGGCCTCGGGTTCCTCGTGCTGGCGGACGCCCGAGTCCACGACCGCGAGGTTCGGGTCGGTCTGGTCGAGCGACTCCCGGTAGATGTGGAGTCGGTTCCGAGCGGACCGGACCGCGCGAGTCGCCTCCTCGTCGTCCAGCAGTTCCTCGACCCGGAGCAGTTGGTTGTCTATCTCGTCCACGACGCCTTCCCGGTCGGCCCGGTCGCGTTCGCCGAAGGCGTCGAGGCGGTCGCGCACCGTCTCGAAGTCGTCGCTCACGTCGGCGTCGGCCTCGTCTTGTGCGCGCCGCAAGTCGTCTCTGATGTCGATAATCGGCGGTATCGAAGCCACGGTCTCCCCTCCCCGGAACTGCGGGCGCGACCGGGAAGTGTTCTCCGGCCGACGACCGGGCACCGCTCAGCCGTTCGGCTTATCCTGTTCTACGCCCAACTAGATTCGGGGAGAAATCATGAGCGAAAGCACAACTACGAACGGCGACAGCAACGCGAGCGGCTACATCTCGGCGGCGACGGCCATCATCGGCGCGTGGATAGTCGTCTCGGCGTTTCTGTACGCACCGCCGGCGGCCAACTTCTGGAACGACATCATCGTCGGTGCCGCAATCGGTATCATCGCGGGCTACAACGCCGTCAAGGCCGACGACAGGGAAGGTATCAACACCGGCGGGGCATCGCTGGTCGCGTTGCTCGGCCTCTGGATGGTCATCGCACCGTTCATCTTCGAGACGGTCTTCGAGGGCGCGTTCTGGAGCGACGTGGTCAGCGGCGCGCTGGTCGCCATCCTCGCGGGCTACAACGCGTATCAGTCCCGCGGGACCGAGCGACGGACCCGTACTGCCGAGCCCGAGACCCGGTAATCGTTCGACGTTTTTGCGGAACGTCAGTCAGACACCGTTTTGGCCGGAAGCACCGCTCACAGCGGTAGCTACAGCAGTTAGGTCCCGGAAATCATATCGCAATATGAGATTTATACGGTCCCTACTATCGTCGCTGGAACGGGTGTCGGCGGTCGTCGCGCCATTTTCCGTTCGACCGTCGGGCCATCGTTTCCGAGCAGGTCCGGACATCGCTGTAAAAACGAAACAAAACCGGCCGGGAAGTCGGCGAGACGAATCGAACAGTTTCCACCTCACGTACGCCCGGCTAACGACGAACATCGACTACGGTTACCCCGGACGACGCGGAGTCCGGAGGACGGTGGAGAACCGTCGCGGGCGACAACTGGAACAATTCGGTGTTTTCCGTAGCGCCTCCCCGAAGTTCGGCTTTGAAATGGTCCGGGTCGAGACGGCAGTCCGACCTGCGGTCGCCGCGACGGCCGTCGGACGCCGTCGCCGAGTTCGAGCGTCCGGCGACCGGAAGACACCGGCGCGCGAGAACTGGAAGCGTCGACCTACCCGTAAAGCCACTCCACTGCGGCGGTCGGTCGAACGGCATCCCGTGGTTGCGAACCCCCGAATGAGAGCGATGCGACTCCGGACGGACTCATCAGGAAGAATTAAACTCATACAAGCTATATAGAATCCTCGTCTCGGTGCGACGCTGCGTCGGCGAGCGGAACGTACCGTCTCGACACAGTAGGGTCGCCGTTCGGAGTCACGGAGTCCATCAGCGGTTTGGAGTCCACCGGTGGATTCGAGTCGCTATCGCGCAATCGCAAATCGATAAAACGGAGAAACTAGCAACTTCGTCCGCGCTCGCGCCGGCCTAATCCAGTAGTCGGCGGAGTCCGTCGAGGAGCCCTCGACTCTCGCCGTCCGCCGCGTCGTCGCCGACGCGAACGGTCTCGGGCTTTCCGGCCCGCCCCAGACCGACGGCCCGCTCGACCAGACCCTCCGGGTCGGACACCGCGGTTCCGACCGGGGCGACGACGGTGGGGAGGTCGGCGAAGCGGTCGGTGTCGACTCGCACGTCGGCCGCGACGATGGCGGCGTCGGCCCGCGCGAGGTCGTCTTCCCCGATTTCGTTCTCGGTGCCCATCGCGCCGTGGACCTCGACTTCGAGGTCGTGTCCCGCGTCGGTCGCGGCCCGAGTCAGCGACTCCGCGCCCATCTGACTGTGGGCGATGCCGGTCGGGCACGCGGTGACGGCGACGAGTCTCATGGGCCCTCGTTGAGCAGCGAATCCACTTCACTCTTCGTACTCGCCGCGGTCGCGCGCTCGGCGAGGGTCGCGGCCGCGGGCAGGTCGACGCCGTCGAGTCGCCGCTTCAGCGCGGGCACCGCGTCGGGCGCGACGCTCAACTCGGTCACGCCGAGTCCGACCAACAGCGCGGCGAACTCGGGGTCCGCCGCCGCTTCGCCGCAGCACCGCACGGGGACTCCCGCGTCGGCCGCCGCGGTGACCGCCCGGTCGATGGCGCGGACCACGGCCGGTTGCGCGACCGACGGGTCGGCGTCGCGCGTCGTCCCGAGGACGTGTCGCGAGAGGTCGTTCGTGCCGAGCGAGAGCGAGGCGACCCGCGACGCGAGTTCGGGGGCGAGTTCGACGGCGGCGGGGGTCTCGACCATCGCACCCAGCGCGGGTCGCTCGTGGGGAACGCCGGCGGCCTTGAGTTCGTCGGTCGCTGCGTCGAGGTGGTCGCGCACCGCCGTCACCTCCTCGACCCGGGTCACGTGCGGGAGGACCACGGTGAGGTCGCCCGCGCCGCGGGCCGCGGCCCGGCAGAGCGCCCGGAGTTGCTCGCGGTGGCGGTCCGGGGCCGCGAGCGACCCCGCGACGCCGCGAGGAGCGGTCCCGTCCGCTCCGGGGAGCGGCTTGTCGCCCCCGAAGTCGAACGTGCGTATCGCGACCTCGCCGTCGGGAAATCGGTCGAGCGCCGCGGCGTACGCCTCGGTCTGGGCGTCCTCGTCGGGGACGCCGTCCGACCGGAGCGCGAGGAACTCGCTCCGGAACAGGCCGACGCCGTCGGCCCCGCGCTCCCGAGCGGTCGCCGCCTCCCGCGCCGACCCGACGTTCGCCGTCACCGCGAGCGGCGTCCCCGACGCCGCGCGGACCGCGTCCGGAGCGGCCGCCTCGGTCGCGCTCGCGTCGTCGGGCCGCGGGTCGAGCGTGACGCGGCCGGCGGCGGCGTTCACGCCGACGCGAGCGCCCCGCTCGACCGCCTTCAGCGCGTCGCCGACGCCGACCACGGCCGGGACGCCGCGCGACCGGAGGATTATCGCGGCGTGGCCGGTCCGACTCCCCGCGACGGTCGCGACGCCGGCGACCCCGGCGGCCGCAAGGCGGACCGCTCGTCCGGGGTCGAGTCGCTCGGCCAGCACCACGGCGTCCGCCGGCAGGTCCTCGCCCGAGCGCCGGGGTTCGCCGCGGAGCGCCCGGAGGAGTCGCCCCCGGAGGTCGCGCAGGTCGTCGGCGCGGGCGGCGGTCTTGCCGCCGGTCTCCTCGAAGGCCTCTATCCAGTCTTCGAGCGCGCGCGCGACCGCCCGCTCGGCCGGGTCGCCGTCCGCGAGGGCGTCCTCGACGCGCTCCTCGAACGCCGGGTCGAAGAGGAACGTCTCGTGGGTCGCCAGCACGTCCTCGGCGGCTTTCCCCACCGCCTCGGCCGCCCGGTCGCGCTCCTCGCGGAGTTCCTCGACGGTCCGAGCGCGCGCGCTCTCGAAGCGGTCGCGCTCCGCGTCGGGCGAGCGGTCGGTCGGGCCGGCGTCCGGCGTCTCGTCGGGTCCCGCCAGCCACACCGCGGGTCCGGTCGCCGCGCCCGTCCCGACGCCGACGCCGTCGAGGTCGGTCACGGGTCGGCCTCCCCGACCAGTACGTCGACGACCGCCTCGACCGCGGGGTCGGCGTCGTCGCCCCGCGCCCGCACGACCACCGATTCGCCGGACTCGACCCCGAGGGCAGTGAGTTCCAGCGGACTGGCGGCACGCGCGGTCTCGCCGTCGTACTCGACCGCGACGTCGGCGTCGAAGTCGGCGGCGGCGTCGGCGACCGCCCGCGCCGGTCTGGCGTGGAGTCCGGTCTCGCGCGCGACCGTGACGCGGCGCTCGGTCACGCGACCGCCTCCCGAATCGCGTCCACGACGGTCCGTTCCGAGTCGGCCTCGGCGAGTCGCGTCCGGAACGCCGGGTCGGCGAGCGACCGCGAGAGTCGACTCAGCACTTCGAGGTGGTCCTCGTCGGCGTCTTCGGGCGCGAGCAGACAGAACAGCAGCGTCGCGGGGTCGCCGTCGGGCGCATCGAAGTCCACGCCGCGGTCCGACCGCGCGAACGCGACGGTCGGGGCGGTGACCGCGTCGGTCCGCGCGTGCGGGACGGCGACGCCGTTTCCGAGTCCCGTCGGCGTCGACGCTTCTCGCTCCAACAGCGCGTCGCGCGCCGCCGACCGGTCGGTCACTCGTCCGGCGTCGACCGCGAGGTCGAGTAAGAAGTCGATGCAGGCCCGGCGCTCGGCGGGCGGTTCGTCGAGCGTGACGAGCGCGGGAGCGACGAAATCCTCGGATGGCATGTCGGTTACTCGCCCTGCGGAGTCCGCGGTGTATCAATCTTGGGTCGTCGAACCGTCTCGGTCGCGGCGGTGGTCGCCGCGCCGAGCGCGATGCACCCGAGGAATGCCAGCGGGTCGTTCGCCAGCGGGACGACGAGGAGACCGCCGTGGGGCGCCGGCATGGTGACGCCGAGCGCCATCGACGCGGCCCCGCCGACCGCGCCGCCGGCGACGCACGAGGGCGAGGACCGACCGGCGGTCCCGGTGGTGTAGGCGAGCGCGCCCTCGGTGACGAACGACAGTCCCGCGATGGTCGCCGCCCTCGTCTGGCCGGCGTCCACGTCGGAGTACCGACTCGGCGCGAGGAGGTGAGAGGCCGCGAGACCCAGCGGCGGGACCATTCCCGCGACCATGACCGCGGCCATCGGTCGGAAGAGGAGTTCCGGGAGGAGACCGACCGCGAAGACGTACGCGACCTTGTTGACGGGGCCGCCGAGGTCGAGCGCCATCATCGCGCCGAGGGTGCCGCCGACGAGGACGAGTACGGGCAGCGACGCCCCGCGGAGGAGCAACTCCACGTGGTTCATCGTCAGCGCGAGCGGAATGCCGAATGTCAGCACGACCGGCGCGAGGAGCGCGGTGACGCCGACCGGGACGACGAGGACCGGAAGTAGCGGCCGTATCGCCGCCGGCGCGTCCCACTCCGCGGCCTGCCGCGTCACCACCCCGGCGAGAAGACCGACGACCAGCGCACCGAGATACCCCGCCTGCGCGTCGCCGGTGTTCACGCCCAACAGCGTCCCGGTCGTCTGGACGAGGCGGGGGTCCTGAATCATGGCCGTGAGCGCGAACCCGGGCGCGAGGCCCGGCCGGTCGGCCACGGCGTACGCGACGAACCCGCCGAGGACGGGGACCATCGCGTTGAGCGCTATCGACCCGACGGTCACGGCGTACCACGGGAGCGTCCCGAGGTCGCCCCCGATGGTCGTCGACTGACCGAGAGTGTAGCCGACGGCCTGAAAGACGCCGGCTATCGTGACGAACGGAATCATGTAGGTGACGCCCGTCATCAGGTCGGCCCTGACGGACCGAAGCGTCCCCCGCTTCCCGACCGGTCCCTCGTCCATGCTACTGTCCCTCACATTCGAGTGAACGTTGAAAGCGTTTTTGAATTCGCTCGTTTCCGTTCGGTCGTACGCGGTCAGAGCGACCGGAGCGGGTTCGAGCGGGCCTCCTCGGCCACCGACGACAGCGACGGCACGGTGGTCCCCGGCGCTTCCACCACGCGGGAGGCCACCTCGACGCCGTACCGGAGCGTCTGGCCCGGCGACAGTCCGTCCTCGGTCGCCTTCAGCACGCCCGCGAGGAGCGCGTCGCCCGCGCCCGCCGTGTCGACCACGTCGGAGTCGGGGGCCTCCACGTACAACTCGTCGTCCTCGGTCACCAGAATCGCGCCGTCGGGACCGAGCGAGGCCACCACGCGCCGGAAGCCGTCCGCCCGGAGTTGGCGGGCCGCCGCGAGGCAGTCCTCGACAGTCTCGGTCGGCATCCCCGTCGCGGTCGCGAGTTCGGTGCGATTGGGCTTACAGCACGCGTAAGGGACTTCGAGGCGGTCGAGCAGTCCGCCTCCGACGTCCACGACGGTGTCCCACTCGCCCGCGTCCGCGATTCGGTCGATGGTCGCGGGACCGAGTCCGGGCGGGAGGCTCCCCGCGACGACCACCACCTCGGGGTCGTAGTCCGCTATCTTCTCGAGGACGGCCCGCTCGCTCCGGCGCTTCACGGGGTGGCCCGACTGGTTTATCTTGTACTCGCCGTCTTCGGAGAGTATCGTCGTGTTGAGTCGGGTACACCCCGACATCTCCACGAAGTCGTGGGGCACCTTCGTCCGGGAGAGTTGGCGCTCCACGAACTCGCCGAAGAGTCCGCCGAGGAGGCCGCTCGTCACGGTCTCGACGTCCAAGGCGTCGAGGTACTTCGAGACGTTGATGCCCTTTCCCCCGGCGTCGTACTGGTCGAGGGTCGTCCGGTTCACCTCGTCGGCTTCCAGCGGGCCGTCGAGTTTGATGGTGTGGTCGACGGCGGGGTTCAGCGTGACCGTCAGTATCATTCGCGTACCCCGTCGACCACGTCCACCGACGCCGCGTCGAACGCCTCGCGCATCTCCCCGTCGAGTTCGGCGTCGGTGATGACTAAGTCGACCGTCTCGATGTCGGCGAACTGGACGAAGCTCTTGCGCCCGAACTTCGTCTCGTCGGCCACCAGCACGACGCGCTGGGACTTCTCGCACATCAACTGCTTCATCCGGGCCTCGGCCTCGTTGGGCGTCGTGAGACCGGCGTCGGGGTCGACGGCGTTCGTCCCGAGGAACACCTGGTCGAAGTTCGTCCGCTCCAGAAACGACTCGCCGGTCGGTCCCACGAGCGCCCGGGTCTGCTGGCGGAGCGTCCCGCCGGTCAGTTTCACGTCGCGGCCGTTGTCGGCGAACTCCAGCGCGAGCATGGGCGAGTTCGTCGCCGCGATGAATCCCACGTCGCCGGGCGCCTGCTTGGCGACCTCCATCGTCGTCGTCCCCGAGTCGAAAAAGACCACTTGGTCGTCGTGGAACTCCCGGCGCGCGCGCGAGGCGATGGCGCGCTTGGCGTCCAGATTCTGGACGCCGCGCTGACTGTAGGACTGCTCGCTGGCGACGGTCCTGACCGGGAGCGCGCCACCGTGCGACCGCTCGACGAGACCCTCGTCTTCGAGGTCGCGGAGGTCCCGCCGGATGGTCGCCTTCGACACGTCGAGCATCTCGGCGAGTTCGGAGACGGAACAGCCGTCTCGCTCGGTCACGGTGTCGCGTATCTCTCGTTTGCGTTCGGCTGGAAGCATGCGTGGGCGTGTTCGCTATCCGCGTGGAGGTGTTCGGGACCCTTTTTGTTTTCGCTCGGTCGCGTCGGTCACTCGACCAGCAGGACGAACGCGAACGAGACGACGCCGCCGATTCCGGCGACGGTCGCGCCGCCGTAGACGCCCAGCGCGTAGTTCGCCGCGGCGATGGCGGTCAGGACCCCGCCGAGCGCCGACAGCACCGCGGTGGTCGCGCTCACGTTTTCGAGGGCCGCGCTCACGTTCCCGAGGGTCACGCTTCGCTTCCGCCCGCGATTGCGGTCGAATCGGAGTCGACCGCCGGTTCGTCCTCGGACGTGAAGTTCAGGCACTCGCCGGTCGCCGCGTCGAAGTAGTGGACCGACTCCCGGTCGAACTCGACGCTCACGCGGTCGTCCGACTCGACGGCGACGCCGGGGTCGACCGAGGCCTTGATGGTCTCGTCGCCCAGCGCGAGTTCGAGGACGGTCTTCTCGCCCTGCGGTTCCACGACGTTGACCGTCACGGGGATGCCGTCGGGCCGGAGCGTCACGTCCTCCGGCCGGACGCCGAGGACGACGCGTTCCCCGTCGTAGCCCTCGAGGGCGTCGTGGTACCCGGCGGGCACCTCGTGTTCGACGGGACCGATGTCGAGCAGGAACTCGCCGTCGTCCCGGCGCAGGTCGCCTTCGAGGAAGTTCATCGAGGGACTGCCGAGGAAGTCGGCGACGAACATGTTCCGGGGGTTCTCGTAGACGAACGTTGGCGGTCCGACCTGCTGAATCTCGCCGGCGTCCATCACCGCGATCTGGTCGCCGAGCGTCATCGCCTCGACTTGGTCGTGGGTGACGTACACCGTGGTGGTGTCGAGTTCGTCGTGGAGTTTGTTGAGTTCCGCCCGCATCTGGACGCGCAACTTGGCGTCCAGATTGGAGAGCGGTTCGTCCATCAGGAACACGTCGGGGTCCCGGACGATTGCTCGGCCGAGCGCCACCCGCTGTTGCTGACCGCCCGAGAGTTCCGAGGGGCGACGGTCGAGCAACTCCTCTATCTGGAGGAGTTGCGCCGCGTCGGCCACCCGCTCTTCGATTATCTCCTCGTCGGTGCCCTGCTGTTCGAGGCCGAACCGCATGTTCTCCTCGACCGACTTGTGCGGGTAGAGCGCGTAGTTCTGGAACACCATCGCGATGTCCCGCTCGTAGGCCCGCTTGTCGTTGACGACTTCGCCACCGATTTCGATGGTCCCGTCGGTGGCGCGTTCGAGGCCCGCGACGAGTCGGAGCGTCGTCGTCTTCCCGCATCCCGACGGTCCGACGAGGACCGTGAAACTCTCGTCCGGGATGTCGAGCGAGACGCCGTCGACCGCGACCACGTCGTCGAACTCCTTGACCAGTTCCTCGAGCGTTACTTCAGCCATCGATACCACCGTCGTCCGCCATGTGTTCCGAAATCATTCTTTGACAGCTCCTTGAGTCAGTCCGCTGACGATGTACCGCTGGAAGAACAGGCCGAACAGGATGCCCGGCAGGGCCGCTATCATCCCGCCGGCCGCGAGGTGCGCCCAGTCCACGAAGTCGTCGGCGACGAACAGGCTCACCGCGATGGGGAGCGTCTGGGCCTGTTCGGACGAGGTGAGGACGAGCGCGAAGACGAACTCGTTCCACGAGAAGATGAACGCCAGAATCGCCGTCGCGGCGATGCCCGGCTTGGCGACGGGGAGGATGATTTTCACGAACCCCTCCCACGTCGAACAGCCGTCGACCTTGGCCTGTTCGTCTAAGCTCTCGGGCACGCCGTCGAAGTAGTTCTTCATTATCCACACCGCGAACGGCAGGTTGAAGAACGTGTACGTCAGGATGAGCGCGATTCTGGTGTCGTAGAGGCTTCCCGTGATGCCGCCGATGAGCGGCGGCTGAGACATTATCTGGAAGAACGGGACGATGAGCGCGATGGGCGGAATCATGCGCGCCGCGATGATGCTAAGCAGCAGCGCCTTGTTGCCCATGAAGTCGTAGCGCGAGAACGTGTAGCCCGACAGCGTCCCGAGCGTCACCACGATGACCGTGGTGGTGCTGGCCACTATCAGGCTGTTGAGCGTGTACATCTCGAACGGTCGGTTGTTGAAGATGTCCACGTAGTTCTGAATCGTCGCGTCGTGCGGGAAGAACGTTATCGGGAGCGAGAGAACGTCCGAGGTGGGTTTGAAGCTCGTGATGAGGATGTAGTAGATGGGGAACCACACCACGAAGACGTACAACCCGAGCAGACCGTACGACACCAGTCGCTCGCGCACCACGCTCGGCCACTCGTTGTCCGTGTCGAGGCCGAGACTGTCCGTCAATCGGCCGAATCGAGACGTTTCGGTACTCATGATTCGTAGGGGGTTTCGCCGAATATCTTGTACAGCACGGCCACGATGCCGAACGTGACCGCCAGCATCACGACGCCGAGCGCCGCGCCTTCACCGGGCTTGTTGAACACCTGTGCCGTGCGGTAGAGCCACGACGCCCAGACTTCGGTCTCCGTGCCCGGTCCGCCCTGAGTCATGACCCAGACGAGGTCGAGGGCGCGGATGTCGAAGATGATGCGGATGGTGAGCGCGACGAGGATGGAGGGTTTGAGGAACGGATACGTGACGTTCCAAAAGCGCGACCATCGGCTCGCGCCGTCGACCTCCGCGGCGTCGTACAACTGCTCGGGCACGTTCTGGAGGCCGGCGAGCAGGATGATGATGATGAACGGGGTGAACACCCAGACGTCCGCGATTATCAGCGCCATCATCGCCAGCGTCCCGTCCGACAGGAACGCAATCTTGTTGCCGATGAGACCGGTCTGCATCAGGACGCCGTTGATGGCTCCGTACTGGGCCTGAAACATCCAGCGCCACATCAGCCCGCTCATCACGTACGGCAGAATCCACGGCACGATGACCGCCGTGCGAAGCCAGCCGCGACCCTTCAGGTCCTTGTTCAACAGGAGCGCGACGCCCAGTCCGAGCAGGAACGAGATGGAGACGCTGAACCCCACGTAGACGATGGTATGCCACGTGAACGAAACGAAGTTGGGGTTCAGAAGCGACCCGCCGTCGCCCAGCAGGAGCCGTCGGAAGTTCCGGAGTCCGACGAACTCCTTGGCGCCCGTGATGGGGTTCGTGAAGAACAGACTCGACCACAGGAGCTTCGCCGTCGGATAGACGATGATGCCGGCTATCCACAGTAGCGTCGGCCCGACCGTGAGCGGGACGAACAGCTTGTCCAGCCGTCGTCGTAGGGAGTGTTGTGATTCAGTCATCGTGTCGTATGAGGAAAACGGGTGGACGCGTTCACAGGACGCCGATGTCCTGGTAGAGTCCGACGATGTTGTCGCGTGCCGTCTTGAGCGCCTTCTCGGGGTCCTTGTCGCCGAGCAGCGCCGGGGTGATCTGGTTCGAGAGGAAGTTGTCAACCTGCGGCTGAGCGAGGTAGGTCTCGCTCTTGGCGTTTTCGAGGTTGAACTTCATGTCCTCGACGAGGTCGGCGGGGTACTTCTCCTTCACTTCGGAGGACTCGTACACCTCGGGAACCACCGACGGGTTGCCCTCGACGAGCATGTCCGTCTTGGACGACTCGGTCGTGGACATGAACTTCGCGAACTTCTTGGCGGCCTTCTTGCGCTTCGAGAACGCCGACACCGCGACGCCGTTCGCGTCTTGGAACGTGGCGCGCGAGGACGGACCCTTCGGGGGCTTGGCGCTCCCGAGGCGGCTCTCGTCCCAGCCCTCGGACCCCAGCACGCGGGAACCGAGCGGCGTCCACGACTCGACGGTGGCGAGGTTCCCGGCGATGAACGTGTCGCCGACGCCGCCCTCGCCCATGCTGGAGGTCCCGTCGGGGATGAGACCCTGCTCGCGCAGCGGGAGGAGGAAGTCGTTGAACACCTTCTTGCCGGTCTCGACGAACGTCGGCTTGTTGCTGTCGTCGAACAGCTGGCTCCCCGCCTGATAGAGGAACTGCTTGAACATGAACACGTCCTTGTTCGCCCACGTGAACCCGAACGCCGACCGGTTGCCCGAGCCGAGGTCCGAACCCATCTTCAGGACGTCGTCCCACGTGTCCGGCGGCGCGTCGTAGCCCGCCTGAGACAGCACTTTCTTGTCGTAGAGGTAGGTGCCCCACTTGCCGAGTTGGGGAGCCATGTACGTCTTGCCGTCGAAGGTGACGAGGCTCCGGAGGCTCTCGGGGAACTTGTTCATGTGAGCGTCCGGGAGGCCGAGCGGTTCGATCCAGCCCGCGTTCACGAAGTCGGCGAGCCACCACGTCGGCCCGTTGAACGCGTCTATCTGGCTGCTCTGGTTGCGCCAGTTGGTCGTGAGGCTCGTCTTGAGGTTGCTCCACGGGACCTCGTTGACTTCGACCTTGATGCCGGTCTCGTCCTGGAACCGCTGGATGTTCTTCTTGGTCCCGGGGTCGGAACTCAGTCCGCCGGAATTGTAGAACACGATTTTGTCGGCCATCTCGCCACCGGACATGGTGGTGCCGACGGTCGTGCCGCCGGAGCCGTCGGTCGTCGTCGCGTTCGAGTCGTTGTTGCCGCTACAGCCCGCGAGCGCGGCGACGCCGGTCGCACCGGCGGCGGTGATGAAGCGTCGTCTCGTCCGTGAACGGTTGTCTTCCATGGACATTCATAAACATACCCAGTGGTAACTTAAAATTTCCGCAAAAGCAGTCATCTTCAGTCAGTATCAATCACCCAAGGGTTCGGAGTTGACCGGATACGCGGACGAATCCGCGGAGAGTCCGGGAGAGTCGACGGTGCTCGGGAGAAACAAACAGAAACGAACATCGGACGAGAGCAAGACCAAACGGTCGCGCCCCGAGGACGACCGGCGCATCGTGCGCGAACGGTCGGGTTTTTCCGCTCCGCCAGCGAACGCCCGCGCATGTCCGACGACGCTCCATCGACCGACGACGACGCTCCACCGACCGACGACGACCCGGCAGACCCCCTCGCGTGGGAGACGCTCGACTCGGCGGTGGCGTACTCCTGTCCCGGGTTCGACGTGCGAAACGAGGCGGTCCGCCTCCCCGACGGCACCGAGACAGAGTTCGACTACCTCGACGAGTCCCCGAGCGTCGTCGTCCTCCCGTTCACGCCCGACGGCGACGTGGTCGTCATCGAGGAGTGGCGACAGGCCGTCCGGCGAGTGAACCGAAGCCTCCCGGTCGGCGGGATGGAACCGGAAGACGAGGACCGCGCGGCCGCGGCCCGCCGGGAACTCCGGGAAGAGACCGGCCACGAGGCCGACCGCGTGGAGTTCCTGACCAGCGTCGAACCCGCGAACGGCATCGCCAACGCGCTGCTCCACTTCTTCGTGGCCCGCGGGTGTACGCCGACCGCCGAACAGGAACTCGACCACAACGAGTCGATTCGGGTCGATACCACGACCGTCGAGGAGTTGCGCGAACATATCGCCGAGCGCGAAACGCGGGACGGTCGGACCACGCTCGGGTTGCTGTACTACGAGGCGTTCGGAACCGCGGAGGAGTAGCGGCTGTTTCGGGGCGTTACTCGGACTCCGACTTCGGAGTCTCCCTCGGGACCGCACTCCCGGTGGCGGCGGAACGACTCGACTCCCGGCGCCGAATCGCCGGCGTCAGGTCGGTGTCGAGCGCCCAGTAGCGATAGACCAACGCCGCTCCGAAGTAGACGACCGCGATACCGAACAGAAACGCGCCGAGCGCGCTCCCCGACCAATCCATCCAATCGACGACGAGCGGCCACGTGTCGCCGAGTCCGTGCAGGAAACCCACGAAGTAGAGGTTCCGCGTGGTCTCGTAGAGCACCCCGAACGCGACTCCCGAGGCCGCGCTCAGCGCCACGGCCGAGAGAGTTCCTCGCACGGACGCGCCGGCAACCAGCGCGCTCGGAACGTGTCCGAGGCCGAACACGAGGCTCGCGGTCAGGATTCCGAGTGCGACGCGAGTCCGGGTGTCGTCGCCGAGTAGCGCGACGACTTTCGTCTGGAAGTATCCCCGCATCGCGAACTCCTCGACCATCCCGACGGCGAGGAAGAAAAAGAGCAGCGTCGTCACTCGCGGTGCCGGAAGACCCGCGACGAGAACGGGCGTGGTCTCCCGGAGGAGGCCGAGACCCCACGGGTTACCGGTAACCGCGGCCGCTCCGACGCCGAGGAGGTTCAGCGCCACCCACACGCCGCCGAAGGCGACGACTGCCGGAGGGAGGTGGCGCGACGACAGTCCGAGGTCGGCGATTTCGACGTCCTCCCGCCGGAGTGCGACCAGAGCGATTCCCGCCAGTACGACGAACACGGAGACCCGGAACGCAAGCGTGACCGGACCCGACGCGTCGGACACGGCCCGCTTTACCGGCATCGCTCCCGTCAGGACTAGCGCGAACGCGACGACGAACCCGATAGCCGTCCGCGCTCCCCCGCGGAAGGTGAGCGTTCGACTCGGCATACCGGTACGTATCATTCATGACTCATATACGTTGTTCGACCTGTGTCGGCGAAGCGTCCGAGCGGAAGTGGAACGTCCGTGGAAAAACCGGTCGCTCCGAAACCGGAGGAGAACGCAATCCTTACCCCCGCTGTCCGGCTATCCCACCGCAATGACCAGAGACCACTTCGAGATACGCGACCAAGACGGACTCGGTCGCATCGGGGAACTGGACGTCCCCCGCGCGGGCGTCACCGTCGAGACGCCGGCGCTCCTGCCCGTCATCAACCCCCACGTTCGGACCGTCGAGCCCTCCCGACTCGAATCCGAGTTCGGCGCGGAGATTCTCATCACGAACTCCTACATCTTCTACGGGAGCGACGACTACCGCGAGGCGGCGCTGGACCGGGGCCTCCACGACGTGCTCGACTTCGACGGGGCCATCATGACCGACTCGGGGTCGTTCCAGTTGGCCGAGTACGGCGAAATCGACGTGACAACGCCCGAAATCCTTCAATTCCAGCACGAGGTGGGGAGCGACATCGGGACGCCAGTGGACATCCCGACGCCGCCGGACGTGCCCCGCGAGCAGGCCGAAGACGAGTTGGCGACCACCCAAGAGCGCCTCGAAGTCGCCGAAGGGGTCGAGGTCGGCGAGATGCTCGTCAACGCGCCCGTGCAGGGTTCGACCTACCCCGACCTGCGGGAGGCGGCGGGTCGCCACGCCGAGGCCTCCGACTTGGACGTGTTCCCGGTCGGTGCCGTGGTCCCCCTGATGAACGACTACCGATACGCCGAGATGGTGGACGTGGTCGCCGGAGCGAAGCGCGGCCTCGGCGCGGACGCGCCGGTCCACCTCTTCGGCGCGGGCCACCCGATGATGTTCGCGCTGGCGGTCGCGATGGGGTGCGACCTGTTCGACTCGGCGGCGTACGCTCTCTACGCCCGCGACGACCGCTACCTGACGGTCCGGGGCACCGAACAACTCGACGACCTCGACTACTTCCCCTGCTCGTGTCCGGTCTGCGCCGACCACACCCCGGCGGAACTGCGGCGCCTCGACGACCGCGAGCGCGAGGAACTGCTGGCCGAACACAACCTCCACGTCACGTTCCGCGAGATTCGGACCGTCAAGCAGGCCCTGCGGTCGGGGAACCTGCTCGAACTGGTCGAGACCCGCGCCCGCGCCCACCCCGCGATGCTCGACGGCTACCGGGCGCTGGTCTCCCACGCCGAGCAACTGGAGCGCGAGGACTCGGTGTCGAAAGGAGCCTTCTTCTACCTCTCGGGCGAGAGCGCCCGGCGGCCCGAGGTCGTCCGCCATCAGGACCGACTGGAACGGCTGAGTCTCGACGCCGGCGACCGGGTCCTGCTCACGGAGGGCGGGCCGAGCGACCGCTACGACGAGTCGTGGCGGGTCGTCGCCCCGTTCGGGCCGTTCCCCCGTCACCTCTCGGAGACCTACCCGCTGACCGCGGAGGTTCCCGAGCGCATGGACGCCGAGGGCTACCGGTCGGCCGCCGAGGGCGTCGCCCGCCTCGCGGCGTCGAACCCCGAGACGGAGTTCACGCTGGCCCACCACGACTGGCCCGAGAGCGCGCTGGCGCTGGTGCCCGAGGGCGTGGACGTGGCGGACCTCGCGGAGTGAACATCGGACTCCATTTTCCCGTACACTTCACGTCGGGTGAATAGCGTCTTCGGCGCGAGCGGACCGAATCGCCACGCGGTCCCGTCACTGGCAAGCAATCGGCTACAAGCACTATCCGTGCGTTCGTGGTACGCCATCGCATGAGCACCATCGCGCAACTGGCGATTCCGGCCGAGGAGTTCGCGCTCCGGGAGACGCTCCCGCGCGTCCCCGACGTGGCGGTCGAGGCCGAGCGCGTCGTCGCTCACGACGAGGGGCGGGTGATGCCGTTCGTGTGGGCCGCGGGCGAGGACTTGGACGCGTTCGAGGACGCGCTCGCCGACGACCCGTCGGTCGAGAACGAGCGGCGACTCACCGACCTGCCGGACGGCCGGTTCTACCAGATGGAGTGGGTCGAGTCGGTCGAGGTCCTGCTCCACTCGATGACCGAACACGGGGCCGCGGTGCTGAAGGCCCGCGGCCGCGACGACCGGTGGCACCTCCGCATCCTGTTCTCGGACAGGGCGGCGGTCTCCCAGACCCACGAGTTCTGTCGGGAGCGCGAACTCCGGGCCGACGTCGAGCAGATACACGAACTCGAAGGCCGGGACGACGGTGGCGGCCGGCACGGCCTGACGGCCGAACAGTACGAGGCGGTCACGACCGCGCTCGAAACCGGCTACTACGAGGTGCCCCGCGGGGCCTCCGCGCGCGACCTCGCCGAGCGACTCGACATCTCCCATCAGGCGCTCTCGGAGCGACTTCGCCGCGGCCACGGCAACCTCGTCGCCAACGCGCTGACCGTGGACGCGGTCCACGGCGATGAGACCGGTGAGAACGACCCCGACGGGGAGTAGGTCCGTCTCGCAAGATAGTTGCCCCTCGGCCCCCGAACCGGAGGTATGACCGACTACTTCGAGGTCCACGAGCGCGACGGCCCGGCGCGAATCGCCGAGTTGCGCCTCGCGGACCCCGTGACGACGCCCGCCATCGCGGACGACTTTCTCGCGGACGCCGGAAGCCTCTGGACCGCCGACCGGGAGGTTCCGGAGGGGAGCGACGACGAACTCACGATTCTGCCCCACCGCGGGTTCCCGAGCGGAACCGACGAGGAGGTTATGGACTCGTTCGCGGTCGAGTACCCCGACGTGGACTACCCGAGCGCCGCAGTGGTCGCGCCGGAGACCGCCGACGACTACGGCGCGGACGCCTACGTCGTCTCGGGCGCGCAGGGGTTCGTCGGCCACGGTGCCGGGTTCAGAGAGGCTATCGTCGAGACCCGCGAGTCCGTCCCGGCCGACAGCGCGCTCTACCTGCCCGGCGTCGCCACGCCGGCGAACGTCGCCACGCTGGTCTACGCTGGCGTTGATTTGGTGGACGCCGACCGCGCGGTGGTCGCGGGCACGCAGGGCGAGTACCTGACCAGCGAGGGACGCCACTTCCTCGAGGACCTCTCGGAACTCCCCTGCGCCTGCCCGGCCTGTCAGAAACCGGTCTCGGAGTTCACGCGCGAGGACTGCGCCGCCCACAACGAGAACGCCCTCCGGGCCGAACTCGGAATCGTCCGCGAGCGCATCCGGGCGGGCCGACTCCGCGACTACATCGAGGGACAGGCCCGCCACGACCAGTGGCTGACCGCGGCGTTCCGGGAGTTCGACCAGCAGTGGTCGTACCTCGAACAGCGCACGCCGCTCATCCGGGACACCGAACTCTCGGCGGCGACTGAGGACACCCTCCAGCGCGTCGAAATCAAGCGGTTCGCCGACCGGGTGACGACCCGCTACGAGAGTCGGTTCGACAACCCGCTGGTGCTGGTGCCCTGCTCGGCCGCCAAGCCCTACAGCGAGTCCCAGAGCCACGGCCAGTTCCACGACGCCATCCAGTTCCGGGGCCACACGGTGTCGATGACCTCGCCCATCGGCGTCGTCCCGCAGGAACTCGAACTGACCTACCCCGCCCAGCACTACGACTCGGTGGTGACGGGCCGGTGGTCCGAGGACGAGAAGCAGTTCGTCGCCGAAGTCCTGCGGCGCTACTTGGAGCGAAACGACTACCCCCGCGTCATCGCCCACGTCCCGCCGGAAGGGTATCGGGACGTGTGCGAGCGAGTCGAGGCGGAACTCGGCATGGACTTCGAGTACACCGTCTCCGACCACCCCACGACGACCGAATCGCTGGGCAACCTGATGCGGACGCTCGACGGCGAACTCAAGTACGGCAAGCGCGAGCGCCAGCACAACACGGTCCGGGCCATCGCCGACTACCAGTTCGGGGCGGGCGCGGGCGACGCCCTGTTCGACGAGATTCGGACCGAGGCCCGCTATCCGAAGCTCCGGGTCCACGACTCCGAGGGCGAGCAGTTGGCCGCGATGGTGCCCCAGTACGGCGTCCTGTCGTTTACCCTCGCGGGCGCTCGCCGGTGGGTCGAGTCGGACGCCCCGACCAAGCGCGTCGAAATCGACAGTTTCGCGCCCCACGGGAGCGTCCTCGCGCCGGGCGTCGTGGACGCCGACGACGACGTGCGCGTCGGCGACGAGGTAGTAATCGAGGGACCGAAGGCGTTCGCAATCGGCCGCGCCGAGATGTCCGGCCCGGAGATGGCCGAGAGCACGCGCGGTATCGCCACCACCGTCCGGCACGTCGAGGAGAAGTAGGCGAGACCTGTCCGAGACCGGTCGCCCGGACGGCGTTTCGAACGCCCAGAGAGACGGTTCGTACACCGACAGTTCGGTACGATTTTCACTCGCTTGCGGATAAATTCTCGCGCGTATCCGCTACATACGCCCGCTTACCGACTCAATAATCATGGTGGTCGGCGGCGTACCGGAGACCGATATGGCGACACCGCAACTGGAGTTCGAGACCGACGTGGCGAGTCGCATCTACCGGTACGTCGAACGCCACGGGTCGGCCACCCGCGAGGAGGTCCGCGACGAGGTCCGAGTCGAGGAGACCGACGGGGCCAAGCCGCCGCGGTCGGGGACCGAGTCGGCGGCCCGACTCTCGGTCGCGGAGTCGAACGAGTACATCGACGACCTGCTCGACTCGGGTCCGCTGACCGAGCGAGACGGTCGACTCTACGTCTCGCCCGACGTGGAGTCAGAGACCCACGAGACCGACGAGTTCGAGTACGTGATTCGGCCCGCCGACGAGGACGACCGCGAGGCGATCGCCGACCGAATCCGAGCGGTGGCCGACGAGGGAGCCATCGTCGTGGACGAGAGCGTCGCCGACGCCATAGAGCGGGACGGCGCGCTGATTCGACTCAACGAGCGCGAGTCGCGGATGTTCTTCGTGGCCGAGACGCGACCCGAGGGCGGGTCGGAGGACGCCGGCGGACGGTCCGAGAACGGCGAAATCGTCGGCTGGGTCCACGTTCAGGGGTTCGAACTTCCGGCCCGGAGCCACACCGCCGAACTCACGGTCGGGGTCACGCCCGAGTACCGCGAGCGGGGCATCGGCGGGACGCTCCTCGAACGCGGCATCGCGTGGGCCGCCGAGCAGGACTGCATCAAGGTGTATCAGAGCCTCCCGGCGACCAACGAGGCGGCCCTCGACATGCTCGACGAACACGGCTGGGAGCGCGAGGCGACCCGCGACGACCACTACGAGGTCGAGGGCAAACTCGTGGACGAGGTCCAGATGGCGAAGCGACTCGACGCCGAGTAGCGCGACCGGGCGGCGGGCTACCGCTCGGCGAAGACGCCGAGGACGAGACCCGCGAAGACGAGCGCTCCGGCGAGCGCGCTCGTCCGACCCGCGAGAACGGCGGGCGGTGAGTCCGCGAGCGCGCCGCCCAGTTCCGCCAGCAGGCCGACCGCGAGGAGCGCGACCGACGCGAGCGCCGACCGGTCCGAGGCGCCCGGAAAGCGCCCGACCGTCGGCGGGTAGAACTGGTAGGTCGCGCCGACGACGGTGAGCCCCAGAAAGCCGAGGACGTTGAGTCGGAGGTGGACCGCTGTCAGCGCCGGAGAGGCCGCGAGACTAGCGAACGCGAAGCCGAGACCGAGCGAGACGCCGCAGACGCCCGCCGCGGCCCCCGAGAGGACGGCGTAGAAGCCGACCCGGCGGCGCTCCGAGCGCGCGAACAGGAGCGCGTAGGCCAGCGCGAACCCGACCACGGCGAGCGCTTCGAGGGCGGCCCCGGCGCGAAAGAGCGGTTCCCGGTAGAGACCCGCGGCGAGGACCGCGGGACCGACCGCGCCCGCGGCGAGGACGACGCCGACCAGCGGTCGGGGCGGCGAGGCGACCAGAAAGCGGGGGAAGAGCCGAAACCCGACCGCGAATATCAGGAGCGCCGCGACGCCCGCCGCGAGCAGGTGGGCGGTCCGGGCCGCGGCCAGCGTCTCGAAGCCGGGGAGTCCGAGATAGCTCGCGAGCGTGGCGTAGCTTCCGACGGCGAGGTACGCGAGGACGACCGGAACGAAGGCGTTGGCGAGGCGGTCGACCCCGCGGCGGTGGGCGTTGGCGCCGCCGGTGCCGGTCTCGCGGCCGGTCGGGTTGTCGCGAACGGTCCACGCGAGCGCGGCGACGAAGACCGTCACGCCCGCGCTCCACGAGAGTGCGCCGAGCGTGCCGGCGAGTTCCGGGACGCCGGCGAGGGGCGCGGCCGCGAGACCCATCGCGCCGAGGACGGTCAGCGGGAAGTGGACCGCTGGCGCGCGAACGGGCGCGAGCGACCGGTCGAAGTACGACGGGACCAGCGAGTAGGCCTTCCCGAAGACGGCGTGGAGGACGAACCCGTAGACGGCGAGGACGACCCGGGTCCGGCGCGGGACGGCGACGGCGCTCGCGGCCCCGAGACCGTCGGCGAGCGCACCGACCTGCCACGCGACGAGGAAGACGGCGCTCGCGGCGACGAACCGCCGCGACCACCGCGTGACGACGCCCGCACCCATGTCAGCAACAGAAGATGAACGGGTAGAGCAGGCCGACTCGGTCGCCGTCTCGCAGGCGAGTGTCGAGTCCGGCGAGGTGTTCGTTGAACTGGCCGTCGACCAGCACGCGGGCGTAGGTCCGAGTCTGCTCGCCCTCGGGGTTCTTGCGCCACGTGCCGGGCAGGTCCTCGGGCGGGTCGGCCCACCCGCGGGTGGTCGCCTCGTCCTCCGTCTCGGCGAGGAGCAGGTCCTTCACGTCGTACTCGGCGAAGAAGGCGTCGAGGAACGCCCGGAGCGTGGCCCCCTCGAAGGTGTACTCCAGTCTCGACTCCCCGATAGCGGTTCTGACGTGGCCGGTACATCGGACCTCGACCGTGGTCTCGCGTTCGTCGGGAGTCGCGGCGGTAGTCTCGCGTTCGTCGGTGGTCTGCTCCGCGGGTTCGTTCCCCTCGCCGGTCGTCTCGGCGGTCCGTGCGTCGCTCTGCATGGGCGAGACTACGCGCTCTGGCGCGGAATAACTCGGTACGAACATGTTCGTTCGACTCGGCGGGTGAAGAATCTATAGCTGTCTCTAAGCCGTATTTAGGCACCGGAAACATAGATTCATAGTTCCCTGCGACGCGTGTACCGCGCCCGCTGCACGACCGACACCGAGTGCGCCGACCACCGAACCACGCCCGACAAGACCTCTCACCGACCGTAGCTATTTCAGCCGCGAAGGCAAAAGCCCGGACATGGACGAGATTTCGCTGACAGTTCCCGACGCCATCACCGAGTCGCTCCCCGCCGACGGCGAGGACGCCGCCCGCGACATGCATCGAGCGGTCGAAGGGTGGGAGAAGCGGCTCAACCGGGTCGTCGCCGAGGAGGACGACGAGGCCGCCGCCGGCGCGGTCGTGGACGCGCTCGAACGCTTCGAGGACCGGTGGGAGCAGTACGACGACTTCGTGGCCGAACTCCGGGCGTGGGGTCAGTCGCCCATCTACGCGATGGCGTGGCGCGACCTGATGGGGTCGCTGATGCGACAGCTCTACGATCACGAGGACCTCGGCGAGCGCATCGACCGCGAGCGCCACGCGCGCCTCGTGAGCGACGGCATCCGGCCGGGACGATAGAACGGTGAACGACGCCATGACCGACGACGACGCCGACGCGCTCGCTCGCGTCCGACGGGCGAAAGCCCGCCAACACAGCGACCGCTGGCTCGACGGCGGCGCGGTCGCGGCCGGTGCGGTCCTCGCGCTCGCTCCGCAGGTCGCCCCCGCGTTCGCGTTCGCCGTGGGCGTCCCCGACGCCGTCGTGACCGCGTTCGCGGCGGCGACGCTACTGGCGGTTCCGCTCGGCGCGTCCGTCGCGGGGTATCTCGGCGGAGCGGGCCGGGACTCCGGCGCGCGCCACGGCGCCGCGGCGGTGGCCGCCGCGACGCTCGGCGCGGACGCCACCGCGCTCCTGCTCGCACCCGACGCGGTGGCGGCGGTCCTCGGAGACGTCTCGGTTCCGCTCGCGCTGGTCGGGACCACGGCGGCCGGGGCGGCCCTCGGCACGCTCGCCGGCTCGGTCGGCGGTCGGCGTCGGAAGCGCGACCGCGCGACCCCTCGCGGGGGCGACCCGGGCGAGAGCGGTCGCGGGAGGCGCGACGCATGAGTATTTATGCTCGCGGGGTCCCAAGACGGTGACGTGACTCTCGAACTTCGCTTCTTCGCCAACTTCCGGGAGGCGGTCGGTCAGAAGACCGTCGAGCGCGAGTACCCCGACGGCACCACCGTCGGCGAGGTTCTCGCGGACCTGACAGACGAGTACGGTCTCGACGTGTTCGAGGACGGCGACCTCCGGCCCCAGTTGTCCATCATGAAGAACGGCACGGACGTGGTCCACATCGACGGCGCGGACACGCCGCTCGCCGACGGCGACACGCTGAGCGTCTTCCCGCCGGTCGCGGGCGGTGCGGGCGAGTCAGGGCGCGCGCCGGACGCGGACCGCGGCCGAAACCGCACGCCGGACGCAGGACGATAGATGCGCGTCGAGAAGTCCTATCGGGGCATCTCCGAGCGACTCGCTCGGCGGTACCTCTCGAACCTCGGCGGCGAGATAGCCGGCGGCGACCCGGAGGGCGACGGCGACGTGTTCGCCGACGAGTGGCGGGCCAGCGTCTCCTCGGAGAAGGTGAGCGTCGGTCCGTCCGTGACGCTGACCGAGGTCACGGTCGTCTTCGAGGGCGACGAAGACGCGCTCGACGGACTCGTCGAGAAGTTCTCCCAGAAGGCGATGCGGGCGGGCGGATGACCCCGGCGGAAGACGGGTCCGGCGACCGACCGCGACCATGACAGCCGACAATCCCATCGAAGGGCAGGTGTTGGTCCTCACGGCCGCGAAGGCCAGCGTGGGCGGCGAGCGCGTGCCCGACCTCGTCGCCGAGGCCCGCCGGGCGGTCGAACCCCGGGCCGACGAACTCCGCCGCCGGTACGAACGGGTCCACGCCGACGACGTGCGCCAGATTTTCCTCGCGCCCGACGGGTTCTGGGACGAGGTGGGCGACGAGCGCGGGTGGTCGCGCCGGGCCGCCGAGGCGGTCGCGCGCGCTCACGCCGAGCAACTCCTCCGGGTCGGCAAGCGCGAGGACCGCCGCGAGGAGTTCGAGACCGCTTTAGAGGTGCGCGAGGCGGTCGTCATCAGTAATACCGAAGGCGAGTCGGGAGACGACGGGGGCGACTGACGCGGGGCGCCCGAGCGAACGGCGCGGCGCGCTATCGACGCCGCTCGCGAGGGTCGCGCTCAGTCGCCGACCGGAGTTTCCGCCGCGTCCTCGGTCCCGGCCGCGTCGTCGCTCTCGGGCGTCTCGGCGTCGGCGCTCTCCGATTCGTCGGCGTCGTCGGCGTCCGCTATCGCCTCGAATCCGCGTTCCAAGTCCGCGACGAGGTCCTTCGGGTGTTCGACGCCCACCGAGACCCGGAGCAGCGTGTCGGTGATGCCGAGGTCCGCGCGCTCGTCGGCCGGGAGCGGCGAGTGGGTCATGCTCGCCGGGTGTTCTATCAGACTCTCGACCCCGCCCAGACTCACGGCGAGGGTGAACTCCTCCAGCGCCGCGACGAACCGCTCTACGTCCGCCAACTCGCCGTCTATCTGGAAGGAGAGGACGCCGCCGTGGCCGTCCATCTGGTCGTCGGCGAGGTCGTGCTGGGGGTGGCTCTCCAGACCGGGGTAGTGGACCGCCGAGACCGCCTCGTGGGCGTCGAGGTAGGCCGCGACCTCCGCGGCGTTGGTTTCGTGCTGGCGCATGCGGAGCGGGAGGGTCTTCAGGCCGCGCAGGACCATGTAGGCGTCGAACGGCGCCATCACGTTGCCCATTCCGACCTGCTGGAGGAAGCCGATTTCCCGAGCGTACTCGTCGTTCGAGAGGACGGCCACGCCGCCCAGAGAGTCGCTGTGGCCGTTGATGTACTTCGTGGTGCTGTGGACCACCACGTCCGCGCCGAGTTCCAGCGGACGCTGGAAGTACGGTCCCATGAAGGTGTTGTCCACCCCGAGCAGCGCGTCGCACTCGTCCGCAATTTCGGCCATCTCCTCGATGTCACAGAGCCTGAGAAGCGGGTTCGTCGGCGTCTCCATCCAGAGCAGGGCGGTCTCGTCGGTCGCGGCGGCCCGGACCGCCTCGGGGTCGGTCGCGTCCACGAAATCGACGGCGACGTTCAACTTGTCGCGGAACAGTTCCTTCAGCATCGTGTTGGTCCCGCCGTAGAGGTCCTCGAAGGCGACGACGTGGTCGCCGGGTTCGACAACGGCCATTACGGTCGAGACGATGGCGCTGGTGCCCGACGCGAACGCCATCGCGTGGTCGCCGCCCTCCAGCGCCGCGACCCGCTTCTCGACGGCGTGGCGAGTCGGATTCGAGAGGCGGGTGTAGAGGAACTCGTCGGCGTCGGGGTCCAAATCTTCGAGCGCGGTGTCCATGTCGATGCCCTCGACCGCGTAGGTCGAAGCGAGGTGAATCGGCGAGGTCACGTCGCCCATCCCGCCCGAGAGGTCGGGTTCCTCGCCGTAGGTCACCGAGAGCGTCTCGAACCGCCTGTCGTCGGCCTCAGTCGATTTTTCGGAGGACATACACAACTATCGGACCTCCGACGCAGAGCCACATCATTGCTTCGACCGTATAATGCGCCGAAAGAATGTATCTACACGAAAAATAACCGGTGCGAATACCGGCAGAAATTGCTGCGCTCGCGGCGGAAATTTCATCGGCGTGCAAGACCGGACGGAACGGATTCCGGCCGCGGCGCGACGGTGCGCGTTCGCGTCGGCGCGCGCCGGAGTGACGCAGCGCCCGCGACGGAGTCGGTCAGTGCGCCTTCGCGTATACGTTCTCGGTGCGGGTGGTCCCGTCGAGTTGGGTCTCTGCCTCGTCGGTCTTCTCGAAACCGTGGGACTCGTAGAAGGCGTTGCCCATCTCGTTGTCGGCCAGCACCATCGCCTGCACCCGCTCTGCGCCCATCTCGGTGAGTCGGTCCTCCATGGCCTCCAACAGGGCGGTCCCGATGCCCTCGTGCCAGCGGTCGGGGTGGACGTAGAGTCGCAGGATGTCGCCCTCGCCGTCGTCGGTCGCTCCGTGCGCGAACCCGACGATTTCGCCGACTCGCGGTTCGCTCCGCTCTCCGCTGGCGTCTTCCGAGGCGCTCTGGGCCTCGCTCTCGTCGGTCGCCACCAGACACACCTGCTCGTCGTCGCCGACGATTCGGGTCATCGTCTCGTCGGCGTACCACGCCGCGACGGCGTCCTCCACGACGGATTCGGGCACCGCGTCGGCGTACGCGCTCCGCCACGATTCGCGGGCGACCGACCGGATAGTCGGGATGTCGTTCTCGGTGGCCTCTCGAATTTCCATGGTCGGTGTTAGCGCAGAACGCGGTTAGCCGTGACGGTCGGGTTCACCGGCCGTCGTGGCTGAACGAGAAGAGGAAAGCCGTGCGACAGGAGAGAGGGCGTTCAGTCGTCGCCCGAGACCGCCGCACCGCCGCCGCTCACGCCGGTTCCCGGACCGACGTCGATGCCGAGTTCGTCGAGTTTCTCGTCGGGCACGACGCCGTCCTCCCATCCGCGGACCTCGTAGTACTCGTCTTTGAGTTGGTCGAGTTCCACGAGTTGGCCCTCGGAACCGCCCTCTCCCGGAATCGCCTTGGGGTCGCCCTCGACGAAGCGGGCGGGCAGGTCGTCGTCGCTCCCGTCGAAGCCGACGAGGTTGTTGTAGTAGCGTTCGAGGTTGTAGATGCGCTCGCCGGCCTCCATGAGTTCCTCCTCGGAGAAGTCCAGTCCCGTCATGCCGTTGAACTGGAGGACGTACTCCTCGATTCCCTCCGCGAAGGCGTTGAACTTGCAGATGTCGAACGAGTCGCTGATGGCGTGGAGGTCTTGGAAGGTGGCGCAGAGTTCGCCCTTCCCCTCGGGTTCGCTCGGGTCGACCTTGGTCGGGATGCCCAGAATCTCGGCCGAGGGCGTGTACCCCCGGAGGTGGCAGGCCCCGCGGTTCGAGGTGGCGTAGCCGATGGCCATCCCCTTCATCGCCCGCGGGTCGTAGGCCGCCATCGTCTGGCCCTTCACGTCCAGCGACATGTCGGGGTCGCCGAGTTCCTCGGCGGCGCGCATCGCGCCCTCCGCCAGCAGGTCCGCGAGGTCGTCTTCGCGGTTGGCGACGCGCTCTATCATCTCTATCATTGTGTCGGCGTCGCCCCAGTCGAGGCCCTCGTCGAGGTGGCCCTCCTCGCTGGCCTCCATCGCCATCGCCATCGTGTTGCCCATGTCGATGGTGTCCACCCCGAGGTCGTTGCACCGGTCTATCATCATCGCGACCTTGTCGCGGTCGTCGTTCATCGAGTTCGGGCCGAGCGCCCACGCCGACTCGTACTCGTAGGACTCCATCCGGACGTTGTGGTCCTCGCCCTTGTGGTGGACCTGCACCTCGACCTCCTTCTTGCACGCGACCGGGCAGGAGTGGCAGGTCGGTTCGTCCACGAGGATGTTCTCCCGGACGTTCTCGCCGGAGACGTTCTCGGCGTCGATGTTGGGTTCCGAGTCGTCGGCCTCCGCCTCGCTGTGGGTGCTGGTGTGCTGGGCGTTGCGAGTCGGCAGGCCGTCCATCTCCTCTGTCAGGTTCATCAGGACGTTGGTGCCGTACATCGAGAGACCGCCCTCGTTCGGCGCGGTCACGTCCGACTCCTGAATCACCTGCATCGCCTGCTTGTGGCCCTCCTGGAAGGTCTCCTTGTCTGCGGGCTTGGGCATCTTGGTCGAGGACTTGACGACGACGGCCTTGAGGTTCTTTGACCCCATCACTGCGCCGGTGCCGCCCCGTCCCGAGGCCCTGTCGTCCTCGTTCATGATGCAGGCGTACCGGACCTGGTTCTCGCCGCCGGGGCCGATGGCCATCACCGAGAGGTTCTTGCCGACCTCGCCGTCGACCTCGTCGCCGAGTTCCTCGATGGTGTCGTGGACGCCCCAACCCCAGACGTGGGAGGCGTCACGCAACTCGACCTCGCCGTCCTCCACGACGGCGTAGACCGGGTCTTCGGCCTCGCCCTCGAACAGCAGGCCGTCGAACCCGGCCCACTTGAGTCGCGCGCCCGACCATCCGCCGTGGTGGGAGTCGGTGACGGTGTTCGTGAGCGGCGACTTGGTGCACACCGCGATGCGCCCGCTCATCACGGTCTGAGTCCCCGTCAGCGGGCCGTTCATGAACGCCAGCAGGTTGTCGGGACCGAGTGGGTCCACGTCCGGCCCTTGGTCGAAGACGTACTTCGCGCCGAGTCCGCGCGCGCCGATGTACTTCCGGGCATCCTCGTCGTCGATGCCCTCGTAGTCTACCGCTTCGTCGCTCAGGTCGATTCGGGCGACGTGGTCTTGGTATCCGCCGAGGTCAGTCATAGTAACGGTCTATCATTGTATTAGGCCGCAAGCGTGTTAGTGATTGCCTCGGGGACGTAACCAAATATGGTTACGAAAGCCGCCCCGACGGCTCGTCGGACTCGTCGTCCGAGCGCAGACGCCGGTACAGTTCGAGAACCGTCTCGACGAGCGAGAGGACAATTTCGAGTATTGCACCGAGCACGTGGTGTAGGTACGACGAGTGGGAATTTAAGCGGCGATGTCGGTCACGGGGTCGGAGTCCGAACCGGTACGCAACGACTCGCCGACCGGTGGTTTTTAGCGCGATACGTCGCAACTCTCCGCCGATGGAACTGGACGCGCTCCGTCCGCCGCGCTGGCTCCGCTGGCTCGCGGTCGCAGTCGTGGCTGGCGGCATCTTCTACGCCTCGGTCCTCGACTCGCCGTCGTCGGGACTCCCGTCGCTCGGTCCGCTCGGCGTGTTCGGCATCGACAAGTGGCTCCACGCGTTCGCCTACGCGGCGCTCGCCGGGGCGCTCGCGGCCGCGCTCGCTCCCGGCCGCACGCCCGCGGTCGTGGCCGCGCTCGCAGCCCTGCTCTCGGTCGGGTACGGCGTCGGCATCGAGTTCGTGCAGGCACCGCTCGCGCAGCGACACTTCTCGGTCGCGGACATGGTCGCCGACGGGGCCGGGGCGTTCGTCGCGGTCCTCGCCTGGCGGCTCTGCGTCGGGTTCGTGGGTCGGAGGTCTTCGGAGAGGGCGGAAGAACGAGAGGTGTAGCTGTCCGTTCTCCCGGCGATTCTCGGTCGTTTGATTCTCGGTTCGGCTTGGATTCTCGGTTTGTGCTTGTTCCGACGTGCGCGAGCAACGCGCGCGAGACGAAAGTAACCAGTTTCTGGTTGCTCTCGTAGTCAAGAGTCGCTACTCCCGACTCCGATGAGCAACTGCACCGCAACCGCACAGCACCACGACAGCCTCGGACCTCCCCAGCCTCCTGCGTTGCTCGGCCTGCGGCCTGCGCTACTCGTCCCTCACGCGCATCGGCGCGACACGAGAGTCGCGCCGGGGCGTGCCGGGACCGACGAACTACTCACTGAACTCGGATTTCGGACCCGAAGCCGATTTACGCGCCCGAACGCTACCCACGCCCAATGAGTAAGCCGACGCCCGACGTGTACGAGCAGGGGCGGGGAATGGACGCCCACAACAAGGTGATGCGCGAGATTCGCGCCGAGAAGGACGAGACCTACGACCCCCACGAACCCACGCGGGTCTGGATAGACGAGGACCGCACGCCCGGCGGCGTCTACCAGAGCCTCACCATCATCCTCAACACCGGCGGGTGTCGGTGGGCGCGCGCCGGCGGGTGTACGATGTGCGGCTACGTCGCCGAGTCCGTCGAGGGCGGGTCGGTCGCCCACGAGGCGCTGATGGACCAGATTCAGGTCTGTCTCGACCACGAGCGGGAGCAAATCGAGGCGGATGAGGCCGACGGCGAGTCGGGCCTCATCAAAATCTACACCTCCGGGTCGTTCCTCGACGAGCGTGAAGTCGGCGCGGAGACCCGCCGAGCCATCGCCGAGACGTTTTCGGACCGCGAGCGCATCGTGGTCGAGAGCCTGCCCGACTTCGTGGAGCAGGAGAAAATCGAGGACTTTACCGAGCAGGGGCTGAACACCGACGTCGCCATCGGACTGGAGACCGCGACCGACCGCGTGCGCCACGACTGCGTGAACAAGTACTTCGACTTCGAGAACTACATCGAGGCCAGCGAGGAGGCCGAGGCCGCCGGGGCCGGAATCAAGGCCTACCTCCTGATGAAGCCGCCGTTCCTCTCGGAGTCCGAGGCCATCGAGGACATGAAGTCCTCCGTGCGCCGGTGCGCCGAGTACGCCCACACCGTCTCCATGAACCCGACCAACGTCCAGCGATACACCATGGTCGACCAGTTGTACTTCCGGGACGGCTACCGGCCGCCGTGGCTCTGGTCGGTCGCCGAGGTGCTGGAGGACACCGCGGACGCCGACGCCATCGTGGTCTCGGACCCCGTCGGCCACGGGTCGGACCGCGGCCCGCACAACTGCGGGGAGTGCGACGACCGAGTCCAGAAGGCCATCAAGGACTTCGACATCCGGCAGGACCCGAGCGTCTTCGAGGAAGTGTCCTGCGAGTGCGAGGCGACGTGGGAAGCGGTCGTGGAGCGCGAGAAGAGCTTCAGCCTGCCGCTCGCGCGGTAAGTCGGTCACTCGGTTCCGTCTCGACTACTTCTCCGCGACCCCTCCCGGCGTTTCGAACGACACCGATAGCTATCAGCGACCGCCGCAACCCTCGCTAGTGCTGATGCTCGCCGACTCGATTCGGTCCGCGCGAATCGCCACGTCCGTGGCCGACTCGTTGCAGTCGAACCGGGACTCCGGAACCTCGACGATTTTCTCTCGGTCCCCGAGGCCGACCGTAATCGCGTAGTCGCCGCTCTCGCGCAGGTCGATAGCGAGATTCGCGCCGGCATCGAGGGCGTAGCGCTTCGAGAACCACGGCTCGGCGTCGGCCCCGCCGGCGATGCCGACCGTCACCTCCCGACTCCGCTCGGTCGCGTTCCAGACCCAGACCTGATGGTGGTCGCTCCCTCGCCCGACCGCGAGCGTCGCGACCGTCGCGTCGGCCGAGAGGTCGGTGATGGCCGCCGGAACGCCCCTGTCGGGCGGGTCGGACTCCTCGCGCACGTCCGGGGGTCCACCCGCGAACGGCACCGACGAGAGGCATCCCGAGACCGACGCGGCGAGCGCCGACCCGCCGAACGCGAGGAGGCGGCGTCTGGTGAGACTCGACCTAAGGTCCCGACCCATCGCTACGTCCCTCCGGGCGTGGTCGTGCAGGCCATCGAGGTCGAGACCGTCCCGGCCTCGATGCCGTCGAGTCGCACCTGCACGTCGGTCCCGGTGGCGTTGCACCGGAACCGGTCGGGTTCGACGGTGACGGTCTTTTCGTAGTCGCCCTCGCGGACGGTCACGTCGTAGGTGCGCCGCTCGCGGAAGACGACCGCGAGCGGTGCCCCGGCGGGGAACTCGGTCTCGACGCGGTAGAGTTCCGTACCCCCGGTCGCGACCGTGACCTCGACGGTGGCGGGGTCCCCGGTCAGGTTCCATACCCAGACGTGGGGCGTCTCGTAGTGGTTGCCCGGCGAGTCAGGTCGCTCTCCGACGACGAACGCCCGAAACGGTTCGTAGGTGTCGGACTCGATGGTCGGCGAGCGCGGAACGCCCCGGTCGGCGACCGCGGCCGGTTCGACCGCCTCGACGGTCGGCGGAGCAGAGTCGGTCGTCCCGGTTCCGTTCGGCGGTTCCGTCTCGGCGGTCGTCCCGGTCTCGGGCCCGGGAGTCGTCCCGCCGGACGACTTGCCGCCGGAGCCGAGACACCCGGCGACGCCGAGGGATGTCCCGGCCGCGAAGGTCCGCAGCAGCGCGCGTCTGGAGGGCATGGCCGGGAGATGGTCGTCGCCCGACAAGTGTCTTCTGCGTCGCCTTCGGGCCGTGCGGCCGCCGGACCCGACGAGCGCCCGGTCGCGGACAGGTCGACCGAGAAACTCCGGAACCGCCAGCGGGCGGCCGGAAACGGCCGGTTCAATCGCGGTTGCGAGCGTCTAAGCCGACCCTACTCGCCGGATACTCGCCGGATAACAAAGTCCTCGCTCGCCTTGCGTGGTCGTGGGGGTGGCACACTGGGGCGACGCCCGGCGACCGGGGAGTTCGCCGGAGTCGTCGTCCGGTGTGTCGGACACATGTCCGAGGGATGGGGCGACTACGAAACTATCTTCTGTTCGAACGGCTGGATCGAGATTCGGAACAGCGACGAGACCCACGACCAGTGGATAGCCAGCGATACGCCGGTGTCCATCGAACGATGACGGTCGGAACTGGTCCGGTCGCGGCCGGAATCGACCCGCTGGCGGTCGCCGCGGGACCGGTCTCGGCGTGGTCGGTCGCGGCCGTCGTCGGCTGGCTCGTCGTGGTGGTTCTCGTCTGGTTGCTGTTCTTCGCTTACGGCCGAGGGAAGCGCCAGACCCCGCGGCCCTGAGCGGTCCGCGGCCGCGATTCGCGATTCGTTTCTCAGGCCTCGAAACCGCGCAGGATGCCCTGTCCGTCGGTGCCGCCGATGTCGGGGAGCGAGATGCGCTCGGGGTGGGGCATCAGCACCGCCACGTTCTCGGACTCGCCGAGGACGCCGGCGACGTTCCCCTTCGACCCGTTCGGGTTGGCCTCGTCGGTGACGTCGCCCGCCTCGTCGCAGTACCGGAAGAGGACGCGGTTCTCGTCGTTCAGTTCCGCGAGGTGGTCGTCGGGCACCTCGAAGCGGCCCTCGCCGTGGGCGATGGGTAACTCCACGACTTCGCCCTCGTCGTACCGGGCGGTCCACGGCGTGTCGGCGTTCTCGACCCGGACGTGGACGCGCTCGCACTGGAACCGCGCGGAGGCGTTGGTCGTGAACGCGCCGGGGGTGAGCCGCGACTCCGAGCCGATTTGGGCGCCGTTGCAGACGCCGAGGACCGGCGTGCCGGAGGCGGCCGCCTCCCGAACCTCGGCCATGATTGGGCTGTTGGCCGCGATTGCGCCCGCCCGGAGGTAGTCGCCGTAGGAGAACCCGCCGGGGAGCATGACGCCGGAGGGGTCCTCGGGCAGGCCGTCCTCGTGCCAGACGAGTTCGGCGTCGATGTCGAGGTGCGAGAGCGCGCGCCGGGCGTCCCTGTCGCAGTTGCTGCCGCCGAATTGGACGATAGCGACGGTCACGCGGACCACCTCTCGCGGCGTTCGCAGACGGTCGGTGTCGTCGAGATAGCGACGGTCATGCTCGGGGTTCGACCTCGACCTCGTAGTCGTGGATGGTCGGGTTCGCCAGCAGTCGCTCGGCCATCTCGTCGGCGCGCTCGGCGGCCGAGTCCGGCGACTCGGCGTCCAAGTCGAGTTCGAACCGGTCGGCCGACCGCAAGTGGTCCAACTCGAAGCCTAGTCGTTCCAGCGCCCGCTTGGTCGTCTCTGCCTCGGGGTCGAGGACGCCCTCCTTCAGGCGGACCGTGACCGTGGCGGTGTAGGCAGTCATCGGGTCGAGATGGTCGTTCATGCTCAAAAGCCCTTTCGGAATCCACGGTCGTTTCACGAACGTGCATACATGCGGGAATCTTGCGCCGAAGCGTCCCCTTTTTACGGTTAAGTCCCGTCAATACCTGCATCTATGTCCCCCGAGCAGGTGGTACGATGACCCGGAGCGAACTGACCGAAATCACCGTCGTCGGCGACGACGATACCGGACTCGTCGCCCGCGTCACGACCCTGCTGTTCGAGCGCGGAATCAACATCGAGGACCTCGATCAGGCGGTCCGCGACGACCTCTTCCGCATGACGATGCACGTCGATGCCACCGGCATGGAGGGGACCCGCGAGGGCCTCCGCGCGGACCTCGACGACCTCAGCGACGACCTCGGCGTGGACGTGCGGGTCCGGTTCCCCGACGACCGCGAGACCAAGCGCATGGCGGTGCTGGTCACGAAGGAGAGCCACTGCCTCGAACGACTCTGCGAAGTCGCGGCCGAGGACGAACTCGACGCCGAGATTTCGGTCGTCATCGGCAACCACCCCGACCTCCAACCGGTCGCCACCGAGTACGGCATCCCGTTCCACGACATCGGCGACGCGGAGGGGAACGCCGACGAGGACCGACTGCTCGACTTGCTGGGAGAGTACGACATCGACCTCGTGGTGCTGGCCCGCTACATGCGCATCCTCGGGCCGAACGTCGTCTTCCGGTACGAGGGCCGCATCATCAACGTCCACCCCAGCCTCCTGCCCGCGTTCCCCGGCGCGAAGGCCTACCGGCAGGCAAAGGAGGCGGGCGTCCGCATCGCAGGTGTGACCGCCCACTACGTGACGACCGACCTCGACCAAGGCCCCATCGTCGCCCAGCGGGCGTTCAACGTCCCGGACGGCGCGAGCGTCGACACGCTCAAGGAGCGTGGCCAACCCCTCGAAGCCGACGTTCTGCTGGAGGCGGTCCGACTCCACCTCGCCGACGACGTGACGGTCCACCGCGGCCGTACCGAACTCCGGGACGACGCCCGCGAAGTGGCGACGGGCGAACTCGGCGAGGCGGACGCGACTGAGGCGACCGGGGAGGCGGCGAGCGGCGCGGCCTACCAACTCGGGATGCCCCCCGAACTCGACCGCGCGACCCCGGACGAACCCACCGACGAGCGACTCGTCGCACCCCCGAAGACCGGCGACGACTGAGGACAGACCGAGAGCGCGGCGAGGGAAGGCTGGCGGCAGAACGCGGGCCGAAAGCCGGACCGAAATCCGTTCGACACGATTACCTCTTTCGATTCGACGGCCGGTAACGCCGCGATGGCCCGAGTTTAGTCGCCGGATAACAAAGACGGTCTACCACTAACCGCGAGTCAATGCGTTTTCGGGACGCCGTTAGGGTGTTGTTCGTCGGTATCGTCGTCGCGTCGGCGTTCGTGGTCGCCTCGGGCTACCTCTCTGCGGAAGCCTCGTCGTCGTCCGCGGCCGGACGGCCGACGTTCGACGCGGCCCCTCGCGACGGAATCACCGTGGTCGCCACCGACTCGAACACGTGGATGGGCAAGGCCGGCGACGGGCCGCGAGCGCGGGCCGAACTCGTCGCGTTCGCGCCCAACGGGAGCGTGATGTACTACAACGACACGCACACCCGGTACTGGGACGTGGACCCCGTGAAAGGCGAGGAGACGACCGTCGAGTACGTCGCGGCCGACCACCTCAACGCCTCGGAGTGTCACGCGACGACGGCCTGCACGCGGAACGTGGTCGAGCGCGTCAACCTCACGACCGGCGAGACGACCCGAATCTACGGGCGAATCACGCCGGGCAAGCACTCGACGCGGTGGCACGACGCCGACCGACTCGACGAGGACAGTCTGGTCATCGCCGACATCGCGCAGGACCGGGTCTACGTCGTCAACACGACGAGCGGTCTCGTGGAGTGGTCGTGGGACGCCCAGCAGAACTACGCGCTGTCGAGCGGCGGGCCGTACCCCGAGGACTGGACGCACCTCAACGACGTGGAGGTGCTGGCCGACGGCACCATCATGGCCAGCCTCCGGAATCAGGACCAAGTGGTGTTCCTCGACCGCCAGACCGGTCTCATCGAGAATCGGACGCTCGGGGGCGAGGACAAACACGGCATCATCTACGAACAGCACAATCCCGACTACATCAACGCCTCGAACGGCGGTCCCGCGGTTCTCATCGGCGACTCGGAGAACAACCGCGTCGTGGAATACCAGCGGAAAAACGGCGAGTGGACCCGGTCGTGGACGTGGCAGGACGCCCGGATGCAGTGGCCCCGCGACGCCGACCGCCTGCCGAACGGCCACACGCTCGTCACCGACTCGAACGGCAACCGCGTCTTCGAGTTGAACCAGCAGGGAGAGGTCGTCTGGAGCGTGGACGTGGCGTTCCCCTACGAGTCCGAGCGCCTGAACACCGGCGACGAGAGCACCGGCGGTCCCTCGGCGACGAAGGCGAACCTCGGGTCGGAGTCGGGCGGCGGTGCGGGCGAAGGCGGAGCGGACGGGCAGGTCACGTCCGACAGGGACCAACCGGGTCCGCTGGAGCGGGCGTGGGCGGTCGTCAGAGACTTGCTCCCCGGACGGACCGCCAACGGCCTGATGTACGTCACGCCCATCTGGATGGGCGGCCCGGAGGTGCTGGCGCTCGCGGCGCTGGTGCTGACGCTGCTGGTCTGGGTGGTCTGTGAGGCCTACTGGTCGTCGTGGCGCGCGTCGGTCCACAACCCGGTGTCGATTTCCCGGCGGGAGTAGTCGGGCGCGAGTCCTGTTTTCGAGTCTTCGCACGCGCGAGGCGAAAGCCGAGACGAACTGGCGCTTTCAGAGGTTCCGAACGACCGAGACCGCGTCTTCGAGCGAGGGCGCGTCGAACAGTTCCCGGCCGACGTAGGCGTTCGTGCCCGCGGCGTAGAGGTCGCGGGCCGCCTCCACGACGTCGGCGTCGAGCGGTTCGGGAGACTCCTCGCAGAGCGACTTCCAGTCGGCGACGCCCCGCTCTTTCGCCTCGCGCTTGGCCGCCTCGACCGCCTCGACCCACTCGGACTGGGTGCGCTTGTGGTACTGGCGGACGAACTCCTTGCTGACCTGCTGGCCGTGGAACGCGAAGCGGTTCTCGTCGAAGGTGCCGACCACGTCGGCGACCCGGACCTCGCCGTCGAAGTAGCAGCACTCGATTTTGCCGTCCTCGTGGACTAACTCGGCCTCGGCGGCTCGTTCGGTCACGACCCGATTCACTTCGCGGGCGACGGACTCGAGTTCCGCCACGTCGGCGAGTCCGGCGATGCGGTCGGCCTCGCGCCGCGAGAGGTAGCGGTCGCCCTCCTCGTACTTCGTGGAGAACTCCACGATGGGTTCCTCCAGTTGGACGACGCCCTCGGGCCACTCCGCGAAGTCCAGACCGTGGTCGGCGGGGTCGGTTCGCCGCCGGAGACTCGACCCCACGGGGACGCTGTTCCGGAAGACGACTTCGAGCGGAATCAGGAAGTTGCCGCCCGCGGCCTCGTGGTAGGCGTCGTAGTCGTAGTCCCGGCCCTCGTGGGGCAGGTCGGGCACCTGCGTCAGGTCGATGGCCATCTCGGTCGGCGGGTCGTCGGCCTCGGCGAGCGGAACGACTTCGCCGGTGTCGGGGTCCACCACGCCCCGGTAGTGAGTCGGCACGCCCTCGTCTTCGAGCGTCTCGAAGTTGAACGCGCCCATCGAGCAGAGACTCGCGCCCTTGTCGGGAATCTCGTCGGGCATCTTCCCCCAGTCGAACACCGAGTAGTCGTCGGTGAAGACGAACGACCCGCGCCCGAGCGTGGTCGCGGTCGGTTCTCGCTCGACGCGGAACTCCTTGACGCTCGTCACCGTAACCACCTCGATACCGTGCCGACGCCCGCGTACGCCCCGTCGCTGTCGGTCATGTGCGAGGGGTCGCCGCCGTCGGACTAAGGCGTTTCCATTCCCGTGCGCACTTTCCGACGGTTGTCTGCCCGAAATGTGCACCTTCGCGCATTGACGAGACGAGCGCGTCGCGGTGGCTTCGCAGGCCAGTGCGATTTCGAGACGGTCTTCGTCCCGGCGGCGTCGTTCGTCGCTCCGTAATCCGGGCCGACGCCGACACTCTGCCGTAACCCGTCAGTTTTTACCGCTCCCAACCGTCGTAGCGGGTGATGGAAGACGCGGCCCGGACGAACGTCCCGCGAGGAGAGTTCGACTTCGAGTGCGTGCCCGAGACCGACCGGTCGTTCGAGACGGCGCTGGCGAAGGCCCGCGACGGCGAGCGCCTGACGGTCGCCGACGGCGTCGAACTCATGACCACGGGGACCGACCGCGAAGGCATCGACCTCGCGCGCAAAGAGCGCGTGCTGGAGGCCGCCGACCGCCGCCGGGCCGAGGTGGTCGGCGACGAAGTCACCTTCGTGGCCAACCTGAACAACAACGTCACGACCGCGTGCAACACCGGATGTCTGTTCTGCAACTTCAAGAACACCGCCCAGAACTTCGAGGCCGACAGCGAGGCGGACCACGGCGGGTTCACCAAGACGCCCGCCGAGTCCCGAGAGGTGGTCGAGTCGGCGCTCGAGACGGGAATCTACGAGGTCACGTCTGTCAGCGGCCTCCATCCCGGTCTCGCGCTGGACGACGAACACTTAGAGATACTCGACGCGAGCGACCGCGGCGACCTGAACTACAAGCCCCCGGCGGCCTACGAGACCGACCCCGGCACCTACGTCGAGCAGATGGAGGCCATGAACGTCGGCGACGTTCACCTCCACTCGATGACGCCCGAGGAAGCTTACCACGCCCGGCGGGGCACCGACTGGTCCTACGAGGAGGTGTACGGTCGTCTCAAAGAGGCCGGACTCGACAGCGTGCCCGGCACCGCGGCCGAGATTCTGGTGGACGAGGTCCGGGGCGTCATCTGCCCCGGCAAAATCGGGAGCGACGAGTGGGTCGAGGCGATGGAGGCCGCCGCCGCGGTCGGTCTCGACACGACCGCGACCATCATGTACGGCCACGTCGAGAACGAGGCCCACCGCGTGATGCACCTGAAGCGAATCCGGGACCTGCAGGACCGGACGGACAACATCACGGAGTTCGTTCCCCTGTCCTTCGTCCACCCGAACACGCCGCTCGCGGAGCGCGGGATGGTCGAGTCGGGCGCGACGACCCACGAGGACGAACTGATGATAGCGGTCTCCAGACTCTTCCTCGACAATATCGAGAACATCCAGTCGTCGTGGGTCAAGTACGGCGACGAGCAGGGCCTGAAGATGCTCTCGTGCGGCGCGAACGACTTCATGGGCACCATCCTCAGCGAGGAAATCACGAAGCGCGCGGGCGGGACGTTCGGCGAGTTCCGGTCGTTCGAGACGTACGTCGAGATGATAACCGCCATCGGCCGGACGCCCGTCGAGCGCTCGACCGACTACCGCCAGACGCGGGAGATAGACCCCGCGGACCCGCCGTTCGGGCCGGAACTGGGTCCGGCCGCCGACGGGACGCCGCTGGTCCCCGAGTCCGAGCGGAGCGCCGCGGCCGAGACGGTCGCCGACGACTGAGCGGGTCGAGCGAGGCACACGACGCATGATGAACACCACCCACACCGCGATGGGGGTCACGCTGGCGGCCCCGCTCGCGGTCGTCGCGCCAGAACTCGCGCCCGCGGCCGCGCTGGCCGGAGTCGCGGGCGGCGTCTTTCCGGACCTCGACCTGCTCTCCGGTCAGCACCGCCAGACGCTCCACTTCCCGGTCTACTACTCGGCGGCGGCGCTCGTCTCCGGCGCGGCGGCACTCGTCGCCCCGACCGTCGGGACGGTCGCGGTCGCGTTCTTCCTGCTCTCGGCCGCGCTCCACTGCGTGACCGACGCCGCCGGCGGCGGTCTCGAACTCCGGCCGTGGGAGGCCACCGACGACCGGGGCGTCTACGTCCACCCCGCGAATCGGTGGGTCGCCCCGCGGCGCTGGATTCGCTACGACGGTGCGCCCGAGGACCTCGTGTTGACGGCGGTGTTCTCGCTGCCGGGCCTGCTGCTGTTCGACGGCGCAGTTCGCGCCCTCACGGTCGTCGGACTGGTCGTGGCGGTGGTGTACGTCGCGGTCCGCAAGCAGTTGCCGGAGCTAGAGACGCGGTTTCTGCGGTGAGTCGGCTACTTCATCAAAACTGAAGGCAGCGGTAGTTATCGTAGGAGGCCACACAGCAACTGGCCCAGCAGACCCTTCGACGGGTCACACGACACTCGCACTTGGATTCGGTTAGTCTCGACAATGAGACCGAGGACGTTGAGCGTTATCGGGCCGAGGTCGAGGAAGATAAGCGTCTGTTGCTGCATCGCAGCGGCTCCGCCGCCCCCGAATGCGGCACCCGAGTTCACCGGTTCGACGGAGATAGGCACTCCCGAGAAGGATTCCTCGAACTTCTCGACGCCTTTTTCGCCTCGGTACTTTCCGGAGACGGTCCCGCTCGCGGTCCCCGCTTCCTCGTCTACGCTATCGAGCGATACCTTGAGCGCCCCAACTCCCTCACCACCGTCGAGGGTGTACTCGTTCGGATTGTACGTAATCGGGTTCTTGTTCCCCGACTGTTGGGCTGCAGCAGACCCGGAAACCGCCGCCAGCCCGGACGCCGCAAGGCCTGTCGCGCCAATTGTTTTGAGAACTCTCCGTCGGTTCGTGGTGTTTGGTTCGTTTTCGTCTGTCATAGATTCCATCGCGAGGTCTCCCTCCCGTCCGGTATTGATACCGATTTCGCGCCCGACACGCACGTCATGGGGAGAACCTCACCTCGAAGTCCGCATCGCCTACGGGGATAAACACCGAAAGCTCTCCCGATTACTACGTTTCGGGAATTAGACGGTTTACCGCTAGCCGTTCCGAGTAATGCGCCTGAGCTTTACCGCCGAGTGCGTTCGTTAGGGTGGTTCTACCGGTTTCTAAGCGCTGACTATTTCTGAAAAAGAGCGCAGGTAACCGTTCTGCGCCGCGACACTACGAGTGTACTATTTCGAACCGTTTCACGCGTAGTCAGAGTATGCACTGCACAAGGCCAGTAAGCTTAACTGAACAGGGTTTCGCGGTATCGCTCGCCCGCCTCGTCGTCGGCCGCCATCGCTCGCTGAATCGTCTCCGAGACCCACTCGTTGCCGTCGGCCTCGCCGCCGAACTCCTCGGGAAGGTAACGCCGGTAGACCGGCAGGCGCTCGTGCAGGGGCACCCCGGCCTCGTCGGCGATGTCCTCCAACTCCCGCAGCGCGGGCCACTCGTACTCGGGATTGATGTGGTCGTCGGTGACCGGCGAGACGCCGCCGAGGTCGTCGACGCCGCAGTCCAGCAGGTCGCGGGTCGGCGAGAGGTTGGGCGGGACCTGCACCGACACCTCGTCGGGGAGGCAGTCGCGGGCCATCGCCACGACCCGGCGCATCGTCTCGACGGAGGGGCGTTCGTAGTTCGACCGCTCGTTCGGGACGACGTTCTGGACGATGACCTCTTGGACGTGGCCGTACCGCTCGTGGAGTTCGCGGACGGCCAGTAGGCTCTCGGCCCGGTCGCGCCACTCCTCGCCGATGCCGACGAGCAGGCCCGTCGTGAACGGAACCCCCAACTCGCCGGCGGTCCGGATGGTGTTGAGGCGCTGGCCGGGGTTCTTCACGCGGGGTCCGGCGTGGGCGCCCACGTCGGCGGTGGTTTCGAGCATCACGCCCATCGAGGCGTTCACGTCCGCGACCGTCTCCATCTGCTCGCGGGTCTGGTCGCCGGGGTTGCTGTGAGGCAGGAGACCCTCCTCCAGCGCGATTTCGCAGACCTCGCGCAGGTAGGCGTGAATCGAGTCGTGGCCCCACTCGTCGAGTTGGGCGTGAATCCGGTCGTAGCGGTCGTCGGGGTCGTCGCCGAAGGTGAACAGCGCCTCCGTGCATCCGGCGTCGGCCCCGGTCCGGACGATGTCCCGGACTTCCTCGGGCGAGAGCAGGGAGGCCTCGCCCGGCGGGTCGAAGTAGGTGCAGTAGGTGCAGGTGTACCGGCACGCGGTCGTGAGCGGGACGAAGACGTTCTTGGCGAAGGTGAGTTCGTCCGCGGGTTCGACGTCGTCGGGACCGACGTCGAGCAGTCGCCGGACTTCGGTCTCGTCGAAGGTGATGTCGACGTCGTACTCGTCGGCCCCCGGAATCTCGGCACCAGCCATCGGTATGGATTCTCGCTTCGCCGGGAAAACGCTTGTTCTCTCGGTAACGTCGTCCCGCCGGGCGCGTCGACGGCCGTCCGCGGCGTGCGCGAGCGGTCGGGCGTCAGCCCTCACGACCGAGAAGCAAAACCGGCGTCGCGCTCGACCGTCGTCCGGCCCGCGTCGTCCGCGAGGCCGAACCCGGCGCGTCGGAGCCACGACCGGGCGCGACTCGCCTCGCGAGGGTCAGCACCGGAAGAACTGTCTCGGCCGCCGCGGGGCGCGCTCCCGCCGTGAATCAGCACCTCCGCCAAATCAGCGCGCTCGTCCACGTCGGTCGCCAGTCGGTGCGAGTCCACGGCCTCGACGCCGGCGCCGACCGCCCGCGCCGCGTCGAGGTGGTCCAGATACGAGGTGCCGTGGTAGTCCGCCCGGAACTCCGGGTGGCGCGCGACGACGGCGTTGGTCCCGCCGCCGCGACCCGGCGCGAGGACCACGTCGCCGTCGGTGTCGAACAGGGCCGCGAGCGCGCCGGGCGTCGCCAGCGCGAGGTCGGCCATCACCACCGTGACCGGTTCGTCGGTCTCGGCGAGGACGGCGTTGACCGCCTCGGTCAGCGGCCGCGGGTCCACGGTGACGGGCGCGTCCGCCTCGACGGGCGCTGTGGCGAGAATCTCGGGGTCGCGGCCGATCGCGCGGACCGCCGCCAGCACGTCGGCCAGCATCGCCTCGGCGAACGCCGTCCGCTCGTCGGACGACAGCGTGTCGGCTAACCGGGTCTTGGGCTCCTCGGCGGCGTACGGGACCACGACTCGCATGCTCGCTTTCCAACTCGCGCGTCCTGCCTTAAGAGGCTACGGAATGGCGGTGGTCGGGGTCGGTGGCGGCCGAGCGTCGTCGGTGGGAAAGCGTCGCTGTCGGCCGAGCGGCGGAAGAGCCGCCGCTCGGCAATCTCCATATTTCTGAAAGAAATACACACGTTTCTTCGAGAAACGCGTAAATGGTTCCGGTGACGGTCGTCCGTCACCGACGATTCCCCTTCACCCCGTCGCGCGAACGCGAAAACGGTCCGAAAGCGAAGCCGCGTCAGCGAAGTTTGTCGTAGTCGTCCTGCTGGTTCGAGCGGTACCACAGCGCGCCGCCCACCACGACGACCAGCGCGAGCAGTCCCGCGCCGCCGTAGAGCAGCATCTGGGTCTGCTGGCTCGACTGCTGGGAGTTCTTGGCCTTCTTCTTGGCCTCGCTGGCGAGGTCCACCGCGTTGCCGAAGTTCTCGGCGTCGAACGCCGAGACGGCGTTGTCGAGCGTGTCCTCCGCGCCGGAGACGCTCGCGCCGGAGTTCTTGGCCGAGTCGATGGCGCTCTGGGCCGAGTCGATGGCGTCGCGGGCCTCTTGGCTCTCCTCGGTGTACGGTCGGAACGTCCACTTGTCGATGGAGTCGCTACTGCCGCCCTCGCGGAACTGGTTCAGTTCGGCCAGCGTCAGTTTCTGAGCGGGGTCGTAGCTGTAGTTCTCGACTTCGGGAACGGTCCCCTTAACGACGACCTTCACCTCGAAGGCGTCGCTCTTCTTCAGCGAGTGGTTGAACGACTGACCGTCGTAGGACTTCTGGTCGATTTTCGACCCGCCCTGGTCGAACAGTTGGACGGTCCACGTCACGTCGGTCAGTTCGGTCTTTCCGTTCAGCGTCCACGTGTCGTACTCGCTGAACGGCTTCGTGATGGTGAACGTCGACTGTACGTCTTCGCCGACCTGCTTCTCGTCGGGCGCGCCGCTGGCGGACGCCGACATCGCCGCGGCGGGACCGACCGCCGAGACGACCAGCGTCGTGGCGAGCAACAGCGTGAGTAGTTTAGAACAGTGGTTCGAGTTCATCGTCGTCGTCCTCCACGAGTTCTTCCAAGTTCTCTTCGCTCTCCTCCTGAATCTCGTCGATGTTGTCCTGGGCCTCGATGGCGACCTCCTGTAGCTCCTTGATTCGCGGGACGTTGTTCACGCCCGACAGGAGGACGACGCTGGCGACGTACTGGGAGTCGGCGACGGGGTAGTCGCCGCCCCGGACCTCCATCGACCCGGTCTGCTCTTCGAGCCACTTCCGACCGCGCTCTATTCCCTTCCGGTTGAGGTGCTGAGGCGGGCCGCTCAGGACGAGCAGCGCGCGCTCGGTGCCCTCGATTTCGCACGGGAGGGTGAGTCGCCCGAGCGCCGCTTTCCGGACGAGACTGGTGATGCGGTTGGTGGTGTTGGCGGTGTCGGTCTGGTTGTTCTCCTCGCCGCCCGTGAACCGCGAGAGCAGTCCGCTCGACGACTGCTCGTTCTCGACTTCCTCGGCCGCGTAGCCGATGGTCGAGACGCCGCCGCCGGCGAGCGTGTTGATAATCTCGCTGGAGTCCACGACGCTCTCGGCGACTTCGTCGTCGCCGCTGACCTCACCGGCACCGAACAGGATGCCGAACCGCCGCACGATCTCCTCGTTTATCTCGGCGTAACCGCCCTCGATGGACTCGCCGGACTGTCGCCACGCGTCGTTGTCGAACACCATCAGGTTGTCCACTTCGCGGACGAACGTCTGGAACGACCGCGCGGCGTTGAGCGTGTAGATGCCCCCTTCGTCGCCGCCGGGCAGGATACCGAGACCGTACACCGGTTCGGTGTAGATGCGCTTGAGGTGCTTGGCCAGCACCGGGGCGCCCCCGGAACCGGTGCCACCACCCATCCCCGCGACGATGAGGAACGCGTCGACTTCGTGGACGGGGATGTTGTCGATAGCCCCCTGAACTTCGTCGATGTCCTCCTCGGCGATTTCCGCGCCAAGTTCGTTGTCTGCTCCGACGCCGTGACCTTTCACTCGGGATTGACCAATCAGGACACGATTGTCCTGGGGAACCTCGTTGAGTCCCATCAGGTCGGCCTTCGCGGAATTAACCGCGACTGCCGACCGGACGATGTCGCTTCCAGTTCGCTGGTCGTATTCCAGGAACTTGTCCACGATTTTCCCACCGGCCTGCCCGAAACCAATCATTGCAAGCTTCATTTTCCGGACCGTACTCCGTTGGGAGAAACACAGCCACGAAGGGGTGATAATCCTTTTGGTCCGTTCCACGACCACCGGAAATGGCGTATTACGCCTAATCACCCGACGATAACCGGACATTTCCGGGTGTGAAGGACCACCACCAGCTGGCGGACATGTCCTTTTAAGTTTATTGCCGAGCAGACGTATTTGATAACTGGACGGTCGAAACGCGTCTGACTGGCGTCTGACTGGCGTCAGACGGCGATTCGCGTGAGCGCCCGGCGAGGCTACCGATTCGAGACGCCGAGATAGGCCCCGAGCGTCGTCAAATCGCCGGTCTCGACGCCGAACGCGTCGATGTCGTTGTCCGAGACCGTGTTGTCGAACTTCAGGGAGCGATACTGGTCGCTCCCGAACGGGACGAACGGAATCGAGTCGGCCGCGGTCAGGCCGATGCGCGCGAGCGACATCGGAAGCGGGAGGACCGTGACCGACTTCCCCTCCGCACGGTAGGCGAGGCGAGTCACGTCGGCCAGCGTCAGCACCTCCGGGCCGCCGATTTCGTAGGTCTCGCCGTCGTGGGTCTCCTCGACGCACGCGGCGAGCATCGGCGCGATGTCACCGACCCAAATCGGCTGAAAGCGCGTGCGGCCGCCGCCGGGCAGTGCCGTGACGTACGGCGTCGTCAGGACCTTCGTGAACGAGACGAACTCCCCGCCCTCGCCGAAGACGACCGACGGCCGGACGATAGTGGTCGCCAACGCGGCGTCCTCGACGACTTGCTCGGCCTGTCCCTTCGAGCGCAGGTACTCGGTCGGTGCGGTCGGGTCGGCGTCGAGCGCGCTCATCTGGACGATTTTCCGAACGTCGTGGTCCTCGGCCGCCTCTACGACGTTCTGCGTACCTCCGAGGTGGACTTTCATGTGAGAAGTTCCCCCGGAGGGTTTGAACAGCGGCGAGAGCGCGACGAGGTTGACGACCGCGTCCTGTCCCTCGAACGCGCCCTCGATAGAGTCGTAGGCCGTCACGTCGCCGCGGACGCGTTCGACGCTCGCCGGAAGGTCGGCCTCGTCGGGGTCGCGCGCCAACACGGTCACGTCGTGGTCGTCGTCCAGTTCGCGCACGAGATTCGTTCCGATGAACCCGGTTCCGCCCGCTACGAGAATGTTCATGTCCGAGATAAGTACCGTCGGAAAGTAAAACTAACTGCCGCAGGCCGCGTCTCGGAACTCTTGTAGACTGCGCCCCGAACTCTCGCGAACTCCGTCTCGGGACTCCCGCGGAGCGTCGGCGGCGCGGCGTTGACAGGACCGACCCGCAGGTCTTTATACCGAGCCGAGACCACCTCCGAGTATGCTCATCACGCTGGAGGGTCTCGACGGGAGCGGCAAGACGACCGTCTGGGAGGTCCTGAGCGAGGAGTTCCCCGAGTTCGTCTTCACCCGCGAACCGACCGACTCGTGGTACGGCGACGCGGTGAACCGCTCGATTTCGGACGACGACGCCGACTCGCTGGCCGAACTCTTCCTCTACACCGCAGACCACGCCGCCCACCTCTCGGAGACGGTCCGACCCGCGCTCGAAGACGGGAAGGTGGTCGTCTCCGACCGCTACTCCGACTCGCGGTACGCCTATCAGGCGGTCAGCATCGAGGGGCAGGTCAAGCGCCCGCTGGAGTACATCCGGGGCGTCCACCAGCCGTGGACCCGGCCGCCGGACGCGACGCTCTACTTCGACGTGGACCCCGAGACGGGCGCGGCCCGGAGCGGTGCGACGAACAAGTTCGAGCAGGCCGCGTTCCTGAGTCAGGTCCAGTCGAACTACGAGCGACTCCGCAGCGCCGAACCCGAGCGGTTCGTCCGCATCGACGCCTCGCGCTCGCCCGAGGAGGTCATCGACTCGGCGGTGGACGTGGTCGAGCGCCTGCTCGCCGACCGCGACGAATAGCCTTTGTCACTCGGTGACGTAAGTCGGGCCATGGCAGACGAGGACGCCGGTCGGACCGGTCCCCGCGAGAGTCGGCGCGAACGCGACGAGGAACCCGGCTTCCGGTTCTCGCTCCCGCCGATGGTGCTCCCGGATATGAAACTCCCCGAGCGCATCCGCCTCGTGTTTCCGGTTCCGGACCCGCCGGAGAAGGTCTCCCGGCCGGCCCGAATCGAGGTCACGTGGGTCCTGCTCGCGGTCGTTCTCGCGGACGCGCTCGACGCCGCCGCGGTCCTCGCGGCCGGCCCCGAGACGCTCGCGTGGGCGCGGGCGGCGGTCGGCGTCCTCGCCGCCGCGGTGCTCGTCGGGGGTCCGGGACTGCTCTACGCGTGGGAACTGGTCGCGATTCTGGGCGGACTGGGGTGGCTCTCGGTCGCGCCCACGCTGACCGCGTTAGTTCTCGCGCGACTCCTCCCCTCGCAGTAGGCGGCTTCTCCACTGGGACGTTCCCCCGCGGACAATCGCCTTTTTACCGCCGCGACGTCTCACCTCCACGTATGAACGACGCGGAACTCGCCGCCAAGATAGACCACACCGTCCTCGGACCGGAGACCACCCTCGCCGACGTGGAGGAAGTCCTCGACGCGGCCGCCGAGTACGGCATGAACGCCTGCATCCCGCCGTGCTACGTCGCCGAGGCCGACGAGTACGCCCCGGAGACCACCCTCGCCACGGTAATCGGCTTCCCGCACGGCCAGAACGCCACCTCGGCCAAGCGCGAGGAGGCCGTCATCGCCTACGAGGACGGCGCGGACGAGATAGACATGGTCGCCAACATCGGCCGACTGAAGGCCGGAGACACCGAGACCGTCCGAGCGGACATCGAAGAGGTCGTCGCCGCGGTGCCGATTCCGGTCAAGGTCATCATCGAAACCGCGCTGCTGACCGACGACGAGAAGCGCGCCGCCTGCGAGGCCGCCGAGCGCGCGGACGCCGCGTTCGTCAAGACATCGACCGGGTTCGCCGACGGCGGCGCGGAGGTCCCGGACGTGGAACTGATGAGCGAGTACCTTCCGGTGAAAGCCAGCGGCGGCGTCGGGAACTACGAGCAGGCGAAAGCGATGTTCGACGCCGGGGCCGAACGCATCGGCGCGAGTTCGGGCGTCGAAATCGTCGAGGACTTCCGGCGAAACTACTGACGCGGCAGACTCGCTCCCGTCGAACTACGGTTCTTCGAGCGCGTGCAGTCGGTTCTGCTTCTCCGACGGCGCGGTGTAGGCGTAGAGTCGTCCGTCGGCGACCGTCACGCCTTCTCGGACGCGACCGCCGAGGTCGGTCTTCCAGCGGCGAGCGCCCCACCGCACGCCGCCGACGCTGTTCCCGCCGCCGGTCTTCACGGCGTGAACTCGGCCCGACTCGTCGCCGACGTAGACCGTGTCGTCGGCGACCGCCGGAGCGCAGTTGGCGTTGTCCGGCGTCGAGACCGTCCAGTCGGTCTCGCCGGAGTCGGCGTCGATGGCCAGCAGACTGTCGCCGTCGGTGGCGAACACTCGACCGTCGGCGACCGCGAGGTGGTGGTCGCTGAACGCGCGACTCTCGCTCGTCCACTCGACCGCGCCAGCGTCCTCCGTCGAGAGTTTGTGGACTCTACCGCCGAACGGCAGAACGTAGACGCTCCGGCCCACGACCGCCGGAGCGACCTCGAGCATGCCGGGAACTTTCTGTCGCCACGCGCCCCCGCCGTCGTCCTTCGAGAGGGCGTACACCTCCCCACCCTCGGTCGCCACGTAGAGGAGGGAGCTGTTTTTCGGAACCGCGAGCGGCGCGACCACGTGGCCGAACAGTTCCGTGCGCCAGTACTCGGTCCCCGCTTCGAGGTCGAAGCAGTGAATCCACCCCTCGGTGGTCGAGACGAAGGCCCGGCGACCGTCGCGGCCGAGACGGGGCGCGCCCGAGACCTCACCGCGGGTCGGGAACTCGCGTCGCTTCTCGCCGGTCGCGGCGTCCAGAATCCGGAGCGTCTCGGCGTTGCCGCCGGAGACGTAAACCCGACCGTCGCGGACCGTCGGGGCCGACCACAGCGCCATCGTCTTCCCGTCGTCGAACGTGTGGGACCAGACCTCGCTCCCGTCGGCGGCGGCCAGACAGAGCAGGTCGTCGCCCGAGGCGACGTACACTCGGTCGTCGGCGACGACGGGCGGGGCCGCCGCCGAGGAGATATCGGCGGTCCAGCGCTCGCGGACGCCCGACTCGGGACCGCGACCCTTCGGGTTGTAGCCGGTGTTCGCGCCGTCGTGAGCGAGCGTCGGCCAGTCGGTCGCGTCGCCCGCGGCGTCGGCGGCGTCGTCGTAGTCGCTCTCGCCGGTACAGCCGACTATCGCGACGGTTCCGGCCGACGCGACGCCGGCGAGATAGCGTCGTCTGGAGGGCATGGCTCGGTGTTCAGACCGTCGTTACAAATGTCTTACCGGTCGCCGCCGACGTGAGCTACCCATTCAGTCGTCCGCGGGGCGTTCGTCCTCGACGGAGTCCTCTCGGTCGGCGGACCGTTCCCCGCCCGCAGGTTCCGCCGTGTCCCACTGGAGCGTGACCGTCCAGCGGCGCTCGTCGCCGTCGGCGGTCCGGTACTCGACCAGTTCCACGTCGCCGTCCGGGCGCGGTCGTCGCCGCCCGCCGTCGCCGGTGGCCGGGCGCATCCCGTCGTGGCGACCGGCGAGTTCGTTCCGGAGGTCCGCGAGGTAGTCGGCGAGTTCGTCGCGGTCCAGCGTCTCCTCGCGCCGGGTCTCGTGGCTGGTCGCTCCGCGTCCCACGCCGCCGGGTTTCCCCGAGGAGTGGTCGCCGACCACGGCGTTGATGACCGCGCCGAGCAAGAGGACCAGTCCGGAGAAGTAGAGGTACGTCACCACGAGGACGACGCTCCCGAAGAAGCCCCCCGAACCGGGGTCCTTGAACGCGAGGTACACCTGAAACACGCCCTGTAGCGCCGCCCATCCGACCGCGGCGACCACGACGCCCGGCAGCACGTCGTCGAGTCCGACCTCGGTGTCGGGGAACCGGTAGTACATCGGGAGGAAGGCGACGACGAGTCCCGCGGCGAGCACGAGCGGCGTCAGGACTCCGACGTACGGAATCGTGTCCGAGAAGCGAGCGAACGCGGTCGTGAGACCGATGGTCGAGACGACGGCGACGAGCAGCGCGACGAAGACGACGACGCCGTCCTTCAACTGGTCGAGCGGGGAGTTTCGGCTCTCGGTCTCGTAAATCTCGGAGAACGCGGTGTCGAGGCCCCGGAATATCTTGAGCGTCCCCCAGACGAGGACGACGAGACCGACGAACGACGCCCCGGCGACCGACGACTCGCCCCGGAATATCTGGCGGACCACGTCCGCTATCGGGCCGGGGAGCCAGTTTCCGGCGACGGCGACGATTCGCGCTTCGAGGCCGCCGCCGAACACCGAGACGACCAGTAGGAGTAACAGGAGCATCGGCGCGAGCGAGACGAAGGCGTTGTACGCGATACCCGCCGCCATGAAGGTCACGTTCTTCTCCGAGAAGTCCTCGTACACCCGCTTCGCGACGGTCCGTCCCCGCGCAATCCTCCCCATGGTCGAACTCCGGGCGTCGGCCAAAAAACTCGCACGGCCGGTCGTCACACGAACGAAAAGAGTCTCAGTCGTCGTCGCCCGAGGGCGACCCCTGACTCTGTTCGGAGGACATGCTCGATGCGCTGCTCCGAGCGGTGCCCGCCCAGCGGTTCATGTTGTTGGCGATGTAGTCCTTGCTCCCCCATCCGAAGCCGACGCCGATGGCGAGCGCGAGACCCGCTGCGAGTCCCCACGCCATCGCCTGCGCGAAGATGTAGAGCAACTGCACGTCGATGCCCATCGTGTCGAGTCCGATGACGACCGCGGTGAAGTACAGGAACATCCGGACGCCCGTCGCGAAGTACCGGGTGTACGCCGACTGGGTCGCTGCCCGGGTCCGAGTGATGGCGTCGCCGATGAAGTCCGAGACGATGAACCCGCCGATGATGACCAGCAGTCCGGCGATGAACGCCGGCAAGTACGACACTGCGGTCGCGATCCACTCGGACAGAATCGGGATGGCGAGCGTGTTCGCCGCCGCGAGGATGGCCAGCGCGTAGACGAACCACGCCGTCACCGACCCGAGGAAGTTCGACAGCGCGTCGGGCGAGTCGCCCATCATCCGGCCGAGGGGCGTGCCCTTCGCACTCCTGTCGAGTCCGGCCTTGTCGGCGACTGTCGAGATGACGCCGCCGAGTACTTTGCCGACTATCCATCCGATGAGCAGGATGACGATAGCGCCGATGAGTCGCGGGAGCGCCGCGATTATCTCCGAGAGGGCGTTGCCGAGCCAACCCGGAAGGTTTCCGAACAGTTCTCCACCGTCCGCCTGAAGCAGCACGTTTGGTACGTTCATAGGTTCTCGCCGGATGAACTCCGGCAACAGGAACTTCGCGATTGTCGTAGTTTGTTCTTGGCCGCATACCGAGTCGCGGATTTCGGCGGTGTCGCGCCGGTTTTCGGAACTCGAACGCCGGGAGAGTTCGGTCGTGTCGGGAACGTGTCCGTTCGCCCGAGCGAGCGTGAACGGTACTGAAACGAGACGGAACTAACGCGAGGACGACACGACGACGGAATAAACCGGACAGAGGGGTTTCGCTACTCGGAGAATCGGACGGCGGGGAGAGCGCCGACGCTCGTCCGCGTCGCCGACCGACTTCTCGGATTTCCGGGTGCTATTCGGGACGCGCTGGCCGCGCCGAGGCGCCGGCGGACCGCCGGGGAACGTGTCCCGCACGTGGGAGGTGAAACGAACGTTTTCTACCGACGACAGGTGAGCGATTCCATCGCTCTGGCGGGAGCTACCGTGCGAGACTCGTCACGCTCGCGGTTTCCAGCAGGAGCCAGCAGACGAACGCGGCGTCTTCGAGCCAGACGCTTCCCCTTCTGATGGCGGCGGTCGAGACGACGGCGACGACGAGCGAGGGACCGAGAGACACGACGGAAGCGGAAACGCCGGCGGACGGGTCGGTTGGGGGTCCGTCCGGCGACGAGTGCGACCAAAAACGTTAACTCCGTATTGAGACATTTGTCTGATATGTTCAGTAGTTCGGTCAGCGGTGTGGTTGACGCGGTACGAGAGTTGGACGACGTACCCGGCATCTCGCTGGTCGCTCTCGCGCTCGCGTTCCTCACCGTCGGATACGCCGGCGGGAGCGTGCTCGCCGGCGAACCGGTCGAATCGCAGGCGTGGCTGGTCGCGACCGTCCTCCCCTGTCTGGTGGCGGTGCTTGCGTTGCACTCGGACGAGGCGTAGCTGACCGGTCACAACCGTGAAGCGAACTGCTACGGCGGGTGGTCAGCAGGCTAATCCGTCGCGCTTTTGCCCGCGTAGCCGAAAGGCACGCACAAGCGAATGGCCCGGTATCACATCGAAACCTACGGTTGTACGTCGAACCGGGGCGAGAGCCGCCAGATAGAGCGGCGGCTCCGCGACGCGGGCCATCACCGCGTCGAGGGTGCCGAGGAGGCCGACGTGGCCATCCTCAACACCTGCACGGTCGTCGAGAAGACCGAGCGAAACATGCTCCGGCGGGCCGAGGAGTTGGGCGACGAGACCGCGGACCTCATCGTCACGGGTTGCATGGCGCTCGCGCAGGGCGAGGAGTTCCGCGACGCCGACGTGGACGCCGACGTTATCCACTGGGACGAGGTTCCCGAGGCGGTCACGAACGGCGAGTGTCCGACGACGACGCCCGACGCCGAGCCGATTCTCGACGGCGTCATCGGCATCCTCCCCATCGCTCGCGGCTGTATGTCCGACTGCTCGTACTGCATCACGAAGAAGGCGACCGGCAAAATCGACTCGCCGCCGGTTGAGGAGAACGTCGAGAAAGCCCGCGCGCTGGTCCACGCGGGCGCGAAGGAACTCCGAATCACCGGACAGGACACCGGGGTCTACGGGTGGGACGACGGCGAGCGCAAGTTGCACGAACTGCTCGACCGAATCTGCGACATCGAGGGCGACTTCCGAGTCCGCGTCGGGATGGCGAACCCGAAGGGCGTCCACGGCATCCGCGAGGAACTCGCCGAGGTGTTCGCCGAGAACGAGAAGTTGTACAACTTCATCCACGCGCCGGTCCAGTCGGGGTCCGACGACGTGCTGGGCGACATGCGCCGCCAGCATCAGGTCAGCGAGTACGTCGAAATCGTCGAGACGTTCGACGAGTATCTGGACTACTGGACGCTCTCGACCGACTTCATCGTCGGCTTCCCGACCGAGGAGGAGGAGGACCACGCCCAGAGCATGGCGCTGCTGCGCGAGACCCGCCCGGAGAAGATAAACGTCACGCGCTTCTCGAAGCGGCCCGGTACGGACGCCGCGGACATGAAGGGACTGGGCGGACAGGTCAAGAAGGACCGCTCGAAGGCGATGACCGACCTGAAGATGGACGTGGTCGCCGAGGCGTACGACGACATGGTCGGCGAGACGCACGAGGTGCTGGTCGTCGAGGAGGGGACCGGCGACTCCGTGAAGTGCTACGACGAAGCGTATCGACAGGTCATCGTCCAGAACGCCGACGACCACGGCGTCGAGGTCGGCGACTTCGTGGACGTGGAGATTACGGGCCACAGCACGGTGTACGCCTTCGGCGAACCGGTCTGACGGACTCGACCCCGATACAGCAATACACAGACACGCTTGAGCAAGGTAGCGGTTTCTTCGTGACGGGGCGCTTTCTCTCGCCCGCCCGACCTCACGGCTTCGACATCTCGTTCGCCCGGCCTCACGGCTTCGGCATCTCGTTCGCCCGGCCTCACGGCTTCGGCATCTCGTTCGCCCGACCTCACGGCTTCGACATCTCGTCTTCGACCAACTCGTCTATCGACTCGTCGTCCTTCCACTCGCCGAGTTCCTTCGGGTCCACGTGGACGAACACGTCGTCTACCTCCTCCAAGTCACGGATGGACTGCACGATGTCGGTCTCGATGGCGTGGGCCTCGAACAGCGTCCGGTCGCCCTCGACTTCGATGTGGAGGCTCACGTCGATTTCCGGGCCGACGTAGTGGGCGATGACGTCGTGAGCGCCCTCCACGTCGGGGTGGTCCAGCGTCCGGCGGATGATTTCGGCCCGGAGGTCCTCGGGCGGCGCGCTCCCGACGAGGTAGTCCACGTTGTCGCGTACGATTTCGTACCCCGTGTAGAGGATGCCGACCGAGACGACGCCCGCTGCGATGGGGTCCAAAACCGGCAGTCCGACGGTCCCGCCCAGCACCCCGACCAGCGCCGCGCCCGCGGTCAGGATGTCGTTGCGGTTGTCGAGCGCGGTGGCGGTCAGCGCCGGGGAGCGGGTCTCCTCGGCGACGCGGAGGCAGTAGCGGTAGAGACCGAACTTCACGGCGGCGGTGGCGACCAATACGCCGACCGCGGCCGGAGAGGTCACGGCCGCCCCGACGTCTCCCGAGAGGACAGAGGTGACCGCCTGCCAGAGGACGCCGATGCCGGCCGCGAAGACCCCGAGCGCGATGAACAGCGAGACGAACGGTTCGATGCGCTCGTGGCCGTGAGGGTGGCTGAAGTCGGGCGGTTGAGTCGTCAGGTAGAGGCCCGCGAGGATGACGAGGCTGTAGCCCGAGTCCGCGAGGCTGTTGACCGCCTCGGAACCGACCGCGAGGCTTCCGGTCGACCACCAGACCAGTCCCTTGGCGGCGACCAACAGGACGTTGACGGCCAAGACGACCGCCCCCACGCGGCGCATGCTCCGCTCGCTCATCGAGAAGGGGTTGGAACTCCCGAAAGAAGGGAGTATCGTTCTCGCGGACGCGGCGGTCAGAACCGGACCGCTCGCTCGTCGTCGTTCGGAACCTCCGCGCCCTCCTGCTCGGCGAACGCCTCGCGCACGCGGTCGTAGGTCTCGTCTATCGCTTCCACGATGACCTTCGTGTCAGAGACGACCGGCATGAAGTTGGTGTCTCCCTCCCAGCGCGGAACGACGTGGGTGTGGAGGTGGTCGTCGATGGACCCGCCCGCGCCCTGCCCGAGGTTGAGGCCCGCGTTGAAGCCGGTCGGCGAGAGCGCGTCGTCGAGCGCGTCGAAGGTCCGCTGCTTGAGTCGGGCGTGGTCCAGCAGGACCTCCTCGGAGAGGTCCCGGTAGTCGCCGGTGTGTTCACGGGGAATCACCATCGCGTGGCCCGGATTGTAGGGGTAGTTGTTGAAGACGACGAAGGCGTGGTCGCTCCGCGCGACGACGAGGTTCTCGCGGTCGTCGTCTCGCTCGGCGAACGCGCAGAAGACACAGCCCTCGATGTCGTCGTCGGCGTCGTCTCGCTCGACCCACTCGATGCGCCACGGTGCGAAGACCTGTTCCATACGGCTTCGAAGGGCGAGGAGGGTTTAGGTTTCCGCGGTTCGGAAGCGGCGTTTCGGTTCTGTGAGTTGGCCCGTCGAGTTCGCGGCGGTCCGGGAGCCTCGACCGGAGAAAGGTATCTTTTCAAGTGTCGCCCTTTTTATGGGGGACACGAATGTATCTCGTCATCGTCGGAGCGGGCGACATCGGCTCGCAACTCATCGAGATAGCGACGCAGAACGACAACGACGTGGTCGTCGTCGAGAAGGACCCCGCGAGAGCCGAAGCCGCCGCCTCGCAGTTCGACGCGCTGGTGTTGAACGACGACGCGACCATCATGGACACCTTGGAGGAGGCGGGCGGCGACAGGGCCGACGCGCTCATCGCCACGACGCAACACGACGCGACGAACGTGATGGTGAGCCTGCTCGGCAAGGAACTGGAGATTCCCTCCATCGTCTCGGTCGTCCACAACCCCGAACACATGAACCTCTTTCGCCAAATCGGGGTCAACGTCATGGAGAACCCCCAACGGCTCATCGCAGACTACCTCTACCGGGCGGTCAAGCGCCCCTCCATCAAGGACTACATGCGCGTCGGCGACCGAGCCGAGGTGTTCGAGATAACCGTCCAGCAGGACGCCGACGTCTCCGGCATGACCCTGTCGCAGGCCGCCGACGAGGGCATGTTCCGGGAGGGCATCCTCGTGGTCGCCATCGAGCGCGACGGCGACATCATCACGCCGCGGGGCGACACCCGAATCCGGCCGGGCGACCTCGTGACGGTCTTCTCGGAGTCGGGCGTCACGCCCGAGACGACCGATATCTTCGGCCACTACGAGGACCACGCTACATGACGCGAAGGCGCACCGTCCGAGGTGTGCCCGCGGACCTCGCCACCATCCTCCGGGACGTGGGTGCGCTCGTGTTGATGCAGGCCGGACTGATGACGCTCAGCGTCGGCGTCGCCGCGGCGTTCCGCGAGTGGTACGTCGCGCTGGCGTTCCTGCTCGCCGGCGGCGTCACCGCGCTGTTCGGCGGCGTCGCCCGCAAGTGGTTCGCGGACGCACCCGACCCCCAGATGAAACACGGGATGGTCATCGCCGCCGGGGGCTGGTTCGCCACGGCGACGTTCGGGTCGCTCCCGTTCCTGTTCGCGGCCCACTTCGTCCCGCCGGAGCTGATGGCGACGTTCGTCCCTGCGGGCGCGGACACCTCCTCGTGGGAGCCGATTCGCGTCGGTTCGACCACGACGCTGTCGAGTCTCGCGTACTTCCAGAATCCGCTCCACGCCTTCTTCGAGAGCATGTCGGGGTGGACCGGAAGCGGGCTGACGATGGCGGTCCACGAACCGTCGCTCCCCCACGCCATCCAGTGGTGGCGCTCGCTCATCCAGTGGGTCGGAGGCGTCGGCGTCATCGTCCTCACGACCGCCATCCTCGCCCGTCCCGGAAGCGGGAGTTACACGCTCTATCAGGCCGAGACCCGCGAGGAGCGCATCCACCCGAGCATCATACACACGGTCCAGACCGTCTGGAAGATTTTCGCGGGCTACACCGTCCTCGCCATCGTCGCGCTGTTCGCCGCCATCTCCCTGAGCGAACCGCTATCGCCGGGCACGGCGCTCTGGCAGGCGCTCAATCACGCCATGACCGGACTCTCGACCGGCGGGTTCAGCGTGACCGACAACTCCATCGCCACCTACGACTCGACGCTGGTCGAGACGGTTCTACTGCCCATCATGACCCTCGGAGCCATCGCGTTCCCCATCCACTACATGGTGCTGACCAACCGGGACCCGCGCGCGCTCTTCGAGGACGTACAGACGAAGTGGCTGTTCGTCCTGTTCGCGGTCGGCGTCGTCGCGCTGACCGTCCAGAATCTGCTGACTCCCGAGTTCGCACGGGCGTTCGCGGACGAGGGCGACGTCCTCCGGGACTCGGTGTTCCAGTTCGTCAGCGCGCTGACCTGCACGGGGTTCCAGTCGGCCCCCATCGGCAGGTGGAGCGCGGGCGGGAAACTCATCGTGAGTTTCGCCATGACGCTGGGTGGCGCGGCCGGGTCGACCGTCGGCGGCATCAAGATAATCCGGGGCTACACCATCGGCAAGGGAATCCGATGGCAGTTCTCCCGCGTGTTCCTCCCCTCGTCGGCCGTCGTGAACGTCGAAATCGGCGACCGACTGCTCGACCGCGAGGGGATGGAGCGGGAGTTCAGCGAGGCGGCCATCGTGAGCATGCTCTGGCTACTCATTCTCCTCGCGAGTAGCCTCGTCATGATCAACGTCGTCGGCCAGTCGTTCACCTACGCGGACGCTCTCTTCGAGGTCGCCAGCGCGCAGGGCAACGTCGGACTCTCGGCCGGCATCACCGGGCCCGAGATGCCCGCGCTCGCCGAGGGGATGTTCCTGCTTAACATGTGGATCGGTCGACTCGAAATTATCCCCGTGCTGGTGTTCCTGCGGTCCGCTCTCTACGGTCTCGACCCCTAATCTCTGTATTTAAAGGCTTCGGTCGTTGCACGGAGTTTTTGTTTCATTACTCTCTCTAACGAGGTTATAAACTGTTTGAGGCGCTCTCGTTCGATATTACGGGTAAATCGCAAGACGGAAGCGGAATAAACGGTTCGAACGCCCCCCAACGGATGGGGGTTTTTATGCTCTTATCAGCGCAAGAAGAGACCGAGAGGAAGGTCACGATGGCTACACAAAATCACAACTTCCAGGCGATAACGGAATCGTGCGACCAGTGCGAGCGCGAGACCCCACACGAGGTCTCCGTGCAAATTCGGACCGAGAGCCAGAAGCGCGAGAACGCCGAGTTCTCCCGGGAACCCTACCGCGTCACCGAGTGCGAAATCTGCGGCGAAGAGTCGAGTCAGCGGATGAACAACGCGTAACGCCGCCGCTCTCCCTGCCGTACGTGTGGTGGGTATTTTGCCGTCCGTCCCCGACGCTGCGACGTCCCTTCTCGTTTCGAGCGGTCCCGCCGGTGGTAGAGCGACAGGACGAGCGAGTAGTCGGTCACACTAGCACGGGATACGTCTCGGAAATTAAAACACCTCGTAGCGAAAGGTATCGTCGTCGCCAATGATGTCAACAGAAGTGAAACTTCGGCCGGGAGTTCGTCGGCCCGCCGACTTTCCGACGGCGCTACTCGGTCGTGACCTCACACCCGTCTTCGGTGACGATGATGGTGTGTTCCTTCTGGCTGACTAGCTTGCCGTCGTCCTCCTTGAGAACCGGATAGCCGTGGACGATGTCGTTCATCTTGAGGCGGCGCAGCGCCATCTCGGCGCGGGGCGCGTCGAGCCACCGCTGGGCGAACGGGAGCGTCCGGAACTCCTCGGTTATCTGTTCGAGCGCCTTCCGGGCCTGTCGGTCGCGGACCGACCCCTCGCGTTCGAGCGCGAATATCTCCTCGTCGTTGCCCTCGGTCACTTTGCCGGTGCCGTCGGTGGCGAACGGTTCGATGGCGACCACGTCGCCGACCTCCAGTTCCACGCCCTGCGAGACCGCTCGATTGGGGATGTTCGGCGAGACGTGCTGCTGGTACTGGTCGAGACCGTGGCCGGTGAGGTTGACCACCGGGTTGTAGCCGTAGCCGTCGATGACCGACTCGATTTCCGCGCCGATGTCGCCGGTCTCGACGCCGGGTTCGACCATGTCGAGCGCCGCGTCGAGGGCCTCCTCGCTGGCCTCTTCGAGTTCGGGATTGCCGGACAGGTCCACCGTAATCGCGGTGTCGGCTATCCAGCCGTCGATGTGGACGCCGATGTCGAGGTTGACCATCTCCTCGCCGAACTCGGTGTCGTCGTCCGCGCTCGGCGTCGCGTGGGCGGCTTCCTCGTCCACGCTGATGTTGACCGGGAACGCGGGTTCGCCGCCGAGTTCGCGGATGCGCTCCTCGGCGTACTCGGCGACCTCCAACTGGGTCGTTCCGACCGCGACGCGGTCGGCGGCCTCCTCGCGGACCTGTGCGAGGATTTCGCCGGCCTCGCGGTGCTTCTCGTACTTCTCGGCTTCGAGGTCCACCTCGGTTTCGCTCATGCCTTGACGTTGTTCTGAGCCCCGGAAAGAGTTTCCGTCTCGCGCGACGGCGAACCGAAGGTCGCGCCGCCCCGGTCGGAGGCGAGGCCAGCCCAGACGAGAGGGAGGTCGGACGTTTTCCAGCGGTGACAGACCGGGATTCGTCGGCCTGCACGTCCGAAGCCGTTAGGGCCGTCGTACCAGCGGGATAACTCGGCGGTAACGGCAGTAATAGCCCGTCAAAACGCCAAACGGTTCGGAACGGTTGGCCCCGTTTATTGGCGACTCTGGCGATATGATTGCCTGCATATGCAACGAGAAACAGGCGCAGTGCTGATGGTGACGGCCCTCGTTCTCGCCAGCGTCCCGCTGGCGGCTCTCGGAGGGACGTCGTCGTCGCCTGCCGCGCAATCGGAGAACGTCACCCTGCAGAACGTCACAGTCGAACAGTTACAGTTAGCGAACGTCACAGTCGAAAACGCGACGATTCAGACCCTGCAGGTAGACACGGTCGAAGTCGTCGGGCAGAACAAGACACTCGATAACGCGACGCTCCAGAACGTCAGGCTACGGAGTCTGGCGGTCCAGAACGTCTCGGTCCAGAACCTCCAGACCCAAGACCAGACTCTCGCACAGGCGCTGAGCGGTAACACCTCGGTCCAGTCGGTCACGGTGCAGGACCTGACCATCGAGCAGATGAACCTCTCGCAGTTAATCGTCCAGAACGTCCGCGTCGAGAGCGGCCAGCAGAGCGGCGCGGCGACGCAGGGCGGCGAGACCACCACCGAGGAGGCCGCGCTCCAAGAGGAGACCACCACCACCGAGGAGGAGGCCGAGACCACCGCCGAACAGGAGGAGACCACCACGGCGGCGGGTCAGCAGACCACGACCGCCGCGGAGGGCCAGAGCCAACTCGGAAACGTCACGGTCGATAGCGCGACCATCGAGAACCTCCAAGTGGACCAGATGACCATCCAGACGCTGGTCCTCATGGACATCGGCGCCCAAGCCGCGCAGGTAACGACGCAAGAGACGACGACGGCGGCGGAAGAAACCACGACCGCGGCGGCCGAGGAGACGACCACCGAAGCAGAGACCACCGCGGCGGGCGAAGAGACGACCATGGCCGGCGAGGAGACGACCACCCAAGAAGCGGCGCTCCAAGAGGAGACCACCACGGCGGCGGGTCAGGAGACCTCCGTCGAGGAGGAAACCACGACTGAAGGGGAAGAGACCACCGCAGCGGACGAAGCCGCAGCGGAGACCACGACCGAGGAAGCCGCCGGTACGGCCGACCAAGCGGGTGGCACGACCATCAGCAGCGTCTCGGCCGAGAGCGTGAGCGTCCAGCGAGCGGTCGTCGGGTCGGTCGCGGCTAGCTCGGTCGACCTCGGGAGCGGACAGATCGCGCTCATCTCCATCCAGAACCTGAACGCGCCCAGTTCGGTCCAGCAGGGCGAGTCGTACACCGTCGAAGCGGTGCTGGTCAACGTCGGTAACGACATGATCGCGAAACAGGTCTCGTACCGCATCGCGGGCAACGTCATCGAGTCCGAACTCGTGCAGGTGCCCGCCGGCGGGTCCGCGACCGTGACGTTCAACGCCACCATCGGCGCGTTCCCGGCCGGGACCTACACCCACGGCGTCTACACCGACACGGCGCGTTCGACCGCGCAGTTGGACGTCACCGAAAGTAACGAAACCGACGGCGGTCAGATAAACGTCGATCAGGAGACCACGACCGAAGGCGGCCAGCAGACGACGACCGAGGCCGGCGAACAGACGACGACCGAAGACGAGCAGGCGACGACTGAAGCCGGCGAGCAGACGACCACCGCGGAAGTCTAACGCCGTCTACCGGTCTCGATTCTTTTTCCGGACTCACTCGGTCGCGGAGCGGTCGCTGACCGCGGTCTGCATCGCCTCGGAGTTGAACGCGCTCCCGGCGTTCCCGTCGCCGTCGAGGACGATGACGCCCGCCGACGACCCGGTGAGTTCGGCGAACTCTTCGACGGCGCGGTCGGCCGCGGCCTGCGCCTCGTAGCCCGATTCGAGGTGGCGGACCGCCCGGCGGGTCAGCGTGGCTTTAGCGATGTCTTCGCCCGCACCGGTCGCGCTGGCCCCGCCCGCGGGGGCCGCGAAGAAGCCGCTCCCTATCTGGGGTACGTCGCCGACTCGGCCCGCGAGCGCGAGCCACCGGCCGCCGGTCGAAGTCGCCGCCGCGAACTCGTCGGTCTCGCCGTCGTACGCGACTGCGCCCACGGTGTCGTGGTCCTTCGGGTTCCGGTCCGCCTCCTCGCCGTCGTCGGCGCTCTCCGGACTCCCGCCGAACTTCTCGGCGAGCCAGTCGAGGTGTTCGCTGGGGGTGCCGTCCGGCACGTCGTCTAGGTCGGCCCACTTCTCGCGGGTCTCCTCGGACCAGAGGTCCGCGCCGGTCTCGACCCCGAAGTCCGCGGCGAGGTCGACCGCGTGGTCGCCCGAGACGAGGACGTGGGGCGTCTCCTCCATGACGACTCTGGCGGCGCTCACGGCGTGTTCGACGCCGGGCATCGAGCAGGCCGCTCCCGCCTCGCGGTCGCTGGTCATCAGGCCGGCGTCGGTCCGAATCGCGCCGTCGCTCTGGACCGCGCCGCCGACGCCCGCGTTGAACCGGGGCGACGATTCGAGGACGTGGACCGCGGATTCGACCGCGTCTACGACCGAGGATTCGGCCGCGCCGGTCTCGGCCGCCTCGTCCAACACTGCCTGTCTGGGTTCGGGTTCGTCCGGGGCGCTTCCGGCCCCGCCGTGAACGATGACCTTCATGCGATGGGGTGGTTCGCCATCCGCCTTAAAATCGGGCCACTCGCAACCGAGCGGAGTCGAAGGGCGACCCGATTCGGGGAATGAGTCACGTCCTCAAACTAGGAATTTAAGGACGTATATGGCACCCGCGGGACTAAACGGTAGCCCTTTTATCCCTCTCTCCCGCAGATTCGAGTGTCATGAGCTACGACAAGGTGGAAGTCCCCGAGAGCGGGGAGAAGATTACCGTCGCGGAGGAAGGCGAGGACGGACTCGAAGTACCCGATAATCCGATTATCCCCATCATTCACGGGGACGGCATCGGACAGGACGTCGGTCCGGCCGCCCAGAAGGTCCTCAGCAAGGCCGCAGAGGAGACGGGCCGCGATGTCAACTGGATGCGCCTCTACGCCGGTGAGAGCGCCCGAGAGAAGTACGACGAGAACCTGCCCGACGAGACAGTCGACGCCATCCGCGAACACCGCGTCGCCATCAAGGGGCCGCTCACGACCCCGGTCGGCGCCGGTTTCCGGTCGCTGAACGTCGCGCTCCGCCAGACGCTCGACCTCTACGCGAACGTCCGACCGACCTACTATCTCGACGGTGTTCCCTCCCCGATGAAAGCGCCCGAGGAGATGGACATGGTCACGTTCCGGGAGAACACCGAGGACGTGTACGCCGGCATCGAGTGGGAAGCCGGTACCGACGAGGCCGAGAAGGTCCGAGACTTCGTCGAGGACGAGATGGACTTCGACGACGTCATGCACGAGGGACCGATCGGTCTCGGTCTCAAGCCCATCTCCGAGAAGGGCAGCAAGCGCCTCGTCCGCGAGGCCATCGACTACGCCATCGAGAACGACCGCGACAAGGTCACGCTGGTCCACAAGGGCAACATCATGAAGTTCACCGAGGGCCAGTTCGGCGACTGGGGCATGGAGGTCGCCGACGAGGAGTACCCCGACGACGAGGTCTTCGCCGCGCCCGACTCGCTCTGGGAGGAGCAGGACGAAGTGGACATCCCGGAGGACGCCGTCATGGTCGAGGAGCGCCTCGCCGACGCGATGCTCCAGTGGATGCAGCTTCGCACCGACGAGTTCGACGTGCTCGCCATGCCGAACCTCAACGGCGACTACCTCAGCGACGCCGCGGGCGCCCAGATCGGCGGCCTCGGCATCGCGCCCGGCGCGAACTTCGGTGACAACCGCTGTCTCGCCGAACCGGTCCACGGGTCGGCGCCCAAGCGCGCCGGACAGGACATGGCCAACCCGACCGCGCTCATCCTCTCGGGTCGCCTCCTGTTCGAGTACCTCGGCTGGGACGACACCGGCGAACTCATCCGCGACGCCGTCGAGGAGACCATCTCCTCGGGCACGGTCACGTACGACCTCGCCCGCCAGCGCGAGGACGCCGAGAAGGTCGGCACCACCGAGTACGCCGAGGCCATCTGCGACAAGATCGAAGACCTCGCGTAGAGCCGCGTTTCGATTCGGCCTCTTTTTCGCGCCGGAACTCCGGTAACGATTCGGCGGTTTCGTTGCCTCGATATATTCGTAAATTCTCCGGGGAGAGATTTATAAAATTTCGCGAGAGAGACTCCCGCATGAGTACGTAGGAGGTCCCGAGAACTCGCGGCCGTCTCGACAGGTGGTTGGAGCAGAACCTCGCGCAGTTGCTCCCGTGGAAGCGCCGCGCCGAGGCGCTCTACCACGAGAAGCGCGCCGAACTCGCGGGCGACTACGAGACCGCCCGCGACCACTACGACGAGGCCATCGGCGTCCGGGGTCGCCTCGGCGACTCCGAGCGAGCCATCGACCTCGGCCTGCGACTGGCCGACCTCGCCCGCGAACGGGACGACCACGCTACGGCCCGAACCCACTACGAGCGCGTGGTCGAACTCCACGCCCGCCGGGAGAACGCCCGCGAGGCGCTCGACGCGCTCGAACCGATACTCGACGTTCTGGAGGCGGCGGGCGCGGAGGACGAACGCTCCCGGTGGTGGGGTCACGCGCTGGCGATTCTCGGGAGGGCCGACCCCGGCGAGATTCCGGCCGCGCGCCGCGACGAACTGATTCGACGCTACGCCGACCGGATTCACAGCGAGGACAGCGCCGGACGCCTCTACGGGTTCGCGCTCACGCGCCTGCTGGCGAGCGAGGACGCGACCGGTGCAGACCTGCTGGACGCCGCGTGGGAGCGCCGCGACGTGGTGCGCGAGCAGGTCGGCCAGTTCCGGGTCGTCCTCGCGGCGGGCGTCGGCCGGGTCGCTCACGCGGAACTGACGGGCCGCAGTGTGGACCGCGAAGCGACTCTCGACTTCGTGGCGGACCACCGCGAGAAACTCTCCGAACCTGCGACCGCGCTGTTCGAGCGCCTCCGCGACTGCGAGACGGACGCCGACCCGGCGGACCTGAAGACCGGCGTCGGACCGAACGAGGGCGCTGAACTCCGGGACGTGGAGGGCGAGGTGTTCGGACAGTTCCTCGAACGGTTGGACTGAAACGGCGCGAGCGCAAGGTCCGGGTTCCTCGAGTTCGACGCGTTCCGGATAATCCACCCGGCGCGTGCGAGCGCGCCGTCGTGGCGCGCTCAAGCGCGCGAGGGACGAGTAGCGCAGCGAAGTGAGCAACGCAGGCGGTTGGGGAGGTAGAGGCTGGTGCGGCGCTGTGCGGTGCGGTCTGATAGGCGTCGGCAGTAGCTAGCTCCGACTCGATTTCTACTCGGGTCACTGCCTTCGACTCGATTACCACCACGACCAACGTTGAGCCGATTGCCGCAGGAGAACCGGTCCTCAGTCCTTCCAGTCCGGGTTCTCACGCGGCGGACTGAAGATGTCAACGCCCTCGACCGGCACGTCGCCGCGGTTCTCGGCGGCGTGGGGTTCGTCGCCGGGGATGGCGTAGGAGTCGCCCTCGCTCACGTCGAGTTCCTCGCCGTCCACGAGGAACGTCAGCGTCCCCTGCGTGATGTACCCGGTCTGCTCGTTGTCGTGGCTGTGTTCGGGCACCTCCGCGCCGGGTTCGATGAAGAAGTGCTGGACGTTCATCTCCTCGGCGCCGGCGAGCAGCGAGAGGTGGACGCCCTCGACGGCCTCGGTGGACTCCTCCGCGTCTTTGGGTACGACTTCCATGGTCGGCCGTATCGAGGACGGCCGGGCACCTAAAGGTTCGACCGGCGGACGGTCTTACCGGCGTCGGTCCGGAGAACGCTTTTGGCCGCGGCTTTCGATTCCGGCGTATGGACGACGAGGCGCCGACGAACGCGGGCGAGGGGACGCCCGCCGAGACGCCCGACCGAATCGCGGACGCCCAGTCGCCGCCGGTGCCGGACGACGGTGCCGCGGGACTGCTCCACCACGTCGAACTGTACGCCTCGGACTTCGAGGCGTCGGTCTCGTTCTGGGAGTGGTTCCTCGGGGAACTCGGCTACGAGGAGTACCAGCGGTGGCCCGACGGCCGGTCGTGGAAGCGCGGCCCGACGTATATCGTCCTCGTGCGCGCGCCGGAGGACTACGCCGACGAGGCGTACCACCGTCGCCGTCCGGGCCTGAACCACCTGGCGTTTCACGCCGCGTCGCGTTCGCAGGTGGACGAACTGACGCGGAAACTCCGGGAGCGGGGCGCGACGATTCTCTACGAGGACGACCATCCGCACGCGGGCGGGCCGGACCACTACGCCGTCTACGTCGAGGACCCCGAGCGAATCAAGGTGGAGGTCGTCGCCCCCGAAGCGACCGACCGGTGAGCGAGACGCCGGGAGCGAACAGTTTTGAGCCTGACATTCGAAGGCCCGGTGATGGCTACCGGCCCTCTCCCACTCGTCTCGCAGGCGACCGTTCGAGCGGTCGGTCTCGGGGCGCTCGCCGGCGCGGCGTACCTCTCGCTCGTCGTCGGGACGATGCGGGCGGTGTACCCGTCGTTCTCCGTTCGAGAGCAGTGGCTGTCCTCGCTCGGCGACCTCCGGGGTCTCGCGTACGCGTTCGGCGGCCTCTGGTTCGTCGGAACGGTCGCGGCGGCGCTGTTCGTTCGATTCGGCGCGATTCTCCCGCTGGCCGTCCTCGCGTTCGACTACCTGGTGTTCGTCGCTGACCCCTTCGTCGGCGACGTGCAGGGGCCGCCGGCGTTGCTCCTCTGGGTCATATACGTCCCGGTACTCCTGCTCCTCGGCGGCGCGGAGTACGGGTCGCTGGTGGTCGCGAGCGGCGGGCCACCGCCGGTCGTCGCGCTCCGGAATCTGGCGGTCGGAGCGGTCTTTCTGGCGCTCGTCGGCCGAGGACTCGCCGCGTATCTCCCGGTCTGGCGCGTCCTGTCGGTGTCGCACTCGCTCCCCGTCCGCGTCGAGAACGACGGCGGTTCGCCCCACTGCGTCGAGGTAACGGTCTTCGACGCGACGGACGAGACGCCCGTGTTCACCGACCGGGTCCGAGTCGAGGCGGGTACCACCGTCGCGCTGGACGACGCGATTACGGAACTCGGTCGGTACCGAATCGAGGCGGCCCTGCCGGACGGAACGACCGACGAGTACGTCTTCGAACCGCGACGCCGTTTCAGCGTTATCGGCGTCGTCGTCTGGGTGGAGGGCGAACTCGGCCGCCTCACCGTCGTCGGACAGGGTAGCGGACCGTGACGCTGGTCGTGGGATAACTACAGCGTTGCCAAAGACATATTGATGGTTCTTAGAGATAGGAATAGGCACCTGAAAGACGCCGACACCGGCCCGAGACCGAACATTCACGTAGGAAAGAGCCCGACCGGTGAGTATGTACGCCGTCGTGGGGTGTAGCGAGTGTCAGGCGCTCAAAATCGTGGAGGGGCGGCCCGAGACCACCCAGTGTCCGCGCTGCGGCAAGCGCCGGAAGTTCGAGAGGTTGAAGAAGTTCGTGGAGACCGACGACGAGGACCACGCCCGCGAGGTCCGGTCGTCGATGCTCGCCAACCGGCAGGGCGAGGGCGAGGCGTTCGCGGAACTCGACTCGTTCACCGAGATGGAGTCGCAAGTCGAGAACGCGGGCGTCTCCGACGAGGAGTACCTCGAAGCCTCGGGCATCGACACCGACGAGGTCGAAGCGGCCGCCGAACGCGTCGAGAACCGGTCGGCCAGCACGCGCGGGACCTCTCGGAAGGACACCGTGCTGGCGGCTCTGCGGGAACTCGACCGGCCGACCGAGGACGAGGTGGTCGCGTTCGCGGACGAGGAAGGCGTTCCGGCCGACTACGCCCGCGACGCGCTGGAGAAACTGGTCCGACGCGGCGAGGTCAGCGAGAGTCGCGGTCGGTATCGGTTGCTCTGAGGGAAGTCCGTCGAGAGAAGCGCGGTCGTGACGACGGTCCCGCGGTGGCGGACGGGGCGCGGTGCGATGGGGGTAGGGGATGACAGGAGTCGGTGGAGACCGAATCGAACTTGCTGGGTCCGCGCCCCGCCGGGCCGCTGCGTGCGTGGACTCGCTCCGGTCGGCCACTCCGGGGACCACTCGACGCTACGGGCGAGACGGCCATAAACCTCAGCCACGCGCGGAGTGAAAGTAAAAGTGGTCGCGGGCCGGGCGGCGAGGCGGTCCGGCCCGGAATGACTCGGTCCGGAGTAGCTTGGCCCGGAGCGACTCGGCCCGGAGCGACCCGACCCGAATGAGAACTGTTAGGGGCCGCGCCCGCCATCGCCCGGACATGACCGACGACTCTGCCGCGGACGACCCGGACGCGCTGGCCGAGCGAGTCCGGGAGGGCGAACTGCGACTCCACGAACTCGACGACCGCACCGACGCCGAGACCGCCGCGGCGGCCCGGCGACGCCTGCTGGAGGCCGAGACCGACGCCGACCTCGACGCCGTCGGCGACTACGCGCTCGACGCCGAGCAGGCCGCCGACGCGAACGTCGAGAACATGGTCGGCGCGGCCCAGATTCCGATGGGCGTCGTCGGCCCGGTGCAGGTCGCGGGCGGCGCGGCCGACGGCGAGTACTACCTGCCGCTGGCGACGACCGAAGGGGCGCTGGTCGCCAGCGTCAACCGGGGTTGCTCGACCATCGCCACCGCCGGCGGCGCGGACGCCCGCGTCACCAAGTCGGGGATGACCCGCGCGCCGGTCTTCCGGGTGTCCGGCGTCGCCGAGGCCGAGGAAGTCGTCTCGTGGGTCGGCGAGAACGCAGAGCGCCTGCGCGAGGCCGCCGAATCGACCACCAGCCACGGCGAACTCCTCGACGTGGACACCTACGTCGTCGGCGACTCGGTCTACCTGCGGTTCGTCTACGACACCAAGGACGCGATGGGGATGAACATGGCGACCATCGCCACGCGCGAGGCCGCCGAAGTAGTCGAGGACGAGACACCCGCCTCGCTGGTCGCGCTCTCGGGCAACCTCTGCTCCGACAAGAAACCCGCCGCCATCAACGCCGTCGAGGGCCGGGGCCGGAGCGTCACCGCGGACGTGGAAATCCCGCGCGAGACGGTCGAGGACCGCCTCCACACCACGCCGGAGGCCATCGAGGAGGCCAACACCCGGAAGAACCTCGTCGGGTCCGCGAAGGCCGGGAGCCTCGGGTTCAACGCCCACGCCGCGAACGTGGTCGCCGCGGCGTTCCTCGCCACCGGACAGGACGCCGCGCAGGTCGTAGAAGGGGCCAACGCCATCACGACCGTCGAGGCCCGTGATGACGCGCTCTACGCCAGCGTGAGCCTCGCCAGTCTGGAGGTCGGCACCGTCGGCGGCGGCACGAAACTCCAGACTCAGTCGGAGGCGCTGGACGTACTCGGCCTCCGTGGCGGGGGTGACCCCGCCGGAAGCAACGCCGACGCGCTCGCCGAAATCATCGCCGTGGGCGCGCTCGCCGGGGAACTCTCGCTGCTCGCGGCGCTCGCCTCACGCCACCTGTCGAGCGCCCACGAGGACCTCGGCCGGTAGCGCGACGGGACTCCGACCGTCACGCATCCGGTAGCCACAAAAGCGAGCGGTCCCAAGACGGACGTAGCAATGGTCTCGGCCGCCACAGCCATCGGGTTCCTGCTCATCATGGTCGTCAACACCGTCCTCGCGGCGGTCGCCATCCGGTTTTTCCGCCTCCGCCTCTCCACCCAGTGGGGCGCGGTGGTGTACACCGTCGTCTTCGTCCCGCTACTGTACGTCGTCACGACCATCCTGCTCTCGGGATTCGTCGGATTCGGCGGGAGCGGCGTGGAGGACAGGACCACCGCGCTGATGCTGGTCTGGGCGATTCCGTTCGCGCTGGCGGTGTCGCTCGAAATCTTCTGGATGCCGGCGCCCGACGAAATCGAGTTGCCCGAGCAGGCGCGGTGACGAGCGAGTCGCGCCTCGGGTTTCTTCGCCGACCCCGTCGTTTTTCCCTCCTTGGCCCGTACCCGCGGGCATGAGCCGAACCGACCCCGAACTGCACGAGAGCGTGGAGGGGGCCGCCGCCGACATCGCCAGCATGGAAATCCGAGGCGCGGCGACCATCGCCGACGCCGCGGCCGAGGCGCTCGCGGCGCAGGCCGAGGACAGCGACGCCGACGACCCCGACGAGTTCCGTGCGGAGATGCGCGCGGCGGCCCGGAGACTCCGCGAGACCAGACCGACCGCGGTCAGTCTGCCGAACTCGCTGCGGTACGTCCTCCGCGGGATGGACGGCGAGACGGTGCCCGAACTCCGGGAGTCCGTCGTCGAGAGCGCCCGCGAGTTCCGGCGCGAACTCGACCAAGCGCAGGAGAATCTGGGGCGTATCGGCGCGAACCGCCTCCGGGACGGCGACACCGTGATGACCCACTGCCACTCGACCGACGCGCTCTCGTGCGTCGAGAAGGCCCTCGAACAGGGCAAGGACATCAGCGCCATCGTCAAGGAGACCCGGCCGCGCAAGCAGGGCCACATCACCGCCCGCCAACTCCGGGAGTGGGACGTGCCGGTCACCCTCGTCGTGGACAACGCCGCACGCCGGTATCTGGACGAAGTCGACCACGTCCTCGTCGGCGCGGACTCCATCGCGGCCGACGGGTCGGTCATCAACAAGGTCGGGACCTCCGGTCTCGCCGTGAACGCCCGCGAGCGGGGCGTCCCCATCATGGTCGCGGCACAGACGCTCAAACTCCACCCCGACACGATGACGGGCCACACGGTAGAAATCGAGATGCGCGACGAGCGCGAGGTGCTGACCGAAGACGAGGAGGCCGAAATCAACGGCGACGCCGACGGCGAGGGCTTCGCGGTCGAGAACCCCGCGTTCGACGTGACCCCGCCGCGCTACGTGGACGCCATCGTGACCGAACGCGGCCAGTTCCCGCCCGAGAGCATCGTGACCCTGATGCGGGAACTGTTCGGCGACCAGCAGGGCGGCGAACCGTGGGAGGAGTAGGCCGAAAGTCGTCGTCTCGCCGGTTTCTTAGAGTATCTCTCAGTCGGTCAGTCCGTACCCGCGCTTGAACAGCGCAATGTCGAGCGCGAGGACTGCCGCGGTAAGCGCCGAGAGGACCGCCAGCGACCAATTGGGGTCCACTTCCGAGACGCCGAGGAAGCCGTACCGGACGCCGTTGACCATGTACACCATCGGGTTGAGCATCGAGAGTTCCTGATACGGCGAGGGGAGTTCCCGAATCGCGTAGAACACGCCGCCGAAGAAGACGAGCGGTCGGACGATGAACTGGTTCATCATGGTGAGGTTGTCCCAGTCGTCGGCCCAGAGACCGACCACGACGCCGAAACTGGCGAACAGCAGGCTGACGACCAGTCCGAACGCCGCGAGGTAGAACGGCTTGGCGACCCCGACCGAGGTGAAGAACGCGCCGATGACCGCGATGAGCGACCCGACGAGCAGGCCGCGGGTCGCGCCCGCGACGATGTAGGCGACGACCATCCGCGAGTAGGACATCGGCGACGTGAGCGTCTCCTCGATGTAGTCGTTCCAGCGTCCGTGGAAGATGGAGAACGAGGCGTTCTCGAAGGCGTTCGAGATGGCCCCGAGGACCACGAGTCCGGGCAGGATGAACAGGATGTACGGAATCGGGTCGCCGCCGTCCAGCGCGATTCTGCCAACGCGGTCCCCGAGGATGACTCCGAACACCGAGAAGTAGAGGACGTTGGTGATGAACGGCGGGACGAAGGTGTTGCGGGGCCGCCGGAGGAACCGGAGGATTTCGCGGCGCGCGAGGGTCTTGAACCCCGTGAACCCCGAGAGGTTCATTCCGAGACACCCCCGTCGTCGCCGACGGTCCCACCGCGGCCGCCGTCCGCCGCGACGGTCTCGGCCGACTGCTGGTCGCTCCCGCCCTCGCGGGTCATGTCCACGAACACCTCTTCGAGCGAGGTCCGGGAGATGCCGAAGTCCACGATTTCGAGGCCGGCGCGGTCGAGCGCCCGCACGAGGTCGGGCGCGACCAGTCCGCCCTGCGTCGCCGTGACGACCAACTGGTCGCCGTCGAGTTCGACGCTCTCGACGCGGCCCTCTCGCTCGCCCGCCGCGAGCGCCGGCAGGTCGGGCGCGCTCGCCGGCGCGTTCCGGAGCGTGACCCGAATCTTGTCCGGGCCGCGGTCCATCAGTTCCTCCGGCGTCGCCACGGTCAGCAGGTTGCCCGAGTCCAGAATCGCCACCTCGTCGCAGAGCCGTTCGGCCTCCTCGATGTAGTGGGTGGTGAGCAGAATCGTGGTGCCCGACTCGTTGAGTTCGGTGATGAGGTCCCAGAGGTCGTGGCGCAACTGCACGTCCACGCCCGCGGTCGGTTCGTCCAGAATCAGCAAGTCGGGGTCGGTGATGAGCGCCCGCGCCAGCATGAACCGGCGCTTCATCCCGCCCGAGAGCCAGTTGAACCGGGTGTCGCGCTTGTCGTAGATGCCGACCTGCTTCAGCACCTCGTCGGCGCGCTCGCGGGCCTCGTCGGCCGGAATACCGTGGTATCCCGCCTTGTGCTCCAGAACCTCACGAACCGGGAAGAAGTGGTCCACGTTGAACTCTTGAGGCGCGAGGCCGATGGCGTCGCGGGCCTCGCGGTAGTCGTCCTCCACGTCGTGGCCGAACACCTCGGCGCGGCCGCCCGACCGCCGGACGAGTCCCACGAGGATGTTGATGAAGGTGGTCTTGCCCGCGCCGTTGGGGCCGAGCAGACCGAAGAAGCTCCCCTCGGGCACCGACAGCGAGACGCCGTCGAGCGCCTGCACGCCCTCGTACTGCTTGCGAAGGTCCTCGACTTCGATAGCGGCAGTCATCGGCGAGTCGTAGACGAGTCGCGGCGAAAAGGGCGTTGGTAGCGGCCGAACGTCACGCCTACCGGCGCTCGAACTCTCCGAATCGCGTCCGTCCCCCGAAATTACGATGCGGTCGGCGCACCCGAAGCGAACGTCCTCGCACGCGAGGAACTCGCCGACTCGCTCGACGCAGACGAAGACGCACCGCGCGTCGGGGTCTGAGTCGGGGCACTCACGCGAAGTCCGGGAGGTCGTCGTCGGTCTCGGCCATGTTGATGTTGACCTCGATGACGTTGGCGGCGTTGGTCACCTTCTCGACGATGGTGTCGTGGTAGTCCGGGTCGTTCATCCGCCGGAGCGGGCCGGAGACGCTGAGCGCCCCGAGGACGTCGCCCCCGCGGTCGCGGATGGGCGCGCCGATGGCCTGCAGGCCCTCTATCTCCTCCTCGTCGTTGTAGGCGTAGCCCCGGTCGCGGACCTCCTCCAGTTCCGCGAACAGTTCTTCGCGGTCGGTGATGGTGTTCTCGGTCTTCCGGGCGAGTCCGTAGCGGTCGACGATTTCCTCGACGCGTTCGCGGGGCATGTGCGCGAGCATCGACTTCCCGGTCGCGGAGAAGTGGAGGTAGTCGGGCTTCTGGAGCTTGCTGGTCTGGTAGTTGCTCCCGACAGCCTTCTCGCCTTTCACCTTGTAGAGGTTGACGCTGAGGCCGTGCTGGACGGTCGCGAGGTGGGCGTACTCGCCGGTCTCCTCGGCGAGTCGCTCTATCTCGTCCTTGCCGGTCTCGTAGAGGGTGTTCTGGTTGCGGACGTACTCGCCGAGCATCAGGAACTGCAGCGACAGCGTGTAGGTGTTGCCCTCCTTGACCACGAGTCGCTGGTCCTCGAGGGTCATGAGATAGTTGTACGCTGCGCTCTTGGAGATATCGAGGTGGTCGGCCACCTCGGTGACGGTGGCCCCGTCGAGTTCCTCCAGCGCGCGGACGACTTGGAGTGCGCGCGAAACCGTCTGCAGAATCCGCGGCGACTCCCCCGAGTTCTCCTCGGTCATGACTGTCTGTATCCGCTGGAGGTTCATAGGTGTTCTCGTATCGTGAACGCACCGAACGGCAGTCTGAGCCCGGTGGATGACCGCATGCGGCCGAGAGACTCACTACTGCGAGAGAACACCGCTCGAATTTTCCGCGGTAGATCGGCGTCTATACCCCTTCTTATAGCCGATTTTCTGAAAATACGCCAGTGTTCCCGCGAGAAACCGGCCGTGTTTCCATTTCGTGAACCGACGGTCGCGCCACGAATCGGGCCTCCTTCGCGGCCAGTCGGACCGGACCGTCGGGGCTACTCCGCGGCCAGTCGCGCCATCGCGCCGGCGAGCACCCGGGTCGCGGCCGCGCAGTCCTCCCAGTCGGTCCACTCCCGGGGGTTGTGCGAGATGCCGTCCTCGGAGGGCGCGAACAGCAACGCTGCGTCGGTCGCGTTCGCCACGTGCATCGTGTCGTGGGCCGCCCCCGAATGGAGGTCGAGCGTCTCGATGCCCGCGCTCGCTCCCGCTTCGTGGAGCGCGTCGCGGCAGCGCTCGCTCATGGGGACCGGCGCGCGGTCCCACGGTCGGTCGAGACTCGTCTCGACGCCGCGCTCGGCTTCGAGGCGGTCGAGGCTGGCGCGGGCCTCGTCGACGATGCGGTGGACCGAGTCGTGGCGGACGTCCCGGACGTCGACGGTCAATTCGACCGCGTCGGCGATGACGTTGGGCGCGTTCGGCCGGACGTCGAGTTTGCCGACCGTAGCGACCGCGGTGTCGCTCTCGTCGGCGACGACGTCGTTCGCGGCCGACTCCACGTCGAGCACGAACTCGCTGGCGGCCGCCAGCGGGTCGCAGCGCTCGTCCATCCCGGTCGACCCGGCGTGGTTGGCCTCGCCCCGAATCTCGACGTCGCACCGCGAGATGCCGGTGATGGTCGTCACGACGCCCGCCGGGACCCCCGCCCGTTCGAGTCGCTCGGCCTGTTCGATGTGGAGTTCGAACCACGCGTGCCAGTCGCTCGCGTCGAGCAGGCCCTCACCCCGAGCGCCGATGTCGTCGAGCGCGGCCGCCAGCGTGACGCCGTCGTCCTCGAAGGCCAGCGCCTCCTCGACGGGGATGTCGCCGGCCGCAACGCTCGACCCGACGAGGCCACCGTCGAACCGCTGACCCTCCTCCTCGGTGAACGAGACCACCTCGACCGGCCGGGCGGGGTCGAGGTCGGCGTCTCGCATCGCCCGGACCGCTTCGAGGGCCGCGTAGACGCCGAGCGGACCGTCGAAGATGCCGCCCTCGGGAACCGAGTCGAGGTGGCTCCCGGCCGCAACCGGGTCCGCGTCGGGGTCGGCGCTGTCCGGCGTCCACCGGCCCGCGACGTTGCCCACCGCGTCGACGCGCACGTCGAGGCCCGCGTCGCGGAGTCGCGCGACGAGGTACTCGCGGGCCTTACGGTCGGCAGTCGTTCCGGTCAGTACAGTCCGTCCCCTACCCTCCTCGACCGGCACAGCCCCGAACTCGGCGTTGGCCTCGATGTCGTCCCGGAGCCGCGATGTCCGTACGTCCATGGTCGGTACGCCTCGTTTCACCGACCGCTACTTGATTGTTTCTCACAAACGGTATTTCCATTCTCGACGAACGCCCGAGACGGCCGAATTCGGCACGCGTGGCGCGTGGAGAAGCGTAGTTCTTATGGCGGAGTAAGGTCGTCCCCGAATACAGGGGTCGGAAGGGCGCCCTCCCGTTCACATTTCGACAAACGTTTACTTACCATAGAGTTTTGGAAAAAGACGATTGATTAGACCGAAGATAAGTTAAACTCCAGAAGTTTTATGGCGTATAACCCTGAATCACGGCCTATGCCAAGCGATAGCAATGAGAGTGACGGGAGCGACTCGGGCGTCTCGCTCGACCGGCGGCAGTTCGTCGGCGCGGTCGGGACGTCGGTTCCGCTGGTGCTCGCTGGGTGTACGAGCGGCGGCGAATCCGAAGGGGGACAGGACGCGACCACGACCGGTAGCGGCGGCACGTCTCAGACGAGCGGCGGCAGCGGCGGGTCGCCCAAGTCCGGCGGAACGCTTCAGTGGGGCGGCGCGGTCCCGGTGCAGGGCCTCGACCCGCACCTCGACAGTTCGGCCGCGTCCAAGCGGGTTCTCGAGAACATCTACGAGGAACTCGTCCAACTCCAGTCCGACTACTCGCTGAAGCCACATCTGGCGAAGAACCTGAAGAAGCAGGAGAACAACACGCTCCTGTCGATGGACCTCCAGCAGGGGGTCAAGTTCCACGACGGTACGGAGATGACTTCCGAGGACGTGCTGGCGAGTTACCAGCGGGTCGCCAACGGCGACTACCTCGCCAGCGGCTTCTTCGACTTCGTCGAGAACATGAAGGCTCCGAGCAAGTACAAGTTCCAGATCAAACTGAAGGAGCCGTTCGCGCCGTTCATCGCGAAGATGGCGACCGCCGAACTCGCCATCATGCCCAAGAAGGAGGCTCAGAAAAAGAAGATCGGAAATCCCGTCGGTACGGGCCCCTACCAGTTCGAGAGCCGCGAAATCGAGTCGTCGTTCACGATGACGAAGTTCGACGACTACTGGGACAGCAAGAGCGGCGGCCCGTACATGGACAAAATCGTCAAGAGCGAGATTACCGACCCGAGCGTCCGCCTCCAGTCGTTCCAAGCGGGCGAGTACGACTTCATCAACGGTGTCGCGCCCAAGGACGTCGAAACGGTCAAGAACATGCCTCAGACCCGCTTCGAGAAGCAGTTCCCGAAGTCGCTGGTCTACCTCGGCATGAACTGCAACCAGAAGCCGTTCGACGACAAGCACGCCCGTCTGGCGCTCGACTTCGCGCTCGACAAGCAGAAGATAGCCGAGGCCGCGCTCTACGGCACGGGCAAGACGACTGCGACCCCCGCGACGCCCGGGAGCCCGTGGGTCAACAAGGACGTCAAGCCGCGCCCCCGTGACAAGCAGAAGGCCAAGAAGCACTTGGAGCAGGCGGGCATGGCCGACGGTTACTCGGCGTCGTTCAAGATTCCCCAGTCGTACCCGGCACAGGTCCAGGCCGCGAAGGTCATTTCCGACCAGGCCAGCGAGGTGGGCATCGAACTCGACATCCAGAAGATAACCTGGAACAGCTGGCTCTCGGACGTCTACTCCAAGCAGAACTTCCAAGCGACGACGAGTTCGTACCTCGCGCTGTGGTACCCCGACGTCTCGTTCTACAAGTTCCTCCACCCCGACGGCGCGTTCTTCTTCACGGGCTGGAAGAACGAGGAGTACAACAAGCTGGTCGAGGAGGCCCGTCACATGTACGACCAGCAGAAGCGCGCCGAGAAGTACCACAAGGCGACCGAAATCCTCCACCGCGAGCGGGCCGGTCACCTCTTCCTCTGGTGGCAGGGGAACCTCTACGGCGCGAAGAACCAGTACAAGGGCGACATCGGCGCGCCCGACGGGTCGACGCTCCGCTTCCAGGACAACTGGCTCGAGAACTGACAGTCGGCGGTCTCTCTCCTACCAATGTCGATGTACAACTACGTGGCTCGGCGGGTGGCGTTCATGGCGGTGACGCTGTTCCTGGTGACGCTCATCGCGTTCGGCGTCACCAACATCCTGCCCGGGAACGTCGCGCTGCTCATCCTGGGACCGAACGCCTCCCCCGAGTCGATACAGGCGCTGAAAGCACAGATGGGTCTCAACCAACCGCTCTATCTCCAGTACGTCGACTGGGTCCTCGGACTCCTCCAGGGCGACATGGGAACGTCGCTGCGGTACGAGAAGCCGGTCGTCTCGCTCATCATGGAGAAGCTCCCCCGGTCGCTCCTGCTGGCGTTCGCCGCGACGTTCGTCGCGGTCTCGCTGTCGATTCCGCTCGGGGTCTACTCGGCGGTCCACCAGAACGAACCCTCGGACGTGGCCACCTCGCTGTTCGCGTTCGTCGGCATCTCGCTCCCCATCTTCCTCTGGGGACTACTGTCGATTCTGGTGTTCGCCGTCTGGCTCGACGTCCTGCCGACCGGCGGCTACGTCTCGCCGATGAAGTCGCCCGTCGGCGCGCTGAAGCACCTCGCGCTGCCGGCGGCGTCGATGGGGTTCGCGCTGACGGCGTACATCATGCGGATGACCCGGTCGTCGATGCTCGAAGTACTCAGCGAGGAGTACGTCAAACTGGCCCGCGCGAAGGGGATGACCCAGCGGGTCGTCGTGCTGCGTCACGCCCTCCGCAACGCCATCATCCCGGTCATCACGGTCGTCGCGTTCCAGTTCAGCTACGCCTTCGGGGGGGTCGTCGTCCTCGAGAAGGTGTTCTACTGGCCGGGCATCGGCCAGTTGACGCTGACCGCAATCCAGAGCCGCGACATCCCCCTGATACAGGGCTGCATCATCGTCGTCGCGCTGATATACATGGCCTCGAACTTCGCCGCCGACCTGCTGTACGCCTACTTCGACCCGCGCATCCGCTACGGGGGTGAGGAGTGATGTCGGCCGAACCCGGCGACACGCTCCGCGCCCGACTGTCCATGTCGGACGCCCAGCGCGAGCGGGCCTCGACGTTCGTCCGGAAGTTCCGCAACAACACCAAGGCGATGGTCGGCCTCGTCATCGTCGTGGCGCTGATCGTGGTCGCCGTCTTCGCCCCGATAATCGCGCCCTACTCCATCTCGGAGACCGACATCAGCGAGCGGACCGAGGCGCCGTCGCTCGAACACCCGTTCGGGACCGACGAACTCGGCCGCGACATCTTCAGTCGGGTGGTGATGGGGAGTCGCATCTCGCTGTACGTGGGCTTCGGTTCCATCGCCGCGGCGCTCGCAGTCGGGACGCTCATCGGGGTGGTCGCGGGCTACTTCGGCGGGTTGACCGACGAGGTCCTGATGCGAGTGATGGACGCCGCCATGGCGTTCCCGCCGGTGTTACTGGCGCTGACGCTGATGGTGGTACTCGGCCCGGAACTCCGGAACGTCATCCTGGCGCTGGCGTTCGTCTACACCCCGTACATCGCCAGGGTCGCCCGGAGCGCGGCGCTGACCGAGCGCAACGAGGCGTACGTCGAGGCCGCCGTCGCGCGCGGCGAGTCCGACACCCGCATCGTCTTCAGCGAGGTGCTGCCCAACTGCGCGGCCCCGCTGCTCGTCCAGGGGTCGCTCAACATCTCGTTCGCCATCCTGGCCGAGGCGAGCCTCTCGTTCCTCGGTCTGGGCGCACAGCCACCGACGCCGTCGTGGGGACTCATCATCGACACGGGACGGGGGTTCATCGAGACCGCTCCGTGGATGATCGTCTTCCCGGGACTGGCCATCGGCATCACCGTCATCGGGTTCAACATGCTCGGTGACG